>JBQMRQ010000048.1:0-74088 GCA_052174535.1 Arsenophonus sp. NC-WZS1-MAG3 | reverse complement strand
TATTTATAAGTAAATAGTTATAGTTTAATTAAACCTAATTAATATTATAAAATATATAAATTTGCCTGTTATTAATTTATTGGTAGATTAATTATATAATTCTATCTATTATTATTTAATTGTTATTATTTTATAATAAATAAACATAACTTATATCAGATTCTAATCTGTTATTTATCGAAATATAATTAAAAATGCAATATATAAAATTAAAATATTCTATTTAGTTTTAACTAAATAAATAAATAAATATAAATAAATAGTAAAATGCTATAATATAGACAATATTTAACTAAATAAAATTTATTAAATTAAATAAAATCTTTAATAAAAATTCATAATTAAATATAAGTAAAGTAATATTCTATCTGTATTTAAAATAGTTTTAATTATTTATTACTGTTTATTAAAGAACAGTTATGCTTATTTTATCATATAGGGTTTCGAGGATGGTGATCTATCCTATTAATTAATTTCGTTAATGATTTCAATAATAGAGAGATGATATATTATGAAAAGTTTACCTTGCAGGTATTCACGAAACCAGACATTATCTGTGATCTTTTGCATGAATTTATTTGTAATAATGTAAGGAAACTGGTAGTGTTGTCATTGAGGTAGTGCTCAAATTCATGGTTCCGCGATCTCGTTAACGAATGGCATACCGTTAACTGTAATGATTAATTGCTACAATTAACTATATACAAATCACTATGGGTTATCTTAGTATTTAAAGTGCTTAAGATAAGAGATATTAGATGGAATAGAATATTCTTTAATAGATCCTTCCTACTGCTTTATCCGAATGGCACAAAACGTCAAAGATTTACTAGCAGCCTATACCTACAAGCCATCTCTATCGGTGATTTCATGAATCATTAATCTGCTTCTCAGTAAATCCTATGTGATCTCTTTCCAAGTTCTATCAGCAGACTGATATAGCGATGCCTTGAAGAGCATCAGAATTGTATCTGCATGATTTAAATGATAAATTTACGTTTATTTCTGGGATGATAAGATAACCATCTTTGTCATAGGAAAGCTGATACCTTTACCTGCTGGTTAAAGCGGCGTGGACTCCCCGTATAATATAAGGAGGCTCGTTGCGATCGAATATACTTATCGGGAGTTAGAAGCTCATTAGGCCGAATTCCTCAGTAGACCTGAAAACAGGTAGCTTAACTATATCTCTGAGGATTTCTACGGAAGACGAGGTGCTCTTAATTTTAGAATATAATAGCAAAAAATGTTTCCAAGCATGCAGAACAAACATCATTAACTACATAAAATAGCTAATGCATTAGCTTAATTTCTAAAAGGTATGCAGCACTGAAAGTTAATGGTGAGAGCTCTGTGCAAGGGAAGGGATGCTTTTGTCTACCAGAGAGGTAGCGATGCCGCTAATAAATCCATTAATGTTTTATTTACAAGGCTTTCAGTATATTATTCTAGCGATGATGATATTGGAGAATAATTAAAAATGGCTAGCATCTATGCTTTCCCCATCAGCGCACTTGCCATCAATAAGAAGAATCAATCCGATTAAATCAGCTTTTGCGACAGTAAGACTATGAAGTCGATGCGCGAAGTGCTGTAGTTCAAAAAGCAAACCTTTCAATGTTATTTAAGCTGCTACAAGCTGCTTAGAAAAACTGAAACTAACTAAGGAGATTTTAGGTTTTAAATCTGGTGAAATAATATTTAATTTAAGAGATAGAGAACAGATTTACAAAACATCAGAGTAGATCGATATCCTGACTACCATACACCAGATTTACTAATAATTCCAGATATGTATTTTACCAGGACTTTTTGTAAAATTTAGTTATTTTAGCGTAGATGATAAGGTCATATATTTCAACAGTTTATAAAAGATGCTACACTCCAGATTATTGATTTGGTAATTTTGATGATTTTAAATACTATTTAAAAGATTGTTTATTTTTAAAGGCTAATTTTGAAAATTAAAAATCATAGTTATTTTTTATTAAAAATATTGAATTTATGATCAATTTATTGATTTATCTATAAGATAAAGCAATAATGTTACAGATTATGGAGTAAAAATGAAAAAGTTATTCATAAAAAATCAACAACAAATTAGTTTTGTTAAATCTTTTTTTTCGCTTTTGTTAGAAAAAGAGTTAGCATTAATTAAAGTTCAAGCGCCTATCTTAAGTCGTATCGGTGATGGAATTCAAGATAACCTGTCCGGTTATGAAAAAGCAGTACAAGTCAAAATAAAGTCAATGCCAGATTCTATTTTTGAAGTTATACATTCATTGGCTAAATGGAAACGTAAAACTTTAGGTCGTTTTGATTTTAAACCTGGTCAAGGTCTTTATACTTATATGAAAGCATTGCGTCCTGATGAAGATCCTCTGACACCTATTCATTCTGTCTTTGTAGATCAGTGGGATTGGGAAAAAATAATGCTTAAGGATGAGCGCTCTCTTGATTATTTAAAACAGACAGTAATTAAAATTTATCAAGCAATAAAGGAAACAGAAAAAGCAGTTAGTAGAGAATTTAATTTAGTTCCATTTTTACCTGAGAAAATTCATTTTCTTCATAGCGAAGAACTATTACAACGCTATCTTGATCTTGATGCTAAAGGAAGAGAACGTGAAGTAGCTAAAGAATTAGGTGCAGTTTTCCTTATTGGAATTGGAGGAAAACTATCAAATGGCCTTGTTCACGATGTACGTGCTCCAGATTATGATGATTGGACAACACCTAATAGTGATGGTTATGTTGGTTTAAATGGTGATATTATTGTTTGGAACCCTATAATACAGGATGCATTTGAAATTTCTTCGATGGGTATTCGTGTTGATACGGAGGCACTTACATATCAATTAGCAATCACAGGTGATAAAGATAGAATGTCTTTTGAATGGCATCAAGCGTTGGTAAAAGGTCAAATGCCACAAACTATAGGTGGAGGTATTGGACAATCTCGTTTAGTGATGTTATTGCTTCATAAAAAGCACATTGGTCAAGTTCAATGTAGTGTATGGTCGCCGGAAATCCATACAGTTATTGCAGATATCTTATAATTAATTCCAAGAGCATGTTAACAATTTTTAGTTTAATATCAAAATCTCAGATATAATCGAAATATTTAGGATATAGGATTTCCTATATATAAATAATATAACAATATAAAACGTTGTTGTTGAATTTAAAGTTTGTGAATTTTTATTTTTTAATAAATCATTAGGTAATCATTTGTTAATAAAATCTTAAATTTAAGCATATCGAAATCTTTTCAATCTTGTTATTGCATTTTTCTAAATATTTATTTAAGCAGACAATCAAATCAGTTTCCCTATTAAGTGTTTAATTAAGAAATTTTTATTAATTCTTCTAATGCATCATTTTTTAATAAATCGTAATGACTAACTAGTTAGTTCCTGGTCCCAAAGCATTATATAGGCTCTCTTTTGCATAACCATATTTATGAAATAATGGCTACTTAAGGGGATATAGTTAAAGTAAAATATCATGATTATGGGGTTCTATCATTATGGCAACTACAAGACTTAAATCAGGTCTCCTCTTCAGGAGAACAAGAATCTACATCTACTTTTTTGCTAAGCGTTATAGAATCTAAAATTTACCGTTTTTAAATAGTAAAGTGAGATAATGTTAATGAATCTTAGCTATATTATTCCCCATTGGTTGCTGACAACGATCTTACTACTCAGGAAGTCGTAACGTTTTTCTAAAAAAAGTCTATTCCTACTCCTTCTAGGAGTAGGAGCTGGCAAGTCGTACGCAAATTTTGAATCCAGTAGAATCTGGATTTAATCTGAACTCTTATTTATGCAAGAATAGAGGGAGAATTTACATGAAATAAGGCAGAAAATTTCAGAAGCCAGAAGTCATAAAGTATTTAAAAGCTACGCGTCTGTTTAAATCTGTACGTAGATATAAATATCTTCTGTAAATGCTAAACAAAAATTTACGACATTATCTTTTTTATGCATAGATCGTATAACTCAATATGTTTTATTCGGCTTTAAAATCAAAAACCACAGTTAATGATTGATTGTTTTATTACCTGGTCTTAACCGAACAACATTCTCCCACTATATGTTATCCATGTAGTACTTATGAACAATGGAAGAAAATTTTCAGACTGCCGTTTTTCTCTTCAAAAACTTTCATTCGCCGGAAAATAGGAATTTAACCATTTATGTATAAAGCTTGGTATAGAAGAACAACTTAGTCACGTCACAGATGCCTATTTATTCTGAAACGAATGGTATGATTGAACAATGTAATGAGCGCATGATAAAATATGGGGTTGCAAAACAATCAATTTTTATTCTGTCAAGAGCTTAAAATTACTCTGTATCGATATATTTAGCTGAAATTATTAACAAATCTGATATAGGGTAGTTAGGTTAAGTTAGCCTATGATGCTTAATAAATCTGTTTTCATCCTTAAATTAAACATTGTTTATTGCTATGTCAAACAGCTCAAATGCTCTTATTGGCAACTTTTAGCTTTTCTGAAAAGACAAAAAACAGATTAATACAATTAAAATAATTATTTTTCGAACTACAGTGCTTCGCGAATCATCTTCATAATTTCAGTATCGCGCAAAAGTTAATTTAATTGATTCGTTATTCTTATTGATGACCAATGCGGCTGAGTGATGAAAAATCGTAGAATACCAGGAACTCTTCTCGATCTTTCTACAGTTCTTTATCACTGCAGAATACGTTAAAACCCTTGTAACAAAACATTAAGGGTTTTATTATCGGCATTATGGCAGGCTTGTTAGCCAGATTTCTCGTAACTCACCAATTAACTTTTAGTTACATGTTTTTGGGGGAGTGAAGCTAGCACATTAGCTATTTTATATACTAACAGTATTGATGCTGTATATCCAAAATATCTTTGGCATTGCATTCTAAAAATCAAGAGAAGAGTCTTCCGTAGTAGTAAACTCTGGAAAATATAGTTAAGCTTATTGCAGTCGCAGGATATTAAAAAGTTTAGTTCAGTTCGCTTCTGACTCTTAATAAATATCTTCAAACGCAATAAACTCCTTATATCCATGCTCAACGTCGCCGATAATGATTAGTAGGCAAAGACGATCAGTTTGCTTCTGACCAAAATAATATATATATCCCATCAGTACAGAAATAAACATAGTATTATGTATCGTTTTAAATCACGCATCTGCCAATCTCTATGCTATTCAAGAGATTGTTATTTTAATCTGCTGATCGCTGATCATATAAATGAAGAGAGAAAATTTGCTTTTTACCAAGAGAATCGCTCTTAGAGGTTAGTGAAAATCAGCGGTGAAGATGCTTTTCCAATAAGGCAAGTGGCAAACATCTTCGATGCTTTTATACGTTTTAAATAAGGCGACAGTAACGATCTGTTGAAGCATATTCCGTTGGTGTTACCAATTCTTAATCTTTATAAGTTCAATATTGCTAATATCAGTCTGTATGATTCGCTGTAGCAACTAACCATTACGTGCGATAACAAGATGCGGCCATTTAGTATGTTGCGTAGCATGGTTTAGAGCTCCGCTTCAACAGTAGTGCCTATCAGCTACCAGTAGTATTACGAATAAATTCATGCAATGGATCACAGGTAATATCTAGTTTTGTAGATACCTTTAAAGTCTAGACTTTTCATGGAATATTATCCTAATAATATTGAAATCATCTGTGAAAGCAATCAGCAGAATATAACACAATCTCTGAAACTACATATACTAGAAATTAGTATAAATTCGGATCTTGATGCATGAGTATAGTAAGCCATTATCGGACGTGGGATGGAGCAGCTTGGTAGTTTATTAGACTTATAACCTGAATATTATCGGTTTAAATTCGGCTCCAATAACTATCCCATCTTTTATTCAATATCAGATTAGTCTTCTAGAGAGACTTATATTTATTAATTAAATTATTTAATGCAAAGCTAGTTTTCTATCATTCTTAAAATAAGCATTAATACCCCGAAAAATAGATTCTGCCATCTGCTGTTGGAATTTTACTGTTTTTAGTTTTCGTTCTTCTTCAATATTACTAATAAAAGCAGTTTCAATCAAAATGGACGGAATGTCTGGTGCTCTTAATATAGCAAAACCCGCTTGATCAACAATGTTCTTATGTAATTTATTAACGTTGCTCATCCGTTTAAGCACTTCTGTACCAAATTTTAAGCTATCATTAATGGTCGCTGTTTGAACTAAATCAAAGATGGTGTGATCAAGATATTTATCACCACTTTTACTGATGCCACCAATTAGGTCTGCTTTATTTTGTGTTTGCGCTAAATAACGGGCGGTATTACTAGTTGCCCCTATGATTGATAATGCAAATACTGAAGAACCTCTCGCTTTACGATTAGTAAATGCATCAGCATGAATAGAAACAAATAAATCAGCTTGCATTTTTCGTGCTTTTGTGACTCTAACCTTTAAAGGAATAAATACATCTTCATTACGAGTTATATAAACTTTCATCTTAGATTCACGATTAATTAATATTTTTAATCGTCGTGCAATTTGCAATACAATATCTTTTTCCTGAGTTTTATACTTTCCTATAGCGCCAGGATCTTCTCCACCATGACCAGGATCTATCATGATAATAATCGGCTTATCTCTTGCTCCTTTATAATATAGATTTTTCGTTTTAACTGGTAACGTATTATTTAATTTACCTTTATTATAATCTACTAATAGTGCCAATAACGGATCATCATCAGTGTAAACACCTGAAGCAGGATAAAAATCAACAACTAAGCGATGTTTAAAACCGGCGATAGGCAAAATAGTAAATATTTTTGGATTAACATAAGTTTTTATTTCAAAAACTAATCGAATTGTTTTTTGATCAAATTGCCCTACTCTAATTAATTTTAGATAAGGATCGCGTGAACTGATTTGCTGGTTAATACCTTGTAAAACATTATTTAACTGCGTATTTTTTAAATCTACAACAATACGATCAGGTACAGACAAAGTAAATTGACGATATTTTAAAGCGATATTCGATTCTAACGTTACTCTAGTATAACTAGAGGCAGGCCAGATACGAATAGCGACTATACTTGAAGATAAGGCTACTCCCAATGGACTGATGCTTAATAGCATAGTAGCTACCGCACCCTGCAAAAGACGTCGTCGTGAAAAACTATGTTTTAAATAATTCATTGAAAAATCCACTTAAAGTATCAATAATTATAAACCGATCAATGTTATCAAGAATAAAAATAACTATAGAAAACTTTAACTAATTATTAATGAACTATAATTAATGATTGCTATTTAAAATAATTAGTTACTAATATATTTAGAGTTATTATTAAATCTTCTGTATGACGATTAGGATTCGGCTCAACTCTGATGCTTTATAGATCTGTTTTCTATCATTTTTAATAGCGGTGCCTATGAACTAGCTGACAGACTACAGATGAGTTCATCCAAGGGATCATAGGTAATACCTGGTTTTTCTGATACTTGTAAGGATAAAATTTTCATAGCATATCATCTCTCTGTTATTGAAATCATACATGAAATCAATCAGAACAGGATACGTAAGCTATCTTAGAAACTCCATATACTAGAAATAAGCATAATTCTTTCTCTTTATTAGTAATAAAATAATTGGTTGTAATATATTTATATTAAGAAATAAAAATAATTTAGATTGAATAACATAATAAGTTTATGTTATTTTACATCAAGCAATTTTATTGCAGAATAAATCATTTTTTCATTTATATGAGTAAATTGTACACATTAATGGGATAATATTTTCATCCATGAAAATAATCAAATTTAACATTAATTTAAGAGTTATACTTAAATTTTGGTATATTGGATTTTAGAGATATTTACTATATCCTGCTGATTAATTTCATAAATAATTTTAATAACAGAGAGATAATATGCTATGAAAAATCTACCTTACAGATATTCCAGAAATCAAATATTACCTGAGATCCCTTGCATAAACTCATACGTAATGGTTCCACGCAGCTGATAGTTACCGGAGTTGCCGAGATTGAAGTCATGGATAGACAACATGTTAACACCACTTGTCTAAGAATCATATTTTTATCCGTAATGGTTATTTTCCATAACACATCATTATAAACTGCTGTGGCAGTTTTAAGATTAAAATGCCTAAGATTTAGAAAATTGTGTAGCGGAAACGAAGTATGTTTCTAAAACTTCTTATTATCGCCTACCTTTATCTAAGGGATGCAAAATCGTCAAAAAGTTACTATCTATCATTTGTAACTGTAAAACATCTCTACCCATGATTTTCACTAAGATCATTGGGCAGTTTTTGATGAAAAGTACGTAATTTCTCTTCTTAAGCGCAATGAGCAGACTGAAATAAGAATGGCTTGAAGAGTATACAGGCGATGACAGTTGTGTAATTTACGCGATACACGCTACGTTTATTTCTGGGACGATGACATATATGCCGTTATATAAGGCAAGATAATCGCTTTTTCCTGCTGCTCATTATGGGCATCACTGCATGGACGTAAGAAGCTAGCTACGATCCGAAGATGGTTATCGATAACCAGAAGCAAACTGAGTTTATCATCTTAATGGTCTACAGTAACGTTATTTAACCGCATCTCTAGTTTTCTACGGAAGTAGAACCTTTAGTTTTTGAATGAAATAGTAAAGATGTTCCCGGATATGCAGGAACAACGCCTATTCAGTATATAATATAGCTAAATGCACTGATTTTACTCCACAAATATATGTAACTAAAAATTAAGGTGAGCTTCGGGGGCTTATACTACCAGAGAGTTATTATGTCGCTAATAAATTCTTTGATGTCTTATTGGTAAGGAGTTTTAGCGAGTATCCTGCCAGCGATAAAAAGTTAGAGTAAAGATGGAGAAGAACAGCTGGCATTCCATCACTCCCCGTTAGCGCACTTGGCATCAATAAGAGCAATCAATCCGATTGAATTAGCTTTTGCAACAGTGAGACTATGAAGTCGACGTGCAAGGACTATGATTCAAAAACAACCTTTTAATAGTATTTAATCTGATTATCTTTTGCTCAAGAAGATTAGAACCAGCTCAGGAGTTTTTTAACCCTATTGGATCATGCTTGTAAAGAACGTCTAATTTAAAGATGAGAACAGATTCACGAGAATCAGAATAGAACGTAACTTGATTGTTATACACTAGATTGCTAATAAGTCTATGTTTATCAAATTTTTTATAAAAATAATGGACTAGGTTGGAAAATCTTTTCTACTTCAGGAACATGCTTTTTATCAGTAATGAACATAATAATATGATCATATTGTTTAATAACATGATAGCTATTCGCAATGATAACTTCATTATCACGAACAATAGCGCTGATGATTGTGCCTCGAGGAAGTTTTATTTCTGAAATTTTTTTACCAACAACTTTAGATGTGTTTTCATTACCGTGAGCAATAGCTTCTATTGCTTCAGCAACACCTTTACGCAAGGATGAAACATTAATTATGTCCGCTTTACGAACATGTCTTAGTAAAGCAGAAATTGTTGCTTGTTGAGGTGATATAGCGATATCAATGACTCCTCCTTGTACAAGATCAATATAAGCAGAACGCTGAATAAGAACCATTGCTTTCTTTGCCCCCATTTTTTTAGCAAGCATAGCTGACATAATATTGGCTTCATCATCATTAGTTAGTGTTATAAAAACATCTATTTGTTCAATATGTTCTTCTGCCAATAGCTCTTGATCAGAAGCATCACCATAAAACACAATTGTATCGTGTAATAATTCTGCTAATTCTGTTGCTCTTTCTTGATCATGTTCTATTAATTTAACGCTGTAATCTTTTTCTAACTGCTTTGCTAAACCCGCACCAATATTACCACCACCAATTATCATAATTCGCTTATATGGTTTTTCTAGTCGTTGTAATTCACTCATAACAGCACGAATATATTCAGGGGCAACAACAAAAAAAATTTCATCTCCTGCTTCAATAATTGTGGATCCCTGTGGTCGAATAGATCTATTTTGACGAAATATTGCAGCAATTCGGGTATCAATATGAGGTAAATGTTCGCGTAGATTTAAAAGAGGGTTTCCTACTAATGAACCTCCATAATAGGCTTTTACTGCAACAATACTTACTTTACCACTTGCAAAGTTAACAACCTGAAGTGCACCGGGATATTGAATTAATTTGTAAATATAATCAATGACAAGCTGCTCTGGTGAAATAAGATAATCAATTGGTATATGATTAGGTGTAAAAAGTTTTTTAGTTTCTTTAATATATTCAGATGCACGTATTCTAGCAACTTTATTTGGTGTCTTAAAAAGAGAATAAGCAATTTGACATGCAATCATATTAGTTTCATCTGAATTTGTTACAGCAACTAGCATGTCAGCATCTTTAGCTCCTGCTTCTCTTAGAATTCTAGGGTATGAGCCATGCCCACTGACAACTCTTAGGTCAAATTTATCCTGTAATTGGCGTAAACGTTCAGTATTAGTATCTACGATAGTAATATCGTTATTTTCATCAACTAAATTTTCTGCTAGTGTTTCACCAACTTGTCCTGCACCTAATATAATAATTTTCATTATATTTTTATTTTACTGCTAGATTGAGTGTTATTTAAAACAGTAATGTTAATATTTTATTAAAGAAGAATAAAAGAAACCGATATCCTCCCATTTTGAGTAGGTAATATTGTTGTCCTAGTTCCCATATTCTTATTTAAAGAAGCATCAGGATGAAGAAAAAGAAATTTCTGGATTTGTTCTTTATTTCATGCAGTAAAATAGAGCAAGTTGCATAAACAAGAAAATGCCATTATTTATTGATCTATATCAGATAGATTTTAGAATCTCATATTGTAATTTAACTAATTAATGTATATCTATTGATTTTTTTAACCATTTTATATTTGGATATTTATGAATGATTATTCTTATAGAATAAATATCAGTTAGCAATAGAAGATTAAATTTTGCATCCAAGAACTATTCTACTAATCTACTACGTTCATCACCACAATAACTCTTTCATGTAATTTTAGTCGATTAAGATTTTCTTAGATACGTTTTATTCATAACTTATCGAGTTATTCTCATTTCTGATATATGAAGTTTCAGAAATCCTGCTGTATCCAGCTAATTGATTCCCTGGATGATATTAACAAATAAAAGATAATATGCTATGAAAAAGTCTCTCCTAGAGATATTCGTGAAACCAGATATACCCTCTTTTAATCCTTTGTATGAACTCATCGGTAATTGCACTAGGATCTGATAAGCATCACCATTGAGGATTAGCTCAACTTGAAGCAACAGTTACAACAACATGCTGAATTCTGCCTTATTGATGAACGGTCAACTGATCATCCGTTGGTGATTTTTATTAAACTCTTAGCGATTTTCAGTGAAAAGCACATGGATCTTTTGTCTTAAGACCATTAGCAGATTGAAATAGAAATAGCTTGAAGGAGTGCAGTAATGGTAGCTGCGTAATTTAAGTGATACACCTACGTTTATTTCTTTACCAATAACATTATGCCGTCCTGTCAGGAACCTGATCACTTTTTACCCGCTTCTCATTATCAACGTCAGTGCGCATCTATATAAAAAGGGGGTTCGTTCCTTGCACTGAAAAGATGCTTATTAAGAATTACAAGAAAACTTAGCCGTTTTTCTAGATAGCCGCGAGTCGTTTTATACTGCTTAACCATATTTCCTGATTTATTATGGAAGATAGTGCCATTAGAGTTTTTAGAATACAATACCAAAGATATTCTAGTGTACGCAGTATCAATGTTATTGGGTGTATAAAAATAAACAGCTAATGTGCTAGTTTAACCATACAAAGACATCAAACACAGAAAGTTAAAGGTGAATTGCCAGAAGTTTGGCTAGCAGAGAGTCGCAATTTTACTAATAAAACCCTTGATGTTTTTTTACAAGGGTTTTAATAATATCCGACAACGATGAAAAGGCTCAAGAAAAGCGAGGAGAACGTCTGGCATTCTATAATGCCCCTCCCGTCAGCGCACTTGGCATCAATAAGAACGAGTAATCCAATTGAATCGAGTTTTGCAATAGTAAGGCTATATGAAACTGACACACAAAGCACTGTAGTTCAAAAAAAATAACTATTTATAGCATCTAAATTTTACTCCAATGAGCTCAGAAAAGCTAAAACCAGTTAAGGAGATTTAATTTGCTAAAACACCCTGATGATAAATAATATTTAATTTAAGTATGAAGAATAGATTTATAAAGCATTATAGTAGATGGGTAGTCTGACCGTAATATATCAGATTTCCTAATAACTCTAGTTTACAACCGTTAAAACATCCGCTTTCAGAATAAGTTCTAGTATATAAATTATTTTACTACCTTAGGAGCTGCGCAAAGATGAAGGATATATTATAATTTAAGGGTTAATAATTCAACTTTGGTTAAAGTTTAGTAATTGGTTAATCGTAGATGGTTTTTATAATTTATAGCGAATTTACTATTATTACTTAAACTGGTATCTATATATACCTACTTGTGCTAATAGCCTTATATAATCATAAGTAGAATGATACAATTTATTTATTCTTAGTCATATAGGTAATTTTGATTATTGATTTCAATAATCTATGCTCATTGAGCAGAATAAACCTACTGAATTTTTTCTAATAGCCATTTATGATATATAAAATTATTTATATAATTATCGGTTTTTATATTTAATATTTATTTTGTCGTTAAAATTATCTTAATAATTATTTAACTAAGCCTTTAAATTGAGACTGTTTTAGTATGATGAGTTATCAATAAATCTAATATTACGGTCAGGATAACGTTCCGTTCTGACGTTTTGCAAACCTATTCTCCATCCTTGCATTTGATCTTGTTGCCACCTATGGTTAAGGGTAACATTCTATCAGCTGATTTTAGTTTTTTTTGAATAAAATGGAGTAGATTAAATACCTATTGAAAGAGTTGTTTTTCGAACCGCAGTGCTTCGATAATTCTTCTCGCATCAGTTTTATAGCTTCACTATCGTTAAAAATTGATTCAATTAAATTTGTTACTCTTATTTACGATCAATACGTTGACATAAATTTATAGAATGTCAGACGTTCTCCTCGCTTTTCTTGAGCCTTTTCATCGTTGTCGGATATTATTTAAACCCTTGTAAAAAAACATCAAGGGTTTTATTAGTATAATTGCGACTCTCCTCTGCTAGCCAAACTTCTGGCAACTCATCTTTAACTTTCTGTGTTTGATGTCTTTGTAGGGTTAAGCTATCACATTAGCTGTTTATTTTTATACACCCAATAACATTGATACTGCGTACACTGGAATATCTTTGGTATTGTATTCTAAAAACTAAGAGCACTGTCTTCCGTAGATAAATCTAGGAAATATATTAATCTCTACACGCTGTTAGGCAATTAAGAAGTTTAGCTCAGTGAATTTCTAATTTTCAATAAGCATTTTTTGTGCAACGAGCCCATTATGTCCATCTGCACTGACGTTGATAATAAGCAGAAGATAAAAGCGATCAGCTTACCTGAAAAACAATATATGCAATTGGCCAAAAATAAACGTTAGGCATATTTCGTAAATTACGTAACTGCCTATTATTGCCTGTACTCTTCAAGTCATTCCTATTTCAGTTTGCTAATGGGGTTTCTCCCTACAGAGAAATCATATGTTTTTATCAAAAAGCGCGCGCTTACAGAGCTTAGTGAAAAACACGGATGGATATTTGTATAACAGCAATGATAGGAAAAATTCTTTGCTATTTTACACGTTTTAAATAAGACGGCAGCAATGAACTTTTGAAATAAATTCTGTTTCTGCTTGCAATCTCCCTTTAACTTTTGGTACTTTAATCTCAATATTGCCAATACTTATCTTGTATTCTTTGCTGTAGTAAAGAACCGTTAGGGTAGATTGGTATAGCTACTCGTCGACAAGAAGGTGTTGAACATCTTTGAGCAGAATAACTTTAAGCTCCTTCTTAAACAATAATGCTATCAGCTTCCTAGTAGGATTATGGATGCATTCATGAAATGAATCACGGTAATATCTGGTTTTAGAGATATTGCAGGACTAAGATTTCATAATGCATATCTCTCTGTTATTGAAATTATCCACGAAAATTAATCAGTATGATAATATCTTAAATAGTTGCCATTGATATAGTTTTGCGAAAATATGAATAAAATAAAGTTGGTAAATTCCTATTATATTAAAATAATAAATAATGCGTTCTTTTTTTTAAGAGTTTAGTTATTAACTTTTGAATAAATTATACCAATAATGGTAACACTCTCTAAGTACAGTAAAATTGAGCACTTATATTATAAAAGTATTTTATCTTTATCTGATATATTTTTCCAGTTTGTAATATAGTGCTTAATAATTTGTTTTGATTTAATAAAATTAAAAATAACTTAGATACAAATTCTTCTAAGATTAGATTTTTATCTATATTAAAATAATTGTCTACTAATTATAAATGCTAGATAAAAATTATTTTTAATTTAGTTGAAATAGTGAATTTATTATCTTGCCAGGAACAAACCACCCGTGACGCGAGTTTAAAAAATCACTAGCTAACATTATTTTTTTACCTGCTGGTTGTATTTTTAAGATATTTAAAATACCTTTTGCAGTTGCCACTTTAATTCCTGTTTTATCAGCACTTAAAATTGTTCCCGGTAATGCTTCAATATCATAATAAATAACTTCAGCATACCAAACTTTAATATATTGATCTTCAATAATAAAGTAACTTACTGGCCAAGGATTAAATGCTCGGATACATCGTTCAATTTGTTCAGCCGAAAGTGCCCAATCAATTAATGCTTCATCTTTACTTAGTTTTTCAGAATAGTTAGCAAATGTATTATTTTGTTTTTTTGGTTTTGCTTGACCTGAAGTGAGTAAATTAAGAGTATGCAGAAGTGCAATAGGGCTAAGTTTTGCAAGTTTTTGATACAGTGTTACACTAGTATCTTTTAGTTCAATTGGACAACTTACTTTATAGAGCACATCCCCTGTATCTAGACCAATATCCATTTGCATAATTGTAATACCTGTTTCTTTATCGCCAGCTAAAATTGAACGTTGAATTGGTGCAGCGCCTCTCCAGCGAGGTAGTAGTGAACCATGAACATTAAGGCAGCCCATTGGTAACATATTTAATATAATTTCAGGTAGAATTAGGCCATATGCAACAACAACCATAACATCGGCATGTTGATTTTTAATCCAGTTCTGACTTTCTGCTATTTTTAGAGTTGTTGGCTGAAAAATAGGAATATTTTTTTTTTCGGCTAGCGTTTTTACTGGGCTTGATGTGAGTTTTCTCCCTCTTCCAACTAGTTTATCAGGTTGCGTTAGAACACCAACAATTTTGTATTTATCCTTGATAGTAAGCAAGGCAGCTAAATGATGTGCTGCAAAATCTGGGGTGCCGGCAAAAATGATTCGTAGACAGTTTGACACGTAAAGATCCTTTTATTAAAAAATAGAAAAGTTACTATTTCGCTGTTTTTGTTTTTAGACGTTCAAATTTTTTTAATTTTCTTCCTAATATGTTGACATTTTAATACAGAAAGATAGTCAATTAATAATTTGCTATTCAGATGATCAATTTCATATTGAATAGAGATAGCAAGTAGATCATTAAATTTCTAATTGAAATTATTACTATTTATATTTAAGGTTTTTATTTTGATTTATTTAGCATGATGGAGAAATGTACGTTTTTCCGGTATAGAAAGCAACCTTCTTTAATTCTCGTTTTACCAGATATTTCTATGATAACAGGATTTATAGGTAGTAATTTTCATTACAAGATTCCAAAACATCAATAGAAATAATTCTTTAATGAATATTAACCCCTATGTTTCGACTAAACCCCTACTTCCTTCTTCATGGATCGTTTTAAATATATCATTTACGATACGTTGTATTTTTGTATTAACTTTTTACCAGTTGTACAATTTTGCAAAGACGTTCATATGGACAATGTGCTATATTTAGTACTGATATAATATTTAAAGTTATATGTAAAAATAAAAGTTATTTGATATCTCTATTTATTTTAGAGATTTTTTTATTATGATAGATAATATTGGTTATAAATAGAATGCAATTATTACTAATTAAGCCAATAAATATATAAATATAATAGAAATATGGCTACTATGAAGATGCTCTTACATCTTTCCAGCTGTCAAGGCTGT
Source organism: Arsenophonus sp. NC-WZS1-MAG3 (assembly GCA_052174535.1). Taxonomy (GTDB): domain Bacteria; phylum Pseudomonadota; class Gammaproteobacteria; order Enterobacterales; family Enterobacteriaceae; genus Arsenophonus. The sequence goes on along the minus strand of JBQMRQ010000048.1, from coordinate 57,824 downwards.
TGCAATTATGGAGAAAATTATTACATTAAATAAGAGTTACTAGCAAATTTGATATGTAATTTGGTATATGATGGTTCAGGGTACCATCATAGGCTAATGGTTTGTGAATCTCTTCTCCATCCTTAAATTAGATGTTATTTACCAAGATGGTAAGAAGGTCAATTTTATTATCTGGTTTCTAGTTTTATCAGCAGACAAGAATACCTGAAACACCATTGAAATGGTTGTTTTCTTGAGGTAAACAGTGCTTCGTACGTCAACTCGTAAGCTTAACTGTCATAAAACCCAATTTAATCTGGATTCGTCATTCTTATTGATACCACAGTACACTGATAAGAATCCATAGGGATGCTAGCTATTCTTCTTAATCTTTCAATAGATTCTTCATTGTTGAAGAATATAACCTTCGCCAAGAACCTTGTCAACAAAATATCAATGGCTTTATCAGCGACATCACAGATCTTTGTGCTAGCCGAAAATCTCCTGCAGCTTAAGTTTTGACTTTCGGTTGCATGCCTTTTGAAAGTGAAACCAGTGGATTAGCTATTTTATGTACACAACAGTGTTTGTACTATATATCCAGGAATATCTTTACTATTGAATTTTAAAAATCAAAGCACTATATCCCCATATCAAGCTTTGAAGATGCATTTAAGAACGCGCTCGCCAGCTATTAAAAAGTTTAGCTAAGTTCGATCTAATTCTTGATAGATATCTTAAGCTGCAATAAGCTCCTTGCGTCTATGCGCAATGTCGACCTCAATAATAAGTAGCAAGCAAAAGAGAATTAGCTTACCTGAGAAGCTCTGGTATATGACATCTAGAAATGAATAAATGTAAGTGTATCACTTAAATTACGCAGATGTAATTGCTAACGGTGTGGCCCCCTGAAGGTATTCCCTATTTCAGCCTGCTTGATGGTACTCAGAGAGTATATTCTTTTTATCAAGAATCCTTTTATCAGGGTTTTATGAAATTATTGGTAGAAGATATCTTACAAAATACATAACTATAGTAACAACTATTGCTGCTTTTTGTACGCTTCAGATAAGGCAGGAACGAGCTTTTGAAGGATACTTTATTACTGCTGTAATTCCTGATCTCAGGCACTTTAATCTCAATATCGCCAATGCCTGCCTGTTTAGTTTACAGCGAAAATAATTATTATGGTATACAGCCTATATGAGGATCACCTTTACAAGGCCTCGTTGAGCAGGTTATCGCAATTATAGTTTCAAGATCTACGCATCAAGCGGCGATGCCTATCAGTTGCCCTATCATCATTACGAATAAGTTCATGCAAAGGGATTCAGAGTAATATCTAGTTTCGCAGATATCTATAGGATAGACTTTCATGGTATATTATAAATATATTATTGAAATAATTCATAAAATTAATCAGAAGAATATACAAGGATATTCAGAAACTCCATATACTAGAAATGACCATAAACTCCTGTTAGGTAAGATGATTGCCTTTTCCTGCTGATTATATCAGCCTTACTGAATATGAATATAAGAAGTTCGTTACAGTCGAAAATCCTTATTAAGAATCAGAAATGAAACTTGGCCAAACTTTTTAATGGGCTTCAAGAGCCTAATTAAACTATATCTCCCAGCTTTTCTTATGGAAAGGCTATACCTTTAGCTTCGGAATGCAATGGCAAAGATATTTCTGGAGACACTCAGAGCAACCCTGTTGACTACATAAAATAAGCTAATGTGCTCTCTTCTCTTCCTTGAAAGAGACATGCAACCGAAAGTTAAGTATTATCTTCGGGAGGGTTGGCCTAACAGAGAGTCCGATTCCGCTAATAAACTCTTTGATATTCGTTAGCAATATCTTCAGCAAATAATCCCATCGATAAGGATGATGGAAAGTAATTAAAAGAACTACTAGCATTCTATGAGTTCTCTAGTTAGCGCATTGGGTATCAATAAGAAAATGAATCTGATTGAATCTGATTTTGAGACAGTGAGGTTATGAAGTTAACAGGTAAAACTCTGTAGTTCAAAAACAACCCCTTCAATACTACTTAAGATGTTCTTGTTTATTCAGAAAATCTAAATTATCTAATAAGTGGAACCTGACTCTGATACTTGTATTAAATAATGTTTAATTTAAGGATAGAGAACAGATTTATAAAGTATCAAAGTGTAGTGCAATTGTGATACAGCAAAATTTGCTAATATCTTTTAGATCAATTCTTAAAGTAGAGTATCGTTAATGTATACATTATGATATGAGAGATAAGAGATTGTAAGTATATGATACCATGAGAATAAAAAATAAGACATTGATTTTAATAAATTAAAAAAGAAATTTCAATTTCTGGTAATTAGTAATATAATTTTTAATTATGTAATATAGGAAGTATCAGAGTGGAACCATAGTCTGATTATTATGCATTAAATTTCTAATAACTCTTAGATCAAGACCTACAAAATATATCGGAGTTACTATGCGGTGAAAATTATACCTCTTTGTTTTATAAGAGAAAACAAGAAATTAGATAACATTATTCATTTACAACAGTTATTTTAGACTATACATGATATTAAATATAGTATAACTATATTAAACTAAAAATTCAAGTAAGTTCATGGTATTTTATTTATAGTAGATTAAAGCGTTTAGATCAGTAGAACAGTTTGAAAGATATATCTTTTCTTTATATTTTTTTAATGTATTAAATATTTTTCTTTCCGCATCAAATGATTTTTTACGCTATTAAATTGGAAAACTGAGAAAAAAGTAAAAATCTCTATATATAGAGTTATAAAATAATAGCGTGTATTTATCAAATTTTCTCATAATTGAGATATAAAAATGCCCTCTTAATGAGGGCATTTTTATATCTCAATCCGCATTATTCATGATCTAGGTTACCAAAACCCGCATTTAACAATTCTGCCAAATTAGCCGTTGCTTCATCAGCGCTAACTTGTGATAACTCAATAGGTTCATTAACTATATGACGACGACGCATTCGATCTTGGTGATATGCATAGCCTGTACCGGCAGGAATTAAGCGGCCAACAATTACGTTCTCCTTTAAACCACGAAGTTCATCACGTTTCCCAGCAACTGCAGCTTCAGTAAGAACACGTGTTGTTTCCTGAAATGACGCTGCTGAGATAAAGGACTCTGTTGCCAAAGATGCTTTGGTAATACCTAGAAGATGACGACTAAAGGTGGCAGGTACTTTATCTTCTTGCTTTAATTTACGGTTCGCTATTTTAACACGAGCGTACTCTACTTGTTCACCTTCCAAGAATTCAGAGCTACCAACATCAACAATGGTTACTTTACGTAACATCTGACGAACGATAACTTCAATATGTTTATCGTTAATTTTAACTCCTTGTAGACGATAAACTTCTTGGACTTCGTTTGTGATATAACGAGCAACAGCATGTGCTCCACGTAAACGTAAAATATCATGTGGTGATTCCGGACCATCAGAAATTACATCACCACGCTCAACTATCTCACCTTCAAAAACATTAAGTTGACGCCATTTAGGGATCATTTCTTCATATGATTCATTATCATCTATCGGTGTAATTACTAGACGACGCTTACCTTTAGTTTCCTTACCAAAAGAAATAATACCGCTAATTTCAGCAAGAATAGCTGGTTCTTTTGGTCGACGTGCTTCAAATAGATCAGCAACTCGTGGTAAGCCACCGGTAATATCCTTGGTACCACCTGATTCTTGTGGAATACGAGCTAATGTATCACCAATATTAATTCCCGTACCATCATCCAATTGAACAATTGCCTTACCAGGTAAGAAATATTGTGCTGGCATATCAGTACCAGGAATTAATACATCATTGCCTTTCGTATCAACAACACGTAATGCAGGACGTAAATCTTTACTACCTGCAGCACGCTCAGCTGTATCAAGAATAACAATTGATGACAAACCTGTTATTTCGTCTGTCTGACGTATAATAGATTGCCCATCTGCCATATCAGAGAAACGAATAATACCCGTAACTTCACTGATAATCGGCATGGTATGTGGATCCCAGTTAGCAATGGTTTCACCACCATTAACATCATCATCTTTATTAAGGTGTGCACCATAAGGAACTTTATAGTTTTCCTTGGTTCGACCAAATGCATCTACCACTCGCAATTCTGTATTACGAGAAGTGATAACCAAGTGACCTTCAGAATTTTTTACAAACTTGGCATTAATCAGTTTAATATTCCCTTTATTACGTACCTGAATACTCGATTCCGCCGCAGCACGCGATGCCGCACCACCAATATGAAATGTACGCATTGTTAACTGCGTGCCAGGCTCACCAATTGATTGAGCAGCAATAACACCAACGGCTTCACCTTTATTGATGATATGACCACGTGCTAAATCACGCCCATAACATTTTGCACAAACACCGAAGTCAGTTTCGCAACTTACAACAGAGCGTACTTTTACGCTATCAACAGAGTTGACTTCCAGCTCATCACACCATTTTTCACTTAATAAGGTGTTACGTGGTATTAAAATATTCACTGTACCAGGTACCAATATGTCTTCTGCTATAACTCGGCCTAAAACGCGTTCACGTAAAGGTTCTTTAACGTCACCACCTTCAATAACCGGCGTCATTAAAATACCATCGTGAGTACCACAATCATTCTCAGTAATAACTAAATCTTGTGCAACATCAACTAAGCGACGGGTTAAATAACCTGAATTTGCTGTTTTCAAGGCGGTATCAGCTAGACCTTTACGTGCGCCGTGAGTTGAAATAAAGTATTGTAATACGTTCAGACCTTCACGGAAGTTAGCGGTAATTGGTGTTTCAATAATAGAGCCATCTGGTTTCGCCATTAAACCACGCATACCCGCTAACTGACGAATCTGTGCCGCAGAACCGCGTGCTCCAGAGTCAGCCATCATAAAGATACTGTTAAATGAAACTTGTTGCTCGTTTTGCCCATCTCGGTTAACAACTGTTTCAGTAGATAAATTTTCCATCATCGCTTTTGCAACACGCTCATTAGCTGCAGCCCAAATATCAATAACTTTATTATAACGTTCGCCAGCAGTAACTAGACCTGATTGAAACTGTTCTTGAATTTCAGCAACCTCAGATTCAGCTTCACCAATAATACCAGCTTTCTTTTTTGGTATTATCATATCATCAATACCAACAGAAGCCCCAGAACGAGCAGCATAAGCAAAACCAGTATACATAATTTGGTCAGCAAAGATAACGGTTGGTTTTAAATCTAAAATGCGGTAACAAGTATTAAGCATTTTAGAAATAGCTTTTTTACCCAATGGTTGATTAACTAATGAGTATGGCAGGCCTTTAGGTACTATCATCCATAAGATAGCTCTACCAATTGTGGTATTAACTAACCGAGTTGCAACTTTAATATTACCTTCACCATCATGAACTTCTTCTGTAATGCGGACTTTAACGCGAGCATGTAATGATGCTAAGCCTGCACGGTAAACCCGCTCAGCTTCTTTCGGTCCAGACAATATCATATTTTCACCTTTAGCATTTATACAATCACGTGTCATGTAGTACAAGCCAAGTACCACATCTTGAGAAGGTACTATGATGGGTTCACCACTGGCTGGTGATAAAATATTATTTGTTGACATCATTAAGGCACGCGCTTCTAACTGTGCTTCTAAAGTTAACGGAACATGAACAGCCATCTGGTCACCATCAAAGTCAGCGTTATAAGCAGCACACACTAGTGGATGTAATTGGATTGCTTTACCTTCAATTAAAATAGGCTCGAATGCTTGGATACCAAGACGATGCAGCGTTGGAGCACGGTTTAACATTACTGGATGTTCTCGAATCACTTCATCGAGAATATCCCAGACAATAGCTTCTTCACGCTCAACCATCTTCTTGGCTGCTTTAATCGTTGTCGCTAATCCACGTAATTCTAATTTACCATAAATAAATGGTTTAAATAATTCCAATGCCATTCTTTTAGGCAAACCACATTGATGTAGGCGAAGATAAGGACCAACCGTAATAACAGAACGACCTGAGTAATCAACACGCTTACCCAGTAAGTTCTGACGAAAACGACCTTGCTTACCCTTAATCATATCAGCTAAAGATTTTAGAGGACGTTTATTTGATCCAGTAATTGCACGCCCACGGCGGCCATTATCCAGCAGTGCATCAACTGCTTCTTGTAACATTCGTTTTTCATTACGTACAATGATATCAGGGGCAGCTAAATCCAATAGACGCTTTAAACGATTATTGCGGTTAATAACGCGACGATATAAATCATTTAAATCAGAAGTTGCAAAGCGGCCACCATCTAGCGGAACAAGCGGACGCAAATCTGGCGGTAATACTGGTAGTACATTCAGAATCATCCACTCAGGCTTATTACTAGATTGAATAAATGCTTCTAGCAGTTTGATACGCTTAGTTAATTTTTTCCGTTTAGTTTCAGAGTTAGTTATATTTAATTCTTCACGTAGGACTTCACATTCTTGCTCTAAATCAAGATTTTTTAGTAAAGATTGGATCGATTCTGCACCCATTTTAGCATCAAACTCATCACCAAACTCTTCTAAAGCATCAAGATATTGTTCTTCAGTTAAGATTTGCCCAAGCTCTAAGCTTGTCATACCTCTTTCGATCACAACATAAGATTCAAAATAGAGTACCCGCTCAATATCACGTAAAGGCATATCAAGTAATAAACCAATACGTGACGGTAATGATTTTAAAAACCAGATATGCGCTGTCGGTGAAGCTAACTCAATATGACCCATACGCTCACGACGTACTTTAGTCTGAGTGACCTCAACACCACATTTTTCACAAATCACACCTCGGTGTTTTAATCGTTTATATTTACCACATAAACATTCATAGTCTTTGACTGGCCCAAAGATACGTGCACAAAAAAGACCATCACGCTCAGGCTTGAATGTACGGTAGTTAATAGTTTCTGGCTTTTTCACTTCACCAAATGACCATGAACGAATCATATCTGGAGAGGCCAGAGTAATCTTGATCGCATCAAACTCTTCTGTTTTAGTCTGTGTTTTCAAAAACTTTAATAAGTCTTTCACGGAAAGTTTCCTGTCGGAGTTAAACCTACGAAGAAGAAGCGGTTTTTAGCTGCTCCCTCCTAAATCAGTGTGATACTTTATAAAGCTAAATAGAGACTAAGCTTTACAACATCATTTATTACTCATCTTCCAATTCAATGTTAATAGCTAACGAGCGTATCTCTTTCAATAATACATTGAAAGATTCAGGCATCCCTGCTTCCATCTGATGATTGCCGTCTACGATGTTTTTATACATCTTAGTACGTCCGTTCACATCATCGGATTTAACGGTGAGCATTTCTTGCAAGATGTAAGCAGCGCCATATGCTTCTAGAGCCCAAACTTCCATCTCACCAAAACGCTGACCACCAAACTGTGCTTTACCACCCAACGGTTGTTGAGTAACTAGGCTATAGGAGCCTGTTGAGCGTGCATGCATTTTATCATCAACAAGATGATTCAGTTTTAGCATATACATATAGCCAACTGTCACTTGACGTTCAAATTTCTCGCCTGTACAACCATCATACAATGTAATCTGACCGGAAGTTGGTAACTCAGCTAAAGTCAGTAGTTCTTTGATTTCATTTTCTTTTGCACCATCAAAGACCGGTGTTGCAATTGGAATACCTTTTTTTAAATTATTTGCTAATCTCAGAACTTCTTCATCAGAAAAGATACTTAGATCAACTTTTTGACGAGGATCATCTCCTAAATCATAAGCTTTCTGAATAAATTCTCTTAATCTGGCTACTTTACGTTCTTGTTTCAGCATGATATTGATCTTATCTCCAATACCTTTAGCAGCCATTCCTAAATGAGTTTCCAGAATTTGTCCAATATTCATACGTGATGGTACGCCAAGTGGATTTAAAACGATATCAACATGGTTACCATTTTCATCGTAAGGCATGTCTTCAACAGGGTTAATTTTTGAAATAACTCCTTTATTACCATGCCGCCCGGCCATTTTATCGCCAAGTTGAATTTGACGTTTTACTGCCAAATAAACTTTAACGATTTTTAATACGCCTGGCGCTAAATCATCTCCTTGAGTGATCTTACGACGCTTAGCCTCTAGTTTTTTCTCAAATTCAGCTTTAAGCTGATTATATTCCTGAGCTAATTGTTTTAACTGATTTTGCTTTTCTTCATAATTTAAAGATAATCCTAACCAACGTTCATGTGGTAAATTATCTAATTTTTCACCTTCAATACCGCTATTAGTTAATAGTGCTCGGATACGAGCAAATAAACCTGTTTCAAAGATACGCAACTCTTCAGTTAAGTCTTTCTTTGCATCATGAAGCTGCATTTCTTCAATTTCTAACGCACGTTTATCTTTCTCTACGCCATCGCGCGTAAATATTTGAACATCAATAACCGTTGCGGATACTCCATTTGGTACTTTCAGTGAAGAATCTTTGACGTCAGAAGCTTTTTCACCAAAAATAGCACGTAACAATTTCTCTTCTGGCGTTAATTGTGTTTCACCTTTTGGTGTTACCTTACCAACCAGAATATCGCCTCCCGTTACTTCTGCACCGATATAAACAATACCTGATTCATCTAATTTAGATAATGCAGCTTCACCTACGTTAGGAATATCTGCTGTAATTTCTTCCGGCCCTAATTTAGTATCACGCGATACACAAGCTAATTCCTGGATATGAATGGTAGTAAAGCGATCTTCCTGTACCACTCGTTCAGATACTAAAATAGAATCTTCAAAGTTATAACCATTCCAAGGCATAAATGCCACACGCATATTTTGCCCAAGAGCTAATTCACCTAAATCTGTTGATGGTCCATCAGCCAAAACATCGCCACGTTCAATCGGATCACCAAGCGAAACACATGGCATCTGATTAATGCAAGTGTTCTGATTGGAACGTGTATATTTAGTAAGATTGTAGATATCAATGCTGGATTTACCAAGATGCATTTCATCTTCATTAACTTTAATAACAATACGTGAAGCATCAACATACTGAACAGTGCCACCACGTTTAGCTACGGCTGTTACTCCAGAGTCAACAGCAACAACACGTTCCATACCTGTTCCAACTAATGGTTTATCTGATCGTAATGTCGGTACTGCTTGACGTTGCATGTTCGCGCCCATTAATGCACGGTTTGCATCATCATGCTCAAGAAATGGAATTAATGAAGCACCAACAGAAACAACCTGCTGAGTTGAAACGTCCATATATTCTACTTGCTCTTGGCTAAATAAACTAGATTCACCTTTATTACGACAAGTAATTAATTCTTCAACAAACGAACCATGATCATCTAAAACAGTATTCGCCTGAGCAATGATGTAGTTACCTTCTTCAATTGCTGATAAATAATGAATTTCATCAGTAACGATACCATCTCGTACTAAACGATAAGGTGTTTCCAAAAAACCATACTTATTAGTTTGAGCATAGACAGATAATGAGTTAATTAAACCGATATTCGGTCCTTCAGGCGTCTCAATTGGACATACACGTCCGTAATGAGTTGGATGTACGTCACGAACTTCAAAGCCAGCTCGCTCCCGTGTTAATCCACCAGGACCTAATGCTGAAATACGGCGTTTATGTGTGATTTCAGACAGTGGATTATTCTGATCCATAAACTGTGATAATTGACTTGAACCAAAAAATTCTTTAACTGCAGCAGAAATCGGTTTCGCGTTAATCATATCCTGAGGCATTAATACATCTAAATCACCTAGTGAGAGACGCTCTTTCACTGCACGCTCAACTCGTACTAAACCAACTCGAAACTGATTTTCAGCCATTTCGCCAACTGAACGAATACGGCGGTTACCTAAATGGTCAATATCATCAACTTCACCTTTACCGTTACGAATATCGATAAGTTTTTTCATCACATCGATGATATCTTGTTTGCTCAAAATATTTAAGCCTTCAATCGCTTCACGATTTAGTGAACGATTAAATTTCATGCGTCCTACAGCACAAAGATCATAACGTTCTTCAGAAAAGAATAAGTTCTCAAACAGATTTTCTGCTGCTTCACGAGTAGGTGGCTCACCTGGACGCATCATACGATAAATTTCAACTAATGCACTTAAACGATCATTTGTTGGGTCAGTACGTAATGTTTCAGAAATATATGATCCATGATCTAAGTCATTAGTAAATAAGGTCTCAACGGTTTTATGAGCGCCTTGACTTAACCGTGTCAATATATCTAGAGAAAGCTCTGTATTAGCTGTACAAATTAATTCGCCGGTACTTTTATTAAAGTAATCTTTAGCTACTACTTTACCAGCAATATATTCAACAGGTACTTCAATTCTGGTGATTTGATCTTTTTCTAGCTGACGGATCTGACGTGCAGTAATACGGCGGCCTTTTTCAATATAGACTGTACCGTTTGCTTCAATATCAAAAGAAGCAGTTTCACCACGCAAACGTTCAGGAATTAATGTCATCAATAGTTTATTATTACTGATTTGAAAAATCGTCTTCTCAAAAAAGAGATTCAAGATTTCTTCAGTAGCATAATCCATCGCACGTAGAATAATTGTTGCTGGTAATTTACGACGGCGATCAATACGAACGAAAAGATTATCTTTAGGATCAAATTCAAAATCTAACCATGAACCACGGTAAGGAATAATACGTGCATTATATAGTACCTTACCTGAAGAATGAGTTTTACCTTTATCGCTATCAAAAAATACACCAGGACTACGATGTAATTGAGAAACAATAACACGCTCTGTACCATTGATAATAAAAGTACCATTATCTGTCATGAGTGGAATTTCACCCATATAAACTTCTTGCTCTTTTATATCTTTTACTGTTCCTTCTGGTGTTTCACGCTCGTAAATAACAAGCCGTAGTTTAACCCGTAAAGGAGCAGAATAAGTGACACTACGGATCTGACATTCTTTAACATCAAATACAGGTTCACCAAGATAGTAGCTAACATATTGCAATTCAGCATTGCCACTGTAGCTTTGAATTGGAAATACAGAACGGAATGCTGCTTCTAGTCCATTCTGACCTTCTAAATCTTGCTCGATAAACTTAGCGAACGAGTCAAGTTGGATAGATAAAAGATAAGGAACATCCAAAATTTGCGGACGTTTCCCAAAATCCTTACGAATACGTTTTTTCTCGGTATAGGAGTAAACCATAGGGTTCCTCAGCTTACTGATCAGTGGCCACTCTGTCCGTCCTAAAGGACGGCATCTGCAACACTATTTTTGGAATGAAAACAGATTATTTTCCATAATACTTATTGCTATTACTCTTAAATCATTTCTTTGCATTATAGCTACCAAGCTTTAATTAATTGTTAGAGTCATAAACACAGTATATTAAGTCGTCAATAGCAAAAAGTATTGAAAAGATAACTCAGTAACTAAACAGTGTGAAATATTACTGATACCTTAATGCTATTTAATATATCGCAAAAAAGCTGGTGACTAAAAAATCACCAGCTATTAGCCTATAACATTAGGCTGTTAACTTAAAGCAAAGCTTATTTAATTTCAACAGAAGCACCAACCGCTTCCAGCGATTTCTTCAGTATTTCAGATTCTTCCTTACTTACTGCTTCTTTAATTGTTGTTGGCGCTGATTCTACCATGTCTTTAGCTTCTTTTAGTCCTAAACCAGTTGCCGTACGAACAGCTTTAATAACCGCAACTTTGTTAGCACCGATAGCAGATAAGATAACTTCAAATTCAGTTTTTTCTTCAATTACTGTTTCAATAATAGGTGCGGCAACAGTACCTGCTGCTGAAACACCAAACTTATCTTCCATCATAGCGATCAGTGCAACAACGTCCATTACAGACATCTCTGCAATCGCATCAAGAATTTGTTCTTTAGTTATAGACATAACAAGAGTTCCTAAAATTTAGAAATATTTTACTTTAAAAAGCAATGACTTGAATAGTCTTAATCAGCTTCTTTCTGATCGCGTAGTGTCGCTATAATACGAACTAATTTACCTGCAAAAGCTTCTTTTATGGTTAACATCAGACGCGAAATTGCTTCATCGTAAGTTGGAAGAGTTGCCAAACGATCGATTTGATTTGCTGGAATAAACTTTCCTTCAAAGGCTGCTGCTTTAATCTCGAAAGCTTGATTTGCTTTCGCAAATTCTTTAAACAAACGAGCTGCTACGCCTGGATGTTCTTTAGAAAAAGCAATTAAGGTTGGACCAATAAACGCTTTTTTAAGGCACTCATAAGTAGTACCGTTAACAACACGTCGCATCAACGTATTACGAACGACACGAAGATAAACACCTGATTCGCGAGCTGCTTTACGCAAGTTAGTCATTTTATTTACAGGTATACCACGAGAATCTGCAAGAACTGCAGACACCGCACTTTTAGCTAGTTCGCTAACTTCAGAAACAATTGCTTGTTTGTCTTGAAGATTTAGTGCCATTATCTTTTTCTCCTGGATTAATTGGGTTACCCCGGACTCATTTCACTGAAAGCATCCTATATATTTGAGCATTAATACAGTGAGCGGAATCTATAAATTAATATTGGGCTGGCTTCTTGCCATCTTAAAGTAGGATATTAAATTATACGTATAGTTACGGTCTTGGATGGGGCCTTAAATAAGGTTAAAGGCACCAACCTAAATTCAGCGTTTGTTATTTTCTTATAGAAATAAAAAACAAAAAACAATAGGATGTGAAATTTTATATAAAATTAATACAAAGGTAAAGCTGAAATGATATTCAAAATTATCCTGAAGCAGATAATCCTGTTTGATCAACGACAACCCCTCCTCCCATCGTGGTAGATAGGCTAATTTTCTTAATATAAACACCTTTAGCAGAAGCGGGTTTTGCTTTTTTCAAGGCAACTAATAGTGCTTCAAGATTTTCTTTTAATTTAAAATCGGTAAAATCAACTTTACCGATACTGCTATGAATGATACCGTTTTTATCATTACGGTAACGGATCTGGCCTGCTTTAGCATTTTGAATCGCTTTAGTGATATTAGGTGTTACTGTGCCAACTTTTGGGTTTGGCATTAAACCACGGGGTCCTAAAATTTGGCCTAACTGGCCAACAATGCGCATTGCGTCTGGCGAAGCAATGACTATATCAAAGTTCATTTCACCCATTTTAATTTTATCCGCCAGATCTTCCATGCCAACTAATTCAGCTCCAGTAGCTGTTGCAGCTTCAGCATTGGCTCCTTGAGTAAATACAGCAACACGAACAGAACGACCTGTACCATGCGGTAAAATAGTTGCACCACGAATATTTTGATCTGATTTACGTGCATCGATGCCAAGATTAATTGCAACGTCAACACTTTCTACAAATTTAGCTGTCGCTAATTCTTTCAAGAGTGTAATTGCTTCAGTAATATCATACTGTTTAATTACATCAATTTTTTCACGAATATTTCGCAGACGCTTGGTTAGATTAGTCATTGATTAACCCTCTACTATCAAGCCCATAGAGCGAGTAGTGCCTTCAATTGAACGCATCATTGCTTCAATATTAGCCCCTGTCATATCCATAGCTTTTGTTTCTGCAATTTCACGAATTTGTGCGATGGTTACTTTTCCAACTTTTTCTTTATTTTGTTTACTGGAACCTAACTTAACACCCGCCGCTTTTTTTAGTAAAATCGCGGCAGGAGGCGTCTTAGTTATAAATGTAAATGAACGGTCTGAATAGACAGTAATTATAACTGGAATTGGTAAGCCTTTTTCTAAGCTATCTGTTTTAGCATTAAATGCTTTGCAAAATTCTATGATATTCACACCTTTTTGACCTAAAGCTGGACCAACAGGAGGACTAGGATTAGCCATGCCTGCTGCAATTTGCAGCTTAACATAGGCTTGTACTTTCTTAGCCATGAATATTTCCTCTAATTTGGTAATATCGTTTCAATTATGAAATTCCCATATGTATATGATAACCTGTTTAATTTCATGCGATAAAAAATAAAAACGCAGGATTCTAGCTAAATTTCCCACTTTTTACAAGTAAGTTGTGTAAAAAATTACACTTTTTATACTTTTATATTTTTTCTACTTGACTAAAATCTAACTCCACCGGAGTTGCACGACCGAAAATAGAAACTGATACTTTGAGGCGGCTTTTTTCATAGTCAACTTCCTCAACAATACCGTTGAAATCTGCAAATGGACCATCAGTAACGCGAACCATTTCTCCTGGCTCAAATAATGTTTTTGGTCGTGGTTTATCTCCTATTTGCTGTAAGCGATTCATGATTGTATCAACTTCTTTATCGCTAATAGAAGCTGGGTGATCTGGTGTTCCGCCAATAAAACCCATAATACGTGGTACACTACGCACTAAATGCCAGCTATCATTATCCATAGTCATTTGAACTAAAATATATCCTGGAAAGAATTTTCGTTCACTTTTACGACGTTGGCCACTTCGAATTTCCATCACTTCTTCGGTTGGCACCATAACTTCACCAAACTTATCTTCCATAGCAAGTAACTTAATATGCTCACGCAATGACTGAGCAACTCTAGCTTCAAAACCAGAAAATGCTTGAATAACATACCAGCGTTTTTTAGGGAATTCAGACATCTTAAAACCTCAGGCCTGTAATAAATGAAACTAAACGCATCAGTATACCATCTAATCCAAAAAGAATTAGTGCCATAACGACAGTAACTGCTGCAACAATTAATGTTGTCTGTAATGTTTCCTGACGCGTTGGCCAAATAACTTTACGCATCTCAATACGAGCTTCGCGAAAAAATACTAAAGTTGCTTTTCCTTTTCTTGTCCATAATGCAATGCCACTAGCAAGCACGGTAAAAACAACAATTGCTATGACACGTAATGCAAGATTGTATTGTCGGAAATAGTAATTACCAACAATAGCAATAATTAAAAGAATTGCGACTAGTAGCCATTTTACTACATCAAAACTACGTCTGCTTTCTTGAGTATCGCTATTCACACTCATAAATCAACCCGATTACCATGATATAATTAAAAGTTAATTTGTTTCGTAAAACAATTTAAATTTGACTGAAATAAAAGATACCATTAGTCTATCTGATTTTACGCCATAAATCAGTATGGCATCAATTATTAATAGATATCTAATAATTCTATATCAGAGTCTATCTTATTAATAATTGATAATATAAACTATTGATAAAATAGTTTTTTAAGTTATATAAGATAATATAAAAGGCATCGGACGATGCCTTTTATAATTATTGATTTAAAAATTAAGCAATAATTTTAGTTACAACACCCGCAATAACTGTGAGATCACATTTATGAATCGCAAAACGTATCCCTTCATCCATTGCAATTGGTGCTATTAACGTCACTTTCATGTTGATATTATCACTTGGTATTACCATTTCTATACCTTCTGGTAATTCAATTGTGCCAGTTATACCATGCGTCGTTCTAAAATAAAACTCTGGGCGATAATTTTTAAAGAATGGACGTGTAAAGTAACTCCCCCGCTCATATTTTGTTTAAGATATAAACTTTTGATTCAAATTGAATATGCGGATTAAGTGAACCTGGTTTTATCAATACTTATATGCTTGGCCATACTATACATCTTCACGGTTGGTACTATGTAATAAAATTCTTATATTTACTTGTACGACTTTCGTCTAAGAGTTTACGAAATATTTCTATACCCGTAAACCTCGTTATTGTCGTATCTTTAATTCCAACGATTTCAATTTCTTCGGCAACTTTAATAATACCACGCTCTACCCGTCCTGTTACTATGGTTCTAAGATCTAATATCCAAAAATATATCTTCGATTAGTAATAAGAACGGTTACCTATCACACGCTCTGGTTCTGGAATATACCCATCCAGTGTATCCGCTAATCTCTATAATTTCTCTTCCCAGTTCGAAATGCCTTCTAGCGCCTTCAGCGCTAAATTTTTAATTACCGGCGTATCGTTTTTTAGAAAATCATACTTAAAAAGTAGTTCATTCACTTCTATTTTAACTAGTTCCAGTAACGCTTTATGATATCATCAACTATATCACATTTATTGAAAAAACGATGATATAAGGAACGCCTACCTGGTGACCTAATAGGATATTGCTCACGTATTTATGACATTTGGCCATTTCTTGTAGAAACTACTAAAATTTCGCCGTCCATTTGTGCCGAACCGGTGATCATGTTTTTACATAATCTGCGTGCGCTCTGAGCAATCAGCATGGGCTATAATGGAATATCAATGTATCATATTTCTACGTGAGAATATGAAATACTAATACCGCGCGCTTTTTCTTCCGGTGCATTATCAATTTGATCAAATGCACGCGCACTTCCACTATATTTTTGCTAAAATGGTACAGGTTGCTGAACTTAAAGTTGTTTTATCATAGCCAAAATATGGCCGATTGTATCAATGTTAACGTGCAGTTTTTACGTCTAAATTTTCTTTAGACACGACTTAATCCTTTATCGGGCTCCTCTAAATAATTAGGAGAGAACCGGATTAAATAATTAAACTGGAAAACCAATTACTTAGCTTTACGAGCTTCAATAATTGCTTGAGCAACATTGGTTGGTGCTTCATTGTACTTTAAAAATTCCATTGAATAAGAAGCACGACCTTGAGTTTGTGAACGTAAATCTGTGGCATAACCAAACATTTCTGACAATGGTACTTGAGCACAAACCGTCTTACCAGTTGCTGTATCTTCCATACTTTCAATCATACCACGACGACGGTTCAGATCACCAATTACATCACCCATATAGTCTTTAGGCGTTTCAACTTCAACTTTCATTATTGGCTCCAGTAAAGCTGGGCTTGCTTTCATGAAACCTTCTTTAAAAGCCATAGAACCTGCAATTTTGAATGCCATTTCAGAGGAATCAACTTCATGATAGGAACCATAATACAATGCCACTTTGACATCAATAATAGGGTAGCCCGCCAGAACACCATTTTTTATTTGTTCTTGAACGCCTTTATCTACTGCAGGTATGTATTCTTTAGGTACGATGCCACCAACGATTTCGTTATGGAATTCATAACCAATTTCATGGCCTGATTCCAAAGGTTCAACGCGTATCCATACATGACCAAATTGACCACGACCACCAGACTGACGAACAAACTTACCTTCTTGTTCAACAGACTTACGAATAGTCTCACGATATGCTACTTGTGGTTTGCCAACGTTTGCTTCAACTTTAAATTCACGACGCATACGATCAACTAATACCTCCAGGTGCAGCTCACCCATACCAGCAATAATTGTTTGACCAGATTCTTTATCTGTTGATACGCGGAAGGATGGATCTTCTTGAGCTAAACGACTTAAAGCAATACCCATTTTTTCTTGGTCAACTTTAGTTTTAGGTTCAATAGCAACCGAGATAACAGGTTGTGGAAATTCCATACGCTCTAAAATAATTGGCGCATCTATAGCACATAGTGTATCACCGGTAGTCACATCTTTGAGACCGATAGCGGCAGCAATGTCACCCGCTCTAACTTCTTTAATTTCTTCACGTTTATTAGCATGCATCTGAACGATACGACTAAAACGCTCTTTTTTATCCTTAACTGGATTGAGGACGGTATCCCCTGAGTTAACCACACCAGAGTAAACCCGGAAGAAAGTTAAATTACCAACAAATGGGTCAGTTGCAATTTTAAATGCTAATGCTGAAAAAGGCTCATCATCACTTACATGACGTTCTGTTTGCGTATTTTTGCTATCGGTTAAAACACTTTTAATTGCCGGAATATCAGTGGGAGCAGGTAAATATTCAATAACTGCATCCAGCATTGCTTGTACACCTTTATTTTTAAAGGCAGAACCACACGTAACCAGAATAATTTCATTATTCAATACGCGTTTACGTAATGCTTGTTTGATCTCTTCTTCAGACAGTTCTTCCTCATTAAGATATTTTTCCATCAACTCATCTGATGCTTCAACCGCAGCTTCAATCAGCTTATCATGCCACTCTTCAGCTTGAGCTTGTAAATTTTCTGGAATATCGTCATAAACAAAAGTAATGCCTTGATCGCTATCATTCCACTGAATTGCTTTTATTTTAAGTAAATCGATAACACCAGTAAATGATTCTTCAGAACCAATAGGTAACTGAAGTGGAACTGGTATTGCTGACAGACGTGTTTCAATCTGCTTAACAACACGTAAGAAATTAGCACCCATTCGATCCATTTTATTAATAAATGCAATACGGGGTACTTGATACTTATTTGCTTGACGCCAAACTGTTTCAGATTGTGGTTGGACACCACCAACTGCACAATAAATCATTACTACACCATCAAGAATACGCATAGAGCGTTCTACTTCAATAGTGAAGTCAACATGTCCTGGTGTATCAATAATGTTGATATGATGTTCATCAAACTGTTTACCCATACCAGACCAGAAAGTAGTGGTTGCAGCTGAAGTGATAGTAATGCCACGTTCTTGTTCCTGCTCCATCCAGTCCATTGTTGCTTTGCCATCATGAACTTCACCAATTTTATGGCTCACGCCAGTATAAAATAGAATACGTTCAGTTGTAGTGGTCTTTCCAGCATCAATATGGGCACTAATACCTATGTTGCGATAACGCGTAATGGGAGTTTTACGAGCCATTTTTTCCTCTCTCGTAATAGTTTAATTCGTATAAAGGTAACGCTATGGTGGTTACCTTACGAAATATAACTAGCGAAATCTACCAACGATAGTGCGCAAACGCCTTGTTAGCCTCTGCCATACGATGAACATCTTCACGTTTTTTAACAGCAGTGCCTTTATTTTCAGCTGCTTCAGATAATTCGCTTGCTAAACGTAAAGCCATCGATTTATCACCGCGTTTACGAGCAGCCTCAACAATCCAACGCATTGCTAATGCGTTACGACGAACAGGGCGAACTTCAACAGGAACTTGGTAAGTTGAACCACCAACACGGCGTGATTTAACTTCAACTGTTGGACGAACATTCTCCAGAGCTATTTCAAAGGCTTCTAAATGATCTTTTCTAGCATGTTTAGCAAGAGATTCAAGCGCACTATATACAATTGTTTCTGCAGTAGATTTTTTACCATCTACCATTAAAATATTAATAAATTTAGCCAATAATTCTGATCCAAACTTTGGATCAGGTAAAATTTTACGTTGACTAATTACACGACGACGTGGCATGGATATACTCCGATTTTAAATTCAGGGTTGTTCAAAACTCTATGAGTTTATTTTGACATTAATAATTAAATGTTTATCCGTACTTAACGGAGAACCATTAAGCCTTCGCTTTCTTAGTACCGTATTTAGAACGACCTTCTTTTCGACCTTTTACACCAGAACAGTCCAGTGCACCTCGGATAGTGTGATAACGTACACCTGGTAAGTCTTTAACACGACCACCACGAATTAAGATTACTGAGTGCTCCTGCAAATTATGACCTTCACCACCAATATAAGAAGATACTTCATAACCATTAGTTAAACGAACACGACATACTTTCCGTAAAGCTGAGTTAGGTTTTTTAGGGGTAGTAGTATATACACGAGTACATACACCACGTTTTTGCGGGCAAGCTTCCAGCGCAGGAACGTTGCTTTTTACAACTTTCGAGCTACGTGGTTTGCGAACCAGTTGATTAATTGTTGGCATTAAAAAGCTCCTGATTTTTATTTTATAAACAGGGGTTTTTCTTGTTTATCACCAAGATAAAATACAAGGACGCAGAAGTTTATTGCTGACAGAGGGCAGGTGTCAAGAGATATAGAAAGGATTATCCTTTAGTAAAGAATTATTAGCAAATCAAAAAATCTGGTGTATGATGGTAAGATTTCTTTCCATTCTGATGCTTCCTAAACCTATTCTCTACCCTTAAATCATCAGCTTTTCTGAGCAGACTGAAACGGCTTACAGATACCATTTAAATGTTTGTTTTTTCTAATCATAATTCTTCGTGTTTCGGTTTCCATATCTTCACTGTTATAAAACTCGACTCAATCGGATTCAGAATTCTTATTGATACCCAATGCACTGACAGCAAGCCATAGAATGCCAACCCGTTCCCCTCGCTTTTTTACAGTTTCCTAATCTCTTCAAGATATTTCACTAAAAATATTGCCAATAAAATATCAAGAGATTTATTAGCGGTGTCATGATTCTATCTTAGCTTGAACTCCTGTAACTCATTATTAACTTTCGATTGCATGCTTTTGATAAGTAGAAGGCAGCATATCAGCTATTTTGTGTAACTAATGGCATTAGTGTTACACATTCGCAGTAATATTTTGCCATTGCATTCCACAAAACCAAGCACTGTCTCCCGTAGCAATCATGGAAGATATGGATAAGTCCTCGCACTTGCAAGCCTCATATAAAAATTCGGCATAGTTCCACGCTTTCAATTTTTAATGATCATCTTTAACAAAACGAGATTCTTACGTCCACGCTAACTGACTTAACAATGAGCAGTAGATAAAGGTGATTAGGTTGCCTGAAAAATATCACAGCATATACATCGGCTTAGAAATAAACGTAGCGTGTATTGCTTAAATCACACAAGCACTATTGCCGATGTTCTTCAAGGTATCTGTAACTTTCAGTCTGCTGATTGATGTTTAATAGAAAGATGATGTGCTTTCATTAATAATTATCCAAGAACTTTGTAAAAATTACAGGTGTATGTGTATTTACAGGTACAGTCATTAAATAGCAACTTTTTACCGCTTTTGCACACTTCAGACAAGGCAGCAACAACCTGTTGAAGGATATTCTTTTCCGCTATCCAATCACTAAACTTTAGTGATTTTAATCTCAATATCATCAATAATCCGTCTTATAAATTCTCGGTAACAAATAATCGTTACGGACGACGGTATGGGATGAGTATCAACAAGGCGTGTTTCAAGGATGGCTTCTATCTCATCTTTAACAGCGGTGCGCCTATCAACTTACCTAGAAACTATTAGATTAGTTTATAAAAGAACTTACTGGAATACACCACCATCCATAAATAGGATACACTATAGGATACACTAAAGATGAGTATAAACTATTACCAGGCAAAATATTGTGGATGTTTTACCGTTAATTGTACAAAATTAACATAAGATATCTGACGGATATAAGAAGACATATATGACATTAATCCTCTTGCCTCAATATCATTTTGTAAAGCAAAAACATGAATTCCTTTATCTTGTAATTGTTTTAAAAAATTATTATTTTTATTCTTCGATAAGATTTTATGTCCAAGAAAAACACCATCTTGTAATAATAATACCTCATCCTGCTCCGTTAATAAGTTAATTAGTGAATTAAAGTCGCTATAATAAGGAGAAGTAGAGATTGTATATAACATATTAGTCTTCTGTTTAGCTAGAAAGTTAGAATTACATTATAACCTGTTAGGTAACGTTTAATCCTAACAGCAGGAATAACTGTTACTGGTAGGACAAAACTACTGTCAGCGGTGAATCCCCTTACTTCAAGATCTTCCTGGCAAATATAGTAAGCATTAATACCATATAATGGTAATAATTTATAGGTTGAAATATAATCACGTGCTAGGAGTTTATTTGGATTTTGTTTAGCCAGTAATTGGCAAACGCCATCAGAAATAAAGAAAACACCAATATTTTCGGTTAATATAGAAGTTGCAAGTAATGCATCTAATCCTTCTCGCCCACTTGAAGTTCCATGAGGTATTTTCATAAATATAAATGCTATTTTTTTCATATTTAATTTAAAATTGAACTATTCGATCACAAATAAGCATGGCCTCAGCCAGGCTACCTAACCCGCTTAATACAAAATCTTTATCTAGATTAGCACAGGGCAAGCAACTATTTTTGGCTTCAGTTTCATCAATAATACCCCGTCGCAATGCAGCAGAAACACAGACGTTCAATTGACAGCCTGTCTGCTTTACTAATGTTTTCCATCCTATAAGTAAATTAAATTCATCGTTAGCCGGTGAGATTAATTGATTACCGTTATAAACACCATCTTGATAGAAGAAAACAGTTTTTAGTATATGCCCTTCTATAATTAAAGCATTCGCGAATTGCCAGGCATTAGTGGCCTGCTGAGTTCCATAATGAGGCTCTGTTACTAATAGACAATAAGTTAAAGGTTTATTTAAAATAGATGCTACATCCCGAAAGATTATGGTTTTTTTTGAACAATTCAGATTTAACTTTGAATTAATCTTTATAGATTGCAATAGGGTTTTACTACCCAATATTGATTGGGATAATTCCTGATTATAAAACCAAATATATTGTCTAGAATGATCTCAAGATTTTCACTAGAATTAAAAATGGTTTTTAAATCGTTCGACCATACCATTTATTTGAGAATGGATCGGCAGTCTAAGTCTGTCTTCTATATTAAGCGTTTTACACAAATGGTCAATTCCTGTTTTACGGTAGCTGAATATCTTTTCAAATTAAAAAGATAGTATGTAAATTTTTTTGCTATTATCTATAAATATTCGATAGATATCTCCATGGGATATGGTTAGTTAAAATCAGATAATAAGCGTCAAGTATTGGCCTCAGTCTTTACCTTGCAAGGATGAATAAAAATCATTAAGTGCAAGTAATGCGATCTTTATCATACCTATGATAAAGATAACGTCGTGAAGTTTTATTTTGCATTTACGTAAAGATAATATTTTATATCTACATGTAGATAACTAAGCTCGTAGCTTTTAAACGCTTTATAATTTAACTTCTGTTTTTCTTGGCTCATTTCACGAAAATTCCCCCACTTATCCTACGTAAAAAGCCATATAGGCTAGATCAAAAAATACTACAGAGTTCAAGAATTCTCGTATGACGACTACCAACATATTGGCAATCGGGAAAACATTTTTATAGAAAAATGATCATAGCTTAGTAAAATGGGTAGCAGCATTATCAGCAAACAATGGGGGAATATGGCTGTGATTATTAATATCATTTCGTTTTGCTCTTTAGAACAATAAGGTTAGAGATGCTATAATGTGTTTAGCCAAAGTAAAAATAGTGCCTTTGCTTATCTGAATAATAGAACTGATTTTAGATTTTGTAGTTGCATTATAAATGGAATCTCATCATTATGATATTTTTTCTCAATTATGTTTCGCATCAACCATATTATCATGAATGGAATATACAACAAGGTCTATATAAGACCTTAGATAAAACAAATAGTTATAGTGTTATTGATAATTGCATAACTACGCTAACTCAATTTTGATGATAAGTGTTTCTTATACTGATTGTCAATTTAATCAGTTGTTTTATCTGAGTTGACCATTTAATTCATTAATTATTATCCCGCATCATTGATGTAATGCTTGGTTTCTTTTAATCTTAAAATAAGTATTTTATACTCGGCTATATTCCATTTATTTAATCGTAAATACGATGAAAAGAGGGAGTAGCCCATCTTTTTTGCTTTAATTTAAATCGCTATTTTTAGCAAACAAATAAATAAAAATAAAATGAAATAAATAGGAAATCAGGAAGCACTACTAACTAATATAGATAAATATACCGATAAAAATATCGCTTAGAGATATAAGAGGTGGAATAGTAATTAATTCGGATGGTTAAAAACTGAGTTGAGATTAATTGATTGAGCTAATTATGTAACTAATCCAATAAAAACTACCAGCACTTTTCTCCACATTAAGTAGGTGGTTATAAAAGGTTTATACGTGGTAAAGTTACCCCATAGATTAAAGGTTAAGCAATATCCAAAATAAACCTTGGATAAATTGCTTCCTATCGGATTACGTAAATTAGAATTTTTATCTGCTTTAATATAGAGTGGTAAAACTGCGCTAATTTGACTATATCTTTCTATAGCAAAAATTGGAAAGAGGAGAATTAAACCTTTATTTCTCCATTAAAGCGAAATAAAACCTTGGTGTATACTAAAAACAAGAGCGATCAAAAATAGAGAAGATAATATATTGGTACTAAATAGATTACTATTAAAATGTATAAATAACCAGAATACATACTAATAACGTTACCCCGAGCATCAATGGTGTAATTAAAAAAGTACTTATTTTAGAGAAAATGTCTGTTGTGGTGTGCGAAATCGTAGCCTAGAATAAAAGCAATGCAATAATGGCACTATTAATACTTGAACCGTCAAAAACTTTTTTGCGTGTTATAACCAATCAAGATCTCTAGAAAAGCATAAAGACCTTTTCTAAATATAGACATATAAAGTATTAAGTGAATAAAAAAGTCCGTTGTGTTATCTCAGTGTGGTTGAGAAGACCCCACTGGATAGTGTAATTGTTTAATTAATGTTGCGAAGCGAGTAATAAATCAACGGCAATAAAACCTGGAATGAGTGAAATAAAGATATTGCAAAAGTGCATAAAAATTCATGAACGCGACTAGTTTGTTTAGTTTTTAAATTATTTTTTATTCTTAGCGCAGCGCTTTTTTGTAAATTATTATTTTTAGTGGCTAAAATTATTTCTGTCTTTAGATCTATTGCTAATAATTCTTTCATCAGCTCACTAGCAGTTTAAGCGTTATCTCTGGACCTAATATAATTTGTAGTTGTTTTATCAAATATATTTAATAAGCATCTTATTTTTGTTGTAGACTCACAAGTGGGTTAGAGTTATGTTAATTTTTAGTATTAAATGGAGTTTCAGAGAAAGTGGCGTATCCTGCTAATTGCTTTTATAAATTATTCAATTCAATAATTAGATATAATATGCCCATTCTATGCAATAGAATTCCATGCGGGTTTTCCATAAAAACAGTAGGATAAATTTATAGAATATCATCTCTTTGTTATTGAAATCATCCACGAAGTTAATCAGTAGGATACACACAATCATCTCCGAAACCCTATTACAGCAGAAATTACCATAACTTGAATAAACTCAGTTTTCTATAACTACTTAGTTAAATGCTGGTTGATTATTACTACAAAATTAATCAATTAGGATTAGTATAAATATGTGTTACTATCAATATATAAAATTGTGATTTCATTGCTATCATAAAGTAATGGTCAATATAATGAAATTAGCATAACCGTATTTAGATAGTTTATAATGATTCAGGAAAGCTGGATCTTTAACCATTGCTAAGAAGTGGTCTTTGATAAATCAATTAATGAATAATTGATAAATACAATGTTTCTTGCATTTGAATGTAACGTGCGCAATAATATCTTACAGTTTATCTTTACTAAAGATAAATATTTTAGTTTATAAATTAATCGGGCTGCATTCAATTTCTAGATAAGAAATTGGATTGAGATAAGTGCCGTACTCTTTAATCACTATTTGCCACCGTTTTAAGTGGGTATATCTAATCCAGAATATTTAGGAAATTTTAGGATGAATATTAATTTTTACCTAAAAATCGCTGAGAAATCGTGGTGTTGTAAAGAATGCGCATATATCCCTGATAACATTATCAGATCTGGTTAATATGGGTGCTATTTTGGTTATGAGAGATAGCATCATAAGTATGATTATCTACGTAATTCGATTTTTGTATTATGATACTTGGAATAATGGTTTACTTAGCACCCTCTAAGTCATAAGCAGTTGGATTATTGCTGAAAACTGCACTAATGTTAGTAACAATATTTTGTTTCTGGCAATCATTAATAATGGCTTATAAATTACTGCCATTACTAGAAATTAATATAATTTAATTTTTATATACTGATTTTTACTTGTGATTTCACCTGTATTGATTATAATAATTTTATTAAAGTGCCAGATTTTCTCATCTAATGACTTGAACAGTTGTAATGTGTCAGGAGATTTCTTCTACGGGTAAGATCACGAAGAATATTTTTTAAAAAATCACCACCGGTGATATGAGAAATAGGATGAATATTCTATTTCTCAATTAATGTCAGAATGTTTTTAACATATAGGATGCCTGTTAGGGGCTATAATAAATGATTAGGAAATAACTTATTTTCTAGTTGTATTATGGCGGATCTTATTTGATTTAACTGTATATTTATAATTTTTTATAAAAAAATTGGAATATGGAGCCCATGATGTAATAGTTAAAGCAATTTAGTGCATCACCAGATTTAATTTTCCTACCATTAATAGTTTTTATTTCTTTTTTGACCCCTACCAGTACAAAAAATCTATTATATTGTAATCTTTACAATAAAATATACTAGAGATTTCTACTATTTTAGTATTAACCCTGACATAATCTCATTATTTACAGTTTATTATAATGATTTTAATTGATCATACTGATTGCATAATAACCTCTAGGTTATCAGTTTTGTAATAATCAAGAAAAAATAGTTCTACACTTTGAGCAATTAGATCATTAACGCACATAGCAACTAAATCAATGTCAATTGTATTGTGGTGTTTTAAGTTGATTGCTAATTGCAGTTTTGTTCCAATACCAGCTGTGTCTTAAACTAATAGTGGTTTATGATATTTGTGGTAAGGCACAGTGAGACTTATTCCCCTATTACTTTTGGCAGTCTTTTTTAACAGAACTTTTAATATTTTCAGTAGTATATTTTTATATAGAGAAATGACACCAGCATCTTTTATATCTAAATAATTTTACTGTTACAGCAAATTCTTTCCCTAATGCCATTGCATTTTATTAAATAGATGAAAACAACAATAATTTTACTAGCTTAATAAAACGTTTATGAGACTCCTTAATATTAGTGTTATAAAACTCAAAAGTCTGCAAAATGAATTCCATGTAGGAAAAACATTAATCTGTTAGTGAAAAGAGCTAAAATTGCTATAATTTGATAATTTTATTGTAGATTGGTTACGCTAAAGGAAAGTAGCCTGAAAATAGTTGAGGTAAACACACCTATTAGTTAAACATAAGTTGAGTTTATTGCGCGATAAAGATATTGCTACTAAATGTTTTTCATGAATTACACTAAGAAGTGGTAGTCTGTTAACTTATGAAGCAATAGCAAACTTAGAGCAGAAACAATAGAAATAGAAACAATTACAATAAAAGGTTATTGTAGTTAGGTAAATATCGAGCAAATTAAAAGAAAAATTACTGTTGTACTAATTTTACGTATGGGATTGGAAATAATAGAAATGGTGTTGAAAAGTATTCCTAATGCCTGCATAAATGTATTGGAATATATTGTAATGAAAAGGCAATGGAACCTATTTTATATTTTTAAAGTTAGCTTCAAACATTAATGAACGTATCGTATTAGTTATTTACTCAAAGTTGGCAATCGGTGGTTCAATTGATTACTACGATTAATTTACTTAAATAAGTGGTTTGTTATGCTATTAAATATTGATAGCAGATGTTGTACTAAAAAGTATTTAAGGCACTGAAAGCTACTTATTCTGATATTGAACTTTAGCAGCATCTATTGATGATTATTTGGATAATCATGGTTATACTGTTCCTAGTTTAGGTGATGCGGGCGATAACATATTTAGTAGCAAGTAACATTTATTGTTTTATGTTATTTAGTCATTGAAAAGTAATAAGCTTAGAACGTTATTAGTAAATCTAGTGTATTATACTCACAAGCTACCGCTTTTCTTTGATATTTGTAAATTATTTCCACCCTTAAATTTGAACATTATTTATCACTAGGATCAAAAACTCAATCTTTCCTTAGCTGAAATTCTAGTTTTTCTTAGCAGATGTGAGTAACTTAAATACCATTGAAATGGTTGTTTTCTAGAACTACAGTGCTTAATGGCTCACCTTTATAGTTTCACTATTGTTAAAAACTGATTCAATTAGATTCTTAGTTTTTATTTATGCTCAGCGCGATGACAGGAAGCCATAGAATACCAACAGTTCTTTTTAATTATTCTCAAGATTTCTAATTGCTGGGATGATACCTCTGAAGGCCTTGACAACAAAATATCAAAAGCTTTATTAGAAACATCTCGACTCTCTGTTAATCAGAAATCTTCTTTAGCTTACCCTTAATTTTAGTTAAACCTTTTAAGAGTAAAGGTAGAGCACATTAGCTATTTATCTACCCAACCATCCGATGGTGCTACATGTTTGAGAATATCTTTATCATTATATTCTAAAAAACCAAGGGCAGCACTCATATAGTAAGCTTGGAAGATACGCTTAAGTAACGTGCTTAGCAGCCATTGATAATTTCAATCTAAGTTCGATTCTATTTCTTGATAAGCATCTTCAACTTAAATCAACTACTTACATCCATGCATTGCTGCTAATAATGAGCAGCAGGGACATATTGATCAGCTTTGCCCTACAAAATAGTATATGATTCAGCTAAGAGATAAACATAGCGGTATCGCTTAAATCATGCAGTACCATTACCTGTACTTTTAAAGACATTGAGGTTTCAGTCTACTGATGGGTGGGTACTTCCTAGAGATATCATGTACTTTCACCGTAAAGTGTACTCATAACCTCATAAAATAAGCGAGGAATATAACCCTAGTAAGTAAGCTATCTAGACAATGAGTTGTTTTAAAGAACATTCCTTTTTCGCTAAGCTTTCCTAACCTTAGACACTTTAATTTCAACATTACAGATACCCGTCTATATAAGTTCGCTGTAGTAAATAACCGTTATGAGAACAAGTTTAGCATCCGTCGACAAGGTAGCGTTGATCATATTTAGAAGCATGGTTTTGAGTTACCGCCTAAAGAACAGCGTCTATCAGCTTTCTAACACTATTACTGATAAGTTAATATAAGAGACTAGGGTAATATCTAATTTCAGATATCTGGTAGCCTAGACTTTCATGGTATATTATCTCTCTGTTGTTGAAATCATTCACGAAAGCAATAAGGAAGATACCAGTCGGTATCTTCGAAATATCATATATCAGAAATAAGTATAACTCTAAAAAAATATTTAAATTAAAATATAAAAGTCCTTTTAATAAAAAATTAATTTATATATAACTAATTCATACCATATTTTTTCAATTTCTTACGTAAAGTTCCACGGTTAATGCTTAATATTAATGCAGCACGGGTCTGATTTCCACGGGTGTATTGCATTACCATATCTAATAATGGTTTTTCCATCTCAGATAATACTAATTCATATAAGTTATTAATATCCTGGTTATTAAGTTGAGAAAAATAGTTTTTTAGTGCTTGTTTAACTGAATCACGTAGTGGTTTTTGAGTCATTTGATTTTGTGAATTTACAGTAGAAACCATTAGTACATCAGAATTTCTGCGTTCTTCGAACATAATTCTATGAGCTCTTTTCTTTAATTTATACAAAATTTTTCGAATATGCCTCCAATATCCTTCCAGCTTTTTTGCTGGCATTCTTTATGGTTCTATAATATGCGCCAAAATTACCATCAAGTGTATGTTTTTTAAGTACTAAAAGACATGCTTATGTACGGCGCTTGATTCTTTTTCTAGACCGTAAAAATCCTGTAGCTTCTTAATATGTGCTTGCATTATTAAGCACTGTACTACCCTAATAATAGGCATAGATAGCAGTAACTTACCTGTTTTTAGGTAATGCTATAGTTCCAGAAATATCCACAGGGTCTGCCCTGAATAACTCTACTAATGATTAAGAGGTAAACCCACAGTGTAGTTAAGCACTGCTCTAGCTTTAAGCGGGGTCGATAATATCCGCCATTATCGATAATAGAAATAGTAACATTTTGTTTTTAGTTATTTAAACATTATCATATTCAGTTACACTATTAAATAATTAAGAGTGAGTAGTTCTACTATAAATAGTTATAGCTTGAATAATATAATAACATTTAGTTAATTGAGATATTTTATACAGTTTCGTTTCTCAAGATAACCAAACCAGTTTAAACCTTTAATGTAATAGGAACATTAACCGTATTCACAATAGCTAATAAAATTTTCTTAACAAGCGTTGAATAGCGTAATTTTACTAAATAAACCTGTAAACTTACAGTTTACTTTTTTATCAGAATAACCCGCATTAATATCGATGATATTAGTATCACTTGCAAGATTAATTCGTGTAGCTGATGCTATTTTATTTCATCAGAAGATTACTGCCTGCAATTGCATAGAATAAATGTTTAATTCATCATTATAGATTATTCTTAATCTAGATTATTTATTTTTTTAAACCTTGATGGTTTGAAAACAGTATTTTCGATACTGTAATATTAACACTCATTGAATAATGCAGTGATTAAAAAAGACCTATAGATAGATACCCATTATTGGTGTTGTGCAAATTAGGCAGTTTTATCTAATATTGACCACAAATATACATAGGAAATAAAAAGAAAACTATCCTGTGACTGCAGGGGGTGTCATATACTATGCATTTTTATGAAATATAAAAAGATAAATTTGAGTAAATTAATATTTTTAAAAAATTTATCTTAATTTTTTAATTACAAATAATTTTGATAAAATTAATATAAAAAATTTTGATTTGTTTTCAAATTTTGTTGTTTTTATTGTAAATTCTTTGTATAAGATAAATTATCTATGTTGATATTATCAAATAAAACATAAAAATCATTTTATTAGGTTATCTTGGCAAAGATTGTTATTTTGCTCTTCATAGAATAATTGAAGACACATTATATATTTTAATTGTCGTGGTTTCAAATAATTTTCTGCAAGCTAGAAAGTTCAGTAAATAAAACGATTTTACACCATAGAATCTAGTTATCTATTTTTAATTGGCTGATATAACTTACTAATATCTTAAATATGAAATTCCTTATTAATAACTCTCTAATTAACTAATTTTATTAGATGATGGTGATTAATTTTATTATTTCTTGCAAAGATTTTGCACTATTTA
The DNA here is from genome assembly GCA_052174535.1 of Arsenophonus sp. NC-WZS1-MAG3. Taxonomy (GTDB): domain Bacteria; phylum Pseudomonadota; class Gammaproteobacteria; order Enterobacterales; family Enterobacteriaceae; genus Arsenophonus. The sequence goes on along the minus strand of JBQMRQ010000048.1, from coordinate 26,970 downwards.
GCTCAATACAAGGAAAGGATAGAATCTGATCAATGATAAGCTTAAAGAAAACGGCTAATACAATCTGCATTAAACTCTTCAAGAATCTTATCGGTTATAATGACTCCTGTCAGATCTCTGCTGATTAAGACCGAGATTCCTTTTTTCCTTTTATCCTCCTACTTTTTCATATTTTCTAGCTTTCCTATGTGGAGTATAATGATCCCTTTAAAGGATTAATAAAAATATTTTGTCGACTTTAACAATACTAATTAGTGCATTTATGTTGATTTGCTTCTCTGAAGTAAGGAAACAGTCAAGTCATTTATATCTAAGCGCTTTTTTAAATCGATAGCTGTTTATTTTGTTGACTCCCATAAAATCAATGTATTTAACATACATTGTAAATAACTAGATTTATGTTCATTTCTGGTACATTGGGTGTTTCGGATATACTTCTGTATCCTTTTGATTGATTTTGTAAATGATTTCAACAATATAGAGATCATATGCTATGAAAAGTATATCTATAAGTATTTGCGAAACTAGATATTACCTCTTATCCATTGCACTAAATCATCCGTAATTATGCTAGGAAGCTGATAGCAGCGCTGTTGAGACGGATCTCAAATTTATGCTGTAAGAATATGATCAACGTCATCTTGTCTATGCATATGTTATCTGTCATTCATAACGATTATTTGGCACAGCTAACTCTTGCAAGACTAATATTGGCGATGTTCAGATTAAAGTGCCTAAGGTTAGTAATTCTCCAGCAACAATGGAATATTATTCAAATAGCTCATTACTGTCTTATCTGAAGTACGCAAAAATCGTCAAAGACTTATTATTATGGCTATCTATCTATGAGATAGATATACCAGTTATTTCACAAAGCTCTGATGCGATTCTTGGTAAAAAGCAGATACTTTCTCTGGAGTTACCCAATTAGCAGACTGAAAGAACAATGGCTTGAAGAGCATACCCAATAGGTAGATATGTGATTTAAGCGATATGCCTAAAGGTTTATTTTGTATCGATAACATAGCAGTCCTGTCAGTTAGGTAATCGCCTTTGTCTGCTGCTCATTATTGATGTCACTAAGTATAGATGTAAAAAATAAATTATCATCGAAGATTGGTTATTAAGAGTTAAAAACGAACTTCTCCTAACTTCTTAATGGACTGAGAGCGGGTAGCTTAATTGTAATCTCTCAGACTTGCCAGAGCAGTCTGATTTCTTGGTTTTTAGAATGTAATGGTGGACAAAGAATATTTCGGGACATGTAGCACTAACTCTATTAGATCTACATAAAACAGTTGATGTGCTAGTTTCACTCCACAAAGGCATGCAATACTGAAAGTTAAGGTAATCTTACAGAAGTTTGCCTAGCAAAGAGTCGCGATACTATTAATAAAATCCTTTATGTTTTGTTGGAATATTTTCAGCGAAGTATCTTAGATCGATGAAGAAGTTAGAAAAAGGTCGAGAAGAATGGTTGGCACTCTACAACTTCCATTTAGGGCGCTAGCATCAATAATAACGATAAATCCGATTGAGTTAGTTTTTGTGACAGGTAAGGATATGAAGTAAGCTAATGTGTGAAGCACTGTAGTTCTAGAAAAACAAACATTTCAATAGTGTTTAATCTCCTCCCTTATCTCTTATCTCTCCAAAAAAATAAAATCGGCTAAAGGGATTTGACCTTCTGTGATCCTGGTACTAACAACATCTAATTTAAGGATGGAGAACAGATTTATGAAGTATCAGAGTGGATATAGCCTGATCACTATACACCAAATTTACTAATAAGTTAGATAATTAAACCATTTATACTTTATAATGTAGTGCCGTTAGAAGGCACCAGTAATTTTGTTAAATGTTTTCCTGCAATCAAAGATTTTACGCTGATATCGCTCTAACTATTATGTAAATAAATATATTAATCGGATAAGATTTTCACTATAACAATATGGTCAGGATAAAGTATAGTAAGTTGTTTTAATGTATAAATTGATATCATCTGATAGATTATCACTAAGCTAACTAATAAGATGTAATTTTAATTACTAGGAAATGAGGAAATAGTTTTATTGATCTATATAATTGTTTGTTTTTCATGGTAACCACTGTAGCAAAAATCTTTAATGCAGTATAATGAATTTATATCAACAACTTTTGCCAATATAGCTATTCAAATATTAGAAGTCCATTTTAAGAATGTTTGTAAAAAAGTGGAGGTGCATTGTTTAAGATAGCTAATTAAATATTGTAAACTAACTGGATTGGGTAGATATATTCTGGAAAATTTCTATAATATCAGATAAATCAAAATTAAAATAATAGGAAAATTAACATACGTCTAATCATGCTTCATATTTACTTTATAGAGTCCTTCTGAATGCCGGAATAAGTTTATTAAGAATAATATTAATTGTGGAATAGGGCAAATAACTTTATTATTATAATTTATGCTTGTCTGCTATGTTTGGTTATGGTATGGTTCTTAAAGAAGAGATTCTAGAAAGAATATATAGTATATTAAATATTAGAATTATTAATTTTTGGTTTATTGGAATTGCAGCACAAGGAAGTATTATCAATTATTTTACTTTCTCATTGGTGAGAATTTTATCGTATAGGATATCAGTGTTGATTGGAGTAATTATCCCTATTAGCTTATTCGGTTAGTTTAGTATACAAATTTAATTTTATCTGGCTACTATGATATCAGGCTTAATATTAAAAACATTAATTGTTTTCAGTGTTAAGGTTTTAAATTTAACAGCAAAAATTGCTGTAGCATTCTTTAAAGTCTGGTATTAGGCTTGATTTTAATTTTTACTAAAAAATTATGATCTTATCAATCTAGTTATGACTGTACCTTATACCGGTATCACAATGATTCTAAATGTTGCTATTATAGCAGTTCTTTTCGGATATATGACTGGCGCCTTTACTACACAAGATATTAGTTTTTTGCAAAAGTACTAAGCATGTATTTTGGATGACATTAATACTGATTATCATCGGTGAATTTATTGTTAATGACAATGTAATATTGTTTGTCAATTGCGATTGGCATACGTCACGCAGTGAAAATTATGGAATAAATAGTCACCTGGATAGGTATCCTTATGGTTATTATATCAGCTATAAAAATTAATGACTTGAATATTTATTTTTATCATTAGGTGTATTACTAATGATTCTGAAATGTCAACTGAAAAATTATCTTATAATTAGCTAATAATTATTTTTGGTGCATAATAACGAATTTATATTTTCTATATAAAATAGAGAAATTTATTAATTTTTTCACTTTTCTCGGTATTCTTTTTCTTCCTATTATTAGAGGAAGCGTTAATTGATTATTATATAATATTTACTAGTAGTAAATTACTTAATCCTTCTAGATAAAAGAAGGATTAAGTAAGCTTAACATCAATATTTTTAATAGGATATAAGGATAATATTATTGTCGCTACAACTGACTTAAACATAATTTTATTAAATTATTTATTAAAAGTAAGTACTATATATTGATATAGTACATTGGTTTTAACAAAAATAAAGCATCTTTTTTCAAAACAAAGTATTTCTAACTCTGAACTCTTCTTTTTGCTTGTTAATTAAAATTAACTTTGCAAAAAGTAAGATCTTCATCATTATAGTATGATATTTTGATGACTGTGTACGTAATCCTACTAATTAATTGCTAACAAAAAATTGAGATTATTTTCTTTCCCCAATCCATATATTAAATATATGCAATTTCCAGAGATCTCGATGGCATAATTTATCACTAAATATCTTTTTTATGCCAGACAGCTATAAGAAATAGCGTAATTTGCTTTTTTCTAGGTTAAAACTCTAGATAGTTCAAGTAATCAAGCGTAATAGAAAATTATTATACCAATACAGCGTTGGTATATATTAAATATCGATATATTTTCCACAGAAATTAACCAAGTTCTTTCATGATTAACTAAATGAATTTTTTGAAATATTAAGCTAAGATCCAATTTTTATTATTTGATATCTAAATAGCTTATTAAATTAAAATTTAGCTTAAAATCTCTATATGTTAAATTGATTTACATTAATAGTTAAATTTAGTTATAGTAATAGATTACTTAATAACTAGTTAGTTTCATTAATTCAATTCACTAAGAGACCATGGGTTTAGTATGTAATAATTTTGTCGAATAACTAGTTATTGCTATTTTAGAGAAACAGGTAATAATCCCTATTATTCGATACTACTTTCTTATATAATGTTCTATTTAATTTTAATAAATTACGATTCTTAATCAATAAGAATCGTATCAATACTAAGAAATCCTAATATATAGGAAAATTATTTTATGGAAAAATTAGATTATTATATATTAATAATATTCATATATAATAATTCCTGAATATATGTATTTTTTAATATAAATTAAAGGTTAAATTATATTAATTTTTTAGATAAAATATAAATTTATTAAAATTAATCTAAAATAATTAGATATATTTATTTTAATTTTTAAACAAAATTTTTTGTGAAAATATATTTTATTAGTTTTATATTATTCTATATAATAAGTGGTATGGTTAGGTTTAATAAACTTAATTTTTAGTTAGTAAAAAGTTCTATTAGGCTAGAATAGCAATAATGTATCTTATTCGTTAATTTTAATGGATTGACCACTACATAGAGGTGTGTCTATTTTAGTATATAAAATTCGGATATGCTTGGCATATTATGCTGATTTATTTCATAAATGATTTCTAAATGATTTCTATATAATAGAAATCATGTGTCATAAAACTCTATCATACAGATAATCTGAAAAATCAAATATTACCTCCGATCTATTGCATAACTCATCTGTAATTATATCAGATAGCTATAGGCATCGTTGTTAAGGTTGAGATTGAAGCTATGATTAAAAAACATACTCAACGTCGTTTTATTAATGAGATCTCATGTCATCATTCGTAACGGTTATTTGCTCAGTGAGTCATGCAAGATGATAAGTATGAGGGCGCTATTAAGATTGAAGTGCGAATATCAAGAATCGCATAGACAATGAAATATACTTCAACAGCTTATTCCTACTCCCTTATCTGAAGTATATAAAATGGTGAAGAGTTACTACAATGGCTTTGCACCTGTAAAGCCTGAGGTATTATCTATCAGTAATTTTGAATCCATGAGCCAATTCTTGATGATAAAACCCATGATTTCTTTTAAGACTCATCAGCATATTAAAACACAGATGCCTTGAATATCGCAAGCAAGGGTATCTGCATAATTTAATCGATATGCCTAACGGTTTGTTTTGTATTGTTAACAAACCATCCTGTTAGGCAGGTGATCATCTTTGCCTTCTGCCTATTATCGGCGTTACTGAATATGAATGTAAGGAGACGGTTGTAATCAAAGATATTTATCAAGAGTAAAAATTGAACTGGATTTAATTTCTAATGCCCTATGAGTAAATAGGTTAATCGTATCTCCCAAGCTTAGTATGGGAGGGACAGTATCCTTAGCTTTTGGAATGCAATGGGAAAGATATTCCCGGGCTTACAGCATTAATGTTCTTGTGTAGATAAGATAGTTTATATGCTGGTTTTATTCTCAAAAGGTATGAAAGTAAAAATTAAAGCTAAGTTGCTGGAGGATCCACTAGCATAGATCTGCAGTGCCGCTAATAAAAACTCTTGATGTTTTTGTTGATAAAATTTTCAGAAAAGTATCTTGCAGCGATAAAAAGCTAGAGAAAGATTGAGAAGAACTGTGCTTCAAGAAAAATAACTATTTCAATGGTATTTAAGCTGATGTAATCTCCTCAAAAAAAGCTGAAACCTGTTAAGTAGAATTTTACCTGGCTAACCTTAGTGCTAAACAATACCAAATTAAAGGGTGGAGAATAGATTTATAAAGTATCAGATCGGATGCTTGACTGTTCTATACACCAGATTTGCTAATAACTCCAGAACAATGAGTTTTCTCGCTATACGAAATATTAGAAACTTATAAAGCATGAGGATTTGTTTGAAGTTTTAGAAAATAATGATTTTAATCAAGCTATATTAAAAATAAAACCTTAGAAATATGAAAATAACGAATTACCTAAATTTCGTAAACTAAAGAGGCGATAAAAATTCAGGCTAAAACAATACGAATTAAAATAGAAAATATGAAGAAGATGTTTAAATGATCAATAAATTTTTTCGATAACGTAAGATAAACTATCATTATTGCTGGATTTATTAACCTTATTGTAGATAGAGAACTAATTGTATTTCTCCTAATCAATGAAAAACATTATAACTGCAACAGAGATTGATAAAAATATTTGGTATCTCTGCAAATAAGATTGCTTTGGGTTGATAATGATCATTAAGATGAAAATTAAAGTATATGATGATACGTATTCAATAAATCATCTTAATAATAAGGTGATTGAGTTCTTTGAACAGGAGAATCCTCAAAAAGTAAACTTTTAAGTATCCATTAATGAAAGAAGAAATCAATCTGCTATAGTTTATTTTCGTTTATAAAATAATATCAGGATTAGCGTTTCGTAATAATCAAAGGTGTATAACACGTTAATATCGTATTTTATACGTAAATTTTGTAATCAAGAATGATGCTGGTTTTAGGGGAAGCTGAAAAGTCTTGCAGAAGATCCTTCTTTAACGTCTGTAAAGATAACTTTATTTAATCTGCGCCAGTAAAATCAGAGATTAATAGCTCCTACCACGGAGGAGTTATCTTAAAATTCAAAGAAAAATCATTATTATAAATACCTTAATATCTTTAATAAAACTATCCTTGAAATTATTTTCCATAATGGAAAAATCTGATTTTCTACTAAATTTATAAGAACTTTTATAAAAAAGTTAATGCCATTAGCTAGATTTATGCATCTAATTTAGAGAAGTTCAGCTCTCATATGTCAATGATCCTTAATTTAAGGATCGATGAATAAATAATAGTTTATGTGAAAAATCGATATATTTTTTGCACGTAATCCACATTTAATTGCCATATGTTCGCCAAATATCTCCTTCAATAACAAAAGAGTTTTAAAAATTAGTTCTGGATATTTTCAATAAACAAATAGTTAATCAAACCAGTAATTCGAATCTTTAATATCAATCGAAATCTTCGAACGTCTTAGAATATTTAGATACCCGTAAACCTACCTCTATTTAGTCTGGAATATTACAAATAGGTTCTCCTATTTAAGTGCTAATGAAATAATTTAGAGGTGTAAAGTTGCCATTATACTAAATAACACAGAAACAGCAATCACTGGAGGATTTTTTAGTATAGCATATTTCATTAATTTCAGAAAAGAGAGTGATGTCGCATTTTGTTACATCACAGAGTCACTAATTACAGATTATTGATGATACAGAAACAAACTATTAATAGACTTTTATGTAAATGGGAAAATATCGATAATGTCTTAGCGGAAATAAAACAGGTTTTTGAATGTTTTATCATAAACAGATGGTGAAATTATCTCTTGTTTTGATTATTAATACAAGGTTAATTGGTTTTACTTTCTATAAAAGAGTATAATTTTTATTATATTAAGCAGAGGTTTTATTACTTTGTTAGCAGAGCAATATGTAACCATGTCTGTATTTAATTATTTTGATTTTAAATAATCATTTTCTAGGTAAAATAATTCAGTAAATAAAATTATCTTTATACTATAAAAGCAATTCAGCTATCCTTTTAATCAGTTGATATAATTCTTCACATTTTTAATATGGAATTCATTACTAATAACTTTTCAAGAATCCAACCAATTAGTAATTATGACTAATTTCATCCTAGTTGGTAAAGATTTAATACCATTATTTAGCTTGCTCTGAACAAAAGATGAACTCATTATTGATGACGGCGCTCAAGAAAACAGCTAATATACTTTCATTAAACGCTTCAAGAATCTCATTTCTTATATGGCTACGGCAATCTTTGCCAATTAAGAGTAAAATTCGTTCTTTTCTTTTATCTCTTGCTCTTGTATGTTTTCTAGATTTTTTATTTAGAAGATAACGTTTCCTTTTAAATAATTCAGAGGAAAATATTCATCAACTTTAATAATACCATTTAGTCAACTTAAGTTGACTGTTACTACTAAAGCAAGGAAATAGTGAGGCTATCTAAACGCTGCTTTTAAATCAATACCTGTTTGTTTCGCTAATTCCAATAAAGTGAAATTATTCAGCATATATCACGAACAACTAATCATTATCCTTGTGATGTAGTTTTGCCAGTAGACACTTCCAATAAAGATTATTAAATCTTTTCCTGCAATCAGAAATTTCATAACGATATTACTGTATAACTCTAATGAACATCTGCAGCGTATAATATTATGGTCACTATAACAATATTAGTAGGAGATAAAGTGGAATGAGTTGCTTCAATGCATAGATCGATATCATACAATAGATTATCGTGAAATTAATCTAATGAGATGCAGCTTTATTTGGTATGGAGTAAGGAAAGAATCTTTTTTATCTGTATGATCTTTGCTTTTTTATAATAAACTCTATAGAGAAAATTCTTCTTATAGTATAAGATATCTATCAATAATTTTATAAACATACCCTGATGATAATATCTCATATTTTCCATTATTTGCCGATGATACTGTATTCCATTTAAGAATCGTAGTCGTTTTTTCCAAAAACGTTTCTCATTTTCAATCTGCTGACAGTTGTACGTGAATTCTAAAACTTTGTTGTAGCATTTTACTCTGGCTTATATCATTGTTTATGCACAGAACTTAAGAAGGAATTTGCGTGAAATTGAAGCAATTGAATGGGAAGAGCCCTTAAGCCGTAGTTATAAAGCATTTAAAGCTACGATCTTGCTTATCTTGTACGGGTAAAGCTTTAAATATCTTCCGCAAATAACTAAACAAAATTTCAGGATATTATTTTTTTAATAGGCATAAATTATTGCGCCACTCGATAGGTTTTTATCTTCCTTTGCAAGGCTTAAGATTGTGCCCAATACTCGACACTTCTTACGTGATTTTAATCAAGGATATTCTATAACTATCCATCAGGTACTTACAGACAATTGTAAAGATTTTATAGACCGACTTTGCTCTGTAAAAATATTCAACCATATAAAGACATGAATTTAAGCGTTTTTGTAGAAATTAGTATAAAATATTAACTTAGCCTGCTAAGTATATTCAAACAAATGATATGGTTGAGCGATTTAATGAGTATATAGGATGAATTGAAAATTCATTATTTAAATTCTGGTGAAGAGATTGAGATCACTCTGCATCAATAGATTAGTTGTAAAATTGAAATTATCCAAATCACTATTAGGTAGTAAAACTTCACTGGAGTCTATGAAAGATTAGTTCAAAGTTAAACCTGATTATTTAAAAACCATACTCTCTTCTGGGATCTGATAATAAAATAAAAGAGATAATTATTTGAAATATGAATGAATAAAATTAGTTAGTTTTAATCGAAATATTAGAATTATTAGCAAATATTAAGTATATAGTGGTTAGACTATGTTCCACTCTGATGCTTTGTGAATCTATTCTCTACTCTTAAATTAGACGTTATTTACCAGCAGAGAGTTACTAAATCAAATCTTCTAAGCTGCTTTCAGGTTTTCTGAAAAGACACGGTTTTAAATTAAATACCATTAAAAGATTATTTTCTTGAACTACAGCGCTTCGCGAATTAGCTTAGTAGGCTAGTTGTAAGAGATAATCAATTGAATTTATTGTTATTATTAATACCTACTTCGCTGAAGAAAAATTGTAGAGTGGCAACTGTTCTTCTTAATATTTCTCCAGATTCTTCATTGCTGTAGGAATAATTTTCTGAAAATTTTGCAATAAAATATCCAGGGCTTAATGATCGGCATCATAAAGCTCTCTGGTAGGCAGAACTTCTTACAGTTCAGGTTTAACTTTTAGTTACATGGCTTAAAGGAGTGAAGGTAAGCATATTGATTGTTTTATGCTACTCAATAGTGTGTTGGTGCTACGTATCCAGGAATGTTTTTTCTATTGAATTCCAAAAACTAATGGCGCTGTTCTCTCCTACCTCAGGAATCTGAGGGGATACGGTTGAGCCTCGCGTGCTTACTACCCATTAAAAAGTTATACCCAATTTTTTGACTTGAATAATCATCTTTAACTAGAGTAAGTTATTTACATCCATCCTTAGTACCATCAATATAACTAGCAAAAAAAGGCGATTAGCTTGTCTATCAGAATGATATATACCTTTAGCCAAAAAATAAACGAAGGTGTATTGCATAAATTATGTAGCCGCTATTGTCTATGTTCTTTAAGCTATTACTATTTCAATATCCTGATGCTACTAGCAGAGAGAATCATGTGCTTTTTATCAAGAAATGCCTTAGGGCTTCGAAAAATCTCTGGTAGAGAACTACCCCTCACAGATGCATATCCAGATAGTATCAACTCTTTGACCTTAGTTACTTTAATATTATTATTGGCAATAATAGTCTATATAATTCGCTGTAGCAAATAACCATTATAGACGCTCGCCGAGAAGATAGCGTTCAGCATGTTCGCAGCATGGACTTAAGTTCAGTCTTAACAGCGATTCTATCAGCTTACCTGAGAAACCATTGCAGATGAATTAGTGTAATGGATCAGAGATAATATCTAGTTTTGCGAATATCTGTAGGCTAGATTTTTATAGCATAATCATTTCAGTTTTATTAAAATAATTCAGGAAATCAATCAGGCTGGAGGTGGCAGCCTCATCACCATATCCTAAACTTCATATACTAAAAATAAGCATACTTTAGAATTTAATTATGAATCCATTGATAAAACTTATTACTAATAAAAGTTATCTACAAAATAAGCTAATAACATATAATTAAATTTTATTTATATCAATTTTATATTTTTACAATTATACTAAATTTTAGCTATGTCTAAATTATTTATCATATATTATAGTAATAATATAGTTTATATTTTATAGTTAATAACTTAATAAGTAATTTACTCTATTATAATAATATTTATTATAATAAATAATTATTTAAGATTAATTTTAAATTAAATATTTGCTTAATGATATCTATTAATAGATATGTTAAAGTTAATTAACTTAATTGCTAAAATATAAATTTTAATTACTTATAATATAAGTAAATCAAAACAGTAGAAATAGAATGCTTTTATTTTAAAATGCTTTTATTTTGTTATAAAGTAAAATCATATTTATAGTATAATTAAGAGAAATACTAAAAATTCTGAACTAATATATTTTATAGTTAATATTAATTTTTATAAGCTAAATAAGTTAGTTTATTGTCTTGGAACTTTAAAGACAAGCTGCCTTATGAAGACTCATATTTTGCTATAATAATATTAAAGGATTATGCGAAATGATTTTCGGCAAACCATACATACACATATACACAAATCCAACTATTAAATAGTTTTTATCACGCTGCCATACTCATAATATCCATTCAAAATACTCTTATTCATCGGGGTGAATAAATCAGAAACACTTTTTATATTATAAAAAGTTCTGTTTCTGTTTTGATTAAAAATAAATAAGGAAAAGAAATGATTCTTTCCTATCTAAATCAGGGGGATTTTATTGCTGAACTTGGATTATTTAAAGAAGAGCAAGAACGGAGCAGCTTTGGTTAGAGCTAAAATCGCCTGTGAAATCGCTGAAATTTCTTATAAGAATTTTCGCCTATTAATACATATAAATCCAGATATTTTGATACAGTTATCAGTACAAATGGCTAAATGGTTACAAACAACATCTGAAAAAGTCGGTAATCTAGCTTTTTTAGATGTTGCAGGCCGTATTGCACAAACATTATTAATTTTAATAAAATAACCTGACGCGATGACGCATCTAGATGGGATGAAATTAAAATAACTCGTCAAGAAATAGGTCAAATAGCAGGATGCTTATGCGAAATGCTGGGACGTATCCTAAAAAATGCTAGAAGATCAAAATCTAATTTCTGCTCACGGTAAAACCATTGTCGTTTATGGGGTGCATGTTAATATCTTATAAATCAGTAGCTACTATCACTCTCGGAAGATAGTATATTTTTTTTGAATAATTCAGGTTTAACTTTGAACTTATCTTTTATAAACTGCAGTGGAGTTTTCTAATCAATTACTAATTGAACTTAATTACTGATTGTACACTAAAACATATCAATGCATAATGATCTCAACTTCTTAACTAGAAGTGAAATAATTGCTTTCTAGTCTAGTTTCCATGCGCGCATTAAATCGATAGGCATATCATTCCTTTTAGAATTCAGCAGCAAACTAAGTCTATATTCTATATCAAGCTCTGTATAACAGACGGTCGAATTCATATTTTCTGATATCTAAACGTTTTGTAGATCAAAATGTGGTCTTTAAATTCTTTCCAATTGTCTGTAAGTATCCAATGGAGGAGAGTTATGGTTATTTGTGTGTATAGAGTTTTCAGAGATGCTGATATATGCAGCTAATTAATTTCATGAATGACTTTAACAAGAGACAGATGGTATGCCATTAAAGTTCTATTCTATAGGTATCTGCAAAAGCAGATATTATTACATTAAATCATCTACAATGATGCCAGAAAAGCCCTGACAGGAACTGTTATTGAGGGTGAGTTTGAAACGCATGCTCGTTCGACAAGATGTAAAATTCTGCCTTGTCGATGGGTGTTGTCATGGCTATCATCTATAGCGGTTATGTCTCAGAGCGAACTGTACAATGCAGATTGATTGTTAGTGTGTTAAGATTAAAATGAGTAAGGTTAAAGGATTACAGAGGTAACGAATATACTTCTAAAACTCTTTGTTTACCGTCTTAATCTGAAGCGCGTAAAATTGTCTAAGAGTTCTTATTATGGAATAAGCCCAGGGGTATGCTCCTATCTGTATTTTTACAAAACTCTGTAGGGAAGCACTTCTTGATAAAAAAGCGTAAGACTGCCCTTATTCTTTTTAGTATCCCTAATCAGGAGACTAAAACTTCAATGCCTTGAAGAACATTGGCAATGGAGTGCCTATCTCCTGTGTGATTTAATTGATATCGCTATATTTATTTCTTGGTCGATAGCATATACCATCTTGTTAATCAGGTAATCGCTTTTACCTGTTTCTCATTATCGGGGTTACTGTGCTTGGTGAGAGACCCCCTTAAAGATCTCATTGCGCTCGAAGATGCTTATTGAGAGTCAGAAACGAACGGGTTATTAGTAAATCTAGTATATGACGGGTCAGATTAAGTTATACTCTGATGCTTGGTGAATCTATTCTGCATTCTTAAATTTGACGTTATTTCCCAGCAAGGTCAGCTTCCTCTCCGAGTCATTGATTATAACTTTCTAAGCAGTTTAGAGCAACTAAATACTATTAAAGAATTAGTTTCTTAAACTATAGCGCTTTGTGTGAAGAATTTTCGTAGGTCACATTATCATAAAAGCAAATTCAATTAGATCTTCGTTCTTATTGACACTCAGTGAACTGTCAGAAAGTTATAAAATAGCAACAAGCTCTTCCTTTATCTTTTCATTTTTCTTATCGTTGCGAAATACCACTAAAACCTTACTAATAAAATATTAAAGGCTTTATTAGCGGGATAACAGATTTCTACTACCTAAATCTCAGAAGCTCAATTTTTAACTTTTAGTTGTATACCTTTTGGAAGTAAAGCTAGCACATCAGCATATTTTATGCACCTAACAATATTAGTGCTACGCAACTAGAAATATCTTTATCATTTCAGTTAAAAATCAATCGCCGTATATCCACTGCGTACTCAAATCTAGGAGAAACGATTAAGATCCGCGCCTGAAGTCTATTGAGAAGTTCGGCCAAGTTTATTTACAACTCTCAATAAGAATCTTCGATCGAAATGAGCTTTTTATCCCACCCATTCAGTGCCGCTGATAATGATCATCAGGTAAAGACGATTAGCTTGTTTAACAGAATGATATATGCCTTCAGTTAAGAAATAAACGTTAGGCATATCGCTTAAATCATGCAAGCAACTATTGCCTATCCTCTTTAAGCTATTCCTTATTCCAGTCTGCTTATTGAGGGGTACCTAAGAGGGAGTATGTGCTTTCACTGAGAAGCCCAAAGAATTTTGTGAAAATCATTAGTGATGATGCCTTGTCAGTAGGTCAGGGTGTAGGAAACTCTTTAATGTTTCTTTTTACGCTTCAGATAAGGCGCTAGCAACGAGTTCTTGAAATATATTCTGTTGCCGCTGCGATCTCCTTTTAACCTTAGCACGTTAATCTCAACATTGCCAATACTAATCTCTATGGTTTCCTGTAACATATAACCGTACAGATGACAACCATAAACACCAGTTAACAAGACAGCGTTCAGTATCTTCTTACAACCATGGCTTTAAGCTCCGCCTTAATAACGGTCCTCATCAACTATCTGATAAACCCTTACAGATAAGTTTATGTAAGGGATCAGAGATAATATTTAATTTTACGGATACTCTTTGCTAGACTTTTTTATGAGATATCATCTCTCTGTTGTTAAAATCATTCATAAAATTAATTAGCAGGAGAGATGCACACCACTATCTTCGAAATCATACACAAAAAATGGAGTATAACTTGAAGTGAATTTATCCAAATTTTTAATGGCTACTGATCGCTAGATTTAATTATATCTCTCAGGCCTGCTATGGGGCAAGATGCTATTAATTTTTAAAATGCAATAGCAAAAGATATCCCCATATACGCAATATTAACACTATTAGCTATATAAAATAGCTAATATGCTAGATTTAAACCCTATAAGGTACAGAATCGAAGGTTAAGGATAAACTGTGGGTGATGGGGATCTGTCTAGCAAGGTAGCCATAATATCGATAATAAATCTCTTGATGTGTCTTGTTGGTAAGATTTTAACGTATCCTGGAGCGATGAGAAAGCTAAAGAAAGCTAAAGAAAGATCTAGAAGAGCTGCTAGCATTCTATGATTTTCCGTCATTGCACTTGGACGTTAATAAAAACGACAAATTCAATTGAATCGGGTTTTGCATGACAGTAAAGCTATGAAGGTGATGTTTAAGCATTGTGGTTTGAGAAAGGAGCTATTTAATGGTATTTAAGCTATTTTATCTTCTAAAAAAGCTGGGAGAGATCATGGGATTTTAATCTGTTTGACCATGATGTTAAACAATATCTAGTTTAAGGATGCAGTAAGATTCACAAACCATCAGAGCAGAACCTGAGCATCATTATTATACTATATTTGCTAATAATTTTTTATATTTAAAATTTATTTTTTATAAAACTTTAAATTTTGATTATTTGCACTTTGCATAAAAATGTTTATAACAAAAGTCATTTTTAATGTTAAAGTTAATAACTATATATTATCGTTAATATATTAACTATCTTAAATTTGTTGAAGTTATAATGATAATTTTAATAAAAAAATTTATAAACTTATGAATGAAGAATTCAAGAGTGACTAATTGTAGAAAAGGGGGATAATAATTTAAAAAAATTCTGATCATTAAAATGTGATTTTATGGAGATATGTTGCTGACAATACCTGTCATTAGCATACTCAAAAGAAGTTATCCAACCGATAAAATTCATAATCTCTCTAATGAGAGAGTTACGAATTTTGTCTAAAAATAGAGAATAGAAAGATTACTTCAATTTACATACTTTCTGTTCTAGTATAACAATGAACACCAAGCAACTGATTAGTAAAAATTAATCACTGATTAATATTTCTAGGTGTTCATAGTAGCTATGTTGTTATCCAACTAACAACTAGAGAAAAATTTAAATGATAGGATGATGAAATTTGCTGAGGTGATTAATAACCTACAATCAAAGAATACAGAGTCATGCTAACTTTAGATCATAGTAAAGATAATCTTACTCTGTGTAGCTAAAATTACACAACAATATCATCAATTACCAATTACAGAATTTGCAGAAATAATATTTCTTAGTTAAGTGTTTTAATTAGCCATACCTACCTTATTTATCGGTATATATTTAGAATCGGATACATATTGTCGCAGCATTAGAAACTCCTATGATCTGCTTATTTATGTATGCGATAGATTATTAATATCAGAAACCATGAAGTAAAAGGTTATTTAGTTTTTATCTGCAATTATGAAAATATAAAAATGGCATGAACGTGATTGTAATAAAAAGAATCTATCAATAATTCTAGTTAAAGATGTTATTAGCTCTATAAAAATATTATCAATGAATATAAAGAATTATTAGTAAATCTATTATATGTCTGATAAGACTACGCTCCCCCCTCTAATTCTTCGTAAATCTGTTTCTATGTTTTAGATTGGCCATTATTTACCATAAAGGGTTGTCAAATTAAATCTCCTTTAACCCAGTTCAGCTCTTTATAGCAGCCTGTAGCAGAAAAAATACGATAAATAATTATTTTTCTAAACTTATTAGTACTTCGGGAATCGGCTTTATAGCCTTAGACTATTGCAAAAGCTGATTCAATTGAATTTTGTCGTTTTTATTGATCACCCAAGTGTGCTTGACGGAAAATCGTAGAATGCCAGCAGCTCTTTCGATCTTCCTCTAGCTTCTTCATCGCTGCAGGATTAAAAGGATAGAGTTATGTTCATTTTAAGTATAGGATTTTAAAGATCCTGATATATATCCTGATGATTCATTTTATGAATGATGTTAACAACAAAGAGATGATATATCATGAAAAGTCTAGTTTACAGGTATTTAATAAAGGAGATATGATCTGTAATTCATTGCATGAACTAATTCATAATTCTGTTAGATAGTTGATAGGCACCGTTTGTTGAGATTTAGTTTGACTTGAATTCACGATTCTAACAATATGTTCAACCGCCGCCTTTTATCAATAAGTTAAACCCTGTCCGTCCGTAATAATTGCTAAAACGAACCATATAAAGTCCTATTGACGATATTAAGATTAAAATACTTAAGGTTAAAAATCACAGCGGTAACAAAATATCCTTTAAGAGCTCGTTGCTATCGCCTTATTTGAAACGTGCAAATACCAAAGAGTTGATATCAATAGCTGCATTCGGTGAGAGGTATCTCTATCGCTAATTTTTCTAATCAATATGGCGCTATTCAAGAAAAGTACATCGTTTTTCTGCTAATTTTACTCATCAGCAAACTGAAACAGCAATGGCTTAAAGAGCACAGTCAATGGTGCTTGTAAGGTTGTGGATTAAGTTTACGTAATCATTTTGGCAATTAAAATATGCTGCGCTAAAGGTTTATTTACTTTCAGTAAAGAAATCGCATGAAATAAGCGCCCTTTCTCCTGACAGAAAGAGGTTTACCTTCTAGATGACTAGAAAACAGATGCGACTTCCTAATCAGTAACCGTTACTGATCATGCTATAAACGGATGTCATAACGTCGCACCCTTTAATAAACAACCATAACGCCTTTAGTAATAAAATTATACTCAACTTCATTTGATTGTCTTTTATTCAACTAATTCGATTTTCGCGTAATAATAAAGCAAATGATTAGTATCATAATACTATTATTTCTAATGTTATTTATTTTTATTTTTTCTTTGATTCAGGTAAAAATTAGCGCTTGGCATATCCATAAATGCGTTTGTCTGTATAGAAAATTAATAGGATAATTGATAATTGTTTATTTAGATTTTCCTTGATATTCAGAGAAATCCATTTGCCGATAGTGAACAAAATGGGTTTTTTTAATAAGTTTATAACTAAACCATATAGCCAGAAATAAAGGGATACCAATATAGGTGTCAATAGCATCATGCCAGTCAATTTTGTCCTCTAAAAACGCCTGATAATTTTGGATTAATGTAATCGCTAAGCAGAGAACAAAAGAAAAAATAGGGCCAATTGGGAAAAAACCTGAACGATATGGCAATTTATTTAAATCATAGCCTTGAAAAATATAACCTTTACGAAAACGATAATGGCTAATAGCAATCCCTAACCAGGCAATAAATCCGGTCATACCTGAAGTATTGAGTAACCATAAGTAAACAACCTGATTGCCAAACATTGAACTTAAAAAACAAAGTGTTGCTACAATGGTAGTAGCAACTAAGGCATAGCGAGGAACTCCTCCTGGAGATAAGTATGAAAAGATTTTTGGTGCTTTTCCTTCTTTAGCCAAGGAATATAACATTCGAGTAGAAGCATACATACCTGAATTACCAGCGGATAATACTGTGGTTAAAATAACCGCATTCATGACGGCAGCTGTGGATAATAATCCTGCATTTTCAAAAACTAAAGTAAAAGGACTGATACTAATATCACCTGCATCATTACGCAGCAAACGCGGATCCATATATGGAATAATTAAACTGATCACCAATATAGCAAAAACATAAAATAACAAAATTCGCCAAAATACTTGACGCACTGCTTTAGGTATATTTTTATCTGGATCTTTAGATTCACCAGCGGCAATACCAATTAATTCAGTACCTTGAAAAGAAAAACCGACGATCATAGCAACCCCAATCATTGCTGATAAGCCTCCAACAAAAGGTGCTTCACCAATCTGCCAATTATGCCATCCAGTATTTTCTGCTCCACGAAAAATACCAATAATCATTAATGCTCCAACAGCAATAAATATAATAATGGTAACGATTTTAATTAAAGAAAAGCAATATTCTGCCTCACCAAATCCTTTAACAGAAATATAGTTAAGCATAAAAATAATAAATAGAAAAATTGCACTCCAAATCCAGCCATCAATATTAGGAAACCAATATCCCATTACTAATTGTGCTGCAACTAAGTCAACAGCTATGGTAATGGCCCAGTTATACCAATAATTCCAGCCAAGAGCAAAGCCAAATCCTTCATCAACATATCGAGAACCATAAGTAGAAAACGATCCGGAAACTGGTAAATAAGCTGTTAGCTCACCTAAACTGGTCATTAAAAAATAAACCATTAAACCAATAATAATATAAGATAATAAGGCACCCCCTGGCCCTGCTTGCGCTACTGTTGCGCCGGAAGCAATAAATAACCCAGTGCCAATAGAGCCGCCGATAGCTATCATTGTCAAATGACGTGTTTTTAATTCTCGAGACAATTTTGTTGTAGCGCTTTGTGATGTATGTGTTGATTGTTCTGACATTAATGACCTTTATTCAACGTGGATCTTAACGTCAGTGATTGTAACAGATAGTGTTACCAGGAATAAGCAGCTATTCTCAGTTATTTAAGATACCTTCAATAATTGCTTAAAAATTATTAGTGTTGCGCAGGATTTTGATATTAAAATGTCACTGATTATTTTCTAATAAAAGTAATAATTCTTTATATAAATTTTTTAATGATAAATTAAATATAATATACATAAAAGTTCAATTTCATAGGTATTTAATGTAATCAATGAGAAATTCTTTAATTATTTCTCTATCATAAAAAATAGATAATTTATTTCTATGTCGTTCATAATAGCATATTTAATGTAGATAAGAATTATTAAATTTAATTAAAATATTGCACTGAGTTAGTTTATTTAATAACAGTTAATTAATAATATTACAGAATTTTTTTAACTTGAACTCCTTTTTATAAAAAATTCAATTTACATTCTTTAACTCATATTTATTTAATTTAAGCGAGCACCAATTGGTTATTTAGTGCATAAATACCGCCAGCTGATCTTTTCTGATGATATATTGATGAATTATGATTCATAGTAGATAGATTCAATTAATCTTAAGTTAATTCTGAATTTGAGGTATCACTTTAATCACTTCGGAAATATATTATGAATTATATTCATTTCTGGTATATGGAGCTTTGGAGATGTTGGCCTATTCTACTGATTAATTTTGTAAATAATTTTAATATCAAAGGATGATATGCTATAAAAGTATCTGTTTACTCTACAAATATTCTTAAAACTAGATATTATCTCTTATCCAGTTTATTAACTAATCCATAATTATGCTAGGCAACTGATAGCACTGCTGTTAAGGATAAACTTGAAGTCATAGTTGCAATAACATTCTCAAGACCCTTTGTCGACGAGGCTATTTTCCTATTATCCGTAATGGTTTTGCTACAGAGAACTATAGATAATGATATTGATATTTTAAGATTAAAGTATATAAAATTAAAAGGGGTTTTGGGGGATCGTAGCGACAATAGATGTGCTTCAAGAGCTCGTTGCTGCTTTATCTAAAGCGTATACTAAAGTAGCGAATAGTTGCTACCATGGCTTTGTATTTACGGAGTCATATTTATATAGTAATTTTTTACGAATCCCTGATTCCTTTCTCGGTGAAAAACAGATAATATCTTGGCAAGTGCTATCAATAAACTAAAAGAAGGGGAATGGTTTGAAGAGTAATAGGGAATGGTAATTGTCTAATTTATGCGATATGCCTAACATTTATTTCTATGCTAATAACAAAATCATCCTGATTATAGGTAATCAGGTCGCCTTTATTGCTGCTTATCATTAATATCATTGCGCATGGATATAAGAAGCTCATTGCAGTCAAAAATGGTTATTAATAACCAAGGAATAAACTGGCTAAAACTTCTCAATAGCTTATAGCTTGTGAGTGCGCGGGCGGGGACCCTTAACCGTATTTTCAGCTTTGCTACGGGAGAGGGGGATTTTTCTCTTGGTTTTAAATACAATGGCAAAACATTCTTGGGTATCAGTTTTATTTCTTAAAAGCATGCAACTGAAAGTTAAAGGTGAGTTTCAGAAGATTTGGCTAGACGAGGACCGCGATGCCACTAATAAAACCTTTAATGTTTTATTGGCAAAGGGGTTTCAGCCAATATTCTGCAAAAATGAAGAACCTAGAGAAAAAGCGAAAAGAGCTGTCCTAGTATTCTATGTTTTCCCATTGACGCATTTTGCATTATAAAAACAACAAATTTAATTGAATCGAATTTTATGAGAGTGAAGATACGGAAACCGACGAATGAAGAGGTCTAGTTCGAAAAATAACCTTTTCAATCCTATTTAATTGATCCTGTCTGCTTAGAAAAACAGAAACTACCTTAAAGGTTGACTTTATTAACCCTGGTCATAAAAACGTTCAATTTAAGGATGGAGAACAGATTCATTAAGCATTAATGTGGAATGTAGCCTGATAGAGGCATATAGAAAATTTAATAAAAACTTGAGTTCCCTAATTATATTAAGCAAATTATTGAATATAATTTTTACATTAGTACTGTACAATCTTCATTGCTACCGTTGAAGATGCAAAAAATTAACATTGTTATCTAATTACTAAGCAGTATTAATTTTTATGGAAACGACGGAAATCCTTGTCCATCAAAAACTATTGATTGCTTTTAAAGTGCAAAAAAATTTTTCTATTTAGTCAATGTTTCTGATTTAGTCATTGGTTTTGACCATCTTCATGTCTATCTGATTGCTATTTTAGGTCTAACTAAATCAGTTAGTCTCTATCAATAAATCATTAGTTACGGATTAAAATTATTTTTTAATAAAATCAATGTATTATTTTTTATTATATCCCTAACTACATAATATTTATATTCCGGAAGTTTTAGCATCCCAAAAAAATAATTTATAAAGCATGCCAGTTTATATTTTTTTGCATACTTTCCCATTTAGCTAACCTATTTTTGAGAAAAAGCGATTCAGATAATTAACTTATTAAATATTACAACTATTAATATCAAGGTTGACAAGAAAAGAATTACAGCAAAACTAGTATAAATTTATCTTTTGTTTTAATAAAATCCTGTGATTATAATGCTGAAAATAATACATGCCCCATAACGACGTTATAATAAATATTAGGCAATTTAATTGATCAGAATCATATATTGAAGTGGTGTTAAAATTGAAAATTCCCTGATCTTTCTCTGCACTGGTATGTAACTGTCTATCGGATATCATGAGAAAAAGAATATTAAAAATTACTTATATGATAAGATGGTAGTAAAAACGTTTTAGAACTATTTCGGTTAACAACTTTAGCTAAGTGAAAAAGTATTTGAATAATATTTTTCTGTTCCCACATCAGCGCAATCTTGCAGGCCTTTTTTCTATTTTAAATGGCAAACTATGACTGATATTCTAGTTAAAAACTATCATTGTCCTAACTTTATTATCACTCGTAAAAACTAATTTTAGAAAAAGAGAAAAAATTTTTGACTTTTAAAGAAATTATTTCTAACTAACAGTATAATTTCTATATTCTTTACAAGAAGACTCTTTTTCTTAATTGATATCAATGATGTAAATTATACAATTTTTATTGCTGTAGAGAGTTTTTTTGTTAAAATGCCACTTGCTTGTTTAGCAAGTGGTAACAAGTTTTTATTATCGGATCTGCTACTGTATCGTCTGTAGCAGACTCTTTTATATTATGAGAAAAATCATGCTAATTATTAATCCAAGAATCCGTAAAGAACAGGGTAAGGGTGCAAGCCGCCGTCTACGTAAAAGTAATAAATTACCGGCTATCATCTATGGTGGTGAACAAGAACCAGTTTCTATTGAGCTTAGCCATGATGAAGTTATTAACCAAGAAAGTAAGCCAGAGTTTTATGAAGTATTAATGCTACTGATTGATGGAAAAAAAACTAAAGTTAAAGTACAAGCAGTTCAACGTCATCCATTTAAGCCTAAACTAATTCATATCGATTTCTTACGCCTTTAATAACTAAAAATTTAGCTTTTTTTAATAAAGTCAATTATCAACAACGTTAAAAATCGGTGCTATTTTTTACCATCATAATAGTTTTACCATGCTCTAAAATTGTTCACGTAAGAAGAGACAGTGCATCTCTAATTATTAATTTATCTGTTGCCGGATGGATTCTAAAAATACAGTTATCAAGTAATAGAGCATCAAATTAATAGTTAAGCTAGAACTACTGCCTAAGTAGTTTACTTAATTGTTTGAGAGTCATAACGATCTGGTAGAAAACTTTTCTGCTAATTGATAACCATATTATTCAATAAATTTAGAAAAATTCTGCTCACCTTTACTAAAAGGTGGTAATTCTTTTGATAAACGCTTTAATTAAATTTTTTCTTCGATTTTTTATTGTTGATTCTAAGAGCAATAAACTTGTTGTTGATATTCCAGCGTTGTTTCCTGATCTAACTTAGACGAATTACAAAATATCAAAAGTTTATTGGCAGCGGATTAAGTTATTAGCAAATCTAGTGTATAGCGGTTAAGTTATCTCCAGTTGAATACTTAATAAATCTATTCTTTATTTTTAAATTGGGCCTTGTTTGCCACCCCCATCAAAGCTGAAATCTCATTAGCTATTTCATATTTTCTTAGCAGACTATAACAAATTTTAAATACTATTAAAAAGCTTGTTTTCTTGAAGAGAAAAGCTTTGAGAATTTTTGTATGTCAGCTTCATAGCCTTATTGTCGGAAAAGCTGATTCAATCATATTCGTCACTTTTATTGATATTCAATATGCTAACGGGAAATCATAAAATGTTAGTTGTTCTTCTTGATCTTTTCCAGCTTCTTAATCGTTGGATGATATTCGCTGAAATTTTTTCCAATAAAGTATTAAAGACTTTATTAGTAGCATCATAATTCTCTGCTAGTCAAACTTCTTGTAGTTTACTTTAACTTTCTCTGCTGCATATCTCTAGGAAGTAAAGGTAGCGCATGAGCTGTTTTGCATACCAAACACCATTTATGTTGCATATCTGGATATCTTTATCATTGCATTTAAAAAAATCAAGAACCGTCTTCCGTAGCACATCTAGGAGATATGGTTAATCTATGCGCTTGTAAGTAATCTAGAAGATAGGCCAAGCGCATTTTTTGACTCTTGATAACCATCTTTTATTGTAATGAGCTCTTTACCATCTATACAGCTCAGCTAATAATGAAAAACAGGAAAAGACGATTAGTTTACCTGAATAGAAGATGGCATACTCTATAAGAACAGAAATAAGCGTAGCGATTATCGCTTAAATTACATAAGTACCATATTGACTGTTCTCTTCAAGGTATATTGCTCTTTCATTTTGCTTATGGCACTTAACAAGATATCTCATTTGCTTCTCACCGAGAAGCGTTTCAGAACTTCGTAAAATCTCCGGTGGGGGAGATATCTAGCTACCAGCTAAAGTAGTAATTCTTTTGCACTTTTTATAAGATTTAGATAAGGTGGTAGCAATGAGGTATTGAAAGATATTTTGTTTTCACTGTCATCTCTGACATTAGATACTTTAATTCAATATCACAAATACCCGTCAGTCTTGTATGGCTCGCTATAGCAAATAACTGTTACGGATGACGATATAAACTTATCGACGAGGCAGCATTCAGAATCTTGTCGCAGCATGATTTCTAGCTATTCACTATCAACAGGAGTGCCTATCACAGCTGTCCGGCAGCATTATAGATGAGTTTATGAAAGAGAAATAGGTAATATCTAGTTTCGTGGATGCATTATGGTAGGATTTAATGCCATATAATCTCTCTGTTGTTCAGATCATCCACGAAACCAATCAGCAGGATATGTAAGCATCTCCGAAACCTCATACTTATAAATGAGCATAACTCTAGTTTTTGTGATCTCACATATAATTTATTGTATTAAATAAGCCAGTACACACTGGCTTATTGGTATTAGTTATAAGTTATGAGATTTAGTAAATTTACTTTAAAATTTATTCGATGTTTTGAATTTGTTCACGCATTTGTTCTATTAATACTTTTAGTTCAATAGCGGAATTAGTTACTTGACTATTAATAGACTTTGAGGCTAAAGTATTTGCTTCACGATTAAATTCTTGCATCATAAAATCCAGCCGACGGCCAACTGCCTCTTGTTTTTTAAGAATATTAGATGTTTCTTTAACATGAGTATCCAACCTATCAAGCTCCTCTGTAACATCAATACGTTGAGCTAACATGATAAGTTCTTGTTCTAATCGATTATTATCTATATGAATTTCTGCCTCTTCTAATTTTATTTGTAAGCGTTCACGTTGCCATTTGAAAATTTCAGGCATTTGATAACGCACTTGTTGAATTTCCTGACAAACAGCATCTAGCTGTTGCTCAATTATTATTTTTAGCATCTTTCCTTCACTTTTCCGATTGAGAATAAAATCATCTAAAGCAAGTTCTAATTCTTTAAGTAAATATGTGCAAATAACATCCAAATTCTGCTCTTGAGCTGATATAACACCAGGCCAGCGAAGAATTTCTAATGGATTAATTTCTCCTTCACCACTATTCTTTTTTACCCAGTTAGCAGTTTTAATTAATTGTTTAGTTAATTCTTCATTCAGAATTAATTCATTCTGTTGAGATGAGTTAAGTTCGGAACGCAAACTACATTCTATTTTCCCTCGTGTCAATCTAGCACGTAGACGCTCACGAATAACAGGTTCTAGACTTCTAAATTGTTCTGGTAAGCGAATATAAGTTTCAAGATAACGATGGTTAACGGAACGCAGTTCCCAAGCTGCATTTCCCCATTTACTTCTTATATCTCGTCGTGCGAAAGCAGTCATACTATGGATCATATTTCATTCCTATTAATAAAAATTAAATTATAATCTTAAGTGAAATCATAGGATAGGTATTCAATATCGAAGAACGTATAATGCATAAATAATATTACTTAACTAAGGAGATAACACAATGCGTCCAAAAAATAGAGAGGCTAATCAGGTTCGTTCTATAAAAATTACTCGTCAATATACTAAACATGCCGAAGGTTCTGTTTTGATTGAGTTTGGTGATACAAAAGTATTATGTAACGCTACAATTGAAGAAGGCGTTCCCCGATTTTTAAAAGGACAATCACAAGGTTGGATAACAGCGGAATACGGTATGCTACCACGGGCAACAAATTCTCGTAATATACGCGAAGCGGCAAAAGGAAAACAAACAGCTCGCACTATAGAGATACAACGCCTTATTGCCCGTTCTTTACGAGCTGCTGTTGATTTAAAGCAATTAGGTAAATATACCATCACACTAGATTGTGATGTTATTCAAGCTGATGGGGGGACTCGTACCGCTGCAATTTCTGGTGCTTGCGTTGCTTTAACTGACGCATTAAATAAAATGGTCGCAGAAGGGCAATTGAAAAAAAGCCCGTTTAAATCGATGGTTGCTGCGGTTTCTGTTGGCATAGTAGATGGCAAACCTATTTGTGATCTAGAGTATAGTGAAGACTCTGTCGCAGAAACAGATATGAATCTTGTAATGATGGATAATTGTAAAATAATCGAAATTCAAGGTACTGCTGAAGGTAAACCATTTAGTCATGATGAACTGCTATCATTGCTTTCTTTAGCAAAAGATGGCTTACAAACAATTTTTGCCGCTCAGAAAGAAGTATTAGAAGAATAAATTTAATAGTTTTCTAGATATATTAAGTTATTAGTAAATTTAGTATATATAGCGGTTAGACTACGTTACATTCTGATGTTTTGTAAACTTATTATCCATCCTTAAATTAGATATTGTTAGCACCAGGGTAAAACGGGTTAAAAGCCCTTTAACCATTTTCCAGTTTCTTTATGAACAAACAGGAGCAACTTAAATAGCATTTAAAAGGGTTGCTTTTCTTAAATTACAGCGATCCGCACTTTGGCTTCATAGTCTCACTATCAATAAAAGCCGACTCAATCGAATTAATCATTCTTATTGACACCTAGTAAGATGACAGAAAGCATAGAATACTAACAGTTCTTCTTAATTTTTCTACAGCTTCTTCATCGCTGCAAATATATTAAAAACTTTACTAACAAAAAGATCAAAAGGTTTATTAGCGGCATCAGGACTCTTTACTAATCAGAGACTTTCTGCATCTAAACCTTAACTTTCGATTATATATCTTTGGAGGAGTGAAAGTAGCACCATGAGCTGTTTATGTACTCCATAGCGTTTGCTGTTACGTACCCTAATATCTTATCATTGTGCATTATA
>JBQMRQ010000047.1:0-1944 GCA_052174535.1 Arsenophonus sp. NC-WZS1-MAG3 | reverse complement strand
TTAATCCAACAGGTCGTTTTGTTATAGGAGGTCCAATGGGTGATTGTGGTTTAACTGGCCGTAAAATTATTGTCGATACTTATGGGGGAATGGCTCGCCATGGCGGTGGTGCTTTTTCTGGGAAAGATCCTTCTAAAGTTGATCGTTCTGCTGCTTATGCCGCACGCTACGTAGCAAAGAATATTGTTGCCGCAGAACTTGCTGATCGCTGTGAAATTCAAATTTCTTATGCGATTGGTATCGCTGAACCAACATCTATTATGATTGAAACTTTCGGTACAGAAAAAATAGCCAATGAAACGCTTGTTCATTTAGTGCATGAAATTTTTGATTTACGCCCTTATGGTTTAATTAAAATGCTTAATTTATTACAGCCTATTTACCTTCAAACCGCAGCATATGGACATTTTGGTCGTTCTCAATTCCCATGGGAAAAAACAGATAAAGTTCCTGAGCTTCGCGCAGCTGCTGGTTTTAATTAATTACTCGTCAATTTATTTAGTTAAAACTATAAAGAGTGAATTATGCTCACTGCTGAATGTATGGATTTTAGAGATGATCACATATCTTGATGATTAATTTCGTAAATGACTTCAACAACAGAGAGATGATATGCCATAAAAAGTCTATCTTACAGGTAGACGCAAAACTAGATATTATCTATGATTCCTTGTATGAACTTATTCGTAACGGTTATTTGCTATAACGTATTTATACAGACTGCTATTGGCATATTAAGATTAAAATGCCTAAGATCAGGGATCGAGCAGCAACAGAATATGCTTCTAAAATTCCTTACTACACTTTATCTAAAATGTACAAAACCTGCAAAATTATTACCATAATTTTAGAGGTACAACCCCCTTATCGAGATATACCAGTGATTTCATAAAACTCTGGAAGTACTTATCGATAAAAACATATGGTCTTCTCTACTAAGTATCTATCAGCAAACTGAAATAGTAATAGCCTTGAAAAACATAAGCAATGGGTGTCTACGTGATTTAAGCGATACCTCTGACTACATTTATTACTTGGTTGAAGGCATATAAGCGTCTGCTAGATAAGCTGATTATCTTTTATACTAGATTAGCATTGTCAACACTGAAGATGAATGTTAAGAAGGTAGGTTGCAATATAGAAGATGCTTATCAAGAATCAGAAGCGCATATACTGCGTGGAACTTCTCAATGGCATGGAAGCGCGTGGCTTAACCCGTATCTCACAGGTTTCCTTCGAAAGATATTTTCCTTGATTTTGAAATGTAATGCCAAAATATTTCAGACACACAGCACTAACTCTATTAGGTATATAAAGAAACATCTTATGTTCTCCTTTTACTCCAAAAGGCATGCAACCAAAAGTTTAAAGTGAGCTGTAGGAGGTCTTGGCTAGCAGAGAGATGCGATTCCGATGTACTAATAAAACCCTTGATGCTTTCTTGGCAAGGTTTTTAGCATATTCTAAAGCGATGAAGGAAGTTCGAGAAAGAGCGAGAAGAATGGCTTGCATTCCATGACATCTTGTTAATCACTATATGTAGCCTACTCTCCCTTCAAATAAGAGAGAGGGATCTGATTGAATCAGCTTTTTTGACAATGAGATTATGAACTTGAGGCGCGAAGTACTATTGGTTCGCGAGGAAAACAACCATTTCAATAGAATTGAAGCTGCTACAGGTCTGCTCAGATAAAGCTGAAAGTATCTAAGAGAGACTGCCACCTTCTGAACTAAATCTTCTGTGGTAAATAACATCTAATTTAAGGATACAAAATAGATTCATGAAGCATCAGAATGAAACATAGCCTCTAACCATAATACACTAAATTTACTAATAATTTCCATCTAAATGATATTTTATTTCAAAGAAAATTATATAGATATATGAACTAAAAGGATAACTTTATTTGATTACAAATTTATTAATCTATTTTAATATAAATT
>JBQMRQ010000046.1:0-6342 GCA_052174535.1 Arsenophonus sp. NC-WZS1-MAG3 | reverse complement strand
CCTACTAATAAAATCCCTTGATGTTTTATTGGTACGGTTTTCAATGTATTATACAGCGATGAAAAGCTCAAGAAAGATAGAGAAGAACGCTGGAATTCTATAGCTTTTCATTAGTGTACTTGGATTGTTAACAAGAACATCAAATCTGATTCAATCGGATTTTGCAAGAGTATGAGGACTATAAAATCGACGCGCACGAGGCACCACTTTAGTTCAAAACAACCCTTAATAGTATTTAAGCTGTTCTAATCTTCTGCTCAGAAAAACAAGAATTAGATAAGGGAATTTGACTTTATTGATCCTACTAGGAAATAATATCTAATTTAAGAATGGAGAAGAGATTTATGAAGTATCAGAGTGGAGACCTAAGAAGCTATATACTAAATTCTCTATAAAAACTTACAATCCCTTCATTAACAGATAAGCAAAAAAATAACAGATAAGCAAAAAAATTCAGGAAATGCTTAATGAATAAGCATTTTAAAGTTTTCAATCGCATTAATTTCATAAAAAACGCTACCATAATCTACAAGGGCAGTAGATGAATTAAAACACCGACACAATTATAGAGGTAGACTTTTTCTATATTTATGTATGGTTACAGTATTTGTGTTAAGAAAAAAAGATTGACAGCCTATTGTTATTGTTTCATGTAATGTTTTAATATATTTTATATTTTATAATATCCATTTCATAAGAAATGGATATTATAAATAAAGATTGACACCATAACCATAAATTAACATTTAATTTCTTTTAAACATTAAATGTTGTGGTATTCCCTGGCTAGTCAATCCAGGCTCTTTCATTATCAACATATACATATTAAACATCTTCTTTAATGAGAAGCTGTTAAAACACTCTCTTTAGAGTAAAAAACTTTTCTAATAGCCCCGTCATTTAATAAAAATAATAGGCTTTATAATTAAAACTATTAATATCACTGTTTTTAACTTCACCACAAAACTAATAGTAGTATTCTATTTTTTCCATTTTAGAAAAATCTGGATAGATATTGCCGTTTTTATATTCATATCTAGAGTTAATAATCGTTATATTGGCTTTGTAAGTTTACAACTAGTAAATACTCAATGGGTAAAACATTCTTCTTACTATTTTTATATCAATGCTACTACCGTTAGATAGTAGGTAATTAATAATACCTTCAGCAAGGGAAGAACGAAAGATCTCTGTTCTCGATAAAATTTATTTGATCAATATCAATAATTGAAGGTGCCAAGTTTACTATAAAAATATCGTCCATTTCGATTAAAAATCGGCTAATATAAGCCACAATAAGTTTTAATATATTATGATTATTAAAATAGATAATAAAGATTAGTTAAAGTAAGCTAACTAGAGATAATAAATTGTAAAAACTATACTAAATACCAGATTAATCTGGTATTTAATTAATAAGTTTTAAAATTTATAATCAAGTTATAAGTTAAGATTAGTTGGCTCCTCCAACTGGACTCGAACCAGTGACATACGGATTAACAGTCCGCCGTTCTACCAACTGAACTATGGAGGAACTGATCAAGCTCAAAAACTAGCTACATGCTAACTATGTCATAATGCTAAATATATTATTTTTCTATTTGCTTATATTGCAATAAATTTTATTAAAAAAATATTTATCTGATAAAATCAAAACTATTATGAATAATAGAATATACAGTATTTTATACCATAAAATGTTTTTACTTTTTGCTTATAAAATCTCTTAGCTCGGTTTTAATTGCATTATTGATAGTTAGTTCAGCAATTTTTTAATTTTAGCATTAAAACTATTTTTTTCAAGAATAAAGCGTAAGTTATTAGTAAATCTGGTGTATGATAATCAGGTTTTTCACTCCGTGAATGATGCTTCAGAGAATCTGTTCTCCATCCTTAACTAGAATATTATTTACCAGAGGGGTCAAATAAGTTATGCTATTAAAGCAATTCAAGTTTCTAAACAGACTCTAGCAGATTAAATATAGTATTGGAAAAGATTATTTTTCTTGAGCTACAGCGCTTAGAACATCAATTTCATAGTTTTACTGTCATAAAATCAGACTCAATCGGATTCATCATTTTATTTACCTAGTTTGCTGATGGGGAAGCCAGTAGAATACCAACACCTCTTCTAGATTTTTTTTTCAGTTCTTCATTGCTAATGAATGATACCTCTGTAAAACACTTCCTAACAAAATATCAAGAGATTTATTAGCAGCATCGCGTATCTTTGCTAGGCAAATATTCCGTATCTCAAACCTTAACTTTTGGTTGTATGCCATTTGAGGAGTAAAATCAATACATTAGTTATTTTGTGTACCCATCCCAATAACGTTAAGGATGCTTGTTTAGGAATATTTTTGCATTGCATTGCAAAAATTAAAAGATAGGCTTTTCTAACAAGCCTGAGAGATACAGTTAAGCTATACACTTTCAAAAAATTTAAGGGGGTGCTCAGTTTATTTCTGATTTTTGATAAGAATATTATACCGAAATCTAGCTGTTTTATAGCCATGCGCAGCACCTTCTCTTTAATTAGAAGGTAAAGGCTATTAGCTTGTCTAATAGAGCGCATTATATGCCTTCCGCCAAAATAAACGTAACGCATATTGTTAAACTATGCATGAACCCCCAATTACACCTATAGCTCTTCAAGATATTTCTGTTCTAGTCTTCTGACTAGAACTTACAAAGAGATCATCTGCTTTTTACTAATAAGCGCCCATAGAGCTTCGTAAAAATTACTGTAGATCTGCCTCATTTCTCGCAGCTACGCAAGCATGGTAGCAACTCTTCAGTACTTTTTACACGCTTCATATAAAGTAGTAATAATGAGTGTTAAAACATGTTCCATTGCCGTTGTGTAATCTTCTGATCTTAAGCACTTTAATCTAAAAATCGCTAAATCAATCTGTATATGATTTGTTGTATAGCAAATAACCGTTACTGGCGACGATCTTTAATCCGTTGATAAAGTGGACTTGAGCATGTTATTGAAACATATCGTTTCAAGTTCATCCCACAACAAACAGTGCATATCAGCTGACTTACACTATTACGGATGAGTTAGCGCAATAGATTAGAAATAATATCTGATTTCGCAGGGAGTAATTTTACCCGTATATGGTAGACTTTTCATGATACATCATTTCTATATTATTGAAATCATCCATGAAATTAATCAGCAGAATACGCCATCCCTCTCCAAATTCCTATATACCAAAAATAAGAAAAACTCAAGTTAATTTTTATTTTTTATTAATTTATTAACTTAAACGAAGAATATTCTTAAAAATTCAATTTTTTCTTAAACAAAAGCATAAAACTATTGATATTATTAACTACTCATGCGTTAATAAGAAGAAGCTTAAAACAGATCTATTTTATTTACGACATTTAAGTTAATTCGTTATGAGTAGCGTTATCCTTGATAGCCTTTCGACCGTCTCTTGCTGAGTGCTTCCATGAATTAAATAGTGATGTAGGCTTTTATATACCTGCCGAAGGCGGCAATGTTTATTTGTTATATAGGAAAAAGGCACATGTCTGACAAAATGAAGGGTCAAGTGAAGTGGTTTAACGAATCTAAAGGCTTTGGTTTCATCACTCCTTCTGATGGTAGCAAAGATGTATTCGTTCACTTCTCTGCCATTCAAGGAAATGGATTCAAAACCCTAGCTGAAGGGCAGAATGTAGAATTTACCATTGAAGATGGTTCGAAAGGCCCAGCTGCAGCAAATGTAACTGCTCTTTAAGATTAGTTAAATAACTGGATTTCTTGAAGCCTGCCGTTTATACGGGAGGCTTCTTTATTTTTTTGCAGTAAAATTTTTTGGTATAAACAATAAAAATCAATAATTTCGTTTTAGCAAAAATCGATACCGACCAGATAAAGAAAAAGCATTATTCGATAACTGATTTTTAATAAAAAGCAGATATGCAGATACTGCTGTAATACCAAAAGAAAATAAATAAATATAAATTAACATCTTAATAACTTAGTAAATTATTTTTCTGCACTTGAATATCTTAACCATAATTAAATCAGAGTTATTAACAAATCTAGTATATAACAGTCAGACTATCTTTTATTCTGATGCTTAGTAAATCTACTCTCCATCCTTAAATTAGACGTTATTTAACACTAGTATCAGCACAAAGTCATAAATCCATTTCATTTAGCCAATTGCAGTTTTTAAGGAAAGTATAGCCAATTCAAATACCATTGAATAGTTGTTTTTTGAAATGCAGCTCTTCGCGCATCAGCTTCATAGCCTAATTCTTACAAAAATCAAATTAATCGGATTTTTCGTTCTTACTAACATTAATGCGCTGACTGGAAGCCGTAGAATGGCAGCGTTTTTCTCAATCCTTTCAAGTTTCTTCATTGCTGTTTATATTTCACTGATAATTTTTCTAATGAAATATCAAGGAATTTATTACTGAAATCAGAGCTCTTTGATAGCAGAACTTCCAGGAGCTCTTATTTTTACTTTCATTTTATATTTATATAAAGTAAAGTGCCATCATAATGAGCTACTATATGTACCCAAACAGCGTTAGTACTAGATGTCCTGGAATATTTTTACTATTACATTCAAAATCAAGAGGCGTACCGTCTATCATAGCAATCTTGAGAGATACGATTAAACTATCTACTCATAGTTCATGAGAAGTTGGACCCAGTTTGTTTCTAATTCTTGATAAGATTTTCAAGAGCAACCTAATTCTTTACGTTCATACCACAGTGACTTTGATTGGAATAAAGATGACTGATTTGTCGGTACTAATCGACTAAAACCCATTCTATAAGAAACAACACTATTTTTAATGCATTGAGATCTAATC
Organism: Arsenophonus sp. NC-WZS1-MAG3; assembly: GCA_052174535.1. Taxonomy (GTDB): domain Bacteria; phylum Pseudomonadota; class Gammaproteobacteria; order Enterobacterales; family Enterobacteriaceae; genus Arsenophonus. The sequence continues at coordinate 1,494 of JBQMRQ010000046.1, read as the reverse complement.
TATTTAATACCGCATTAATTTGACAAGCGCAAATTTGTTCAGTTTTTTGACGCTATTTTATTCTTCAGATTTGGTAATACAAAATACCGGCGTTAATCCTTACGATTTTATTATTGCAAATTTTTAGCAATAAATTCATCGCTTTCTAAAATGATAACTTCTACGTTCAAAATGACTGATAATAATATATTTTGCGCCAATATCTTTTAGCGCTTCCGCTGAAGTATCACCGATAAAATCGCCGAATAAATTGATCTCAACATCTTACATACTAAGTACTATTATTGTACTGATTAAAACTTATTTTGCTTGCGTCAGATAAAACACTGATAGTGGAATTACGAATCTACAAGCCAATAATACTTATTTAATTCATTATAAAAATTTCTAATCAGTTCTTTAACTATTTTTATACTAATATTAAGTTTCCAGTTTTCTATAATTAATAGATTCCGTTAGATTTTCTCTAACTAAAATATTATTAATAAATAAGATAAAAAGAATTGATCATTATTAAGTTTATGAAAAAGATAATATAAACTCCTATGAGTAAATCACTTTATTTTTCTCATTGATGCATGATATATTTTAGAATTAGTTTCATTTCTGGCATATAAAAATTCGGATGATGATGACGTATTGGGGTATCCTGTAGATTGATTTCATGGATGAAATCAACAACAGAGAGATGTGATATCCCATAAAGCTCTACCCTACAGATATCTAAAAAACCAGATATTAGCTCTGTAATCCCTTCTATAAAAAATCATCCGTAATAGTGTACTAGGAATCTGATAAACTACTGTTGAAACAGAGCTCGAAGCCATGTTACTTTTTTGACGGGCGATTATGCCATAGACCGTAACGGTTATTTACCATAACGAACCATATAAACTGCTATTTGCTATTAATGATGTTGAGATTAAAGTGCTGAATATAAGGGATTGCAGCAATAATGAAATATGCTTCAACAGGCTCCCCCTGCCTATCGTCTTATCTGAACTCTGCAAAAGCGGCGAAGAATTGCTACCAATATCTCCTATTTAGTTAGATATCTTTACCGGTGATTTTCATGAATCTCTAGATTTTTCGGTAAAAAAACACGTGGCCTATCTTGCCAAGTGTCATGAGCAAAATAAAACGGGAAATGACTTAAAGAGCATTGACAATGCTGGTCGCTGACTGCTTTGTTTAATCGATACGCGTTACGTTTATTTTTTGTCTGAAAACATATGGTCATTCTATTAGGCAAGTTAATTGCCTTTTCTTGTTGTTTGTTATTGGCAGCACTGCATGGATATAAGGAGCTCATTTCGGTTGAAGATGATTATTGAAAGTCAGAAGTAACTTGAACTAAATTTCTAGATGACCGCTAGCGTGTGCCTTAACTGTACCTTCCAGGTTTATTACGGTGGGGTACCTTAATTTTCAGTGTAATGGCAAAGATATTTCTAGAGATACAGCATCAATGCTGTTTAGCGTACAAAACATCTC
>JBQMRQ010000045.1:0-24278 GCA_052174535.1 Arsenophonus sp. NC-WZS1-MAG3 | reverse complement strand
TGATCTGCACATCTACACCCGCAGCTAGATCCAGACGCATCAGAGCATCAACTGTTTTCTCAGTTGGTTCAACGATATCAACCAGACGCTTATGAGTACGAATTTCGTACTGATCACGGGCATCTTTATTAACATGTGGCGAAATCAAAACGGTAAAACGTTCTTTACGTGTAGGCAACGGGATCGGACCACGTACTTGAGCGCCAGTGCGCTTAGCAGTTTCAACGATTTCCACAGTTGATTGATCAATTAAACGATGATCAAAGGCTTTTAGACGGATACGGATTCTTTGGTTCTGCATGAGACCAGAGCTCCAACTATTTATAAACGTAAAAATTACTCATTTCCCCTATAAATTGACAGGGGAATATAATTATTATCATAACAACCTCTAAATTAGAGGTATTACTGTTAACACATCTTCACTTCCTATATAACCTTTATAACCAAAAGCTTCTAAATTAGAATTAGAGAGCCCGTGCATTATACGTAATTTCAAAATAAGAGCAAGAGATAGATAGAAAATTCTATAAAATTTATTTATAAATGTCTTAAATAAGATTTAAGAAATCTTCATAAATAAAATACTAATTAAATTATTTTTTTACTCAAGGTATGAACCTGTAGGTAATTTAAACCATGTATCTCATCCATAAGATAGTATGAGGTTTTTAAGTAAAACAGATTTAACTTTTAAGCAATCTTTTATATAGACTATAGACTGCACTAAAGTTTACTACTTAATGCTGTTTAGAATAATTCCTTAATTGTGCAACTAAACATATCGATACAAAGTAATTTTAAACTCTTAATCAGAATTGAAATGATAACTTTTACAGCCACCTCTTTATCCCTATTAAGTCGCTTGACTATACCATCGTTCAAAAATATATCACGAGATAAATTCGGTGTTCTATACAAAACTCTGTATAACAAACGGGTTAATTCCTCTTTTATGCTAGATAAACGTTTTGCAGATCAAAAAGTCGCTGTAAATTCTTTCCCATTGTCTATAAATGCACCTGATGAATAGCTATAGAACTCTCAATTAAGATCACGTAAGAAGTGTCGAACATTACTAGGGATCCTTAATATTTTAAAGATGGATAAAAACCAATCGAGTAGCGCAATCTGTACATATGAAAAGGTAACATCGTAAGGTTTCTTCTGACATTTACAGAAGATATTTAAAACTATGTACATATAATCAGAATCGTAATTTCTAAATGCTTTATGTTTCGACTTTAATTTTCTACACCTCATTTCACGAAAATTCTTTACTCTTAGTTTGCGTAAACAGCAATTCATGCTATGGATTAAGAAATAAAACTCCTTATGTAGTTAAAATTCTCATACGTCTCCTCTATCAGGAGACCGTCAAGAAAAAGAGAAAACGTTTTTAGTAAAAAAAATTATAACTTCTTTTGAGCAGTCAATAACATTCTTGTAAACTATAAAAAGATAACTTTGATATTAGGCTATATTAGCAAGGCTTATTGATAGAAATCTCTTATACTACATAAAGGTTTTTCGCTATAAAACCATTCCCATGGAAAAGAAACAGTCATGCAAGTCAAAGAGATTCTTTCTTTACTCCCTTAGAAACATAAAGCTATATCTTATTAGTTAACTTATTGACAATCTATCTGATTATATCGATTCACGCATTGAAGAAAGTCTTTCTACTTTCTACTTTATCGCTACCAATATTATCACATAATTCGCTCGAAAGGATTTATTATAGTTACGGATATCGATTCAAAATTCTCAATTGCAGGAAATATTTAACAATCTAATTAGAATCCTTTTGTGAAACTAGATCACAAGGATAAATAATTCAGTTATCTGCAATGTATATTAAATAGTTTAATTTTACGGGGAGTCAGTAAAATAAACAGTCATTGATTTAAAAATACCGTTCATATTGGATAATTGCTTTCTTGCTTTAGCGACGACATCTAATATAAATCTACTAAGTGGTATTATTGAAGTCGACGAAACATATTTTCTTAAATATTTTAAAGGGAAGCGTTCTATCTACACAGGAAAACTACAAAACGCAGGAGAAGAAAAATAAAAAAAGAACAAATCTTTATCTTTAATGCTTGTGATAATAAGGTCATGTGAGCAATGAGATTTTTGAAAAGTTTAATACAAGAGTATATTAGTCATTTTCTTAAAATAATTATTAATAAAGAGTCTATTTTTGCTAAAAAGAAGATAAAAAGTACGAAACTTTTTCCAGAAAGTATAAAATTAGTTATTATCCCTAATAATGTTGGTAACATAGAGTTCTTGGTAAGAATTCTACATTTAAAATGTGAACAGTTATTTTATCTGATTAAAAGACGGGAAATAGATTCTATGATCTATAGGGTTATTTTATTTACGAAATTATTTGACATGAAGAAAATTGCTTGAAACTTCAATAATTGAAATACTGATATAACTATAAATTGGTATACGAACAAAGGAAGAATTTTTTCAATATAGCAGAAAACATATGCTATCTTTAACATACCAATCAGTAGACTGAAACAGAAATATCTTGAAGAGAGCGTAGATTAATGTTGCTTATATGATTTAAGCAATACGTTGATATTTTATGGTATGCAACATAAATGCTGTTAGCTATATAAAACAATAATGTGCGAGTGTTTTACTTTCCAAATGGATGTAACATCGAAAGTTAAGGATGAAGTGTATAGCTTCTAGCTAGTAGAAAATTGCGATTATGCTAATAAACCTTTGATGATTTGTTTGGAAGGTTTTAATCTATCCTGGGAATCAATAAAAGGATAATAAAAATCAAAAATAGAACGTCTGGCATGCGCTGATTCCTATCAACACACTGTTGGCGTCAATAAGAACGATGAATCTAACGCACGAAGCATAGTAATTAGAGAAGAAGAACTCTTTTAATGGCATTTAAACTAATTCAAGTTATTCAGCTCGCTAAGCAACTAACTTTGGTGATTTGGGTAATATCTAATTTAAGGATAGATAATAGATTTATGAAGCATCAGAGTGCAGTTTAAAATCATTCATATATTAGATTTTATAATAAGCATTTTAAATAGATGATTATTTTATTGCCTTTTATTTTTATTCTCCACTTCCAGTAACTAATTAAAGATAGAATTATTAGACAACTAAAATAAAAATCCTTTTCTAAAAAAAATTTTTACTTAAAAGTAAAAATGTATTTCATACTATTTAAAATTATTCCATAATTTTTAATTAGTTAAATTACTTAAAACAGGTTTTTTATAAAGGCTAGGAATAAATAGACACTTTTTAATCCACTATTGGAAGTTATCTAATTATCCCGAACTAAAAATATTATGATATTATCATTAATTCAATTCTATTGATAGACAGACAAATATTTTTTTGATAGATTAAAATCTTACTAGCAATACTAAGTGATAATAATTTATAACTTTTATAAAAAAGAGGCAAAAGCCTCTTTTAAATTTAATAACTTACTTAAGAAATAATTTTAGAAACGACACCAGCACCGACTGTGCGACCACCTTCACGAATCGCAAAACGTAGTCCTTCATCCATTGCAATTGGTGCTATTAACGTCACTTTCATTTTAATATTATCACCTGGCATTACCATCTCTACGCATTCTGGTAATTCAATTGTGCCAGTTATATCCGTCGTTCTAAAATAGAACTGTGGACGATAACCTTTAAAGAATGGCGTGTGACGACCGCCCTCATCTTTGCTTAAAATATAAACTTCTGATTCAAATTGAGTATGCGGATTGATTGAACCTGGTTTTGCCAATACTTGACCACGCCCTACATCTTCACGCTTAGTACCACGTAATAAAACTCCTACGTTCTCACCTGCACGACCTTCGTCCAATAGCTTACGAAACATTTCTACTCCAGTACATGTCGTTTTTATCGTATCTTTAATTCCAACGATTTCGATTTCTTCACCAACCTTAACAATACCATGTTCTACACGTCCTGTTACTACGGTTCCGCGACCTGAAATCGAAAATACATCTTCGATTGGCAACAAGAATGGTTTATCTATTGCACGCTCTGGTTCTGGGATATAGTAATCCAATGTATCCGCTAACTCTATAATTTTCTCTTCCCACTCTAGAACACCTTCTAGAGCCTTCAACGCTGAACCTTTGATTACTGGTGTGTCGTCTCCTGGAAAATCATACTGAGAAAGCAATTCACGTACTTCCATTTCAACCAGTTCCAACAACTCTTCATCATCAACCATATCACATTTATTCAAAAAAACGATGATATAAGGAACGCCTACCTGACGACCTAATAGAATATGCTCACGCGTTTGTGGCATTGGGCCATCTGTTGCCGCAACTACTAAAATTGCGCCATCCATTTGTGCCGCACCGGTGATCATGTTTTTTATATAATCTGCGTGTCCTGGGCAATCAACGTGGGCATAATGGCGAGTTAATGTATCATATTCTACATGAGAAGTAGAAATAGTGATACCGCGCGCTTTTTCTTCCGGTGCATTATCAATTTGATCAAATGCACGCGCACTTCCACCATATTTTTTTGCTAAAATGGTGCTAATTGCTGCAGTTAAAGTTGTTTTACCATGGTCAACGTGGCCGATTGTACCAACGTTAACGTGCGGTTTTTTACGTTCAAATTTTTCTTTAGACATTATATTATCCCTCTAAGATACGGAATCGGTGGTTTCACCCATTAACCAATCAGTGAAAATCATATACTCGTTTCTTATTTTTTGCAGGAAAAATCAGGGAACAATTAAGAATACATTCTAGGAGTGGTGCTGATAGGCAGATTTGAACTGCCGACCACACCCTTACCAAGGGTGTGCTCTACCAACTGAGCTATATCAGCACATCTTGGAGCGGACAGCGGGAATCGAACCCGCATCATCAGCTTGGAAGGCTGAGGTAATAACCATTATACGATGCCCGCAATAAACCTCGGCTACCTGACTTTAATTAGCTGAAAATTTTATCTTAAGTATTTTATATTAAACTTCTCAATCTGAAAACTTAAGATTAAACTTATGATGGTGGGAGAAGGATTCGAACCTTCGAAGTCTATGACGGCAGATTTACAGTCTGCTCCCTTTGGCCGCTCGGGAATCCCACCATTTTATTTATTATACAAATTTTAATGGTGCCGGCACCAAGAATCGAACTCGGGACATACTGATTACAAGTCAGTTGCTCTGCCAACTGAGCTATGCCGGCATCAGACAGATATTACGAATTTTAGGTAGAGAACGAGTATGTTGCAAGAAAAAATTAAAATTTTGTTTATTTTTATTTTTTTTGCTTATAAAAATCTTCAATTTAACCTTTTTTCTGTTATTTTCTAAATTAAATACTTAAATACGATTAGGTTGAGAATATTATTGATATAAATCCATTATACTTTATAAAAAATTATAGTTACAAAAGATTACCATAAAAACAAATAGTCATACAGATTAAAAAAATTCTCTTCTTACTCCATACTAAAATAAACTTTCAACTCATTAGTTGAACTAGGTGATAATATTTTAGATGGTATTAATTCATGTATTGAGCAATTTATTCCACTTTATCCTAGCATATTGTTAAAGTGAACATGTTATCCATTGGGAACATATTCATTATAGTTAGCGATATTCTTACAAAACCCTGATTGGAAGAAAACATTTAACAATCTTACTGAAGTCTCCTGGCAAAACTACATCATAAGGATAAATGGTTTAGTTATCTTTGATACATGTTAAATAGTTTAACTTTACAGAATCCCGTAAAATAAATAAAAATTAATTTTAAAACAGCATTTAGATACCATCATTTCTTTTTTACTTTAACGGTGGACAGGAAATATAAGCGCCTAAGTAGTATTTATTTTAGTTGACAAAATATTTTTTTGAATCATTTTAAAGAAAAATATTATATCACAGATAAGGGAAAGCTAAAAAACGCGGAAGATAAGTAGATAAAAGAAAAGAATAAATTGCTCAGTATATTGCTCTAGATCAATATGAAATCATTATAATCGATAAGATCCTGAAGATAGTTTAATGCAGAGTGCATTACGATATTTTCTTAAACTAATCATTGATAAAAGAGCTCATATTTTGCTTTGATGTAGCTAAAATGGTACAAAAATTTTGCCAACAAGCATAAAACTAGTTGTTATCACCTAATAAGGTTGCATAAATAGAAATTTATTAATAAAAATCTAATATTTAAAATATGAATGTAACATTCTATACGGTATGAGAGATACAGGTATATTATTTCGAATATGTTCATAATCTTAGTAGTTTTTATATTCTAAAATATGTGAATTTTAGGAATTCAACCAGCTGTTCGTAATAAATCTCCCAAAAGGGGTAACAAGAGTAAATTAGAAAGACAACAGATAACTTCACGTGTTACTCTCTACCTGATTATCCAAAATGTTTTATCATCTCTTTTCTGAAATTAATAATAAGAAAAGACTGAATTTTTTATGATATCCCAAAAAAAGGGATATAGTAATATGTCTGACTTGGCCTTCAATTTTTCGACACGCATGCATTATCCGCTTATAATCACGATTATACAAGATCTTAAGTAAAAGTGCGTTCTAGAGAAAGGCCAGATAAAACCAAAAGGTCCACAATGTCCATGTCCATGTTCATTGTCCATGTCCAGTAAATAATACTGTATACAATCGCATTGAGAGGGAATAACTAAAAGTATACTTGTTGATGACCCTATCACCTATAAGGAGATAGAAGCTATTCCTGTATTTTTTACTGGAATAAAATACAAAGATAAATAGGAAGATAGATCTGAAGAATGCGGACAGAATGATAATTTTTGTATCTCTGGCAAGAGACATATAAGATAATTTACCAAAATTTAACTCCAAATTAAACTACTTTCCATTATTAATGATGCCTATAATAATTTTTTAAAACCATGGTAAAAATGTCAAGTTATTGACCATTTTATCTATCAAATAAATAATTATCTTCGGCATTTTTGCCATAACTGTTCGGCACTACTACTCCTGCTTAAAGATCGATTTAATTTACCTGGCCATTAAAAAAGATAGCCCATCTACATCTACCATAATAAGCCTAGGAGATACAGTTAAACAAGAGCGCCAAAATGTATTGAGGAGTTCGGCACAATTTATTTCTGACTCTCGATAAGCATCTTTGACTGCAATGAAACTCCTTATGTTCATGCACAGTTCGCCGATAATCAACAATAGCTAAAAGAACTATCCACTATGCCTTATAGTATAGTATCTGATTCCATCAGAACAGAAATAAATGTAGTGGGTATTACGTAAATTACGTAAATACCATATTTTCTTGTACTCTTCAAACCATTGCTCTTTCAGTCTGCTGATACATCTAACAGAGAAACTATGTGCTTTCACTAAAAAAACTCCTTTCTTAGAACTTCATGAAATCACCGGTGCCTATAGCTTGCAGGTATAGGCATGAGGAAGAGCAACTATTTATCGATTTTCACGCTTCAAACAATACAGAAATAAACTGTAAGCATATTTCGTTGCTTCTACAATTTCATAATATTCAGCACTATTAATCTCAATATCGATAATAGTAACCTGTGGTTTTATGTGATAAATAATCGTTATAGTCGACGGAATGTCCACCCGTGACAAGGCATCAGTTAAATAGGCTATTTTAGCAAAATTAGATCACTTCCCTTAATAACGGTGCTATCAGCTGGCTGTCAGTATTACGGATTAGTTTATTAACAATAATACTGTAATATCTGATTTCATAGATATCTACCTAGTATAAATTTTATGGCATATCATCTCTCTATTATTAAAATTATCTATGAAATCAATCAGCAGGATACCAGTCAACTTCTTTAAAACTCCATACACAAAAATAAGAATAACTTCTTATATGATGATGGAAGCTTATCCTTATTATAATTTTGTCTAATTATATCCCTCAGCGCTATCTTGCCATGAGTAAAGCTGTGCAACGAAGATTTATATAATGATTTTAATCAAAAAAACTAATAAAAAATTATTATTAATAATACAATATCGTTTTTCTAAAAAACGAATAATTTATGATCAATCATTTATTAATTAGAAAAATTATAAAAACTTTACTTTTAAAGCTATGAATCGTTATTATGCAATCTATTTTATTAGTTATGAATAATTATGATAACCTGTATACAGGTAAATATTGACTTATGAAACAACAACAAAATTTTTTAATAACACCTTATTTAGAATTTAACCGTGAACATTGGGCAACATTACGTGACTCTGTTCCACTAGAGCTACTAACAGATAAAGAACTGATAGAACTGAAAGGTATTAATGATGAAATTTCAATGGATGAAGTAAATAAAATTTATCTTCCTATTTCACGGCTGCTTAATTTTTATATCAGTTCAAATTTACTTAGACAAAACATTTTGAAACAGTTTTTATGTACTAATAGTACTAAAGTGCCTTATGTTATTGGCATTGCAGGTAGTGTTGCTGTTGGTAAAAGCACAACAGCTCGCCTATTACAAACTTTATTAAGTCGGTGGCCTGAGCATCGTAAAGTTGATCTTATTACAACAGATGGCTTCTTATACTCAAATCAAATTTTAAACGAACGTGGAATAATGAAGAAAAAAGGATTTCCACAATCCTACGATATGCATCGTTTAGTAAAATTTATTTTTGATATAAAATCGGGAGTTAAAAATGTTGCTGCTCCGGTATACTCTCATTTTATTTATGATATTGTTCCTGATAAAAAGCAAGTAATTAAACAACCTGATATTCTTATTTTGGAAGGCTTAAATATTTTTCAAAACAGAATGGATTATCCAGATGTTCAACATCATGTTTTTGTATCTGATTTTATTGATTTTTCTATTTATGTTGATGCTCCAGAAAATTTATTGAAAAAATGGTATATTTGTCGATTTTTGAAACTCTGCCAAGGCGCTTTCTCCAATCCTAACACATACTTTTATCATTATTCTAAATTAGAAAAAAAAGAAGCAATCAATACGGCTAAAACAATATGGGAAGAAACTAATAAAATTAATTTAAAAGAGAATATAATACCAACCAAAAAAAGAGTTAGCTTGATCATGACTAAAGGCTCTAATCATTTAATTACAAATATTAGATTAAGAAAATAATTTTAATATTAAATCGTTAATTAGCTTTAACTCAAGTATTCTTGATTATGTGGCCGTAATGAAATTTCACCACCTATATAAGAAACAATTTTACCATTTTGTTCTAGTAAAATTGCACCGTGTTCATTAATACCTTTCACGATACCAACCTCAAGGTGATCACCAATATGTAATTTTACTTTTTTAAGTAAAAAATTATCCAACACATTCCAACGTTCAATAAAAGGAAGAAGACCATATTTCTCAAATTTCACTAATTCATGGCGCAATGTTAAAATAATTTGAGCAGCGATCACATTTCTTTCTATTTGAATACCAGTATCCTGAAGATTAATCCATCCTTGATTTATATTTATTTCATAATTGTAACTCATTGCAATATTAAGTCCAAGACCAATTACAATATGCGCTGAATCAACAGTTTTACCTATCATTTCAATTAAAATACCAGCAAGCTTTCTTTCTTTAATATAAAGATCATTAGGCCATTTAATTTTTATATTGCTACCATTCAGTTTATTAAGAGTCTCTGCTATCACAATACCAGAAACTAAACTTAGCTTCATGACGTCAGCAGGGCCGCCTTGATATAAATACCAGTATAATGATAAATAAAGATTACAACCAAAAGGGGAAACCCAATATCTACCACATCTCCCTCTACCAGCTGTTTGATATTCAGCAATACAAGCATCACCTAAATTTAATTGATCAATACGATCAAGCAGGTATTGATTAGTAGAATCAATAACTGGTTTTATAATTACTTTTCCACATCTTACTAAACTATAAATTTTTTCGTAGTTTAACAAATCTATTTTTTTAGTAAGTTGATAGCTATTACTAGCAATAACATTAATCTCAATACCCCATTCATATAGGGTATTAATATGTTTATTAATACCCACTCTTGTCATGCCAAGTAATTTACATAACTGTTCGCCTGAATACTTTCTACCATCAGAAAGTATTTTAATAAGTTTTAAAGGAAAAGTTATTTCTTTCATGAAATAGTATCCATAGCGTTTACTTCACCATATTTACCAATAAAACGTACTTCAGGTTCTAATTTAATAGCAAATTTCTCTATAACTTTTTTTCGGATATAACGGGCTAAATCTACAATATCTTCTCCAGTCGCATTATTTTTATTAATTAAAACCAACGCTTGCTCCATATGTACCGCAGCACCACCATATTGATAACCCTTCAGATCACATTGATCAATCAGCCATCCGGCAGAAAGCTTTACTGTACCATCAATTTGATAATACTCAGGACATAAAGAATAACGAGATTTTATTTTATTTGCAGCTATATTAGAAATAATAGGATTTTTAAAAAAACTACCTGCGTTTCCTACTAAAAATGGATTAGGTAATTTACTTTGTCGAATTTTACAAACTATATCAAAGATAGTTTTTGCTGTTACTGTTTGCGATACTAAGGATGTTAAACCAATATATGTTAATATGGGTTTCCATAGTTTGTTAAGTTTTAAACCAACTGAAACAACAGCGAAATTTTCACGATATTTATGCTTAAAGATACTATCTCGATAACCGAATTGACATGCAGGGACATCTAAACAATATTGTTTACCATTATTCAGATTAACAATATCAACGTAATTACATATATCTTTAAATTCCATTCCATAGGCACCGATATTCTGTACAGGAGCTGCCCCTACAGATCCTGGAATTAACGCCATATTTTCTAATCCATATATACCATTTCTTATAAGTACTTCAACTAATTGATGCCAATTATTTCCTGCACCAACATGAATAAACCATTCTTGAGATGATTCAGTTATCTTTAAAGCCATAATTCGATTTAAAATAACTAAGCCATCAAAATCTCTAATAAAGAGAACATTACTTCCACTGCCCAACAATAAAACAGGCCATCCTTTAAGTCGTGCGCTCTTCCATGAGATAAGCAATTCTTCTATTGAAGAAGCTGAATATATTTCTTTTGCCTTAGCTGAAAGACTGAAAGTATTATAATTTTTTAATTCACTATGATTATTAAAATGCATATATTAAAACTCGATTCATATATAGTTATTATCTCTCTAAAGAGAGTATCATTTTTTGAATAATTTACGTTTAACTTTGAACTAATTTTTCATAGACTGCAATAGTGTTTTATTGAGTTATGTTCCATTTCTAGTGTTATGCTGTTTTGGAGGTGCTAGTGTAGGTACCTGATTGATTTGATAGATGATATTAACAATAGAGAGATGATATGCCATGAAAAGTCTACTATAAGAGCTATCCGCTAAACCAGATATTACCTTGTTCGCTTGCATGAACTTATTTGTAATTGTGTACTAGCTAAAACTGGATAGTAGCGCTTCTAAAACTGAGTTAAAAGATATGCTATAATAACACCTGTTAAACATAGCTGGCGAATAAATATTATTTTTCGTCCATAACGATTGTTTACTACATAAAACTATGCAAACTAATATATAGGTATGTTAAGATTAAAGTGTTTAAACTCAATTATATAGTTAGTAGAAACGGAATATACTTCTAAAGCTACTGCTATGGCTGGACTTGTTAAGTATTTACATCGATGATTTTCAGGAAACTATTGAAGAATGAGCGGACTATTAGTAAAATAGCCTAGTTTCCTTAGTATTTTTAGGAGACTAAAACAGCAATGTATTGGACAGAATAGGTAATGGTAATATCTGCGTAATTTAGCGGTATGCCTAATGTTTATTTTTGTCGATGGCATGTAAGCTTCTTTCATGTATGCTGATTACCTTTCCCTGCGTGATTATTATCATGCGTCACTGCGCATGAACATAAGCAGGCAATTGTGATCAAAGATGTTTATCGAAAGTCAGAAACTAACTTCGCTGAATTTCTAGATGGCCTAACGAGCATATGAGTTAACCATATCTTCCTAGCTTCCTACAAAGCTAGCGCATCCTTAGTTTTAGGATGAAATGGGTAAATTCTTCCTAGATATGCAGAAAGAACACCTATTAGCTATATAAAATATAGATCATCATTGTCTTTGCTCCCTAAAAGCATGCAACACCGAAAGTTAAGGTGAGCTTATGAAATTATACTATCAGAGAGTCGTGATTCCGCTAATAAAGCTCTTGATATTTTATTTATAAAGTTTATAGACTATCATCTAATGATAAGAATTCTGAAGAAAGATCAAGAAAAACGATTAAAATTCTATAGCTTACTGTGTCAGTGCACACTAAGCATTAATGAAAGCGACGAATTTGATTAAATTGATTTTTGCAACAGTAAGTGAGGCTATGAAGACGATGCGTAAAAAAGTATAATTCGAAGAAAGTAATCCTTTTATAGTATTAAATCCGATCCCTTCTCCTTAAGAAGGGAATTGGATAGTAGGTATCTATCCCTTGTTTACCCTGCAAACAACATTCAATTTAAAGATGAAGAATAAGATTTTTAAAATATTCAGAGCGGATCATCTTGTAGCTTATCAGCTACGCTAGATTTGCTAATAACTAAGTTTACCACCCAAAACTAATTTATCTAATTCCTGATTGTACAGCTAAATATATTAATTCAAAGTCATCTAAAACTCTTAAGAATAATAAAATGATGATTTTGCAGTCCATCTCCCCCTTGTATTACGCAATTAAATTCCTCGACCATTCTACATTCATTTTAGAATTCCTCAACTAGGTAAGTCGGTATTGTATACCAATCTCTGTATACAAATAGTTAAATTCACTGGTTTTCCAGTGATTAAATATTTTTGCAAACCAAAAAACGGTCTATAAATTCTTTTCTATTATCTATAACTACCAATCAGGTAGTTATAAAAGATCTTCGATTAAGACCACATAAAAAATGTCAATATTGGGCACAGTATTTTCCTTTTGGAAAAAGATAAAATACATCCAGTGGTTCTCGATCTATTCTTATGAAAAGATAAGATTATCAAATTTTATTTAGTATTCACGGAAGATATTTTACATTACGTACAGATAACTAAATTACAGCTTTTAAATGCTTTATACTTTGAAAGTAGGTCTTCATAACCTAATTTTATAAAAATTTCTGTGCTATTTCTGTCTAAATAGCAATTAAGATTTTTTTCAGTAAAAAAACGATCATGCACCATGGAATCTACTTAGCCAACCTTTTAGTTGGCTGACATAACTATCATAGTTTAAATATAGAATATCTTGCCAATAACTCTCTCTTATTATCTTATCTTATTAGACAATGGTGACTAATTTCATACTCGATAGTAAAGATTTTATAGCATTTACCTCCATCCGAATAAAAGATAAACTTTTATCGATAATTGGCTCAAGAAAACAACTAACATACTCTGCATTAAACTCTTTAAGATCTTATCGCTCATATAATTCTTGTCAATCTGCAATCATTAAGACTGCGATCTCTTATTTTGTCTTTTATTTCCTACTCTCCCGATTTTTCTAGCTATTTTATGTGAAAAATAATGCTCCTTTTTAAGGATTCATGAAAAATATTTTATCGACTTTAATAATAACACTTACTGCACTTACATTGACTATCGCAGTTGAAGAAAAAAGTAGTGCCGTCATCTAAATTCTGATTTTAAATAAATGCTTATTTGTTTTTCTAACTTCCATAAACTTAAGCTCTTCAACTATATCGAAGATAACTAAACTATTTAGCCTTGTGATATAATTTCATAAGAAGACTACTTCCAGAAGATTATTAAATATTTTTCTGTAATAAAGGATTTTTCAACGAAATCCATCGCTGTAACCCTATAAATAAATATCCTCACTAGATAAACTTATACTCTAATAGAGTATAAGCAAGATAAAGTAGAATAAGTTGTTTCAATGCACTATCGATATAATTTGATATTATGTTACTGAACACACTAATAAGATATAATTTACGTTACTATGTAATTAGGATATAGTTTCTTCGATCTTTATGACTAATTGCTTTTATAGCAATCTCTGTAATAAAATCTTTTATATAGTAAAAATATTTCTATTAATACCTTTTTGCAATATAGTCGATCATCAAAATATTGTTTTATTTTTTATCTTTTAACAAGAGTAAATTTAGATATACTTTAACGCTTAGCCAAAGTAGACATAGATTTTTTCTTGCCTGAAAAATACTTTTGATTTTAGGTATTGGAATCTGTTTGAAAATAGAGGATTCTCATAATCAGATTCGCCTTAGCTATATCTCTCAATAGCTATTATTACTATAAAATATAGCTGTGCAACGAGATCTATATAATAACTCAGTACTATAATATAGCTACTAATAAAAGTAGCTATATATAGAGAATAGTTATAAACTTAAAGAATAAAATCCAAAAAAACACCAAAAAGGTGTTTTAATTATATTAAAATCTGGCAGCTCCCTACTCTCACATGGGGAAACCCCACACTACCATCGGCGCTACGGCATTTCACTTCTGAGTTCGGCATGGTATCAGGTGGGACCACCGCGCTATTGCCGCCAGATAAATTCTTTTTTTTCGCTTACTCTTTTCAACCTTTGCTTTTGACCCTTATACATACCTTCGTGTAATACCGCACTAATATTACACCCTTACTATATCATTAGCTAAATTCTACATAATCCAATCTTAAAATAACCTAAAATTGTTTTTCTCTCTCAAAACACCTTCGGTGTTGTTAGGTTAAGCCTCACGGGGTTATTAGTACTGGTTAGCTTAACGTATCGCTACGCTTACACACCCAGCCTATCCACGTCCTCGTCTCGAACACCCCTTATTGGACATTTTTGTCAGGGAAGACTCATCTTGAGGCAAGTTTCCCGCTTAGATGCTTTCAGCGGTTATCTCTTCCGCACTTAGCTACCAGGCAATGCCATTGGCATGACAACCTGTACACCAGTGGTGCGTCCACTCCGGTCCTCTCGTACTAGGAGCAGCCCCCCTCAATCTTCCTTCGCCCACGACAGATAGGGACCGAACTGTCTCACGACGTTCTAAACCCAGCTCGCGTACCACTTTAAATGGCGAACAGCCATACCCTTGGGACCTACTTCAGCCCCAGGATGTGATGAGCCGACATCGAGGTGCCAAACACCGCCGTCGATATGAACTCTTGGGCGGTATCAGCCTGTTATCCCCGGAGTACCTTTTATCCGTTGAGCGATGGCCCTTCCATTCAGAACCACCGGATCACTAAGACCTACTTTCGTATCTGCTCGCGCCGTCACGCTCACAGTCAAGCTGGCTTATGCCTTTGCACTAACCTCACGATGTCCGACCGTGATTAGCCAACCTTCGTGCTCCTCCGTTACTCTTTGGGAGGAGACCGCCCCAGTCAAACTATCCACCAGACACTGTCCTCAACCCGGATTACGGGCCTAAGTTAGAACATCAAACATTAAAGGGTGGTATTTCAACGTTGGCTCCATATAGACTAGCGTCTATACTTCAAAGCCTCCCACCTATCCTACACATCAAAGCTAAATATTCAGTGTCAAGTTATAGTAAAGGTTCACGGGGTCTTTCCGTCTTGTCGCGGGTACGCTGCATCTTCACAGCGAGTTCAATTTCACTGAGTCTCGGGTGGAGACAGTCTGACCATCATTACGCCATTCGTGCAGGTCGGAACTTACCCGACAAGGAATTTCGCTACCTTAGGACCGTTATAGTTACGGCCGCCGTTTACTGAGGCTTCGATCAAGAGCTTCGCCTTGATGGCTTAACCCCATCAATTAACCTTCCAGCACCGGGCAGGCGTCACACCGTATACGTCCACTTTCATGTTTGCACAGTGCTGTGTTTTTAATAAACAGTTGCAGCCAGCTGGTATCTGCGACTGGCTTCAGCTCTAGATGTAAGAAATCCTTCACCTAATGCCAGTGTGCCTTCTCCCGAAGTTACAGCACCATTTTGCCTAGTTCCTTCACCCGAGTTCTCTCAAGCGCCTGAGTATTCTCTACCTAATCACCTGTGTCGGTTTACGGTACGATTAAAGATTACCTATCGCTTAGAGGCTTTTCCTGGAAGCTTGGCATTAACTACTTCGCCACCTTAGTGGCTCGTCATCACGCCTCAGTGTTATAGTAGTGCGGATTTGCCTGCACTACCCACCTATCTGCTTAAACCGAGACAACCGTCGCTCGGATAGCCTAGCCTTCTTCGTCCCCCCTTCGCAGTAACCCTTAGTACGGGAATATTAATCCGTTTCCCATCGACTACGCTTTTCAGCCTCGCCTTAGGGGTCGACTTACCCTGCCCCGATTAACGTTGGACAGGAACCCTTAGTCTTTCGGCGAGCGGGTTTTTCACCCGCTTTATCGTTACTTATGTCAGCATTCGCACTTCTGATACCTCCAGCAGATTTCTCAATCCACCTTCTACGGCTTACAGAACGCTCCCCTACCCAGTAACACTTAGTGTTACTGCCGCAGCTTCGGTACATGGTTTAGCCCCGTTACATCTTCCGCGCAGGCCGACTCGACCAGTGAGCTATTACGCTTTCTTTAAAGGATGGCTGCTTCTAAGCCAACATCCTGGCTGTCTAAGCCTTCCCACTTCGTTTCCCACTTAACCATGACTTTGGGACCTTAGCTGGCGGTCTGGGTTGTTTCCCTTTTCACGACGGACGTTAGCACCCGCCGTGTGTCTCCCGTGATAACATTCTTCGGTATTCGTAGTTTGCATCGGATTGGTAAGTCGGAATAACCCCCTAGCCGAAACAGTGCTCTACCCCCAAAAGATGAATTCACGAGGCGCTACCTAAATAGCTTTCGGGGAGAACCAGCTATCTCCCGGTTTGATTGGCCTTTCACCCCCAGCCACAAGTCATCCGCTAATTTTTCAACATTAGTCGGTTCGGTCCTCCAGTTAGTGTTACCAAACCTTCAACCTACCCATGGCTAGATCACCGGGTTTCGGGTCTATACCCTGCAACTTAACGCCCATTTAAGACTCGGTTTCCCTATGGCTCCCCTATGCAGTTAACCTTGCTACAGAATATAAGTCGCTGACCCATTATACAAAAGGTACGCAGTCACCCCATCCTCAAATGTCCCACTTTTTTACTATAAATTTTGTCCGTTTTATTAACTTTAACACGGTAACTGTACAACTGCGATTTAAAAATTCAACTATCTTATTGTAAGATTTACCGCTGCTTTATGGTGATTATGATATCACATACTATCAAGTCGAGGGGCACTTGAGTGATGGGGCTTCCACTGCTTGTACGTACACGGTTTCAGGTTCTATTTCACTCCCCTCGCCGGGGTTCTTTTCGCCTTTCCCTCACGGTACTGGTTCACTATCGGTCAGTCAGTAGTATTTAGCCTTGGAGGATGGTCCCCCCATATTCAGACAGGATAACACGTGTCCCGCCCTACTCTTCGAGCTCACTCTACTTATACCTTTAGATACGGGGCTATCACCCTTTATTGCTGGCCTTTCCAGACCCTTCTCCTGATGTAAATAGCGATGTTGACTCTGGGCTTCTTCCCCGTTCGCTCGCCGCTACTAAGGGAATCTCGGTTGATTTCTTTTCCTCGGGGTAATGAGATGTTTCAGTTCCCCCGGTTCGCCTCGTTTGACTATGAATTCATCAAACGATAGTGTATTAAATACACTGGGTTTCCCCATTCGGATATCGCCGGCTATTGCGCTTCATATCAACTTACCGACGCTTTTCGCAGATTAGCACGTCCTTCATCGCCTCTGACTGCCTAGGCATCCACCGTGTACGCTTAATTTGCTTAACCTCACAACCCGAAGGTGTTTTTTATTCATGCTAACGTACTTATTATATGCATTATCAATATAATGCAGCCGTTACTAGGCGCTATCATTTATCATCATAAAATCTAGTTAATAACGCTTTTTATCATAACACAAAAAACCCAACTGATTGGAGTTATGAGAGTTATCCACACTATACTATTTTTTTAGTAGTGTGTGTTTCAATTTTTAGTTGTTCCAGATTATTAAAGAGCTTTTACTTCACTTAACTAAGTTTTATAAAACTATAGCTTACTACTTAACTATAGTAAGAGTAAGCGAAATTATTTCCTTTTGCATCACAAGCACGTTAAAATAGCGATACTGTAACTTTTATTATCATTATCACCGAAATCTCATTTAGAAACGTGAATCACTGTTTCTACCTAAAACAGTGATGTTCTATATCCCCTAAATCCTAGGAGATTATAACAAGGTTTCAGTTAATCTCCTTGCTATCTATGTAAAGTAAGACAATCTATGTGAATATTATCCTCTCCCCCCTCCTACTGATCCTATGATTTAGAGGAGATTCAACCCCATGTCCCCTGTCCTGTAAGTAGGGTTAGCTTATTACGATTTTATCTAAATTATGAATTATAAAATGGTAATAATCATCTTTAAAGATTAAATACCTATTTCTTTCATAATCTATTCTACTATAATATATCAGGTTATATTTGTATAAGGCCCGATAAGATTTTCATTACAGTATATTGATCCGCAATTACTAGCAATTCTGACTATTCTGAGAGCCCTCTTCTGTAATAGGGTGTTAATTTTTTTACAAATAATTAACACATCTGTTCCAAAAATTCCGACGCCACCATTAACTCATTCTATTCATATAATCGATTTAATACATTAGTATTATAATCTACAGTTATAGACACAACCTATAAATCGACATCGTTATAGTGCTGGATAACTACTAGGGTATCTCCTAATCTATTTGTTTCCTACTATTTCGCACAGAGCATCAGTTTTTATCTAGGGAACCTACTATTATTCACTATCGGTATTTCTTCTCATTTTAACGCTACGTATGAAATTCTATATTTCTATGCCAAAACGGGTTACCTGGAAATTTCGCACCAAACGTAATCATTATCATTATCATTATCATTGTATGTCCAGTTATTTCGATTAAAACCCTTGCACCCTCCAGCATTAACCATAATTACATAAACAGAATTAACTGATGCTTCTTCTATGATCACTAACATTATTTACTAACGTAAATAATCCTAATTACTTTATAATCTAAAGGTCTGTCTGTCTCAATACACTAGACCTAATTGTATTAGGTTGTGATAGTTGTGTAATATTTCTATTGCAGACTCAATAGAAATATGAATCTATCTTAATCCTAGTGTTACTAACATTATTCAGGTGCTAGACTAAATATCCTTCACTTATCCTCACTTCATTCAATCTTTAGAGTAAAGATTTCTGTATTAACTATCATTTCTAATGATCATCCTTTGCCTTAAACCAGATCTCCAAATACCTTACTCATTCATCTGATTCATTTCACCGGTAATGAATCAAACATTTTCCTGCTGCTTCTCGCCTTGTATGTATTATGCCTTCCATCAGCTTTTATCTTGAACCAAGATAAAAGCTTTTAATTAAATTATTGATGCTCAAATAATATTTTACCGTTCGTAATGCTTTTTATTCAGATAACGTTTTCAACGTTTTATTGTTTTTGCCACTGCCTGATAAAATCTCAGTTACTACTTATTAATTAACTCATAATTTATTTATGAATTAGCTATTTCGTTATTCTTCAAGACTTTAAATCAAATTATTTTTATTTTTTAAATAAAACTTGCAAGTACTCACACAGATTATCTAATTAATTGTTAAAGAACGTGCTAGTGATCTGATTCGCTTAGTGGCGTACTTTACACTTTTCATCTATAAAGTCAAGTAGTTATTTTTACTTTTATTTTTACATTAAGTCAATTATTTTTACCTTAAGTTAATAAAATTCAATTCAATTGATTCCATTTATCCTGAATCAATAGGCTCACATTATAAGGAGTTTTATGCAGTTAGCAAGCAATAATTTGCAAACTTTATTTGTTTGCTCTTTTTTAATAGAATTATCTTTGTTTATACTATTAGTTATTTGTAAATTTACAATTTAAATTTATTCATCAGAATGAATGATAAATAAAACTACCTAGAGTAAAGCTCTATACGCAATAATTTATTATATGTCTATACTAAAACTTTAATTTTCTAAAAAATAAAAAATAATCTATTTTAAAATTTTTAAGGTCATTAAATATTAAAACAATACAAAATTATTTAAAACTACCCCTATCTATAATGTTAGTGATAATAGGCTTTTTTTATACAAATTTTAAATGTAACTATTTATTTATATACTGGATTAACTGAAATAGTAAAAAGTCTTAATCATTCTCTTTTTTAAGAATGCAATCTGATATAATAAGTTATACATTAACAGTTGTTTTCCTTTATAATACTGGTTAGTAGATAGTTAGAGCCGATATCGCTTCAGTAAAAAAATTTTATAAAAGTAAATAGGGCGGTAATTTCCCCCATCTTACATTAATTTTAATTAGTCTATTTTTAGGTTCTTTCTTAATTCTAGATATCATTATCTCCATTTATGAAAATAGATAACTTTTCTCGATTTTAAAGAGCAATTCAATTTCCTAACCATGAACAATCGCGGGGAGATTAATTATCAGAGATTAATAAGCTCGTGTGTGAGTAACAAGATTCTTAAGAAGTTTAATGCAGAGTGTGTTTGTGTTATCCGGTTTCTTTAACCAATCATCGATAAAAGTTTATCCTTAGCTTAAAATGGAGATATGGAAATAAATAGTATAAAACTTTTATAATAAAGGAACATGAAATTAGTCACCATCGTCTAGTAAGACATAATAAATTAGAGAGCTGTTGATAATGAATTCTTTCATACAAAAATATAAACAGTTATTTCAGTTGATTAAAAAGGTGCCTAAGTAGATTTTATGGTGTATAATCTTATTTATTAAATTATCTGGCCTGTAGGAAACTGTTTAAAACCGAAATTTAAAATACCGAGATAGCTATAAATTTCTTTGTGAAAAAGAAGCAATTTTTGCCAAAAAAATCTATTATCCATAGGTAGATCACAACTAATTTACAGACAATAATAAGCATTGTTTTGAACAATAGAATTTATAATAACAAAAGTAATATTAATATATAGATATCACTATATCGGCGCTGAATATATTACTTAGCCATATCTTTGAAATTTTAAAAAATAACTGTATACTAAATTACGTACAATTAATTGTTAGAAGAGCTATTAACAAAAAAGATTTAATTAAAAATATGCTCTATTATGTATGGAGCAATTGAATTATCTGAAAATATACAATATTTAACAACTAGATAATAGGTCAACAAACAAAACTTGATCTTACCTAAATTAATTACGGTACAATTGGGAATAAGTAGTAAGGAGTATGATTTTTTTGCAGTACAATCTATAAAATAGATCAACTACTAAAGGATCATCATGCAAAGCTTACTAGAGCACTATTAGTTTAGTTCTTGATATTTCAGAATATTAAGTACTAGAATATCCTGCAGAAATTTGAATCAAAAGTGGAAGGGTAATATTATGGAGCTTGGTAAATAAAAGTTAGATAAATATGGATAACTTTGTGAAAAAAAGAAGATAACCTATAGTTATCTATAGAACAATCTTAAATATCAAACCTAGTTGTGTGTAATTAGCTATTTTAATCCCAACTTATACTGAGTATAAACACATGTTATTAACAACTAAAGATAATAACCAACACAATGATATTATTATGATATTTATAATTACCCACACAATATTGTGATACTAGTAATCATAATAAGTTTAAGTAAGTTAAATTAATTACTTTATTGCAATAAGTAATAACTTATAACTCTCTCCTTAATAAAACTCGATAGAAATCTATTTTCTAAATAGAATTTAACACATAAGGTTATTATGGTTTACCCAAAACAATTTGACGTTATCATTATTGGTGGAGGTCACGCTGGCACTGAAGCAGCTATGGCTACTACACGTATGGGGCGTCAAACTTTACTTCTAACCCATAATATTGATACGTTGGGTCAAATGTCATGCAATCCAGCTATCGGTGGAATCGGTAAAGGACATCTAGTTAAAGAAATTGATGCCTTAGGTGGCATTATGGCTATTGCTGCAGATAAAGCAGGGATACAATTTAGAACCCTTAATGCAAGTAAGGGTTCAGCAGTACAAGCAACTAGAGCTCAAATTGATCGCATACTTTATAAACAAACAATTAGGACTGCTCTAGAAAATCAAAAGAACTTAATGATCTTCCAACAAGATGTTGAAGACTTGATCTTAGAAAACAACCAAGTTATTGGTGTGATAACTAACATAGGATTAAAATTTCATGCAAGGTCTATCATACTAACCGTGGGTACTTTTCTTAATGCTAAGATCCATATAGGATTAGAAAACTATAATTGTAATAGAGTCAATGATCATTCTACTACAAGTTTATCTTATAGGTTAAGAGAATTATCTTTACGAGTAGATCGCTTTAAAACAGGTACACCTCCTAGAATAAATTCAAGAACTATCAATTTTTCCCAATTAGTTCAACAATTTGGTGATGATCCCGCTCCTGTTTTTTCTTTTATGGGATCTACTCAGCAACATCCAGAACAATTACCTTGTCATATCACTTACACGAATGAAAAAACTCATCAGGTGATTCACGATAACTTAGATCGTAGTCCTATGTATACAGGTATAATTGAAGGAATAGGTCCCCGTTATTGTCCTTCCATTGAAGATAAAATTATGCGGTTTTCAGACCGTTCAGCGCATCAAATATTTCTTGAACCAGAAGGGTTAACAAGTAATGAAATTTATCCTAATGGAATTTCCACTAGTTTACCTTTTGATGTACAAATGAAAATTGTACATTCGATTAAGGGTTTAGAAAATGCTTGTATTATTAGACCGGGATATGCAATTGAATATGATTTTTTTGATCCTCGAGATTTAAAACTAACTTTAGAAAGTAAATTTATAAAAGGGCTATTTTTTGCGGGTCAGATTAATGGAACAACAGGTTATGAAGAAGCTGGAGCTCAAGGATTATTAGCGGGGATTAATGCAGCTCGTTATGCTCTTGAACA
The DNA here is from genome assembly GCA_052174535.1 of Arsenophonus sp. NC-WZS1-MAG3. GTDB lineage: Bacteria > Pseudomonadota > Gammaproteobacteria > Enterobacterales > Enterobacteriaceae > Arsenophonus. The sequence continues at coordinate 1,129 of JBQMRQ010000045.1, read as the reverse complement.
AGAGGGATGGTTCCCTCGTCGTGATCAAGCCTACATTGGTGTTTTAGTTGACGATCTTTGCACATTAGGTACAAAAGAACCTTATCGAATGTTTACTTCGAGAGCGGAGTATCGCCTTATGCTACGTGAAGATAACGCTGATCTTCGTTTGACTGAAAAAGGATATAAGCTTGGTTTAATTGATGAAAACCGTTGGCAAAAATTTTGTCGTAAAATTGAATTAATTGAACAAGAACGTCAACGTTTACGTAATCTTTGGTTACATCCTAATTCAGAGGAAATTAGTGATCTTAATGAAGTATTAACTGCTCCGCTTTCAAAAGAAGCAAATGGAGAAGATTTACTTCGTCGTCCTGAAATGAATTATAAACTACTTACTTCGTTAAACCATTTTTCACCTGCAATTAATGATTTTCAAATAACAAATCAAGTTGAGATTCAAGTAAAATATGAAGGTTATATTCTTCGTCAACAAGAAGAAATAAAAAGACAGCTTCGTAATGAATATACTAGATTAGCTACTAATGTAGATTACAATCAAATAACAGGTCTTTCTAATGAAGTAATTTCTAAGCTCAATGATCATAAACCTACTTCTATTGGTCAAGCGTCGCGTATATCAGGTATTACGCCAGCTGCAATATCCATATTATTAGTATGGTTAAAAAAACAAGGTTTATTACGTCGCAGTATTTAAATAAATTTAATAACTAGTTTAAATATTTTAAATAAAACAGATATACTTGATTGATCAGAAAATATATAACATCTTAGCCTATAATAATTTATTAAATAAGTAGAATTTAACTATAAAATAGTTCGTTAAATCATCTAAGCAAATGCTTATTTGTTATATTTTAGATATCAATTTTTATTGATTAATTATCGTTAATAAACGATCTATTGATAATAGAATGCATTTGTACGAATCTCTGCGCAAATGAGTCTTTTTATCAGAAAAGACGATCGTGGAATCACACCCCTGTTTTTTAGTTTTTTTGCAAACCATTACCTTCAGAGGCTTATTATATTTTAGTAGTAATAAGCGTCGTTGACGTTTCAACAAAAACTATGGTAATGCACTATATTAAAATATTTAGTCGAATATAGTTAATATAGCGCTCAATCA
>JBQMRQ010000044.1:0-3838 GCA_052174535.1 Arsenophonus sp. NC-WZS1-MAG3 | reverse complement strand
TCGGTTGCTACGATTTTAGTTCAAGAAGGCACTCTTAATAAAGGTGATATTGTATTGTGTGGTTTTGAGTATGGCCGTATTCGTGCAATGCGTAATGAATTAGGTAAAGATATTGAATCTGCTGGTCCATCTATTCCGCTTGAAATTCTGGGGTTATCAAATATACCTTCAGCAGGTGATAAAGCAACAGTTGTTCGTGATGAAAAGAAAGCACGTGAGGTTGCACTTTATCGTCAAGGTAAATTCCGAGAAATAAAATTAGCACGCCAGCAAAAATTAAAACTAGAAAATATATTTTCTAACATGGAAGATGATAAGATTTCTGAGTTAAATATTGTATTAAAAACCGATGTACAAGGTAGCTGTGAAGCCATTATTGATTCCTTGCAAACATTATCAACTGATGAAGTAAAAGTAAAAATTATTGGTTCTGGTGTCGGTAGTATTACTGAAACAGATGTTACATTGGCTACTGCTTCTAATGCAATTATCATTGGATTTAATGTTCGAGCAGATGCTGCGGCAAGACGTATTATCGAAAGTGAAAATTTAGATCTACGCTATTATTCGGTTATTTATAGTCTTATCGATGAGATTAAACAGGCGATGAGTGGTATGTTGGCGCCTGAATATAAACAACAAATTATTGGATTAGCAGAAGTACGTTATGTATTTAAATCAGTTAAATTTGGAGCCATTGCTGGTTGTATGGTTACTGAAGGCATAATCAAGCGTAATAACGCTATTCATGTATTGCGGGATAATGTAGTTATTTATGAAGGTGAATTGGAATCATTACGTCGATTTAAAGATGATATTAATGAAGTACGTAATGGTATGGAGTGTGGTATTGGTGTAAAGAATTACAATGATATACGTGTTGGTGATATAATAGAAGTATTTAAAATCATTGAAGTAAAACGTTGTATTGATAATTAATATCTACTTTATTAATACTTATTAAAAGGCCATAATTTGATATTATGGCCTTTTAGCTAAAGAGTTATATATAACTATTCAGATCAAGTATATTGATTATCGATTATTACGATGACATTAATTTTAATATTCTAAAAATATAATAATTAATGGTTATTATATTTAGTTTTACCCTGTTAGGAGAATATCATAATGGCAAGAGAATTTAGTCGTTCTAAGCGTATTGCCCAAGAAATACAAAAAGAGATCGCCATTATTCTTCATCAAGAAATTAAAGATCCACGTGTTAAAATGGCTACTGTTTCAGGAGTAGAAGTTTCTCGCGATTTGACTTATGCTAAAATATTCGTAACTTTTTTAAACATATCCGCAAAAGAACATGAAATAGATATACTTAAAAATGGTATTAAAGTTTTGAATGGCGATATGGCAAAACATATTCGTTCTTTACTGGGTAAAGCGATGCGTTTATCTATAGTTCCTAAATTAACTTTTTTTTATGATAACTCTTTGGTGGAAGGTATGCGTATGTCTAATTTAATTAGCAACGTGATCCGTGATGATGAAAAACATCATCATAAAACTAAAAAACGATAAAGAGAGGAAATAATGAAGCTTGATCGTGAAGTTCACGGGGTATTATTATTAGATAAACCGGCAAAACTTTCATCTAATGATTCTTTACAAAAAGTACGTCGTTTATTTAATGCTAAAAAAGCTGGTCACACAGGAGCACTAGATCCTTTGGCAAGCGGCATGTTGCCTATTTGTTTAGGTGAGGCTACGAAATTTTCACAATTTCTACTTAATTCAGATAAATACTATCATGTTATTGCTCGTTTAGGGCAGCGTACTGATACTTCAGATTCGGATGGCAAAATAATTTGCCAACGTCCGATTAAAATAACTCAGGAGCAACTTGATAAGGCATTAGATAAATTTCGTGGTAATTTAATCCAAATACCATCTATGTATTCTGCTCTTAAATATCAGGGTAAGCCACTTTATGAATATGCTCGTCAAGGGATTACTATTAAACGTGAAGGTCGACAAATTACTATTTATGATTTGCAATTTGAGAGCTGGCATGAGAATGAATTAGAATTAACAATTCATTGTTCTAAAGGAACTTATATACGAACTATTATTGATGATTTAGGTGAATTATTGGGTTGTGGTGCTCATGTAGTTTATCTAAGGCGATTACAGGTAGCTAATTATTCCAGTGAACATATGATAACAATAGAGAAATTATGCCTGCTTAAGCAGGAAGTGGAATTAGGAAGAACTTCCTTAGAGAGAAAATTAGATCCTTTGTTATTACCAATAGATGCAACTGTTAATCATTTTCCTGAAGTTAATATTTCATCGATTATTGCAACCTATTTTAAACAAGGGCAAGAAATTGTTATTACTAATTATCCTCTTCCTAAAGGAAGTAAAGTTCGAATAACAGAAGGTAATATGCATAAATTTATTGGTATTGCTGAGGTTGATAAACAAAATAGGATAACTCCTTGTCGTTTAACTGTTGAAAGTAAAATGTTTAATAAAATTTAGATCTTATCTTGCATAATGATAATGTAAAGCGTATATTAAATTTATTTTTATTAAAAAAGGCTGAATTAGAGATCGGCCTTTATTGTGTTTAATAAGAAATTTGGAGTTATTTATGTCTCTAAGTATTGAAGCAAAAGCGCAAATTATTGCGGACTATAGTCGTAATAAAAATGATACAGGTTCTAGTGAAGTTCAAATTGCTCTTTTAACTGCGGAAATTAATTATTTGCAAGGTCACTTTGCAGTGCATAAGAAAGATCACCACAGTCGTCGAGGGCTATTGCATATGGTTGCTCAGCGTCGTAAACTATTAAATTATCTGAAGTGTAAAAATATTGCTTGTTATACTACACTTATTGAGCGCTTAGGATTACGTCGTTGACTAGTTTCTTTCAAAAGAAAGGGGGCTTCTAGCCCCTTTTCTTCTAGAAAACAGAAAAAATATTTAGAATTAGTTTACACTTGCAAAGTAATTTTTAGAAATAAATTTTTATCAATTTTTTTCTAAAAAATATGAACTTTTTAACTACAGTGACACCTCATCAGCTAATGAGCTTACTGATACTTACAAGATAAGTAAAAATATTCAGTTTGTTATTAACTATGAGGAGAGTACGTAGAAAAAAGAAATATTGGTGTTGTTATATAAATAAATAGCTATTAAAAGGATATTATTTTGCTTAATCCTATTATTCATAAATTTCAATATGGCCAAAATTTCGTCACTATCGAAACGGGTATGCTTGCGCGCCAAGCGACTGCTGCAGTTATGATTAATATAGATGATACAGCCGTATTTGTCACTGTTGTTGGACAGAAAAAAGTGAAAGAAGGGCAAGATTTCTTTCCACTAACAGTTAATCATCAAGAACGATCATATGCTGCAGGTCGAATCCCTGGTAGTTTTTTTCGTCGTGAAGGTCGTCCTGGTGAAGGTGAAACACTGATTGCTAGACTGATCGATCGTCCACTTCGCCCTTTATTTCCAGATGGATTTATTAATGAAATACAAATTATTACTACCGTTGTATCTATTAATCCACAAGTAAATCCAGATATTGTTGCTATGATCGGCGCATCTGCTGCATTAACTATATCAGGTATTCCATTTAATGGCCCAATTGGTGCAGCGCGCGTTGGTTATATTAATGACCAGTATGTTTTAAATCCTAGCATTGATGAATTAAAAAATAGTCGCTTAGATTTAGTTGTCGCAGGTACGTCGAATGCGGTATTAATGGTGGAGTCTGAAGCTGATTTATTAACGGAAGAGCAGATGCTTGGTGCAGTTATTTTTGGTTACGAGCAGCAACAAATTGTGATTAAGAATATTAATGCC
>JBQMRQ010000043.1:0-23778 GCA_052174535.1 Arsenophonus sp. NC-WZS1-MAG3 | reverse complement strand
CATAGGATCGATAGCTAGTTTTTTATAATGACTAATAGCTTTTTCACCCCATTCTAACGGATCTCCTGAGTCATGTCTTAATCCTTGGTAACGATTAGCAAAGGTGATATCAAAGTCACGCAGGAAAGCATCCATCGTAATACAGTCCGTTAGTGCGATACCTAATTGATCAGGATATTCATCTAGCCAACTTTGCAGCGCAACGCGTTGACTATTACCAAGATCAACAGTAATTTGTTGATGGGCTTGAAACCACTCATGAGCTTGAGTACCAACAGGTTTAATCTGTAATTGTTGCGCTAACTTATAATTACTTGTGCCAGTAAAATAAGGGAAATGGTATTTGAGCTCATTGATAATAGCGTGTTGAACTGCATGAGAAAAACGTCGGCGAGTGCCAAAATCAATTAATTTAAAGTTTGCTAAATCAATATTTAGCCTTTTTGCATCTTGGTAAAAATAATTAATCAATTTATGTAACTGTTGAATAGCATCTTCAGTTGTTACATTGGGAGAGCGATTACTGTGAACTAGTTTACTAATCAAAGCTAACAGAGGTACTTCCCAAAGAATGACTTCACGCCATGGACCACTAATTCTTAATGCTAACTGATTTTCTTGCGTAGTATAAACGTTAACCTGTGTAGGATTAAAGCGAAAATTCTTTAACCAATCGAGATAATCAGCTTTAAAAAAAAGTAAACCACGCAGATAGCGATATTCAATTGGTGTTAATACAATATGTGCCATTAGATCTATTTGTTGTCGTACAGCTTGAGCATAGTTACCAAGTCGTTCATCACTACGGCAACGAAATTCTGCTACAACTGATACTTGGTTATACTGATGAAAGACGGCTTGTTGCATATGTAGTTTATAAGCATCAGTATCTAGCAGTGATGTAATGATAGGTGCTGCATCTAAATTCATAATGCGTTTGCTATCCTCGTGGAAGCATTATTTTCAACTTAAAGGTAAGTATGCAAAGTATACCTGTTCATGCTAGTAAGAGTGAAGGCGTTCCATTATATTTCTGGCCTAATTATTTAATCCCAATCATTATATAAACCCTCCGTTGTACAACCTATTTATGGCAATATGCCTACTGAGATATATAGTTGAGAGCATAAAATATTATGATAACGAGACTCTCTCGTTAGGAGGTTAAACTACAAAATCTAAAATTATAGCTGCTCTTCAAGCAAACCAAAGAGCCTACATCTATTTTAACTAAGGGACTATGGCATCTTCAAATTTACCGCTGCTAAATTATAAAATTAGATGATGTTGATCATCGACTATGTCGACAAAGATTAATGCTTTTCTCGTAAAACAATTTGTATCTATGTCTGTATTTTAATTTTTACAGATCTAGCAATCTTCTGCAGGCCAGATAATTTAGTAAATAAAGACTTTAGACCATGTAAGCTACTTAGCTATCTTTTAATCAGCTGATATAACCTGTTCACATTTAAATCTAGAATTTCTTACCAATAAATCTCTACTTATCTCACCTTATTCGGTGATGGTAACTAATTTCATGCTATAATCGGCAAAGATTTCGTATCCTTAGCCACAGTCGAACTAAGAATGAACTCTTTATCAATAATTAGATCAAGAAAACAACTAATACACCCCACATTAAACTCTTAAAGAATTTTATCTCTCATAGACCTCTCGATCTCGGAGGATTAATAAGACCGAGATTTGATCTTTTCTTTCATCTCCCACTCTTCCACGTTTATATCTTTATCTATGTGGGATATAATGTTTTACTTTAAAAGGTTTATCAAAAAATGTTTCATCAACCTCAATAATACCATTTATAGAACTTATGTTGGTTGTTCCCGTTAAAGAAAGAAAAGCAGTGATGTCATATCCTAAGCGCTGCTTTTAAATTAATACCTATTTGTTTTATTGATTCTTGTAAGGTTAAGTTATTCAACATACATCGCAGATAACTAAATCATCTATCCTTATAATCTAATCTTGATAGAGGAAGAGGACTTTCAGTAAGATTATTAAATGTTTTCTGCAATCAGGTATTTTATAATAAAATTGCTGTAATCCTAAATAAATATCTCAGCCAATAACATGTTCATTATGATAATATGGGCAGGATAAAGTGGAATAAGTTGATTCAACAGATGAATTGATATCATTCAATATGTAACCCTAAGGCAAACTAATGAGATGCAGCTTTATGCTGTTAGGAAGCGAAGAAAGAGTCTCTAACTATTAATAAATCTGATATATGTCAGTCAAGCCATTTTCATACTAATTCTTCAGAAATTTATTTTTATCTTTAAATTGAATGTTCTTTACCAGCATGGTCAGGAGAATCATATCCCTTTAGCCGGTTAGAGCTCTTCTAAGAAGACGGGAACCAGTTTAAATGTTATTTAAAGGGTTATTTTGAATTATAGTGGCTACACCTGCTGGATTCATGGGCTATCATGTTGAAAAACCGATATTCAAAATTAGATTCCTCATTCTTATTGACGCCAACTAGTGTGCTGACTGAAAGCTGTAAAATGACAGCCATTCTTTTAAATTTTTTTCCAGTTTCTTTATCACTGGGTGATATGCTGAGAACTTTAGCAATAAAACATCAAAGAATTTATTAACGGCATTACAGCTCTCTACTACCCAAGCCTCCGACAAGCTGTTTTAATTTTTAATTAACCATACCTTTAGGGGAGTGAAACCACAAGTGCATTAGTTATTTTGCATACTCAACACCGTTAATTCTGCGTGTCTAGGAATATATTTACCATTGCATTCAAAACCAAAAACACCAGCTTTAGTAGCAAACCTGAAAATACAGTTAAGTCACGCGCGCTTATAAGCTATTGATAAGTTTAGCCAGTTCACTTCTAGTTATCAATAACTATTTTTTAGTGCAATAAGATCCTTATATTTATGTGAGAAGAGGAGCCCCGCCTTTAAATCAGCAGATAAAGGCGATCATCTTGCCTGACAGGCAAACATATGCATTCAGGTAAGAAACAAACGTAATGCGTATCTCTCTTAAATCATGCAGACACAATTTTTCTATGTTCTTCAAGTCATTGCTGTATCAGTCTGCTAATAGCACTTATCAAGATATTATGTGCTTTCACTTAGAAGCGGCTCATAGCCTTTCATGAAATTATCAGTAGAAATAATTCGTAGGTACAGGTCTGTTACTAACTCTTCGCCATTTTGCACGCTTTAGATAAGGTGCAGATAGAGCTCTTGAAGCATATTTTATTTCCGTTACGATTCACTTTTAATTTTAAGTACTTTAATCTTAAAATGCCAATATCATTCAGTATATAGTTCACTGTAGTAAAAAGCATTACGGATGACGTAGCATAATATTCTCCTTGAGAAAGGAGGTTTTAAGTATACTGTTGCAATATAGATTCGAGCTACGCCTCAACAACAGTGCTATCAGATCCTGACATACCAATTACGGATGAGTTCATGCAAGGGATCAGAAATAATATTAGGTTTCTTGGATATCTGTAGAGTAGACTTTTATGGCATCTCATCTTTCTATTATTAAAATCATTTATGAAATCAATCAGCTGGAATAGCGGCACTGTCTCCTAAACTAAAAACTACATACATAAAATTAGCATAATTCCTGTTATTACCAAGTCAATGAGCTGTGATTTAAAAAATTGTGAAGAGTATTGAGTCCCCCTTCCCTCACCCCAAGGTTTTATTGTAAAAAATAACAGCATTAATTTTTAACCATTATAAATGGTGATATTGTTGATAACTATACAGAAATTTTTGATTATTTTGCTGAAAGAGTAGAGATAAACGTATAAAGCATCAAGTTGAATCAAGTTTTAAAAAAGTTCTTTAAAATTCTCTTTGGGATTAAAAAAAGGAATAGTGCTTTTTATCTATAAAAAGCTACTTTAAATATAAAAAATATTTAGTTTTTATTTAAATTATCATTTAATAAAATAATAATTAATTTTAAATTTGAGCTTTATTTATAGAGTTATTAGTTTTTAGTTAAAATTTGTTGTTTCTATCGTTTAAGATGAAAACTCTTATTGATTTAATATGTTTTTGCACACTTAATTATAATAATGAAATTTATTTAAATCATAATTTACAGTTATCCTATGATACAATCGATTAACTTACTAAGATAATTTACGATTTTACTAATTTTAATTATATGATTTTTATCATAAATTAACTAAAAATAATAAAAACTACATTTTGATATACAATCAGTATTTTATTATTAAAATAACACGATTTACTAAAATTTTATTAAAGTCCATTTTGACACAAGTTTATTAACTTTAAGTATAAATAAATATGCTAAATACGTAATTTATTCTCTTGGAAGGGTATTTTTATTAAGTTAACTATATTGGTTCTGAAAAACGGAACTCAGTTTTATGGTCATTTCTATGTAGCTAAAAGAATTGCTGTAGGAGAAGTTACTTTAACACATCAATAACTGATTATCAATAAATGCTCGCTATATCCTTCCTACTTTCGCTAAATTGTTATACTCACTTGTCCACATATTGAAAAGACAGAAATTAACCCAGATGATAAAGAATCTTCTGTTATTTAGGCTCAAGGGAAGTTGTTATACGTGATTTACCATTAACTTATAGTAACTTTCGTGGAAAAGAAAGTTTATCTTAATTATTTAAGATGCTATAAAATAATCGCCATTGCTAATATTAATACGCGTAAGTTTACGTGGCTATCTATTAAGGGAAAAAGAGCGTAGAATGGTTGTATTGTTTACTAATGAAAATTTAGATGTAATTTTATATTAAAAAATCAAGTCATTTAATGGAACCAAAAGAACTGAATTTAGCTAAAGAAGTTGTACTAAAGACATTTATACTTAGAAGCAAGAGAATTAGTATCTTAATGAGATGGATTATCAGCTATCAAAAACTCCTAAACAATTATCTTATCGTATAGTTGGTTATGATTTTAGTATTAAACGAAATATTTTACGTTTACTCGTTAATCACGGTTGTTATTTAACGATTGTGCGCTAGCAACAACACCGACTGATAAAGTATTAAAGCCACCTAATGGCATCTTTATTTATAATGGTCCTAACGAGATTCAGCAGCTTGTGATTATGTAATCAAAACAATTAAATATTTTTAACAACAAAATACCTATTTTGGTATTTGTTTAGATCATCAATTACTAGCACAACCCAGTGTGGGGTTCCCCGATACCGTTAAATAAAATTTTGACCCATAGTGATAACCATCAAATAAAAGATTTAGTTAACAACCAGGTCATGATTACTACACAAAATCACAGTTTTACCATTGATAATGGATCATTATCTGATAAATTGCGAGTAATCCATAAATCACTATTTGATGGTAATTTCAAAGCATACAATCGTACCGATAAACCTGTATTTGGATGTCAATGATATTCCGAAGCGAGTCTCCTGCACCTAAAGATGTAGAACCTCCTATTTAATTATTTGATTGAATTAATTAAAAATATCGTCTAATAAATTTAGAGATACTCAAATTAATTAATCAGGAGCGAAATAGCGAAGCGGATAGATATTAAAGCATCTTAATTTTAGGTGCTGGATCTCAAATATTGTTATTAGCCAATATTGTGAATTTAATTATTCAAATGCACAAAAATGCAAAGCACTACATGAAAAGGGTTATTAAATTATTTTAATTAATTCTAATTCGGCGATAATAATAACGAATTCAGATCTGGCGGATATCACTTATATTAAGCTGATTCAGTGAGAAAGTAGTATATAAAATTCTTGAAAAAGAATGTCCTGATGCTATATCCCTAGAATAGGGAGAGCTAACCTACTATTTTAAATTACGCTTTAGAATTAAAGCGTAAAGATATATTAAAAAATTTTTTGTTACTATAATTTGTACAATAGCTGATGCAATTTATAAAGGGGAAAATCAGTAACGATTTCATAAAGCAATGAAGAAAATCGGCTTTGAAAATCACACTAAGGAATTATCTCTTCCAGGAAAAAGGTGTAAAAATAGCAGAAAATAGCTTTTCTATGTATTATTCGCTCTTCATTTACCATGGATGATTTAAGTGGTGGGATTGCATATAACCGTGAAGAGTTTAAAGATATTTGTCTAACAAGGTTAGACCTTTTACCAACTAATAAATTATTGATAGATAAATCGTTGACTGGTTAGAAAGAGTGTGAAATGGAAGTGATTGGTGATAATAATGATAATTATATCATTATCTTTTCTATTGAAAATGTTGATCTAATCTAATGGGATCGATATAGGAGATTCTATTACTATTACATCTGCTCAAACATCAACTGATAAAGAATATTAAATCATGCGTAATACATCAATAGCTATATTACGAGAAATTAGTGTAGAAACAGATGGTTAAATATTGAATTTTCTCAAAATCTTAAAATTGATCACTTAATTGATATTGAAATTAATTCACGATTATCATCTTCTTTGGTCTTGGCATTAAAAACAACTGGTTTATTTTATTGCTAGGATTGCAGAAAAACTTGCTGTAGTTATACACTTGATCAATTAATAAAATGATATACCGTCAGCTGTCGGATTACCTGCCTCTTTGAACCTTCTATATGATTATATCGTAACTAATATCCCATGTTTTAATTTTAAAAAATTTCCGGGTAGTAATGATTGTCTAACAACTAAGATTAAATATGTTAATGGAAGTAATGACTATTGAGCAAACTTTTCAAGAATCTATACAAAAAGCATTGCGTGGATGGATTGGAAGTTGCCACAACAGATTTTGATTCTAAAATAGATTTAAATGAATTTAATTTGTTAACAAAAATTTGTCGTGAGTTAAAAATACTAGTGCTAAACTCATCTGATATATAGCCAATGCGATTTCTGTACAGGTATATGTCTGCAGATGTTGTCTTTAATCTAACCAATATTAATTGTTAGTTATTAGTACAGATTGAAGAGGCTGTTTGTTTAGAAGAGAAAATCACTGAGTTTGATATTAATGAGTTATTAACAGAATTCTCACAGAGATTAAAATGAAAAGGATTTGCTAATATTCGTTTGGCTAAATTAGTTGGTATTTCTGAAACTGAAATCCATAAATTACGCCATAAATATAAACTGTATCCTGTTTTTAAGTGTGTTTATACTTATATAACAATTTACCACAGATACTGTTTATCTATATTTCACATTATGAAGATGAATGTGGAGACAATCCCTGGAAATAGCAAAATTAAGATTATTCCACTAGGTAGCGGAATGAATCGTATTGGTCAAAGAATTAAGTTAATTATTGCTGTGTTCATGCATCTTTAGCGTTATGTAAAGATGTTTACCAACCAATAGTGGTAAACTGTAATCTTAAAATGGTTTCTACTGATTATGATAGATCTGATCATCTTTATTTTGAACTGATAAACTTTAGAAGATAAGAAGATACATTAGAAATAATTAGAATCAAACAATCTGTAAATATAATTATGGAATATGGTTGGATCAGACACTATTAAAATTGATCCTCGCTTTAGAAGGATCGAGCAACCCCCCTTATTATTGGTGCTATTTAGATGCGATTAATTGCACTGAAAATTGTGAACGTTCTTAATAAGCAGCGGCTTGTTTCTGGCTTTGTCGGGTAGAAAACCATCACGGTTACGAGAATTAAATAGACTAAAGAGCTCACTTAGCTAATTCCACCTATTCTTTACTATCTTATTACATTAAGTTAGAATGTACATCATATTATACCTGAACAAGGTAAAAACATACTTTTGAACTACGAGTTCAGGGATTAATAAATCTTTAATTTACGCTTAAAGATAATGACTTTTATTTAATATAAAATAATCTAGATGCTGTATGCAGTTACTTTTATATTAAAAGTAATAGGAATTAACACTTGAAAAGTGCCTGCTCGTGTATCATCACAATCGGGCAATCTTTAGCTAAACAAAATATACCAAAGAAATTATTTTTTATTAATTAATATAATAAATCTTTCTTGAGAAATAGAATTCGATCTAGAATCATTATACGGATCCTTGTCGTATAACCCTAACTATTCATGGCAAAGCTACTTATTGATGAATATAGTTGAAAGAAATATTATAATGATTAGGCTCCCCATCGGCAGAACAACTACAACACGTAAAAGCAGAGTTGCTATTCAGGCTAATAATTTCTGCATCTACTTTGGTTAAAAGTTATAGCATCTCTGAATTTACTTTTGCTAAAAAAGCAATAGTAGGTAATGTTTATAATTATAGCCATATTTCCTATCGTTTACCGATGATACTGTTGCCTGCTCAGTAATCTATAGTCATTTTCTTGTAAAAATATTTTCCTTTTCCGATCTGATAGGAATATGTATGCTAATTTCTGAACGTAGTACACTATGCTGTGAGCGTCTAGCTATATTTCCCTCAAAAAAGGGATGATCTAAATACTATTTTATACTCTACTATATGTTAATTTTTAGGAATTCAACCAGATGACTCTAAATAAGTCTCCTAGAAATCAGAATTAGGTAAATAAGGAAGACAACAAGACGGCTTCACATGTTACACAGCCTGTTTATCCAAAGCGTTTTATCATCCTCTTTTTGAGATGTCAGAAAAAATTTAGTTGGTCTTTCATTATTTTTTCAGGATAGAAATCATAGATCTCTTCAAATAAAAACCAGTTGATCTAATAATATAAAGTCATGTGTTGCCTTCCTAGTTCACCTGGTTTAATGCCTCTAGGAGATTACTTCGAACCCTATATTCTAGATGAATTCTTAAAAAATTAACATATTGCAGAATATAAACAGTACTTAGATTATAAACATCCATGAAACACCATAGTTGTGGCAGCATAGATCATGGTGTGTTAGGTTCATCTCTTTCTATAAAAATCTCAAATTTAGGATTAACTAAACTGGATTAAATTTTCTATTCCTATATTAATCGCAATTTTCCAGCATATATTGTATAAATTATAATAAATTTTACTTTAAAATAGTGGAGATATATCCATCTAGGATTTATAATGATTTATGTTAACTATATTGATTTGTCTAGTCTTTGGGGAGTAATAAAATCTTCTGAGTTTTTCAAACATTTATTTCTGATATTGCGAATAAATTAAATTACTAATGCTGATGATTTAATCATGGCTGGTACTACATTCATAATTCTTTTAATTATTTTTATTCTATAATAAATGGTTTTCTTACCAAACAACTTTGATATAGTGCCAGATACCTAAAGAGTATAATTTAATTTTAATTAGCAATAAACCTTAGTTTACAATCAGCTAACTTTTTTGCTTTTAATTAATGATGATACTTTTTCTTTTTCCTAGTTTCGGAAAAAGTGATTATTACTGAATAAATTGCAAAAAAAAGCAAAAAATCGTAATTATATAGAATAAAGTCATCAAAAAAACCAATTAAATTAGTTAGTTTAGAACATCTGTCCACCATACTGTTTTTCAGGCTATATTCATAAAGTTATTGGTTTTCTCGCAGAGCAATTTATAGCTACTCTGAATTTCAATTGTTATTGTTTCAAGCAATCTTCTCACATGCTAGATAATTCGGTAAATAAAAGAAACCCAATACCACGAAATCTACTCATATATACTTATAATCACCTGATATAACTATTCACATTTGAATGTATAATTTCTTATCAAGAACTATCTAGTTAGTCAACTTTTTATCCGATTGTAACTAGTTTTGTCCTCAACAAAAAAGTTTTTATGCCATTTAGTTCTATTTAAACAAATGATGGACTTCTTCTTGATGATTGGTTGAAGAAAATGACTAATACACTCTACATTAAACTCTTCAAGAATCTTATGGATCACATAACTTTATCGACCTCAGGTGTGATTATAATATCAACGATTTTTCTTTTATCTCATCATTTCCTGTATTTTCTCACTTTTCTATGTGAGAATACAATGCTCCCTTTAAAAGGATTCGAGAAAATATTTCATTGATTTCAATAAATAATACTTAGTATATTAAGGTTAACTGTTCTTGCTAAGACAAGGAGTAGTGATGTTCATCTAAACACTGTTTTCAAATCAAATCTCTATTTGTTTCGCTCACTCCTATAAAATCAAGCTATTTAATTATTCAATATATAGATCACAGATAACTAAATAATTTATCCTTGTGATGCAGTTTCGCCAGAAGGACTTATAGTAAGATTGTTAATGTTTTTCTGTAATTGAAATTTTAATGATATCGCTGTAATCCTAATCAATATCCATAGTGGATAACATGTCCACTATGGACAATATGAGTATGATAAAGTGAAATGAGTTGTTCTTCAATGCATAGATAGATATCATCTACATATTGTCGCCGAACAAAATAATGAGATGCAATTTATGTTAGCAGCATGCGTTGGAAAAAGTCTTTTTGATCTTTACTACTGTTTACTTTTCGTGGCAACCATGCTGTAGCGAAAATCCTTCAAAGAATTTTTACCAATAACCTTTACCAACATAGCCTAATATATTCAGGTTTTGCATGTTCGATCAACCAGTTTTATGACTATAAATACTCATTTAATTCTTAAAATTTTTTTTAGATATAATATAAGTTAGGTTTTATTTTCTGGTAAAAATAATGAATAAATTTTAAGTAGAATTTATTTTGTTTTGATTTGATATCAATATAAAGCAAGAAAGTGATCTCAAATTAAATCAAGCATGATTACTGCGACTCCGATGGTACACAGTAATCAAAAAAATTGCTTCGTATTAATCACAATGCGCTGCTAATCGGTAAACTGTCTACTTGACTATGCATTTTGATCCTAACCATAACGCTTGCTAAATACAGGACATTAGGATCACTGTAAATAAAATCCGCCATTAAATTTCCTAAATAAGGAACTTTGTGCTCGTTGAACTAAATGTAAGCGTGTAAAAATCATAGTGTTATTATGAGTGAATTTTTAGTTTTCGTGATGCTTATTGGTTGCACTGTTTTTATTGCTGCACTAGACTAATTCGCTTGTTTTAATTAAATAGTATACTGAGATGCGGCTCTCTGATTTTGCTTTTAAATTACCTAATGAGTTAATAGCCCATTATCCCTTAACTAAACGTAGTAATTGCCGGTTACTTTCTTTAAACGGTTTAACAGGTGAACTGGGACATGGTATATTTACTGATATTGTTGATAAAATAGAATCAGGTGATTTACTGGTTTTCAATGATACCCAGGTGATACCGGCTCGTGTTTATGGACGCAAAATCTCTGGTGGCAAAATTGAAGTATTGATTGAGCGTATGTTAGATCTCCATCGAGTTTCAGCACATATTCGTGCTTCTAAAGCACCAAAAGTTGGAACTAAATTATTATTAGGTGATGATGAAAGTGTTAAAGCCATTATATTGGCAAGACACGATACGTTATTTGAAATTGGTTTTCAAGATAATCGAGATGTGTTAGTTATTTTAAATGATATTGGTCATATACCTTTACCTCCCTATATTACTCGTCATGATGAAGAGGTTGATCGCGTGCTTTATCAAACAGTTTATAGCCAACGGCCTGGAGCTGTTGCTGCACCCACGGCAGGATTACATTTTGATGAATCATTACTAGCGGCGCTACGACAAAAAGGAGTGGCGATGGCGTTTGTAACGCTACATGTTAGTACCGGTACATTTCAACCTGTTCGAGTGGAAAATATTGCTGAACATACCATGCATGCAGAATATGTTGAAGTATCGCAACAAGTTGTTGATGCAATAGTAGCGTGTAAAGCGAGAGGTAAACGGGTTATTGCGGTTGGCACAACTTCAATTCGATCATTAGAGAGTGCAGCTTATGCGTGTAAAGAAGGAATTATTTCCCCATTTTTTGATGATACTCGAATTTTTATTTATCAAGGCTTTCATTTTCAAATTGTTGATGCATTGATTACTAATTTCCATTTAGCTAAATCTACTTTAGTTATGTTAGTATCTGCTTTTGCTGGTTATCAGCATACAATGAATGCCTACCAAAAAGCAATCGCAGAGAAGTATCGTTTTTTTAGTTATGGTGATGCCATGTTTATTACGCATAACCCTAAGGCAGAGAATAAAAAATAGCTAACTATCTATTAATTATTAATTCAATATCATCAATGTATTTAACTGAATATCTAAATAACCCATCAGACTGTTTTATGATGCTAGAGAGGGAAGGTGGAATATGAATTACAAAACCAAGACGGCCAAGCTCGTCGTGGTCGCTTAATTTTTGAGCGTGGGATCGTAGAAACACCTGCTTTTATGCCGGTTGGCACTTATGGTACAGTCAAGGGAATGACACCAGAAGAAATCAAACAAACTGGATCACAAATCTTGTTAGGTAATACTTTTCATTTATGGTTGCGTCCTGGACAGAAAATAATAAAGTTACATGGCGATCTACATAATTTCATGCAATGGCAAGGACCAATTTTGACTGATTCAGGCGGATTTCAGGTTTTTAGCCTTGGTGCCATATGTAAAATTAAAGAAGAGGGCGTCTATTTTCGCGATCCAATTAATGGTAAAAGGATTTTTCTAAGCCCTGAAAAGTCGATGGAAATCCAATACGATCTAGGTTCAGATATTGTCATGATTTTTGATGAATGCACACCTTATCCGGTAGATTGGAATTACGCTAAAAAATCGATGGAGATGTCCCTTCGTCTGGCAAAACGTAGTCGTCAACGATTTGATGAGTTAGCTAATAAAAATGTGCTGTTTGGTATTATTCAGGGCAGCGTTTATTCAGATTTACGTTATATATCACTAAAAGGCTTGGTTGATATTGGTTTTGATGGTTATGCTGTTGGTGGTTTATCTGTGGGAGAACCTAAAGAGGATATGCATCGTATTTTAGAGGATCTTTGCCCACAAATTCCGCAGAATAAACCACGTTATTTAATGGGAGTCGGTAAACCGGAGGATCTGATTGAAGGGGTTCGTTACGGTATTGATATGTTTGATTGTGTAATGCCAACCCGAAATGCCCGAAATGGTCATCTCTTTGTCACAGAAGGCATAATTAAAATCCGTAATGCAAAATATAAGTTAGATACTTCGCCGTTAGATCCTTATTGTGACTGTTATACTTGCTCTCACTATAGCCGTGCTTATTTACATCATCTTGACCGATGTACTGAAATTCTTGGTATCAGGCTTAATACCTTGCACAATTTATATTATTATCAACAATTAATGACTAAAATTCGACAAGCGATTGAAAAAGGTGAATTTGAGGCTTTCGCAATAGAGTTTTATCGACAGATCAATAAATAAATTTCATCAAACTAGAGTATAGTTCTATTTATTCTAATTAAATTAAATCAGTGTAGGATTTTTATTTGCTTATATTAATTTTTAATTAAAAATATTGTATTAATGATAATGAGGAAATTTTGATGAGTTTGTTTATTTCTGAAACAATTGCTTCAACTGCTGATCAGGGGCAAGAAAATCCATATTCTTTGATCATGATGGTAGTTGTTTTCGGACTGATTTTTTATTTCATGATCTTACGCCCACAGCAGAAACGAGCTAAAGAGCATAAAAAATTAATTGATTCTATTTCTAAAGGTGATGAGATACTAACAACCAGTGGATTAATTGGCCGCGTCACTAAAGTATCTGAAACAGATTATGTTGTTATTGCATTAAATGACACTAATAATGTAACCATTAAACGTGATTTCGTTGCTGCTATATTACCAAAAGGTACAATGAAGTCTATCTAATTTCTGATTTTCTCGAAGGGAATTACTGTGCTAAACCATTATCCTTTATGGAAGTATTTCATGCTGATCGCTACGTTGCTTATCGGTCTACTATATGCACTTCCCAATATTTATGGAGAAGATCCGTCTATTCAGATTACTGGCATGCGGGGAACTGCAGCTAATGAACAGACTTTAAATCGAGTTAGGAATCTTTTAAAGAAAGAAAAAATTGAAAGTAAATCAATTGCACTGGAAAGTGGTATAATTCTTGCTCGTTTTAATAATTCAGATATTCAACTTCATGCACGCGAAATATTATTTTCCGGTTTAGGAGAACAGTATATCGTGGCGTTAAATCTAGCACCTGCTACCCCTCATTGGTTAAGGGCATTTGGTGGTGAACCAATGAAATTGGGGTTAGATTTGCGTGGTGGTGTTCACTTTTTAATAGAAGTAGATATAGAATCAGCATTAGATAAGTTGCAAGAACAGATTATAGATGGCCTGCGTAATGATTTACGTGAAAAAATGATCCCCTATTCAACTATACATAAGATAGATAATTACGGTGTTAAAATCTGTTTTTATGATAATAATGGGCGTTCGGAAGCGAAATCTTATTTAACACCACGTTATCGCGATTTGATTTATACCGCTAGCAGTAATAATCTATTAATGGTGGCAATAACAGATGAGCGGATCCGTGAAGCGCGTAATTATGCAGTATCACAAAATATTAATATTATCCGTAACCGTATTAACCAATTAGGTGTTACCGAATCATTAGTTCAACGTCAGGGTGCTGATCGTATTGTCGTTGAATTACCTGGTATTCAAGATACAGCGCGAGCAAAAGAGATCCTTGGTGCTACTGCAACTCTAGAATTTCGCTTGGTTAATGTCGACATAGACAATTCAACTATTCAACGAGGTTATATCCCAGGTGATTCTGAGATAAAATATACTCGTAATAATGAACCTGTTGTTCTTTATAAATATGTTATATTGACAGGAGATCATATTACTGATTCGAGATCAGATTTAGATGAAATGGGCAGACCACAGGTAACCATTGGTTTGGATAGTTCAGGTGGATCTATTATGTCTGACTTTACTCGTAATAATCAGGATAAACTGATGGCAACCTTGTTTGTTGACTATAAAGATAGTAGGCGAAAGGATGCTAATGGTCGTATTATTTTAATAAAAGATGAAAAAGTCATTAATGTTGCCAGAATTTCCAGTCGTTTTGGTAGCAAATTTCGTATTACTAATATTAGCAATCCAACCGAAGCTCATCAATTATCTTTATTATTACGAGCTGGCGCATTGATTGCACCTATTCAAATTGTTGAAGAACGGACAATTGGGCCAACATTAGGATTGCAAAATATTGAACAAGGAATGAAAGCATCGTTAGCCGGTTTTCTTGCTTCAGTTCTATTCATGATCATTTATTATCGTAAATTTGGTCTGATTGCCAGTTCTGCATTGTTAGCAAACTTGATCCTTATTATTGGGGTTATGTCGTTATTACCGGGAGCTACTTTAACCATGCCAGGAATTGCTGGTATTGTTTTAACGCTTGCTGTTGCTGTTGATGCTAATGTATTGATTAATGAACGTATAAAAGAGGAACTGAAGAATGGTCGTTCAATACAGCAAGCAATACATGAAGGTTATAAAGGGGCATTTTCCAGTATCTTAGATGCGAATTTAACAACTATGATCACTGCAACTATTTTGTATGCGATAGGCACCGGCTCAATTAAAGGGTTTGCCATTACTACGGCGATTGGTATTGCCACCTCCATGTTTACTGCAATTATAGGAACACGTGCTATCGTGAACTTATTGTATGGTGGTGGTAAACGTATTAAAAAGCTATCTATTTAAGGAGCGTGGTTTGTGGCGCAATATTACACAACAGAACAATTAAATCATGGCCGTAAAGTTATTGATTTTATGCGTTTGGATTATTTAGCTTTTACTATTTCAATTGCTTTATTTATTATTTCTGTTATGGTCCTTTCATTGAAAGGTTTTAACTGGGGATTAGATTTTACCGGTGGAACTATTATTGAAATTAATCTCAGTCAACCTGCGGATCTTGATAAAATCAGAGCGAGTTTATCGAATAATGGCCATAAAGAACCTTTAATCCAAAATTTTGGCAGTAGTCGAGATATTATAATCCGATTACCTCCTATTAAAGAAGTTACAAGTCAAGAAATAGGTAAGGCTGTTATTTCACTCATTAATAAAAATATTAATGATCAAGCAACGCTTAAGCGTATGGAATTTGTTGGGCCAAGTGTAGGTAGTGAATTAGCTCAAACCGGAGCAATGGCATTATTATCTGCTTTGATCTGTATATTAATTTACCTAGGTTTCCGTTTTGAATGGCGTCTGGCTGCCGGTGCAGTAATATCATTAGCGCATGATGTTATTATTACATTAGGCATTATATCACTTTTTCAGATTGAAGTTGATATGACTATCGTTGCTTCATTAATGTCGGTCATAGGTTATTCATTAAATGATAGCATTGTTGTCTTTGATCGTATTCGTGAAAATTTCCGCAAAATTCGCCCTGGCACTTCTTATGAAATAGTAAATATTTCATTAACGCAAACATTAAGTCGAACACTTATTACATTAGGAACTTCCTTATTAGTTATTTTGATGCTCTATTTTTTTGGTGGTTTAATTTTAAAAGGATTTTCTCTAATTATGTTAATTGGTGTAACGATTGGAACCATTTCTTCAATTTATGTTGCTTCTGCTCTAGCATTAAAAATGGGAATAAAACGAGAGCATTTAATTCCACTTAAGGTGGTAAAAGATGGGGAAGATCAACAATCTCTACTACCTTAAATACGAATGGTATTAATTAATACCCTATTAGATTATCCTAGGAGCGTGTTTTTATTGAAACAGCTGAATTAAACTAAAAACTGGACACTAAAATCAAGAAATTTTATGCATTCTCTATTTTAGATAGCTGTAGATACTACAGTAATTGATTTACGTTTGTTAGTGATTGTTCAAAAATTTATTAAAAGTAATATCTTGAACGTCATGAGTGTTTTACTACTTTTAAAATAACTGAATTAGTCATGACTTATATGGTAAAGTAATGATATATCTGAGTCATTTGACAATATAAACTAAGATAAGGTATGAAAAATATTAGAAATACCTGATAAGTTTCTAATAATTATAGAAACAGCTATTAACAATATAGAATTGCAACTTTACGTAACTGAAGAACGAGAAACTCCGACAAAGATAATCGGAAAAATTCTCATAATGAATCGAAAGCTGTATAAAATTACTTATACATAACTTTGATTCAGTATATCGTAATTTTAAAATATTCGTGAATTTGGTAAAGAACTTGCTAAGTTACAGGATTGATAGCAAAAATGACCCGATTTGATAAACAGTTTATGAGTCGTGCATTATTATTGGCCAATCAAGGACGATTTACCACTTCACCTAACCCGAATGTAGGTTGCGTCATTGTAAATAATGATGAAATTGTAGGAGAAGGATTTCATTCTAGAGCAGGCGACTCACATGCTGAGATTTATGCTTTACAAATGGCGGGTAAGAAAGCTAATGGAGGAACTGCTTATATTACATTAGAGCCCTGTAGCCATTATGGTAAGACTCCACCTTGTGTAGATGCCTTAATTAACTCAGGCATTCTGCGAGTTATTGTAGCGATGCAAGATCCAAATCCACAGGTTGCAGGACGAGGTTTACTTAAATTACAGCAGGCTGGTATCGAAGTAATACATGGTTTTCTAATAGATGAAGCTGAGCAATTAAATCGAGGCTTTCTAAAAAGAATGCGAACAGGTTTTCCCTATGTTCAACTTAAGTTAGCTGCATCACTTGATGGACGAACAGCCCTTGAATCAGGTGAAAGCAAGTGGATTACTTCGTCAACAGCTCGTCAAGATGTACAAAATTTTAGAGCTCAGGCAAGTGCGATTTTGACTACTAGTGCAACTATTTTAACTGATAATCCAGCTTTAAATGTTCGTTGGATAGATTTTCCGCCTGAACTACAAAATTTTTATCCAAAAGAAAGCCTTCGACAACCAATAAGAATTGTTTTAGATCGTCATAATCAAGTAAAACCAGAAGATTTTGTAACAAAATCAGATGGTAAATGTTGGCTTATTCGCCCTAATCCCATATTGCAAAATTGGTATGGTGATGTTGAACAAATCGTAATTCCAACCTATGAGAAAGGCATTGATTTAGTTTTTCTAATAACACAGTTGGCTAAACGTAATATTAATTCAATTTGGATTGAAAGCGGACCAACACTTGCCGGCGCTTTGTTAACATTAGGATTAATTGATGAATTAATTATTTATATTGCGCCTAAAATTTTAGGTGGCACCGCAAGAGAATTAATTAATATTCCAGCATTACAAAAATTGAAAGATGCACCTGCATTTGAATTTATTAATATTGAAGTTATTGGTCCTGATTTACGTTTAATACTTCGCCCAATATGATGTAATATTATATTAAGCTCTAGCTAGCTTAATATAAAAGTATTATAGTTATAAAAATGTAATATTATTCGATTTAATTTAGGATTCCTAGTAACTATTTTAAAGTTAGCTAAATTCAGCACACCATAGCACTGTACAACAATAGAATAGAAAAGATTATAGTAAAATTATCATTTCTGTAGAGAATAATTAGTATTTAAGGAAGGCTATGAAAATAATAAAAGGTACGGTAGCAGCTCCTAAAGCTTATATAGCAATCGTTGTTGCACGTTTTAATCATTTCATCAATAGTAATTTACTGGAAGGCGCTATTGATACCTTGGAGCGTATTGGTCAAGTTGCAAAAGAAAATATTACGGTAGTTTGGGTTCCTGGTGCCTATGAATTACCTTTAACGATTAAAACATTAGTAGAAACAAAAAAATATGACGCAATCATTGCACTTGCTACCGTTATACGTGGTGCAACTCCACATTTTGAATATATTGCCAGTGAATGTAGTGCTGGACTTTCTAATATCGCGATGATAAGTAGAATTCCTATTGCCTTTGGTGTATTGACAACCGAGGATATTAAGCAGGCCATTGAGCGCGCGGGTACAAAAGCAGGAAATAAAGGTGCAGATGCTGCATTATGTGCACTAGAAATGGTAAATGTTATTCAAGCTATTAAAGATTAACTTTATATTATTTAAGGGGAATTTTATGAAACCTGCTGCTCGTCATCGTGCGCGTGAGTGTGCTGTTCAAGCGATTTATTCGTGGCAATTATCTGGTAATAATATTGATGATGTTGAAGTGGAATTTTTATCTGAACAGGATACTTCAGATGTTGATGTGACATATTTCTGTGAGATACTTAATGGTGTTTCAACTCATGTGTTAGAACTGGATAAAAAGATGGCTCCTTATCTTTCTCGTCATCTGGGGGAGGTTGGACAGGTTGAAAAAGCGGTTTTACGTTTAGCGATATTTGAACTCTATTACCGTGATGATATACCTTATAAAGTTTCTATTAATGAAGCAATTGAATTAGCAAAAGTTTTTGGTGCCGAAGAGAGTCACAAGTTTATCAATGGTGCGCTCAATAAAGTCATTACTTCTGTGCCTAAGAAGTAATGATATTCAGACTTTTCAAATAATCTGATGTTTACCTTTAAAATAAGGTGGTGAAATAACCTTATAGCAATAGTACTATAATATACTATAGTGGAATATTATTATGGTTTGTAGTGAATTTGATATCATTGCGCGTTATTTTAATCGTCAACAGCAAAATCGAGATGACGTTAATATCGGGATTGGTGATGATTGTGCATTGATAACAATACCGGAAAGACAACAATTAGCCGTTACTACCGATACACTAATTGCAGGTGTCCATTTTCTTGATAGTGTTTCACCAGAAGATTTAGCCTATAAATCTTTGGCGGTTAATTTAAGTGATTTAGCCGCTATGGGGGCAGATCCTGCCTGGATTTCTCTAGCATTGACATTGCCACAAATCAATGAAGATTGGCTAACAAGATTTAGTTCTAGCCTATTTGAGCAGCTTAATTACTATGAAATACAACTTATTGGTGGTGATACAACCCGTGGACCAATGAGTTTAACCTATACAGCTCATGGTTTAATTCCTATAGGAAAATCACTAATACGATCAGGAGCCTGTAATGGTGATTGGATTTATGTTACTGGAACATTGGGAGATAGCGCTACTGGATTAGCGATTTTACAATCACAGTTAATGGTCGATGATGTAAAAGATCGTAATTGGTTAGTCCAGCGACATTTAAGGCCACATCCTCGTATTTTGCAAGGAAAGGCTCTACGTCATATTGCTTCTTCGGCAATAGATATTTCTGATGGCTTAATTTCTGATCTTGGGCATATACTTAAAACTAGTAGCTGTGGCGCTAAAATCAAATTAGATTCTTTACCATTATCAGATGCTTTACGCAGACAAGTTACCTCAGAACAAGCATTAATCTGGGCATTAAGTGGTGGAGAAGATTATGAATTGTGTTTTACAGTTCCTGAGACAAACCGTAGTACATTAGAATTAGCGTTAACATATACGCTGGGGACAAATTTTCATTGCATTGGCCAGATAACGCCAGAATCAGAAGGGATCCGATATTTTTATGATAATAAAGAGGTTTCATCTAATTTAACTGGTTTTGATCATTTTAGTGTGAAAGCTTGCCATGACTAATCTAAAATCTCGTTTAAAGCTATCAAATCCTTGGCATCTATTGGCAACCGGATTTGGTAGTGGTTTATCACCCATTACTCCTGGAACAACAGGATCGTTATCTGCTATTCCATTCTGGTTATTAATGTATTGGCTACTACCTGTTTTTGGTTATGTTGGTTTATTATTTTATTTGGTTTTGTTATTGGTATTGTTATTTGTCAACGTACATCAGATGATATGAAAATTCACGACCATGGTAGTATTGTTTGGGATGAATTTATTGGTATGTGGATGACCCTAATGGGGATGCCATTAGTTAATTGGCAATGGATATTAATTGCATTTGTGCTTTTTCGATTTTTTGATATATTAAAACCTTGGCCTATTAGTTGGTTTGATCATCAAATAGATGGTGGCTTAGGTATTATGTTAGATGATATCATCTCGGCTACTTTTGCTATAGTTATCCTGGCATCGCTTCCAGACTGGTTACTGGTATCATAATACCAGTAATTACTGAAATCAAAAGCACTTATAATAAACCATTGCTTTTGTTTTTAGCATATTTATTAATTTAATTGGCATAATAATTATTAATTGATTTTACAATTCCTTTAGCATTAAGCCCTAATTCAGCTAAAATTTCTGTTTGATTTCCTTGTGAGATATAGTAATCAGGCAAGCCAAGATTAATGATAGGCATAATATGATGGGTTTTTAATAAAAATTCATTAACACCGCTACCTGCCCCGCCTATAATTGCATTTTCTTCTAATGTTACTAATAACTTATGATTTTGAGCTATCTCCAGTATCAAGGTTTCATCTAATGGTTTTACAAACCTCATATCTACTACAGTAGCATTAAGTAATTCTGCAGCTTTTATCGCTTCGCTAAGTAATGTTCCAAAATTTAAGATAGCAATTTTTTTTCCTTTTCGGCGAATTAGCCCTTTGCTAATTAAAATTTTTGCTAAAGGTTGTAGAGTAGCGCCAGAGCCGGTACCTCTTGGATAACGAACCGCAACCGGACCATCCTGATAGTGATAACCCGTATGTAGCATTTGACGACATTCGTTTTCATCACTAGGCGACATAATTATCATATCAGGTAGACAACGTAAAAATGATAAATCGAAGGCACCTTGATGGGTTTGTCCGTCAGCACCAACAATGCCTGCTCTATCTATTGCAAACAGAATAGGCAGTTTTTGAATGGCTACATCATGAATCACTTGGTCATAGGCGCGTTGTAAAAAAGTAGAATAAATAGCAACGACAGGTTTATACCCTCCAATAGCAAGACCAGCTCCAAAAGTCACAGCGTGTTGTTCTGCAATAGCAACATCGAAATATTGATTTGGATAAGTTTTAGAAAATTTAAGCATTCCCGATCCTTCTCGCATGGCTGGTGTGATAGCCATAAGTTTAGGATCATTAGCTGCTTCTTGGCACAACCAATCGCCAAAAACTTGTGAAAACGTTAATTGATTATCATTGTTTTTTGGTAGGCTAAAAGTTGTTGGATCAAATTTAGGCACAGCATGCCAACTGATAGGATCTTTTTCTGCGGGCTCATAACCCTTACCTTTCTTGGTAATGATATGCAAAAACTGTGGACCTTTTAATTCACGCATATTTTTTAATGTTTGTACTAATGTGAGTACATCATGACCGTCAATGGGACCAATGTAGTTAAATCCCAATTCTTCGAACATAGTACTAGGAATTATCATACCTTTAAGGTGCTCTTCAGTTTTTTTTAATAATTTTTTAATTAAAAGAATATTAGAAAATACTTTTTTTCCTCCTTCACGCAATCTAGTATAGATATTACCCGATAACAATTGCGCTAAATGATTATTTAACGCTCCAACATTTTCTGAAATTGACATTTCATTATCATTAAGGATTACTAATATATCTTTATGAATGTCACCTGCATGATTCATTGCTTCAAAAGCTATACCTGCGGTAATGGCGCCATCACCAATAACACAAACTGTTTTACGATTCTTATTCTCATATTCAGCAGCTACTGCCATCCCAAGGCCAGCACTGATAGAAGTGGAGGAATGACCGACACTAAGAACGTCATATTCACTTTCTGGGCGCCATGGAAAAGGATGTAATCCATTTTTTTGTCGTATGGTATCAATACGATCGCGGCGACCAGTTAATATCTTATGTGGATATGACTGGTGGCCAATATCCCAGATAAGATTATCAAATGGGGTTTTATAAACATAGTGTAAAGCGACAGTGAGTTCAATGGCTCCCAATCCAGAAGCGAAATGTCCACTGGAACGACTAACACTATTTAACAAGAATTCTCGTAATTCTTTACATAATTTGCCAAGACTTTTTTTTGGTAAAAGCCGTAACTCTTTCGGTGTTTTTATTAATGCTAAAGTTGGATATAAAGTAATATCAATATTCATGTCTTCTCATTAAATAATTGTTTTTGTTTATATCAATGACGCCATAGTAGCCGTAGCTCGTTAAAAGATTATTTTAAATTTTTATTACTAGTAAATATTTTGTTTTTAAATAAAAGAAATTAGCTTTTTCGTTCGATAATAAAGTGTGTTAAATTTTGTAATGTTTCCGTATTAAGTCCATACTGTTGTTCTAGCATATAAAGTGCATCTAATGCTTGTTCATGTAAACTATTCGCTTTTTTTTTTGCTTCTTCAACACCAATTAATGTTGGATAGGTACTTTTTTTATATTTTTTATTAGATCCATGATCTTTACCTAAAATGTCTGTATCACCAATAACGTCAAGAATATCGTCATGGATTTGGAATAGCAAACCAATTGCATTGGCATATCTATCTAATGATAGTAGTAATTTGCAGCTTTGATTCCCGGCCGCAAGTGCACTCATTCTGATAGCAGCACGAATTAATGCTCCGGTTTTATGTTGATGAATAGATTCTAATGTTGTTATATCAATTTGTTGTCCTTCTGATTCCATATCGAGCGCTTGGCCGCTACACATACCTGCTGCTCCACTAGCAGTAGCTAGCTCAGCTATCATCGCCAGGCGATTACTGTCATTAACATCAGGCATAGCAGAACGAGACAAGATATCAAAGGCAAGTGCTTGCAAAGCATCACCAGCCAAAATTGCATGAGCTTCACCAAAAGAAATATGGCAGGTAGGTTGACCACGACGTAAACTATCGCTATCCATTGCGGGTAGATCATCATGGATTAATGAATAAGCATGAATGCATTCAACAACCACAGCAGGTACATCCAGATTTTCCACGGTAACATTTAA
>JBQMRQ010000042.1:0-6767 GCA_052174535.1 Arsenophonus sp. NC-WZS1-MAG3 | reverse complement strand
TCTGAAGGCATATATTATTCTGTTAGGGAAGATAATTACCTTTTCCTGCTAGGTCATTATCAGCCTTACTAGACTATGAACGTAAGGAGACTTGTTGCGATTAAAGATAGCTATCAAAAGTCAGAAGTGAATTGATCTGAACTTTCTCAATCCCCTGTTAGCACATATTTTAATCATATCTCCCAATCTTGTACAGAGGAGGGTACTGATACCCTTAGTTTTTGAAATATATATAGCAAAATATTCTTGTAACACTCAAAACAAACACTGTTTTAATACATAAAATAGCTTATATGTTTCCTTTACTCCCAAAAACCATACAACCAAAAGTTAAAATTTGATCTGCAGTAAGAGAAATATGGCTATCAGAGACCCGTGATACGATAATAAATCCCTTAATATTTTGTTTGGAAGATTTTTAGTGAAGTCTTCTGCAGCGATGAAGAAGTTGGAGAAAGATCGAGAGAAATGTGGCTGGATATTCTACGATTTTTCGTCAGTGCACTAGGCATCATAAAGAAGGACGAATTAGATTGAATCAAATTTTTCAACAATGAGGTTATGAAAAGCGACACTTGAAGGACTATGATTCAGTAAAATAATCCTTTCAATAGTATTTAAGTTTCTTCCGTCTGTTAAGAAACACTAACACCGCCTCAGGGTATTTAACCTGCTGTAACTCTGATCATAAACAACGTTTAATTTAAGTATGGAGAAGAGATTTATGAAGTATCAGAGTGGAGCATAATCATATATACCAGATTTATTAATAACCCTAGCTAAAACGTAAGTGTTATCTTTTATATGAATAATCTGATAGATTATATATCTAATATACCATTCTGTCTAGCTTAATGAAATTGTAATAAGATTCAATTTAATAACTTAGCTAAAATTACTGACGACAAATAATAAATAATAGCTTAGCTTTTCTAAGCTAAAAGAATTGACTTTAGATTTAAAGTAACTAATTTGTCATTTTTTTTGAAAAATTTTAGGACGAGAATTATCCATCTACATTATTAAGCAATTGGTTGCTTATTAAGCATCATATTATCCATATCAATTAATAAAATTTCAGCAACTCTAATTCTTTAGCATAAAAAATATAAAGGCAGTAAAGTAACCATTCAGCAAAAAGAAGTCGGGTAAACAATGCTTCATTAGTACTAATATGTTCCTGAGTAAAATTTTTTACTACTGGTAAAGATGATGTTATTCTTTAATTCATCATTGAACGATACTTAAATTTATATTGTTGTAACAGCAGATCAAGTCGGCGATTACGTTGCTCTAATTGCTCAGTTTATAAATCAGAAAATAAGTGACCATTAGAAGCACTTAAGCTGATAGGAAAACCAGCATAGATAAATACAATATTAAATATGGGTGAATTACATTTGCATCAGTTCTTATACTAGAGGTTTTTAATTCTAAACACCATCATCATCTACGGTAATCGATAATAATACCTCCTATGTGAACTTTCATAACTTCTGATTAGCCAAAATGCCCCATTATACCAAAAAGAAAATATACGCTAGCTATCACAGGAGCAGGTTAATACCCTCTATTGCATTCTAAGCGCTTAGATAAATATTCATTTTCTAGCGTATCTGTTCTCAACTTTATTAGTAATATTAAGCTAGATAACTTTATTGATATCGCCCCTAAAATTATTGCGGATAAAGATGGTAACTCTCTTATAATTTCTGTAACAGAATATCTTGTAAATAGTACAGATCAATTTCAAATTAAAGATTTTTCCATCTATATAAAGCGAAAAGTCTCTCTATGAGATGCATTTTACACGCTTCAGTAAAATATAAACAACATTTAATTTCGTATTAGCGGTTGCACTTTATTATCAATAACCTCCCTTGCCCGAAAAATACGCGAACGAACTGTACCAACAGGACAATCCATAATAAGCGCTATCTCCTCATAACTTAGTACATCTAGTTCCCTAAGAATAATTGCTAGACGTAGCTCTTCAGGAAGAGACTCTATAGTCCGGAAAACTACTTTTCTCAATTCTTCTGAAAACATTAAATTTTCAGGGTTGGAAATTTCTTTTAATGAATTAGAAGATTCTAAATTTTCTGTATTAACTATATTGAAATCATTTGATGGCGGTTGACGTTCTTGAGATATAAGATAATTTTTTGCAGTATTCACTGAGATTCGATAAAGCCAAGTATAAAATGCACTTTCACCGCGAAATGAACTGATAGCGCGATAAGCTTTAATAAATGCCTCTTGAGTTACATCCGGCACATCTCCCTGTGGTACATAACGAGAAACAAGGCTCACAACTTTATTCTGATATCTAATAACCAGTAAATTAAAAGCTTTTTTATCCCCTTTTTGTACCCGCTCAACCAGAACCTGATCTGTGAACTGCTCGCTCATTTGAGGTCACTTCTCCTGAAAATAAGCCTCATTATTTTCCTTATTTGAACCTGCCATGTTTTCTCTCATTTATAAGCAAAGCAAGCATTTTTAAGTGCTAAAAAGTCAAAAAAATTTTCTAGTCAATTTAAATTATTTTATCTTTAATATAAGATAAAGAATAAATAAATTCTTTCAAGATCTAGTATTTACTAGAAATAAAAGAATAGGCTAACATTATTATTTACAGTTTTATAAAATCTTAATAATAAAACATTATGCCATCAATATAACATTATACGAATATTTAATTATTGGTATCGGCACGCTGGTCTATCGTTAGCACTTCGATTAGCATCACAATACTAAATAACCATATTTAGTAAAAATATTTCAACTAAAGGAGCATCTTACTATGCTCGATGTTGAATTAGAACGATTTTTGATCAATCTATATAGTTATAGATACCTATGTTAATGATATTTTAATTGTCGGCACCAGACTATATGGATAAAAACTGTTAAATTTGTCGCCTGTAATATCTGTCATTCTGTCAGGTACCTTGTTGATCAAGGTATTTTTATTGATAAAATCTAAATTAGGTAGTAAAGAAGAACATCTCTTCCAAAAGAAGGTGATTATATTCATTGTGGCGTATTCTTCATCATACTGACGCAACAGGTAAACAAGTAAAACAACGTTCATTAAAAATGATGAAGTATATTAATATCACTATTAAGGCAGACAGCCATAATGCCTGTTGATCTGATGCACTCAGATAAAGATCCAACAACAATTACCAGTGCTTACATTTAGATTCTCAATTAATAATAAATCCTTATTATTTGTCATAGAAAGTGATAGTTTTAGCAACCGGGAAACCATAAAAGTATATTAATATATCATCAATCTTGATATTTGATTAGGTGATGGAATTTCAATGGCATAGTAGTCTGTTTGTTGTATAATCAATCTTGAATTTAATCAATTTTATCCGACTTGTTCTTGTCATTTATAAGAACATAATTTATTTCCAACAGAAGTTTTACGAGGTAAAAACGCCTATCTTAAGCGACCTAATCGTAGTCGCTTTATGTCTAATTTTGATGAAATGATAGAACTCGCTTCTCGTGATATAAAATCGCTTGTACCATTGATCATGAAATGAAACGCTTAAGGATAAATTACATGTTTCTTGATTTAGTCATCAACCAGAAATCGATATAAACAACATTTTCTAGTTTTCTATCAGAAATTAACTACATTATATATAATATTATCAATAAGCAAATTTCAATTGTTCAGCGACTTATTATGCATGAAATACTGTTTAGTACATCATATTATGATTAATCTGATCTTCAGTACCTATAAGCTATAGATGAAGTTAGTTATACATGGTTATTTAGTACCATGTATTAACTAAATAACTTAAATCTATTATTAGAATCTCTTGCTCTGAATGGTCTGCTAATGAACAGATAAAAATAACAAATCAAATAAATTGATAAAACATCAACACTTGCCAAGTAACATAAAATTAATCTCATTATTTAGATGAGCAAGTAATTATTTAACATAATTGGGATGAGTTAAAACCGGTTATATTGAATTATATGGGAACTATCAGAACAACCAAACGAATAATACGTGTAATTATGATGCATCTATTTTCTGCAACAAGAAATAGATAAATACTATTTAATTTCCGTATATTAAATAATTTATTGGAATTGCATAAAACTAGATAATCTTATTTAAATAGATAAATCAATGAATTCTACTGCGCTCTTAATCGTAAAGAAAATCATAGATTTTACTATACATTAGTTAATCTATAACAACAACCAGATGCTAAATTAACTATTTTAATCTTTTCAACTAAATAACTAGAAAAATATAATTAACCTTCTTTGTATATATTATATAAAACTACTATCTGATTTGTCATTAATTACTAATAATCATATATAAATACTCAATATTCAAATACTCAAATACTCAACAAAATATTTTAATAGATTAATAATTTGGCATTCTGTTTATTTATAATTGCTTACTTTCCAATCATTATATAAACCCTTGTTACACAGCTCTATTTATAACAAGAGATGGATGCTGATAGGGATATAGGATATAGTTATGGTAATATATCATAATGATGACGTTTCATCGTCAGGCAACTACAGCAGCTAAATTATAACTTCGCTTCAGGTAAGCGAAGGCCTATATCTACTTTAGCTAAGCGTTATGACATCTCTAAACTTAGAGTTACTAAATAAGAAAAACAAGATGATGTTGATAATCGTCTACCTTAGGAAAGGTTATTGGTAGAAATCCCTTATACTATATGAAGATTTTTGCTACAGAGCAGAATTTAGCATGAAAAAGAAAACAGTCATACAGATCAAAAAACTTTCTTTATCAGTCTTTTCCAACATAAAACTACAGTTTATTAATTGAAGTAGGTGACAACTTATCGGATGATGTGAATTCATAAATTGAAGCAACTTATTCTACTTTATCCTGCCATATTGTTATAGTAAAGATGTTATTCGCTGGAGAGATATTCATTAGGAATATAGTGATATCGCTGCAAAATCCTAGTTATTAGTAAATTTAGTGTATGGGGGACTATCAAGCGCTCCACTCTGATGCTTCGTTAATCTTCTCTGTATCGTTAAATTAAATATTATTTACCACAAGAGTTCAGGAGGTAAAAATCTTCTTTGTTGTAGTCCAGATTTTTTTAATAAACGGGAGTAACTCAGATTTCATTGAAAGAATTATTCTTCTTAAGCCACAATGCTTATCATATCGACTTCACAGCCTCAGCACTGTTACAAAAAGCCGATTCAATCGGATTCGTCGTTCTTATGATGCCCAATGTGCTGACGAGAAATTGTATAGTGCCAACTGTTTCTTCTCAATCTTTTTGCAGATTGTTCATCGCTGAAATGATACGCTAAAAACCTTGCCATGAAAATATCAAAGATTTTATTAGCGACATCGCAACTGTCTGGTAGCCTGAGCTCTCTTCCTGGAGCTCAAGCTTTAACATTTGGTTAAACTCCTTTTGAGGGAGTAAAAACAGTGCATTATCTATTTTATATATCCAACAACGTTAGCGCTATATGTCCTGAATATTTTGCCATTGCATTTAAAACCAAGAACAGAACCTCCCGTCGTATCTCCCTGGGAGATACGATTAAACTCCTGCTAGTAACGCATTAAAAGTTAAATCTAGTTTCCTTTTAACTCTTGAAAACTATTTTCGGGCACAACGAGCTCATTATGTTCATAGTATGAGATCATATGACTAGCAAACAAAGATGATTATGTTGCCTAATAGGTTAATACATGCCTTCAAACAAGATAAACGTAGCGTGTATTACTTAAATTATGCAGCTGCCATTGCTTTTTGCTCTTCAAGACATTTCTATTTTAGTCTGCTGACTATCTCCTCCGGCAGAATACGAACCCAATGTTTTTTCATCGAGAAACGCCATTAAAACTTTGAGAAAATTAGTGGTAGAGATGTCTTTACAGATACACACGCATAGTAGCAACTCTTAGACGTTTTAGCACACTTCATATAAGGCGATAGCAAAGAAATGCTAAAGAATATTCCGTTTTCGCTGATATCCATAACCTTAGGTATTTTAATTTCAAAATCACCAATACTAATCTGTATAATTTTCTATTAACATAATCCTCACAAAGAACAGATAAGATTCGTAGACAAGATGACATTCAGAATCTTGTTATAACTATGGCTTCGAGCGCCGCCTCAATAGCGGTATCCCTTTATCAGCTATCTGGCACTATTACAGATGTCTTCATACAAGGGATCATAAGGTAATACATAGTTTCGCAGATATCTAGATATCTAGAGAGTAGATTTTTTCACGAATATCATCTCTCTGTTATTAAAGTCATTCATAAAATTAATCAACAGAATTCACATCACTATATTTGAAATTTCATATGCCAAAATGGGGATAACTCAATATTAATTGTAAAAAAATTATATAATTTAAATATTAAGAAAGGTCCATAATTTTAATTAAAACAGCTTCCATTATATATAATTACTATGTTACAACAATGATTGTTATTTACAATGAGAACAGGAAATCTAAATTTTTTATTATCCTTATTTCTTCTAGATAGTTTAGGTTAGTTAACTACTGGAATAGGAGTTCTTTTAGTCATAGCTGATTTTTCATTGCATTTATAGTGAATGCATAGCGAAGGTAATTATGTTATCTCTATGAAAAAATATCGTTTATGAGATCAGGTTTCTTATGATATACAAGAATTTGTTAAAACATTAGAAAAATAAAGATTTCTAAAAAATCAGACGAAACAATAT
>JBQMRQ010000041.1:0-16770 GCA_052174535.1 Arsenophonus sp. NC-WZS1-MAG3 | reverse complement strand
GCTTAGATTGACGCCATAAAAAACTGATATCCTTTTTTACTTACTGAACGAAAAAAAGGATGACCTGGGGTAACTATAACGCAATCGTTGGTTGATGCTGAGTATATGCTTCACCACTAAGATGTAGCATCGATAATCTAGGATTGCTTATCGGTTAGAACGGCTAATTTATTTAAATTAATGAAGAGAAGAGATGGTAAACGTTTAGTTTGCTAAGTTTATCAGGAGATCTATGCTTGACATTTGAAACAATCTCTTTTCTTTCTTAGAAGACTTCTCGATAGAGAAAAGTTCTTATTATCTATTCAGATGACGCTTACGCAGATTATGCTTTTGGATTCAATAGGCAAATAATTTATTTTACTTGTAAACCTTGATGTCTGGATATTTATGTTTCATTGAAATACGGAACCCTAGGTCATTTTTAGCAATGAATATAATCCTTGTGCAGTGCTAGATAAACCATGGTATCTTGATTAATTTATTTACTGATATAAATATAAAGCTACCTTAGGGTAGTGAGGATGCCAACCTGTTCAGATTTATTCAGGTGTAAAACTGATCGCCTTAGTTAGGCGATACGTTTGTATTTTAAAGGTGATCAAACAAATTTCTCAAGAATCGTCTTTTAGACCAGAATTTAAAGAGAGTTATTTTTAAGTAAACTCCTTTAACACAGCTTTAACAATATAATTACCTGCGCAAATCACGGTTTATTTTTTATTTAGAATTATCATTCTATTATCTTAAAAAATTAGTAATATAAATAATCACAATTGCGTTATATGTATAGATATTGTTGTTGCACAAAAATGAAAATTAAGCTTTCTTTTTTAGTTAAAAATTTTAGTAAAATTAACTAATTAGAAAAAATTGTTATATAAA
Organism: Arsenophonus sp. NC-WZS1-MAG3; assembly: GCA_052174535.1. Taxonomy (GTDB): domain Bacteria; phylum Pseudomonadota; class Gammaproteobacteria; order Enterobacterales; family Enterobacteriaceae; genus Arsenophonus. The sequence goes on along the minus strand of JBQMRQ010000041.1, from coordinate 15,885 downwards.
ATAATGATTTTGATTTTGTGGTGCTAAATCAAAAGAAAATGTACAGGGTAGGCTGAAAAAGCTAATATATGAAAGAAATCTTAGGAAGGTTATTCCTGAATAGGATTTTCTTACTCAACATTAAATAATTACTTTATAAGGAGATGATGCCTAGAGTTGATGTGATTATGAGAATCGCTGAATATAAGACAAGTTTCATTTAATTAGTTAATTTTAGTAATAGAAATTATACAGCAAGCATAGCAGTAATTACATATTATCCTGGCTTAACTTGATATGCAAACTTATGGTAGCTATTTTAATAACTTTAGAATAGGAAAACGCTCTAAAATACCTAAATTACTAGGTCGCAAAAAGAAGTTGACGTACTCCTAGCCTTCCTACTAGGATAAGGCAGATTAAATTTACTTAGGTTTTCAAGAGATCAAAGAAAGATAATCTAAATTTGCAGAAATTATTAACTGATCGTATTAGAGAGATTTTACTATATATTCAAGGAATGAGTTCTCTTGATTGAGAAATAAACTATAAGTATTATATCAGTAATTGAGTAACTGATTAAACTCTAATGCTTTATATTTTTATTATTTACTAATCTCTCTTAAAAAGAGATTAGGCTGTTACAATAATGTATGAAATAAATTTACGGGCTCTATAGCCAATTTATATATTTTTAATAGTAATTAACTGCTGTTTATACATTATTACCAAGATACTTAACTGATAAAATTGTTTTTATATCACTGAACTAGTTCTTAATGTTATGCATGTTATGTTAATAACACAGTTAGATATTCTGTTTTGTCATTACTTGAATTCGATAAACAAAGGCAGTAATTATATATGGGCAGCAGAGGTTTTATGATAGTTGGCTTATCAGTTGGCGTAAAGCACTTTTTATCAATTGGATAAACTCTCATGTTGCTAATTGGTTGATAAAATCCTCACCCTATTATGGAATATCCATTACCGGAAATAATTTAGTATCTTAGCAAAGGTTATTTATAGAAATCCTTTGTGCAGTATAAGGGTTTCTACCAATAATCTCTTTCAAGATAGCCTGAACTTTTTCAGGAAATAATTTATATGACGAGGAACAAAATCTCTTCAAAAACATAAAACTAACAAATCAGGGCGACTACTCGTAACTTCCTGTATTATAAACCACCTATTTATCCGAAATGCTTTATGATCTCATTCAACCTAAAGCTAATTTAGGGTGAGCACTGTTTTTTTCAAAAACTTAAAAAAACTACACAGTGATTCCTCCTCTAATTCTTCGGTCCTCATTTTTTTACATGCAAATATTATTTGTCTCTAGTCACTATTTATACAGGATTCTTGAGAACGCTCAAGCCAAAGCTGATAATATTGGAGACAATTTATTGAATAGGTATTCAGCTTGAAATATGCCTATTGATTAATTTATCATCTATACGGAATCGGGAATTATTTCCCGTTTCTTTTGTTCTATGGGAAGTAAACAATATGAATGAGACTTGGATGAGAGAGCTAACAAATACGAACAGGCTGAACTTTTTCTTCACTAACAAAAGAGACCTATAAGATAATTACTCCAATGTTATGCTATACTCTGCTGAACTATTTTCACCATTAATAATGGGTAGAACAAATTTCTTTAAATACTATAAAAGTATTAATTTATGGACCCGTTATTCTATTGAGCAAATACTTTCCTACGATACTTATGCCTAGAAAGTGTGTTTTTGTCGCTACACTATTGTATCTATCCTAAGTTCCCATAACTGTTTTTGCTAAAGTTATAAGTTAAAATCCTGCAGTTAATCTGATTTCAAAGGTACCGAGGAGTACTTACTTAGCAAAGCAGATTCATATTTTATCCAACTGAAACTTGCAATACATTATTTTCACTATGTGCATTTCCTTTAGATTTTTTTTACAATAACTGATCGCTATTAAACGCTCTGTTTTAGGCTATCAGCCGCGTCCATCCTGCAGTAAGCATGAAATAGGGTATTAAATATTATTTTTTGTATCTTGAACACTTATAGTTGACAAATCTCTAAATCAAGATTTGTATATTCATGTCTTCATGATTCCTGGTACTATAGATATTAAATATACTGTATGGCGTGATCTATTCTTAAAAAGAGTGATCAAAGAAATCTGTTAGGTATTGTCACTCTGCGGCTATTTCTCATAATAAGCTATAATCTGATAAATTCTAGTAGTCTTTCTGTTCTAGTGCTATATGTCCGCGCCAGGAAGTAGTGTCAGCGTTATCTGGAATCTATAGTATAGATACGATTCCTAGAAATAAGACTTTACTAAAAAGACGAAAAATAGCATGGCGCATACATAAATACTTTTGACCCATTACCTTAAATGTTTACCTGTATCTACATTAAAACTGTGGAATTATAAGGGGCGGTTTCTCATCATTACGATGAGAGTATTGCACTCAATAACACCAGTAGGAAATCTTTATACAAGAAAGAGATTATCTAGTGCTATATTAATCATATTCCGGCAAGATGAGGCATTTTAATATGATGTATTACTATGTTTTTTGTCAAATTTTAAATAGAAAACATTATTGACTAAGATATATAAGGCGTTGGATATAAAGGTCAATAAAAACCTAAGAAACCGGGATTTCTCATTCTGATGAAAGAAATTCTTCCTGCACATAGATGCGTATAAATGTCGTTTATATAACGACAGGCTATTTTTATCGGTTTTTAATGGAGATAAATCAGGCAATGAAATTGTTATCAAAAAGAATGTATAAAACGGAGAAAACGAGAATTACTAATACAAACCTATAATTAATATCTTTAAATTATGGTATTAAGTTAAAAAGATATTATTCTATAAATTCTAACTTACAACAGACCATTAAACTGATTTAATCTCTTTTTTAGCAATAAGAGATAGTTTTTGATATTTAATTAAGGGAAATTTAATTTCCTAACCATCAAGGTTAGTTGTTCTTTGAAAATATATTCTTAATATATCCTGTTTTAAGAGTGCATAAGTTAACTATATAATTCATATTGAGTAATTCAGTCATAGTAGGAATTTAGAAAGCATTAACTCTAGCAGTAACTTATTTTAATTATTATAGAAATAAACATTCATTCTAATATTTTAGCTAAGATATCTAATTGAATAGTTAGATAACTATAATTAATGATATCTAGTTTGCTTCATAGCTTTCTTTAGCTTGTTTATTCTGTATCTACGATAAGATTTCATGCTCGTTTTTAGAAAAAAGACATAAAAAGCAATAATAATTCGACAAGATATTATTTCTTTTGTAGAGCATATATATTGAAAAATACAACATTGAAACGGGAATTATTCTATTCAGCTGTAGCTTTTATATCAACTTGATTAATGTCAATGCAAAAGAAATTGACTGCAATCAATTTTTAGCTATAGCTAAATCTTGTTCGCTAATATAAATACGGAAATGAATACATATAAAATAGAGATTAGAGATCACAACAATTAATTCTTCTATTAAGAATGTACCCTCATGATATTTAATATTATTATAACATGCTGCCAGAAAATTATTAATTGCACTTTAATGTTTTTTCTAAAAGAAAAGGTTTAATTTTTATTTTTGTAAATATACATTAATCATTTACTCTTCTTATCAAGAAGAGTAAGGTTAATACTTACTTTGTCATATAACTATAAAAAATTTTTCTAGTAGAACCTATCATTTTATTTAAAGAAGAAAATAAATATTGAGCAAAAACGTTATAACGAATAAAAAATTAAAGAGATATACAAAAGATTTTTATTTTTTATAAAATTAAATTAATTATTATAAGTTAACTAATTAAATTTGATAGTAAAAAATTTAAATCTAATCGAGCCAAAAAGTACTGCGTTAATAACCCATCAACACTTTTAAAACCGCTAAGCTATTAGTTTTTAGGCGTCAATTTTTTTACTCCAACTGGCGTTGCTAGCAAAACAATATCTGCCGCGCGATTAGCAAATAACCCTACTGTAACAACACCGGCTATTGCATTAATTTTATTTTCAAGTTCTATCGGATCGATAATCTTTAGATTATGAATATCCAAAATATCATTACCATTTTCAGTAATCACATTTTTCCGATATTCTGGAATCCCGCCTAATTTTACTAATTGACTAGCGACATAAGCGCGTGCCATTGGAATCACTTCAACAGGTAATGGAAAATCACCTAAAATATTAACTTGCTTAGATTTATCAGCAATAGCGATAAATTGCTTAGCCATTGCAGCGATGACTTTTTCACCAGTTAAAGCACCACCACCTCCTTTTATCATCATTAAATCTGGATTAAATTCATCAGCACCATCAATATAAATATCAACACTATCTACATTCTTGCTATCAATAATAGGAATGGCTAATGAGGTTAATTTATCTGTAGAAATAACTGAACTTGAGACTGCCCCTTTTATTAAGTGCTTTTGTGTCGATAAGCTATCAATAAAATGCACAACGGTAGAACCTGTCCCAACACCAACCACCATATCGGGTTTGATATATTTCAAAGCAGCCCAGCCAACCATTTTTTTTAACTTATCCTGCATCATAATTAGTTTCCTTATTATTTTTTGTTAAAATATACTAATTAATTATTATAACAAAATTTCTAACCTCTATCGATTAGAAAAATATTGTATAGTAAAATATAGAATAACATCAGAATTGAATTTTAAAGAGATCTTATTATGATTAATACCCTGATTATCTAGCACTACAAGCATTGGATACTGCGATTCCTGAACGCGTCTTCATAAGTGAGCAGCACAAAATTATGTATTACTCAATTTTATGTTTTTCAAAGAATTAAGTAGATTAAAAGCTATTTGATCACCTCTTAATACTAAAGGACTATACCTGCTCAACAACCGATTCATTAAGGACAAAAACTACTCGTGTTTTTACATTAAGTTAAATTGCTAGAAGAGAGATGACTAGGTAATAAAAGTTAACGGTACAACCTTGTTGTTATCAGTAGTAATCAATACTGGTAGGTTAGCAACCTGGTTTTTGCTTAAATTCAATCTAGTATTACATGACAGTTCTATTCATCTTAATATTAAGTTAAAGATGAAAATCGAACTTAAAAGCTTCTACAGTATATAAGAGGGGGTTGACGCGATTAGTATTAAACCAGAATTATACCTGGTTGCTTTGTAAATAAACTGGGTGTGCTGGATTATTTATTTGTTTTCTCTATTATATTTGCTGAATATTATTTCCTTATCAGTTAAGATAATAATCTCTTTTAAGAGCGCTTGCTCTCACTTTTGATCATTTAGATAAATGCATCAATCTTGTGTACAACAGAATTTAATCTATCTTAGGTGCAGATTCTTGCCATATTATGAACTCATTCATAGTCTTTGTTTAACTTGTTAAACAAGGTTTAATCTTGTTGTATGATGTAAATTTGCAAAATTATTAATGAATTAAATTTAGGTGAATTAGTTGACTTTACACATAACTATTCCAGCATATGTTGCTATATTAGCAACCTTCTTCTTCCTAAAGACAGAAGTAATGAGAAAGATCATTGATGCCATGGTAAAACAGAGCGCCAAATATTAAAATAAGCAGATAATGATAATGTGGAAAAGAAAAATTACGTTTTAATTTAAAATAACATTAACTTAATCTGTAAAATCAATACGTGGATTGATAAATTGTATTGATATCCTATAATTACCACTATATGTTTTAGCTAATTTAATTATTAACCATATCACTAATGCGCTTCTTACTTTACTGCGTTTTAACATTATCAAATGCCTTACTATACTATAATAGTATAAGATATATTAATATCTTTACTTTTTTCTTATTCCTTACTCCTTATTTCCTTTACGAGTTATGCTTATCTCTAGTATATAGAGATTCAGTAATGTTGGCATATCCTGCTGATTATTTTCATGAATGACTTGAACAGCAGAGAGATGTATGCCATGAAAAGTCTACCCTACAGGTATTCCCAAAAGCAGATATTACCTTTGATTTCCTTTCATGAACTCATCCATAATGCTGTTAGAAAGCTGATAGTACCGTCGTTAAGGCTAAGCTTAAACTACCCACTATGTTAAAACAATATGATCAAGCTCGTCTTATCGGCGGGCGTTAATCCCCCTTAATTCATAACGGTTGTTTATTACAGAGAACTATATAGACTAGTATTGGGATGTTAAGATTAAAGTCATTAATGTCAGGAAATCGCAGCGGCAATGAAATATACTTCAACAGAGTCATTATTTCTTCCCTATCTGAAGCGTGCAAATGGCAAAGAGTTGCTACTATGCCTGTAACCAATGAGGCATCTCTCATTGGTAATTTTCAGAAAGCCTTGAGCCGACTCTTGGCAAAAAGCACATGGTCTCTCTTGCTAGCACTATTAGCAGACTGAAGCAGTAATGGCTTAAAGAGCGAAGTAAGGTGGGTGTGGGTGGGGTTCCCCCTTTGCATGATTTAGCAATACGCCTAATGTTTTTTTCTTGGCCGATGTCATATGCCCGTCTCTGTCAGTCTAGTTGATCGCCTTTACTTGCTGGTCATTATTGACGTCACCGCGGCATTGATATAAGAAGTTGGTTTGAGTTGAAGATGCTTATCGAGAGTCAGAAGTGAACTGAGCCGAACTTCTTAATAGCTAACGAATGCCTGACTTAACTACATCTTCTAAGTTTACCATGAAAGATAATGACCTTGGTTTTTAAAATTCAATCGCAAAGATATTCCAGAGCAGGCAGTAAAAATCCTATTGTTGGTATACAAAACAGCTCATGCGCTACCTTTTACTCCATAAAGGTATTTAACACTGAAAGTTAGGTGTTCTGGAGGTCTAGCTAGTAGAGAGTTGTGTAACGTCGCTAACAAAATCTTTGATGCTTTGTTGGCAAGGTTTTCAGTAATAAGTATAGCTATACAGCGATGAAGAATCTGAAGAAATAATAAGAAGAATGCCGGCATTCTAGGAATTTCCTATCAACAAACTGAGCAAATAAGAACGATAAAATCCGATTGAATTAGCTTTTTTGTAATAATGTAAGGCTACGAAGTTGACACGCGAGCACTGCTGTAGTTCGAAAACAACCCTTTAAATAGTATTTAAGTTACTGCAGTCTGGTTAAAAAATCTGAAACCGGCTAATGGGATTTAATCTACTGATCCTGCTACTAAACAAGGTATAATTAAAGGTATAGAACAGATTCACAAAGCATAGCGAGGACTGGAGCATAACTATTTATACTATATTATAATAACTCCCTAAACAGCATTTAATATAAATATTAACAAATTATTATTAATCTGATACTGATCAGATAAAGGGAGGAGTAGGCCGTTCCCATTTAAAATAGATGACTTTATCTAGATTGAATTATAAGTTCGTATTTAATCATGTTCCATCAAGTTTGTTGATGGAACATGATTAATTTTAACCCTAATGGTTAGGTTCATTTAGTTAAACATAGTTTATTGTTTAATCAATAAGTGCAGTTATAGCAAAAATTAAAACCCTATTTTATTGCAAAAATAGTTTGACTTGATGAGCGTACGAGAATTGACAGTAAAATTAAATAAGATAAAACAATCATTTTCCATTTACTAAAAAGTATCATTAAAAATTAACTTTAATTATTCTAATTATACCAGATTTATGATGGTAATAATCAATAAATTTAACAATTTACTGCTATTGTCGGCCATTATAATTATCTAGATTAACTATTATAATTGCAAATTTTGTAATGAGTTAGTAATAGAGTAAAAGAGTTAACAGTTAAGATTTTAGAATTTTTGATCGAGTCGATTTTATCTGATGTAAATTCTATGCGTATATTTTAAGAGATAAGGGATTTTTGAATAAATTATTTTTCTTAATTTTAAATCAATCCTATTTGAGCAGGTAAAATTTATTAAAATATTGAGCAATTAGTATAATTTTTTTATAGTCGCAATATGTTCACTTTTATTTTCGTTAATTAAAATTTTGCTTTATGAAGTTAGGTATAAAGAGAATTTTTTTTACTGATCCCACATAATCCTCACTAATATTACATTTTCTTCATGAAATCGAATCAGTCAAGCTCCATAAGTACAGTTGTGTGATATGTTAGTTAAAATTATTGTTATTACAATAAACCTAGTGATACAAAAATTCGCTAACGTGGTGAAGTATCTAAAACACCATATGTTTTGATTTTCATGTTTGTAGTGTATTGGAATCTGTTAAAAGTGATCCTACTTTATTTGAAAGTAGCGATAGGTTTATTATGCTAGATTTCTTGATAGACCTCTATGCTATTCTATTCAAAATATGGGCTAGTAGATGAGTGAATTATCAGGCATAAATCAAAATCATTAAATGCTATTCAGACAACGGCTTGGCTATTTATCTCAATTACAGTTTGCTGGATCTGCTGTTTGATCGATTAATGTTAGCAGAAGATAGCATTGTTGGTAAATCTATATTGATTATTGATCTACCCGATAGTGCTGTTTCTATATTGATCCAATTATCGTATAAACTGAGAAGGTTGAGTATTTTATTATTGCTTTACGGCCAGAAATACAGCAATAGGCAGTAAATTAGATGTTTATGCTATTATTGATCATAAGACTGTTTAGTTAACAGTTTGCTGCGTTAGAAATTTAACATATCGACTTATGAGCTTCATTAACTCACAGTAATAACTATAATAGCAGATATTAGATTTTCTTGTTCCACAAGAAAATTAGCATTAATTGATGATTTTAAAACCTTTGATATTACAACAATAAAAAGTAAAGACCTTTCATTACATTAGGAGTTTATGTTTACGCCTCCTGTTTTTTAAACTAAAGATATGTTAAATAATATCAATTATTAAAACATTAGCTAGATTGATTAATCAAGGAATATTAAAAATTCTATCGGTTAAAGAAATAGAAAATCAGTACTGAAATTTGTAGCTTGCCTATCAAATGCATAGAAAGTGGTAAAGTAAAGGGTAAGGTAATATTAGTTGGTTTTTAATTTAATGATTAGGATTTTAATCTAACTTTTGTAGTGCTTAATTTGTACTTCTTTTTATTATTAACTAATTGTATGCGTTACTGAAGAAAATTAAGTAACGAATGCGTTTTTGTACTACACAAAAAATAAATATTTCATTTCTTTACAGAATATAAAAATAGCTATGAAATGTTTAATAACAGAATGTGTTGATTTTATTGGATTTACGTTATGTACGCGTTTATTATATCATTGTCACAATCTTATTGATTTAGATGATTTTAATCATTACTATGTTAGCTATGGAAGTTAAAATTCGTTTTGGTGCGTTTAATAATTTTGCAACGAGATATTATGAAATGAGAAAAAGTAATTGAAGTGATTATCTTAGGTATACTAAGATAGTATACTGCTAGCAGCACAAACAGATCTCCGTTATTCATTAACGGATCCTTTGTTTATGTAAAAGAGGATTTATCTGATTTTTTTTGTTGATATTGAAATTACTTTTATCCACAAATCCTCTTATTTTAATCTAACTCTATTCCAGCTAAGTATAGAGAATTAATAATCAATTTACTTGTTCTATCAATATGTATGTTGATCATATTGACTTCATTTATACTGTTAAAAAGGGCTAATGAGATAATAGTATACGCTTATTCTTATCTCTTATAAGGGTTGCAACTACTGATTATATTTTTTTGTTTATAGCCCTCTTGGAGGCGATTATATGACGTTACTTAAATTCACTAAAACTATTTAGGAAATGAAACTGATTGATATAGACAATATAGGCTATGCTGATAAAAGTTATTGATAGAAATTCCTTATATTATATGAAGGAATTTTCTACATTTTTTACCATAAAAAAGTAAACAGTTATAAAGATCAAAGAGATTCTCTCCTTACTCTATGTTAACATAGAGTTGAATTTCATTAATTAGTTCTGCGATATCTGTCGGATAATGTCGATTCATTCATTGAAGTAACTTATTTCACTTGTTCTTGCCATATTGTTATAGTGAACATATTATGCATTGGAGATTTATTTAGGGTTATAGGGATATTGTTGCAAATTCCTGATTCCAGGAAAAGATTTAAGAGAATCTTACTGGGAAGTAAGCTGGCGAAACTATATCACAAGGACAAATGATTTACTTATCTGAAATATATGTTGCAGAGCTTGACTTTACGAGAGTCAGCAAAACAAATAGGTATTAATTTTAAAACTAGTGTTTAGAGATAACGTAACTGTTCCTTGTTTTGTCGGTAGTATCTAATTATAGATGCTTAAGTGGTATTGTTGAAGTCAATAATACCATTCTCCATCAATTCTTTAAATAGAAGTGTTATTCTCCATATAGGAAAATCAGAAAATATGGAAGATGGAGATAAGGAGATAAAAGGAAAGAAAAAATCTTGATTTTAATCGCTCAAGATTACATGGGCATGTTAGTAATAAAATTCTTAAGAGTTTAATGGAAAGTGCATTAGTCATTATTCTTGAACTGATTATCGATAAAGAATCCATCCTATTTTCTCAGATGCTAACTAAATGATGAAATCTTTGCTAGCAATTATGAAATTAGTCATTATCACTTAATAAGGTTGGATACTCAGAGGAGTTATTGATAAGGAATTCTATATTAAAAATATGAATAGTTATATCAGGAGATTAAAAGGGTAGCTGAAGGATAGCTGAATAAATTACATAGTATATATATTGTTTTGTTTACTGAATTATTTGGCCTCAATAAAATTGTTTTAAATCACAATAATTGAAATGCAGTCGTGGTTACAAATCTTCTGTAAGAAAACAACAAATTTTGCCATCACATCCTGATGGATCAAACAGACATATTATCCATCCTTTACCGACAACGCTGTCATCTGATCAGAAAGCCGTTGTTATTTTTCTGTAAAACATTACCCTCTTTATTTGTCGATATGCTAGTAGTCGTATGCGAATTGCTGAATACAAAATTATATCTCGATTAACTTGAATCATTGTTTATTCAGGAACATAAGGAAAAATTTGTGTAAAATGAAGGAGGGGAAAGCACTAAAATCCGAAGAATAAAGTGTTTAAAAGTACGAGCCTAGTGTATATGCACGTATATTAAAATATCTTTTCCGAAAATTCTAAACAAAACTTCACGACGGTTATCTTTATCATAGGTATAAATTGCATAACTAAATGGGTTTTACCTATCTTTTTAAGTTCAATATTGCGTTCAATGCTCGATGCTTCTTACGTTATTTTAATCAATTATCTCCCATATCCATTGATTAGGTATTTACAGATTGCCTTTTTTGTTTATAAAAACATTTTTTCACCGGAAAGCATGAATTCACAGATTTACATACAGAGCTTGATATAGAGCACCGACTTTATCCCATCAAGAATTCTCAAACGAATGATATAGTTGATCGATTTAATGGTCGCATAGAAGATAGGCTATAAAATCTTCATTTTAATTCTACTGAAGAGTTTCAGATTATTCTGAATTGATATGTTTAGCTTTACAATCGGGATTTACTAAATCACTATTGAATAGTAAAAACTCCATTGCAGTCTATAAAAAGATAGGTTCAAAGTTAAAGTTAAATTATTTAAAAAACCATACTATCTTCCGGAATGTGACACTAAAATATTTGAGAGGTTATAGTTTTGAAAATTGCTATTGCAGGAACAGGTTATGTTGGCCTGTCGAATGCGATGTTATTAGCGCAACATCATGAGGTTGTTGCATTAGATATTATTATTGAAAAAGTAACGATGCTAAATAATCAGCAATCACCCATAGCGGATAAAGAAATTGAAGCATTCTTGACAGAAAAAAAATTGAATTTTAGGGCAACAACAGATAAACAGCAAGCTTACCATGGAGCAGATTATGTGATTATTGCTACCCCTACCGATTATGATATTAAAACTAATTATTTTAATACTTCTTCTGTTGAAGCGGTAATTGATGATGTAAACCACATTAATCCACCTACTACCATTATTATTAAGTCCACTATTCCTGTAGGCTTTATTGTCCGTTTGCAAGAAGAGAAAGGATATAAAAATATCATTTTTTCACCAGAATTTTTACGTGAAGGCAGGGCTCTATATGATAATCTTTATCCTTCTCGTATTATAGTAGGAGAATGTTCCGAACGCGCCAAGATTTTTGCCAATTTATTATTAGAAGGAGCGCTGAAAAAAGATGTTGCAGTGCTATTTACTGATGCTACTGAAGCGGAAGCAATAAAATTATTTGCTAACACTTATCTGGCAATGCGAGTAGCTTATTTTAATGAATTAGATACTTACTCTCATAGTCGCGGATTAGATAGTCGCCAAATTATTGAAGGTGTTTCATTGGATCCGCGTATTGGCACCTATTATAATAACCCCTCTTTTGGTTATGGCGGTTATTGTCTATCAAAGGATACCAAACAGTTGTTAGCTAACTATGATGATATACCAAACAATTTAATTAATGCGATTGTGGAATCGAATCGAACTCGTAAAGATTACATTTCTGAGACGGTTATTAGTCAGAATCCAAAAAAAGTAGGCGTTTATCGATTAGCGATGAAGGCTGGTTCAGATAATTTTCGAGAATCGGCAGTACAGGGTGTGATGAAGCGGATTAAAGCGAAAGGAATTGAAGTGGTGGTTTATGAACCAATTTTACAACAAAACGAGTTCTTTCATTCTAAAATGATCAATGATTTGGTTGATTTTAAAATGCAGTGTGATATTATTTTAGCTAATCGATTGGTACCAGAACTAGAAGATGTAAAACATAAAGTTTATACCCGCGATCTATTTGGTTACAATTGATAACTATTTCTGCTCAGGTAGAAATAGTAGATTAAGATTGGTTACTTGATTAGTCTAATTGCCACTTTCCTAAAAGTGGAAAGGTTTTTATCTATGTTGACAACTGTTGTTAATAGAAATTCCATATACTATAATGGAAGATTTTCGCTACAAGCGGTTGCTATAAAAAAGAGCAACCAGTTATATAGATCAAAAAACTATCTCTTCACTCCCTGTTAAGAGAAAGCTTTATCTTTACTAGATGGCTTTATGACTATCTTACAAGATGATGTCGTTTTATGGATTTAAACACTAATTCCACTTTATCCTGCCTATATTATCACAGTGAATATGATATATTACTGGAATATTCATTAAGGTTATAGCTATATCATTATAAAATCTCGATTGTAGGAAAAGATTTAACAATCTTACTGGAAATCTGCTGACAAAACTACATTAGAAAGATAAAAGGTTTAGTTATCTTCGATACATGTTGAATAGTTTTATTTTACTGGGAAGTCAACGAAACAAACAGGCATTCATTTAAAAAAACATTTAGATAGTGTCACTACTTCCTTGTTTTAGTAGAAAAGCCAATTTAAATCTGCTATGTGTATTGTTTAATTCGACAAAATATTTTTCTCTGAATCTTTTTCTAAAAAATATATTTCACATAGGGAGGGCTAAAACTCGCGGGAGAGGAGGAAGGAGATAAAAGGAAAAAATGAATCTCGTTCTTAATTGGCAAGGATTGTGATGGCTATGTAAAAAAATGAGATTCTTAAAAAGTTTAATGAAAAGTGTATTAGTTATTTTCTTAAGCTGATCCTCTATAAGAGTTCATCCTTAGTTAGGGGGTAAAGCTAACTAGTACAAATAAGCTTTTTCTAGGGACTATAAAATTAGTCAGTATTGCCTAATAAAATTAGGCAATCATAGAATTCATGCTAAGAAATTTCAGATTTAAATTTGGACAGTTATATCAGACGATTAAAAGGATAGCTGAGTAGATTATATGATATAGAGTTGTTTTATTTACTGAATTATTTGATCTTAAGAAGATCATGTGGAATCACAATAATTGAAATATAGATGTGGCTATAAGTTGTTCTGTAAGAACAGAAACAACTTTTGCGTAACATGTCAATATAGTTTTTTAATAATTCAGATTTAGTTTTTAGCTAAATCTTTTTGAACTATAAAGAAATTTCATTACCTAATACTGATTAGTATAATTTTTAATTGTGCAGATAAAATATATTAATATAGATAGATATGAAGTTCTTAATTAGAATTGATATAACACTATGATTGTGGATCACAGTGCAATGTAATTCTTTAATAAGGATATCTGTATTCATTTAGTTGTGTATTATCTATCCATGGTTCTAGATGATACAAAGCATTATTAGTTGTATTATCTAAGTCATAATCACTTCTTTTATTATAAGGAAAAAGTTTAAACATCTACATACTTTATTACGCTAACTTTACTTTCAGATATTGAAAAAACTTTAGCGATATAAAGATAAAAGGATTTTCATATGAAACAGGAAATACTTTAGGATTACATTGTATTGGTACTTATATTTTTAATTAATATAAAAAGTTTTCGCTAAAATTTTTTTCTAGGCCCTAGTTTCTGATATTACAAATGATTGCAATAAGAAGTTAGGTACCAGTATTTTACAAGTAGCCAAAAAGGGATTGGCTGTGAAATATGGCGCCTTTATTAAAAATTTATTAAATTACCCAGTAATCAATTTGCATATATTATAGAGTATATGTAATAATATTAATTATTAGAAAACCTGATATTATGAACTGGAGTCAGGGTAGGTTCCCATCTTTAATGCTTCGTAAATCTATTTTTCACCCTTAAGTCAGATGTTATTTACTATCATGGTTAAAGAGTAAGTCTCTCTTATCTTATTCAAGCTTTTTTAAACAGATGGAAGCAGTTTTAAATACCATTAAAATGCTTGTTTTCTTGAACTGCAGTGCTTCAAACACTGGATTCATATCTTTTATAGTATCGTAAAATCTGATTGAATTAGATTCAGCGTTCTCTTATGAAGCCCAGTACACTGACAGAAAATCATAGAATACGAGAAACTCTTATCGATCTTTATTCACCTTTTCATCTCAGGGTAAAAAATGTAGAAAACCTTACCAATAAAAATATCAAAGGCTTTATTATTAGCATTACGTTATCTGGCAGTATAACTTCCACAGCATACTTACCCTTAACTTTCAGTGTATTCCTTTTAGTGGAAGGAATAAGTCAGTACATTAGTTATTTGTATATTTAACAGTTTTTGTATTGCATGTCTGGAAGTATCTTTACTGTTGAATTGCAAAAACCAAGAGTACCACCTTTGTAGTAAGTATGGAAATATGGTTAAGCAATACGTTTATAGCTATTGAAGATTATACCAAGTTTACTTCTGACTTTTAATAACCTGCTTATAGTGTAAAGCAGAGCCTCCCCCTTATGTCCATGTGTAGCGCGCCGTCAGATAACGAGTAGGAAGTAAAGGCAATCATTTTGCATGACAAGGATAATATAATACTATCGCCACAGTAAACGTAGTGCATATTCGCTTAAATCACGCAGCTGGCATTGCCTGTGCTAAGGGATTGCTATTTCAGTCTGCTTATTGGTTCTGCACAGGAGAGACCTTGTACTTTTACCAAAAATCACCACAGAGCTTTACGAGAATCATCGCTAAATATTCTTCTTAAGTACAAAACCTTATGTAGTAACTCTTTGAGATTTTGTACACTTCAGATAAAGTAGCAACGAGTTGTTTAAAATATTCCGTTACTGTTGGAAAATCTCTAACCTTAGGCACTTTAATCTTTAATATCGCCAATACCTATTTGTATAGGTTTCTGTAGTAAATAATCGTCACAGCAACAGGCTTGCCGCCCATCGACAAGGTAGTATTTCAGGATTTTGTTACAGCATAATTTTGAGTTCCGCCTCAATAACGGTGCTATCAGTTACCTGCTAGCATTTCAAATTACTTCATAC
>JBQMRQ010000040.1:0-18478 GCA_052174535.1 Arsenophonus sp. NC-WZS1-MAG3 | reverse complement strand
CCTACTAATAAAATCCCTTGATGTTTTATTGGTACGGTTTTCAATGTATTATACAGCGATGAAAAGCTCAAGAAAGATAGAGAAGAACGCTGGAATTCTATAGCTTTTCATTAGTGTACTTTGACTGTTAACAAGAACATCAAATCTGATTCAATCGGATTTTGCAAGAGTATGAGGACTATAAAATCGACGCGCACGAGCACCACTTTAGTTCAAAACAACCCTTAATAGTATTTAAGCTGTTCTAATTTTCTTCTCAGAAAAACAAGAATTAGATAAGGGAATTTGACTTTATTGATCCTACTAGGAAATAATATCTAATTTAAGAATGGAGAAGAGATTTATGAAGTATCAGAATAGAACATAGCCTAATTTGTTCATATACTAGATTTACTAGTAACTCATTATTTAAATTATCCACGAAATCAATCAAGCAGGATACGCCATCTTTCTACAAAATCACATACACTAAAAACAAGTATGACTCTCTTATCTATGTAAGAGAGGAACTGAATAACAGAAAAATATTACTGAATTAAAAGAAAATAATTATGTGGTTTGATTGGTTAATTAAACAAAAAATATGGGTTGCCCATTAATATCGCTAACCCTATTAACGTTATTTTAACATGTCTACTAGATTGATTGAATAACCAATATAGTTGGCTGGTGTCATTTTTTTTAAACTATTTTTTTTTGATTGTGGTAAATCTAAGCTATCAATAAACGCTTTGATATCTTCTGCTGTAGTACAGTTTCCGCGGGTTAAAGTTTTTAACTTTTCATAAGGCTTTTCAATTCCATATCGACGCATAACAGTTTGAATAGCTTCAGACAACACTTCCCAATTAGTATCTAATTCAGTTTGTAAATTTTGCTCATTAACTTCTAATTTGCTTAAGCCCTTTAAGGTTGCTTGATAGGCTATTAAAGAATAAGCAATACCAACGCCTAAATTACGTAATACCGTTGAATCAGTGAGATCACGTTGCCAACGTGAAATAGGTAACTTATTTGCCAGATGATTTAATAGGGCATTAGCTAGTCCAAGATTACCTTCAGAATTTTCAAAATCAATCGGGTTAATTTTATGTGGCATAGTTGATGAACCAATTTCACCAGCAACAGTTTTTTGTCTAAAATGATTAAGAGAAATATAACCCCAGATATCCCGATCAAAATCGATCAAAATACTATTAAAACGAACAATACAATTAAATAGTTCAGCAATGTAGTCATGAGGTTCAATTTGGGTTGTAAATGGATTCCATTTTATGCCTAATGAAGTGACAAACTCTTCGCTAAATAAATGCCAGTTTATATCAGGATAAGCGGATAAATGGGCATTATAATTACCCACTGCACCATTAATTTTTCCTAAAATTTCTATTTGCTCAAGCTGTCGATATTGCCGCTCCATACGATAAACGACATTAGCAAACTCTTTACCTATAGTAGTTGGTGTTGCTGGTTGACCATGGGTTCTTGATAGTAGCGGCAAAGCACGATAAAGATGTGCCATCTCTTTTAGAGTATTAATAATTTTTTGCCATTGAGGAATAATTACTTGGTTACGGGTGGTTTTTAGTATTAACGCATAAGAAAGATTATTAATATCTTCAGAGGTACAGGCAAAATGAATAAATTCAGCTACTTTTTTAAGTTCAGGCATAGCTGCTATTTTTTGTTTTAGAAAATATTCAACTGCTTTTACATCATGATTAGTTTTTTGCTCAATTTGTTTGATCTGAATTCCATCATTTTCATTGAAGTTAGTTATAATTTGTTCAAGATAACCATTTGTTTCAGTACTAAATTTTGGTACTTCTTTAATATCAGCGCATGCTGCTAATTTTTGTAGCCAACGCACCTCTACTTGTATACGATATTTTAGCAAAGCAAATTCACTAAAAATTTGACGTAATAACCTAACTTTATCACTGTAGCGACCATCAATTGGTGATACAGCAGTTAGTGAAGATAATTCCATTGCTAGTGACTTCCAAATTTATTAACAATGAGCAAGAATTTTTTTTGCTTGAGTGATTAAACGTTGTCGCGAAAACATTAATTGTAGTCGGCTTCCAGCAACTTGTTGCCATAAAACAGCACTACGAATGCCAGTAAAAAGTAATGCGCGTACTTTAGCTTGTATCAAAGTATTTTGTAGAACATCAGGAGAACCTGTTACCTGAATACGGGGGCCAATAGGACTAATAACATCTATATAAATACATGCTAGCGCATTAAAAATACCAGTACACATAGGTTCAAAATATTTTTTTTTCTGTTGAAGTAATTCAACACGTCGTTTAAGTTCATTACTTGCAGGTGAATTTTTTCTTAGTCGGCGTTCCAATCCAATGAGACTTAATAAGTAGCGGGTTAAATCTGATGAAATCGTACTACCTGAAGCGGTAAGTATAGCAAGTAGAGTATTTAATCCAATGCTAAGATTTTCCTCGTTATTGCCATAAACAGCTAATGTAGATGTTGGATTAATATTTAGTGTGCTATTAATCATCACTTCTGCCGCATTATCGTTAATTTTACCTTCATGAGCCAATTGTTGAACTAGACGGCATGCTTGGCAAATACCCGCAAATGCAAGAGTAATATTATAAAAATTTTTGTTCACATTGACTCCTGAATACGTGTTTTAATAACACCACCACCTAAACAAATTTCACCTTTATAAAAAACTGCCGATTGACCAGGTGTAACGGCTGCAATAGGGTAGTTAAATTGCACAGCGACTTTATTGTTAGTAAGTGGCTTAATTGTACAGGGAATATCTGACTGTCGATAACGTGTTTTAACGGTGCATTGATTAATTTCATTTAATATTTCTGGATTAATCCAATGGATTTGTTGAACGATAAGTCCTGTGGACATTAAACGTGGGTGGTTATGGCCTTGAGCAACAATTAGATAATTATTTTTAATATTTTTATCGACAACATACCAGGGATCGTCATTAGTTTTTTTTACACCACCAATACGTAATCCCTTACGTTGACCTAGCGTATAATACATTAAGCCTGCATGTTCACCTAAAATTTTACCGTCAACTGTTATTATTTCACCTGGTTTAGTCGGTAGATAGCGAGCAAGAAAATCAGAGAATTTACGTTCACCAATAAAACAAATTCCTGTTGAGTTTTTCTTTTTAGCCGTAATTAAACCAATTTTTTCAGCGAGAAGACGAACGGCTGATTTTTCTAGTTCACCAATTGGAAAAAGACTTTGTGCTAGTTGATCTTGATCTAAAGAGTAAAGGAAATAGCTCTGGTCTTTATTTTTATCTAAACCACGTAATAATTGATGATGTCCAGCAACAGTTTTACGTCTAGCGTAGTGGCCAGTAGCAATATAGTCTGTTGCTAGATTTTCAACAGCAAATTCCAGAAATACTTTAAATTTAATTTCTTTATTACACAGAATATCGGGATTCGGTGTGCGGCCAGCTTTATATTCAGCAAGAAAATGAACAAAAACATTCTCCCAATATTCAGCAGAAAAATTAACGGTATGGAGCTCTATATCTAGTTTATCGCATACCAATTGCGCATCGGCAAGATCGATAGCTGCTGAGCAATACTCTTCAGTATCGTCTTCTTCCCAGTTTTTCATGAATAGACCGGCAACCTGATAACCTTGTTGTTTTAATAGGTAAGCAGATACAGATGAATCAACGCCCCCAGATATAGCAAGGATGACTTTTTTTAATTGGTTATCTAACATGAATAACCTCATTACGGTAAATATAAACTCAAGTATTTTAACACTCAGTGATAAGTTTCACCACTGTAGAATAGGATTAATCGCTATTAGCTTGTATGGAATTGATAAGCATTAATTAATGTTAACGGGAAAAATATCAGCTGATAAAACAGCATATGCCTTCTGTCACTAAAATCAAATATAAAGACATAAACTAAATAATATTCATCAGTAATATATAGAGATTACTGGATATTATTCTCATATGTAGAGATTTTAGAGATCTCATCTAGTTCAATCAAAAAAATTGAAGAAAGTGCGAATATTAGATCAGGAGGTTAATCTATTAATGAATTTTTATTAATTGTTAAGGAAGAATCGCATTAATATTATTTTCTTTATATAGTTTGTACAAGCGCAGCATTCGAGATAAGTTTTATTAGTTTCTAAATGCCTAGCAGGTTGATTTCAGACTGATTTATTATTAATAATTTCTTTTACAGTTAAAAATTTATTTTTAATATAAATTACATTATCACTGTAGTGTGTGGTTTAAATAAGATCGCCTCTTTCCACTTACTAGCATGGAAGAAGCTACCTAAGAGTTATGTTTATTTCTGGTATATGGAGTTTCGGAGATAGTGGTGGCATGTCTCCTTCTGATTAATTTTATGGATGATTTTAACAATAGAGAGATAATATACCATAAAAAGTCTATCATATATGGTATTCAAAAACCAGATATTACCTCTAATCCTTTGCATGAACTCATCCATAATTATACTAGGTAACTGATAAATACCGCTGTTATGGATGAACTCGAAGTCATAGTTGTAATAATATACTCAGCATATCTTTTCGACTGGGGTTTATGCTCCCGTCATCAGTAATAATTTTTACTACAGTGAATTATACAGAATGATATTGGCATTTTAAGATTAAAGTGCCTAAGGTAAAAGTGGTGGGATCCACAGTTGGTGGTGACGGGATATCTTTCAACAGATCCTTATTTTTTATTATATTATCTAAAGCGCGCAAAAGTATTAAAGACTTACTATCATGTCTATATGATTACGAATCATTTCTACCTGTTATTTTCATAAAGCCCTGAGCGTACTTCACGGTGAAAGCACTTTATCTTTCTGCTAGTACTATCAGTAGACTAAAATGGGAATCGCTTGAAGAGCATAGATAATGCTGCCAGTATGATTTAGCGACACGCGTTAGATTTATTTTTGTACTCATCACATACAACATTCTATGACTATGAGGCGTGTCATTGCCTTTTCTTGCTGATCATTATTAGTGTTGCTACGCATGAACGTAAAGAGATAGTTGTGATAAAAGATGCTTATCAAGAGTCAGAAGCAGACTTGCCCGAATTTCAATGCCCTATACGAGAAGGTAATTTAATCGTATCTTCCAGGATTGCACGGGAGACGGTACTCTTGCTTTTTAATGCAATAGGAAAGAATGTTCTAGGACATATAGCACCAACGCTGTTGGATACGCAAAACACTTAATGTGCCGAACTTCACTCACAAAAGGCATGCAACAAAAAGTTAAGGGTGAGTTGCGAGAGCTCTTTGAGTACCAGAATGTCCTGATGCCGCTACTAACAAAACCCTTGATGTTTATTAGTAACATTTTTAGCAAAGTATCCTGTAGCGATGAAGAAGCTGGAAGAATAGGGAGAAGAACTGTGCTGGCATTCTATGCCTTCCCGTCAGCGAATTCGGCTTTAATAAAAACGAAGAATCTGATTGAATCGGTTTTTATGATAGTGAACTTATAAGCCGACGTATGAGGTACTGTTATTCGAGGAAACAGCCATTTTAATGTTATTTAATCTGCTCATTCTTCTCAGAATATCTAAAAGTGACTCAAGAGATTTTAGTTGCTGACTCTGGTGTAAATAATATCTAATTAAGAATATATAATAGATTCATGAAGCATTAAAGTGGACGCAGTCCTGTGACAGTTTATGCACTAGATTTGCTAATAACTGATCAAATAGCTAATTTAAAAAAAAGTTTAGATCTGATTTTTATAAGCAAAATTCTGTAAAACTTGCATTTAAATAAATCTCTGTTAGTAACAATTTGTTATAATTTACTAAATAATAATTTAGAATTAATGATTAATATCAATCCAAATAACAATGCCATAACAATATATGGTTTATTTCTATCAATAATGGAAATAGTATATTATGCAAAATTTTAATTCTAATTTAGTCATAATTAAAAGGTAATCATAATATAAAGCTGGTTGATCTGATTTAAGAGAAACAATTGTTTATACTGAAGTTAATCCATATATGAAAATTTTTTATTTCAAAAGTTTATTCTATGCGTAATTATATTATCGCTGCAGAAGGTAGCGTAGCGATAATCGCTTAATTTTATAATACTTATGATTATTTGCTTTAATAATATAGTTTTAAGAGAAAGGTTTGTTATGGTAACAAACCATATGGTTGCATATTTTATGCATTGTTAAACCTAAAATAACACAACTAGAATTATAGGGAATTTCCATAGAATCGTAAAGAAGATGGTATAGTACCGTAAATCTCTATCGATTGTCTTTTATGGAGACAACCGTTTAAATGCTAACTCTTTAGCAGAGTTAGTCTTTTTTAGTGATTATCTGGCACAAAAGTGGCTAAATATGTTTCTTAAGATGTTTCAAGAAAATAATAACACCATTAAATTAAAATATAGTAAAATTAAAAATAGTTTAACTAAACTGATAAACAGAAAAATTAAAGAGAGAGAATTGGGCTAACATCATGATAAAATAGAAATAGAATAGAGGAAAATTATGTTATTTATCATATTCTAAATTGATACAAATTCCATGAATATTAAAGTAGCTAAACTTAAAGAACTCTTTAAACACATTGAAATTAGAGATAATATCGGCGTTTTTATACTTAATGCTCAATACAATTAAATTGAAATTTAGTCTAGATCTCGAAGAATACATATGGTTTACTAGGATTTTTATCGCAAAAAATCTCGTTTCGCATATCCATCAACTGGATAATGGCATCACTGAGCGTGATGATATTAATGTCATAAAATATTTTTTGCTTTTTATAACTTAAAAGATGGATCTGTATATAGTTTTATAGTGATGCAAAATTACCAATTTTGCACCAGTATAAGAAAAAACAAATAAGGTATAGAGGGAATGGCTAAGATTAAAAAACTGAAAATGGAGATGATCCAGTAGAATCTTGAAACTAACCATATCCCTTATTCTGTTATTTATGAAGTTCTTTATGATAAATAAACCTCTTTGCTAGATGTTCTTGGTTATTTCTTGGTTATATTAAAGATAACCTAGCAGCTGATTTTTTCTACTGCTAGTCTTGTTGTATGGGAATTCACTTCTATTACGGTATGTGATTAACTAGGTGCTTAAATTAACCTGCAAAACTTTTTTTTACGGACTATACAGATGTTCTAAAAAGTAGAATCATTGAGAAATTTCCTTCTCGAAAGAGATTTTAGTGGTAGATATGACTAATTTTATTGAGGAGCATTGTGAAGCTATTAATTAAAATATTATTGGTAATAATCGTAAAGTTAGCGATAGTTCTCAATAAGTAAGACCTAGTCAAATGATTAATATCATCAATTCTTGGATTGCATTGATTGCGCCTCTGTTATCTAGACTAACCCTTAATTTTGCCTTAATTTTAGTTTATTGTCTATGCTATACAATTATGCTAGAAGAGTATTATAACCTTGACAATCGAGATAAAAGCAATAAAAAACGAATGCCATTACTAAATACCGATAATGGCGCATGAAGTTGTATATTTATAGGTTACTGCTCTGAAAGATACCTAAACATGTTAATGTTACTGCTGCAATTCAATATGGAAGAGCAGCAAGTATAAAATATTTTATTATATCTATCTTGAAAGCAAACTAAGGAAGAAAAGATAATGACAAAACGTAAGCCATATGTACGTAAAATGTTACCAAATTGGTGGCAACAGATTGAATTTTATCGTTTTTATGTTATTCGAGAAGCAACAGCTATTCCTCAAATTTGGTTTAGTTTAGTCGTTCTTTATGGCGTATGTTCATTAACAGCAGGAGGTGAAAGTTGGTCTAATTATATTAGTTTTCTTGATAATCCAATTGTTTTATTAATTAATATTTTCACTTTAATAGCAACTTTATTTCATACAAAAACCTGGTTTGAACTGACACCTAAAGCTATTAACATTATAATTAAAAATAAAAAAATAGCCCAAGAAACGATAGTAAAATTACTTTGGGGTATTACGTTTCTAGTAACGATTATTATCTTAGCTGTATCGCTAAGATAATCTAAGGAGGACAATGATGAATCACTTTCCTAAGCGTTCTAATGAAGCTATTTTTTGGGGATTATTTGGTGTTGGCGGTATGTGGAGTGCAATTGTTTCTCCGGTTATTATTCTTTTATTGGCGATTTTAATTCCTCTAGATTGTTTTGCGCCAGAAATGTTCAGTTATGAACGTATTCTGGCATTTTGCCAAAGTTTTATTGGCCGTGTTTTTTTGCTATTAATGATTATTTTACCTACTTGGTGTGGGCTATATCGACTCCATCATGGAATGCATGATCTAAAAATAGCGATTCCAGCTGAAAAATGGATTTTTTATGGTGCTGCCACCACCATTAGTATGGTTTCTATGATTGTTATCATCAAGCTCTAATCAGAAACTAATTTAACAATAAAGCTGGATAGTATCTACTATTTGGCTTTATTGTTTGTGATAAGCATTGACTAGATTAACTTACAAACAGCATAATAACCGCTCATTCGGGTTCTATATATATTATTAACCTACCAGGTGGTACGGACAAATAACCATAAACTTCACCGGACTATACTGATAAATATTGATAATTCAAGATAGTTAACTAACGGTAGAAAATTGCTAGCACTTAAAGTACTCATGTTGGATTAGTCTTATTGACTAAATATTATTTTCTTGAAAATAGCATGGTTTTTGAATAATTAAAATTTAACTTTAAACTAATTTTGCATAGACTGCAAAAAAGTTTTACTACTCAATACTGATTGAGGTAATTCCTAATTACGCAACCAAACATATTGATATAGCTTGATATCAAGATTTTGACCAAAATTAAATAATGGTTTTGCAGTTAATCTTATGCACTCATTAAATCTCTTGATCATACCATTTATTTTAGAATGATCGACGAATAAGTTAGTATTTTATACCAAGTTCTGTACATAAACAGCTGAATTTATACTTTCTGTTGACTGAATATTTTACAGATTAAAAAGACAGTCTATAAATTTTTTAGTTATTGTCTGTAATTACCCGAATAAACATTGGACATTGCTGGTTTAAGATCACGTAAGAAGAATTGAATATTAGCTATGGTCTTGTTCTTTGTAAAGACAGATAAAAACCATCGAGTAGCGTGAGGGGATATATACACGAAAAATAACGTTGTGAAGCTTTGTTTAACATTTCAGAAGATATTTCATATCTATAATGATAGATAATTATGTTTATATCTTTTAAGCATTTCTTACGTCGGTTTCAGGGTTTTTCCTAATTTTATGCAAATTATCCATCCATTATCTGAATAACAGCGATTTATATAAGATCGAGATATAACGGAGTTCAAGAATTTACAGATGACTATCAATAGATAGTTAAGAGGTAGAAAAATATTTTTTACAGAAAAATAACTATAGCTTCTTGATGAGCGGATAAGAACCTTATCGGAAACGATGGGGAATATAGTTGTAATCATCAATATATCTTTTAGTATTTAGCAATGATAAATTCGGATATAGAATAACGTTATTTAACTAAATCAGATACAGTCTCTTTGTTGCGCTGAAGAGCGTGGCTGATTTTAGATGCTGTAGTTGCTTGACGATGAAGCCTCATTATCATGATAATTTCTATGAACTATATTTCTTAGTAGTCATATTGTCATGAATATGATTGTGCAACGAGAATCTATGTAGCCGTGACTAAACAATTAATTAACTTTAATACCCTTGTTATCACGAGCTTAACTAGCCTGCGCCATAAACATTAGGAAAGAAATATAATTTATATATTCTAATCAATTTAATTGGTAAATTGTGATTATATATCTAATGATTTATCAAAAATCATATTTTTCGAAAATTAATTGTATTTTTTGGAAAAAATTTATTACTCTATAAGAGACTTAATTTAATTTTTTATGCTGCAAATTTGTTATGCTAATGAGCAATATGATCTCTCTTATATTTTAATTAAAAAGTATTAGTATAGAAAATTATTCAAGTGTACTATGTTATATTTTACTATAATATTAATATAGAATTATTAGTAAATATAGTGTATAATTCTCAGCTGTCCCCTCGCTTGTTTTGCTATGATGCTTCATAAATCTGTTTTTTCTTAAACTAGATGTTATTTTTAGAGTCAGCAGGTGAAATCCCTTTAAGCTGATTTCAAGGTTAATAGATATTGTGTAATATAATAAAAGGATAGCTTAATAGAAAGCAAAATAGTTATTTCTCAACAAGGTAATCTATAACACTACCATAATAGATAAGCTGCTATGCGTCCTAATAATTCAATGGTTTCTTATATTGATAAGAAAAGTATTGGTACTTATATTACTAAAGTAATATAAAAAGTGGTTTATTTAACAGTAAAATAAAGCCTATCACGATAATAATAAAAGATTTTTTAGATGGAAAAATTTGTGCTGGTGAAAAATTAACTTAAATTTATGGTAGGGATGTATGGGGTAGGGAGCCTTCTCCTCCTGAATAATTGATTTGATTTAAGAATATCATCTGTTTATTAAATAACTATTAACCATACTTGTTGTGTGGATGAATATCTTTTGATTAGATATGGTTTTATGTAAAAAATTCGTTTTTTATAAAATATCTATGAACTTTTATCAAAATGATGTGCCTCCCTCCATTATCCTACTCACTCGTTCTAAAGCAGTTAGAATTGATTAATATAGTTATTTTTCGCAAAAATTTATAAAATATTTATGAGATATTGAATAGAAAAATCTAGCAGTTCTGCTTTGAGGTATATAAAATAATTAAATTTCTACAAGGGATGATATGCAGGAAATAAAATTTGGTTTTCAATCATCTATAGGATCGAAATAAAGCCCTGTTCGGAAAAAGGAATGAAGCGGTTAGTACAAATAGCAATTGAATATGTTGTCCAAAACAATCGTAAATCAGTTACTTTAGTGTATAAAGGTAATAAAGTAAAATTCATTGAAGGTACTTTAAAGATTAGGAATATCAGTTAGCAGAACAAGAATTTAATAAGGAATTACTAAATAGTGGTCAATAAATGAAAATTAAGCATCCATAAATAATTAAAGATTTTTTGTTAAAAACATGATTACTAATGCGTTTTACAATAAATTTATTGCGCCAAATTTAATTATAACGTTATTGTTTGTATGAACCTTAATGGCAATTGCATTGGAAATGCAATTGAGCTCAAGTTATAAGTATTGGCCTCAGTTCACAAATATATAGATATAATAGTTATGCAATCTTTAAATGCAATCCATGTAATTTTTCTAAAATATGCAGATCAAAATAAAGTCAATTCAGGCTCAATTACTTTTCTTTTCTGTGAGAGTAAATGTTAATATGAGCTTTAGATATAGAGCTCGCTGACATAATTATTATAGCGTAAGCATGCATGCAAGAAATGCATTCACCAAAACTATTACCTATGATTTTAATGTTTGATATATCAATCGTTAAGTTATTAAAATGCAGTAAATTTAGTGATGCAATGATTAGTCATATGTAAATTTATAGTTTTCTTAATTAAGAAAGAAAGGTTAACTGTTCCAGTTTTTATTTTAAACTATTTTCTTGTCTAAAACTTGAGATTTAAACAACAAGAATTTTCTATTTTCTTTAAAATATTTTTCTAAAAACCAATTTTGAATGGATTTAAACATTATTTCTTCAGTAAAATAATACTAGTCTACTATTATCAGTTTTTCATACCGTTAAAAAAGTAACTAATTTTCTTGGAGTATCCACATACTCTTCTTATAAATTTTAATTTTAATGTAATATAATTTGCTTAATTTTAAATTTTGTTGATAAATAATGAGAGAATATTCAATAAAATTTAATTCAAACATTAAAGAAAAGAGTAATTTAACTGTATTAAGTCCTAAAGGAAAATATGGCATATTAGTTGCTAAAGAAGACAATGATATAAATTGTTGTGAAGGAGATGATGATATATTTGATAGAGGAGCTATAGGATATACTGATAGATCACAAAGAAAAAGGATAAGCTAATTTATAGCTGGCTTTAAGCAATTGGAAAACCTACTGTAGTATATACAAAAAGAAAGTGCCATTATAATAGTAATTAGTTATTACTAAATTTAGTGTATGGCGGTCGTCAGGTTGCGCTTCTCTTTGAAATTTCGTAAATCTCCTCTCCATTCTTAAATTGCACGGAGGATTGTCAGCAGAATAAATCGCACTAAAATCTCCTTATCTAGTTTTAGCTTTTCTGAGCAGACGAAAACAGCATAAGTACTATTGAAAGAGTTGCTTTCTCTAACCACAGTATTTTTATATTAGCTTCATATCCTCACATTATCACGTAAAATCTGATTTATAATTCGAATTTGTTATTCTTATTGATGAAAAGTGCGTTTATGAGAAGTCGTAGAATTCTAAGATATTCTTCTTAGTCTTTCTCTAGCTTCTTCATCACTTTCAGGATAGGTTAAAAGCCTTGCAATAAAATACTAAGGAGTTTATTAACGGCATCACAACTCTCTACTACTCAGAGAGTTACTGAAGCTTAATTTTAATTTTCGGTTCTACATCCCCTTTTGAAGTGAAGGCAGAAAATGAGACATTTTATATATCAAACAAGATTGATATTGCGTATTCGGTAAGAGATCTTTTTGATTTTATCAAAATTAATGGTATCGGCTCTCGTAGAAAGCCTAAAAATACGGTTAAATCACGCACTCGTAAGCTATCAATAAATTCTCAACGCTATAAAGGCCCATCAAGTAAGGAAGCGTTCAGCACGTTATCGCAAAAAGCCATAGTTTCATCTCAGTCTTTAACAGCGGTCCTATCAGCTCCTCCATCAGTATTAGGGTGGGTTAGTGAAATAGATCAGAAATAATATTTGATTTGCAGATTACAGCTAGATAGATTTTTCATAGCATATCATCTCTCTGTTGTTGAAATAATTCAGAAAATTAATCAGCAAAATATTACTAACATCTCTAAAATTACAGACACTAGAAATGAGCATAAATTATTTAAAATAGATATTTAATAGTTTATCTAAGGAGAAATCATATAGGAAAAATATTATTTTGTAGAATTCGTTTTAATAAATTCTTGGATAAACAGATAATTTTAATTTAATTTCTATATGACGAATATCTAGTTTAGATTTTTTGATATCTTAAGCTTTCGCAAAGAAGAGATATATTTCTATTTTATTTATAAAAATTAGTCTCACACATTAATGAATGATGACTCTTAATTTTTCTATTTACTCTGTTTCTGATTAAACATGGACAGTTTTATGACTAACATAAAGAGGAAATAATCTCTAATTTTAATATAAATAAGCCAAAAATAGTAGTGAAAGTGTGATTCATTCTATACCAACATAAAATGTTTTATTAAAAATAAATAATTCCAATTTTAATTAAATCTAGTTAAATAACTAGACACTATAAAAATAAATTAGTAAATAATTTTATTCTATAATTTACATAAAGTAAGTTATAATAATTAAATATTATTAATAATAGCAAATTAATTTAAAAAAAATTCTTATTTTACTTTTTTTAATTTGCATCAGTACATTTAAGGCATTAGTATCAGCTAATAGCATTTTTTACAGTTTGAAATAGGTTGAATGCTAATGAGAAAATTTTCTTTATTATAATAGCATTAATAGGATTTAACCTTTTAATATCAACTCAGGTTAAAGGAACGATTTATGTTTTTGATGAACTCCCTACTTTTATTTATCAAAGGCCTGGCATAGATTACCACATTGTTGATAACCTAAAAAGCGGTGATCAAGTTCAATTATTAATCACAGATCCTGAAACTAGATACGTTAAAATTCGTGATTATAAAGGACGAGCTGTTTGCTGATCTAAAAATCAACTTAGTAAAACACCAAGTGTAATAACACATATTCCATTACTTAAAAAGGGAAATCAAGAGTTACATAAAAAATTAACTAATATTGATAGAAACTGGAATAATCAAATTAGTAAAATACAGACCCAAGTTAGCACCTAGTGAGCAAACTATTACTAATCTAGAAACAGAAAACAAAAACTGAAAATAAGTTAATGCGTTGAAGAAAAAATAAAAATTGTATAAATCAATATTGATAATAATCTTTGTGAGCCTAGTATAAATTTGTTTATGTATGCTGGTTCTGTAGTTGATGCAGGTTTAATTTTTGGTTTGTTATTGCCGCATATTTTCCAGAACATAAAAACGTAATGAATGATAAATGAATTTAAAGAAAATACTATGCAGATTTATCTTGTTGGTGGTGCGGTAAGGGATCAGCTATTAGGGTTACCTGTTTCTGATCGTGACTGGGTAGTGGTCGGAGCTACCCAGGATGATTTAATCAAATTAGGTTTCCAGCAAGTAGGAAAGGATTTTCCTGTTTTTCTTCATCCTAAAACACGTGAAGAGTATGCTCTAGCCCGTACAGAACGTAAAACAGGTGTAGGTTATACCGGATTTTCTTACTATTCTGAACCTGATGTAACTATAGAAGAGGATCTATTACGTCGAGATCTGATTATTAACGCCATCGCGAAAACTGAAGATGGACAACTAATTGATCCTTTCCATGGTAAACAAGATATAAAAAATTGCCTACTACGCCATGTTTCTTCTGCTTTTGTCGAAGACCCTTTACGAATACTTCGAGTAGCGCGTTTTGCTGCTCAATTGACTAAGAAAAAATTTACTATTGCTAATGAAACTCAATTATTAATGAAAAAAATGGTTTTTAATCATGAGCTTAATACAATTAGCGCAGAAAGAGTCTGGAAAGAAACAGAAAAAGCACTACGATCAACCTCGCCTGAAATTTATTTTTATGTCTTATATGACTGTGGCGCGTTAGCTATTCTTTTTCCTGAAATTAATCAATTATTTGGAATATTGTCAGTAACAGAATCAGAGCCCGCAATAGATGCTGGAATTCACACTCTTTTAACCTTAAAAATAGTTGCATCATTAACTGATAATGTCGAAACTCGCTTCGCTGCTCTCTGTCATGATTTTGATAAAGCGTTGATCACAGCTGAACAATATTCTGATAATACTAGCAAGGGTATTTTGCTAATTGAAGCTATGTGTGATCGACTACACATTCCTAATAGAATGAAAGAATTAGCTAAATTAGTTGCTCGTTTTCATCAACAAATTCATCAAATTAATCAGTTAACACCTGAAATTGTAATTAACCTATTTAATCAATTAGATTGTTGGCGGAAACCTGAGCGTATTAATCAACTAGTTATCGCTTGCGAAGCAGATGCTCGCGGTTGGATAGGACGAGAGAAAATCACTTATCCACAAGCTAAATTTGTTATTGAAGCATTTAAAATAATGCAAGAAGTATCAAGCAAAAATATTATTCAGCAAGGTATTAAAGGTATCGCGATAAGAGATGAACTTACCCGACAACGTATACAAATATTAACTGATTGGTGGAATCAACAAACAATTTTACCGATTTAAGTTAATTTAAGTAGCTTTTGTCCGCTCTATAATTACACCAACTTGTTTAGCCTGTGTTATAATACCTTTTTTATAAACTTTAACTTGTACCCAACAACTACCGAACTGATTTAAAATAATATCAGCAACTTCCTGCGCAACCCGTTCTATCAATACAAATTTTTGTGTTTCTATATGTTTAATTATTACTTTAGTAACTTGAGCATAATCTAAACAATATTCTACTTTGTCATTTTTAGCTGCATCCTGATTATCCCACCCCATCTCAATATCGAGTAACAGTTTTTGTTGAGTAGCTTGTTCCCAATCATAAACGCCAATAGTTGTAAATACTGATAACTGTTCAATAAATATAATATCCATTTACCTTTCTCTTATTTTTTAATTGCGATAAATAATCGCTTTCCAGATATTTCTCTATTACTATTTTAAAATAGTATAATGAACACATTTTTAGTAAAATCTTCAGCAAAAATAGAAAAATAAAGACTATTATATTGATAGTTTTTAAAAAAATAAAAAGTTGAAATATAATTCATCACAACTTAAAAATAAATAGTAAGATAGATATTTGTTAGTATGTTACCAACAACTATATTGTATGTATTATTAATATTCTGATATTACCATGGTTCTTGAAACAAAGTTACAAATAATACTTTGATAAAGTGCAAGTATTATTAATATGTTAAGTTAAAAAGGTCTTGCTTATTTTGGAGCAATGATATGAGTGCAATTGCACTTGGCATGATTATCTTCGCTTACCTCTGTGGTTCAATCTCCAGCGCCGTATTGATCTGTCGCTTGATAGGTCTTCCTGACCCAAGATATCAAGGTTCAAAAAACCCTGGAGCAACAAACGTATTACGCATCGGTGGCAAAAAAGCCGCTGCTTTAGCTGTGCTCATATGCGATATTCTAAAAGGTATGATTCCAGTATGGTTAGCCTATCTTTATTTAAATACCTCCCCTTTTTATCTTGGAATTATTGCCATTGCCTCCTGTTTAGGGCATATATACCCTATTTTCTTTCATTTTAAAGGCGGAAAAGGTGTTGCTACTGCTTTTGGCTCAATTGTTGCTATTGGCTGGGGTTTATCTAGCATCATCGCAGGTACCTGGTTATTAACTGTACTACTCAGTGGATATTCATCATTAGGAGCTATTATTACTGCTCTATTAGCTCCCTTCTATGTTTGGTGGTTTAAACCAGAATTCACCTTTCCAGTTACGGTAGTTTCATTTTTAATGCTCTTTCGTCATCATGAAAACATTCAGCGCCTATGGAGAGGAAAAGAAAGCCCTATATGGCAAAAAATGAAGAAAAAAAGAGAAAAAAGAAATAAAGAAATTATTTCTTTACTAAGAAACAAGAAAAAATAATTAATATTTTAATTTTTATACTTTAAACTGATTTATGGAAAGTTGTTGCTGCTAACGGTGATAAATTTACTAGTGGCCAACGTGCTTTAACAGTGATATTCATACTATCGTTTACGCCATGTTTTAAACGGATCATGCCAGCTAGGGCTATCATTGCGCCATTATCGGTACAAAATTCGGGACGAGCATAAAAAACCTGGCCGCCAATTTTTTTTATTGATTCTGTCATTTTTAGCTGTAATGTACGATTTGCACTTACACCACCAGCCATAACCAAACGCTTAGAACCAGTTTGTTCTAAAGCACGTTTACATTTTATCACTAATGTATCCACAACAGCATCTTCAAATGCTCGAGCAATATCAGCAGTGGTTTGTTGATCCATACTATTATTACGAATTATATTGGCAGCAAAAGTTTTTAACCCTGAAAAACTAAAATTTAACCCCGGGCGGTTTGTCATCGGGCGAGGAAATACAAATTGCCCAACTTGTCCATGTTGAGCCATCAATGAGAGTGCCGGCCCGCCCGGATAATCTAAGCCTAATAACTTTCCTATCTTATCAAGAGCTTCACCAGCAGCATCATCAATTGATTCGCCTAATAACTGATATTGACCAATTGCAATTACATTAATTAATTGAGTATGCCTACCAGAGACTAATAATGCTACAAAAGGAAATTCAGGACTATTTTTTTCTAGCATTGGTGCCAGTAAGTGCCCCTCCATGTGATTAATAGGAATAGCTGGTACTTTCCAGGCAAACGCTAATGAATGTCCTATTGCCGCTCCAACCAATAAAGCTCCTATCAAACCAGGACCTGCGGTATAAGAAACACCATCAATATCATTTCCAGTTAAATTCGCTTCTTGTAGTGCTACTTTAATTAGAGGGATTGTTTTACGAATATGATCGCGAGAAGCTAATTCAGGTACTACTCCACCATAATCGACATGCAATTTTATCTGACTATATAATTGGTTGGCTAATAAACCTACTTGATCATCATAAATTGCGATACCGGTTTCATCACAAGATGTCTCTATACCTAAAATACGCATACATTTCTTACCACCTTTACTAATAAGGTAAGTTTATCAGCATTTATGTAAAAATGGTGCAACTTTTTATTAAATAAAAATCTTTTTAGATTAAATTAGTTACTATTAAAATACATAATTTATATGGTATCCATTGTAACCTACAATAATGCTAACTATTTTAGTATAAAATAGTTAGATGGATTTTGCAACTCGTTTATATACAGCACTTTACAAAGCCATAGAAATTGAAGTAAGATTCTGCACTATAAGATAGTTGACAATAATATTGTTAGCAAAGCAAAAACTGATTTTTTTGAGGTGAAAGGCATATGCCGGTAATTAAAGTACGTGAAAACGAGCCATTTGAAGTAGTGCTACGTCGTTTTAAACGTTCTTGTGAAAAAGCAGGGATACTAGCTGAAGTGCGTCGTCGTGAGTTTTATGAGAAACCAACAACTGTACGTAAACGTGAAAAAGCATCAGCAGTAAAGCGCCATGCTAAA
>JBQMRQ010000039.1:0-77257 GCA_052174535.1 Arsenophonus sp. NC-WZS1-MAG3 | reverse complement strand
ATGGGTTCGCTGTGGCAAATAATTGTTACAGATGAAGGTATAGGAGAGGCCAAGCGCCGACAAAACAGCGTTTATCACGTTATTTTTGCAGCATGGCTTAAAGTCCACCTTAACAGCGGTGATATCAGATAACTGACAGCATTATGGATGATTCATGAAATGAATAATAGCAAGGTAGTATCTACGAAAGTAGATACTTTAGGATAGACTTTTCATGTCATATCATCTATATTTTATTAAAATAATTTATAAAATATATCAATAGGATACGCCACCCAATCTTTGAATCTAATAGACTAAAAATGATCATAACTAATTTTTTTTGCTTATAGCAATCTATATTTAGTTTTTAAAATTCTATTCTGTTATATTAGATAATTATAAACATCTTAAATAAAAATAAAATAAATTGTGCTTTTTCTATTCTAATTAGAATAGATATAACAAATAAATTGTAGATTATAAATTAAATTTAGTTTAATGAGATATTATATTTACTATTATTTTTAGTTGCTCTAATTTCCCATATTGTATCAGCGCAAAAAATTAGTATAAAATTAAAACATAAACATGATGATTTTGATAAAATCATTATCTTAATATATAAGAAGATGAGATCACTTAAACTGATTTAGCTAAAAAACTGGTAAAACCCTGTTTAAGGCAGTTCCTCAATATCTTGATGAACAAGATATGAGTGGATTATACAGAATTTTAAGCTTATACAAAATATTCACTTTTTTAAGTATCTAATTTTATTAATAAAAATTAATAATTTAAATTTATATATTAAATTTCAAGCATAAATTACAAAAATTTTTAATCAAAAAAATACTTCTTCTATAAGAAGTTCATGAAAAATAAATAGGAATAAATTATGCTACTACTTCTCTTTGACTGTTCTTAAATTATTAAGGAATCCAATAGTTTTAATTATTACCTATTAAACTATCGGTTTTTATTTATCACTAACTAATTAATTGTTTTATTTCATATTATTATTAGATCTTCTTCGCATTAACTTGTTTAAGCTAATTTGCTTACTATTAGCTATAAGTTTTATAGCTAATATCATGATTATGAGTCTTCATCATCAGACAACTACAATACATAAATCAGAACTGCTCTTTAGCATAGCGAATAACCTGCATCTACTTTAGCTTAAGCATTATGGCGTCTCTCCAGACTTTCCGTTCCTGAATTGCAAAAATGAGATAATGTTGATCATTACAATGATATCCCTATCATTTATTGACGACGTTCTTGCCAGCTCAAAAGAAATCATAAATATTTTTTCGAAAAACATTTTTCTCTTTTTGATCTAGGAGCCCTATTGCATAGTCTAAAAATGAAAATTTTTATGAAACAAAGAAAGAATTTAACTCCTTTAAAACTGAAGCATTAAGCGTTTAAAACTATGAGCCTACAGTTCTACACCTCTACGTAGATGTAGATATTTTCCACAAATGCTAAACAAAACTTCATGACATTATCTTTATAGATATAATATAAATCACGATACTTGATAAGCTTCATTCTTGTCTATAGAATGAATAAGAGTCTGCTTAATGCTTAAAACTTTTTACATGGTTTTAAAGAAGCATGTCCATGCTTATTATTGTTATATTTAGAGACAATGGCAAAAATTTATAGGCAGCTTTTTAGTTTGCAAACCCGCTCAGCTACTAGAAAATATTATTCAATCATTTGTTTTCATAGCTTGGCATAGAATATCAACTTATCCTGCTGATTCATTCTCAAATTAAAATAGTATGGTTGAGAAATTTACATAGACACAAAAATAAGCTACGAAGCCATTCATTTCAATGATGATCAAAAACTTAATATTATTCTACGTAAATATATTTAACTGTGCAATTAAAAATTACTCAATATTGATTAAGTAATAAAACTCCTTTGCAGTTTATGAGAGATTATTTCAAAACTAAATTAAATTTTTCAAAAAAAACTATACTACTATCGAGAAGTAAGAGGTAGAGGGTATGACGATCTGCTGATGCTATGGTATCCTTAAGCACAACAATACTGTCTGCTAAATTAGTGTTCGTCACCACCTGCAAGCTGTTGCAGAAGACACAGTAATCACCATTAGAGATTATATGGATGTCTTGGCTTTAATATATATCTCGGAATGATTAAATACGTTGGTGATACCGCACCTCGCAACGCGTATCTAATAATCTGTTAGCATTTATTTTATCGTTCCTGATAGTTCGTCTAGCATAAAATCAGCGGCTAAGTTAGCAAACGTGGTCAGAAGTATACTGATAACAGTCTGAAAATATCAATCTCAATATTTTTTAACGGATGACTTTTTGCCAGGGTGCTCAGCGAGTTTACTGGCGACTGCATTATGTCCAGTACATCCTTTAAACATAGGCAGTCAGCGACAGGTTATTCATCTGATAACATTTGCATGGGATTAAGTTCCTGCACCGAGAGATATTGGGCCAGCACAATAAAATCATTATTAATCAACATAGATTAAAGAAGCGCATCGCGGTGTTGTCGGTATTATTTATTGTCGTTATATTTTTGTTCAAAATAATGTGAGTAGACAAATGTGAACTACCTCATCCAGCTGGATGAGGTCAGATAATAGCTTAGTTAGTCATCTAGGCTTCCTCTTTAATCAACGACAGACACCACGAAGTTCCCTACATGTAAAGTAGGGCTCATATAAAAGCAAAGAACACGTTAGAATTTCTCTATTATTATACAAGTTTTGCACTATCCTTTTTTTAAAAGGATATTAACCATATATTTGCTGTATAAAATCCGATAAGCCAGCTTACTCTCTCTACTATCTGTAAATGCTGAGGTAAATGCTGAGCTGGCCCACTCCCTCCCCTATCCACTTCTAATAACATTGACTGACATGTAAAAATAAAATAATTATTGATAATACCTTTGATCTGATCGGGTCTGTGGGCACAGACACCCAATTTAGATACATCGAAAGTCAATCAGTAGCACATTACGCAGCCTTCTTTCTTTGCTCCAAAGTTGCCGAGAATAATGGATGGCTATTAAACAGACAACGTTTTCCAAGCACGTGATGTAAACCAAGCCAGCAAGTTATTTTAGTAGAGATCATAATCAGACGAATCCTTTTTGCTTTTATAAAAATACCAACAACCTCAGCTTAAATCTGTGGCAGAGTCTCTAGTAGTGGGGTAGTCTGTTCAGTAACAATATAATCATTCAAGTAGTAAAATATATTATACAAACATGCTGCTTTAGGCACCGATAGCGCGTCACAAAAATGCTCTGCACATAACTTGGAAGAGATAAAAATTATCCATCATAAGGGGAGACCTCTCGCGCTTATTTCTTATAACTACCAATTCATCGCAAGCGCTAGAGGTACCAGTTTTATATCAATTAATAGCTATAGCGTTCGCATAAATCATGCTAACTCATACCATCTATTAACTCATTCCCACTTTTAATGATCGTTAAAAACAGTTTAAAGTATCTTTAGAGCGCGTTTATAATCAATTGTTATACGTCAAAGTTTTTGTCTTTCATTTTATTAGATATTTATTCTATTGAATATAGTTATTTTTTTAAAAAATTCAAATTTAACTTTAAACTAATCTTTCATAGACTACAATGAAGTTTTATTAGACATTGCTGATTGAGGTAATTTCTAATTTATAGTAAAACATATTAATTCAGAGTAATTTCAAACTCTTTACCAGATTGAGAGAATAGCTTTACAGTTCAACTTCCATGCGTCCATTAAATCGTTTGATCATATTTATTTCAAGATACATAAGCGCCATGAGGCGTTGCTCTATATCAACCTCTGCACATAAACAGACGAATTCATATTTTTGATGACTGAACTTTTTCGCCGAGTAAAAAGTAATCTATATATGTTATATAACATAATTAATAATTAACATCATCTGATTTTTCCCTTTGATAACAATAAATTTAGATATGCTATAACGCTTAATCAAAATAAATTCAGGCTCTTTTTTCCCGAAGAGAAACACTGATTTTAAGTGTTATAGTTGCTTGATGACAGCGCCTTATTATTATAATTATTATATTTTACTTTTAACTATGTTATTCAAAAACCATATTATTATAAATAAGATTTTCAAGAAAAGTCTATATAATGATTCAAGACTAAATAATTAAATCTATTAAACAAATAATGACTTTTCAGAAGAAGTAATAGTAATGAAAGCCCCTTCCATGCAGGGGCGCATGCGATTCTCAATTCAGCTATCATTCCACACGACACACTATCCTATTGTATCTACCAAGTAGTCGAGATAAATATCTGTGGTGTGATCATTATTTATGCATAACGGCCGGTGTATATTATAGTTAAGTGGTATTGACATTATATATTATCTCTCGTTGCTAGACGAGAGACTGCTACCAAGTTACATTTCTTCTACATTATATGGCTCTCCAGCAGGACTCTCATTTACATCAGAATCCGAGCTTTTTCAGCTGGAGGTCCACTGTGAATGTATTAATAAAGTCCTTTCAGGCCATTCCCTTGAGTAATGGCCCGATTCATCATCATTAAGGATGATACTTAGAAGATCTAGCTGTACTATCTTAGTAGATAAATATCCTAGGTAAACCAACTACCGCAGTTTCTCGAAGCAGTTTTAAATAATGTGATAGAGCCCCCTTTTGACCAGAAGTAGATAATAATCTCTTTTAATAACAGAAGAGCAACGACACCAAAATCAATCAAAATTTAGAATAAAAACGCACCTTTATCTTTATAGTACACAAAGGTAATACGAATCAGCAGTTAAATCATAACAATCGTCCATCTCGGAATATAGGATCGCCGCTAGGACTCTCCAGCAGTGCTGTACCTCTGATTTATATTCTTACGGATAACGGCTTATCTCTAAATAGAATCATTAATGTCTCAAAACTTAGCGTTTAAACCGCGAAGAGTTCACTCTTTAGTGCATCTAGGGCGTTGATTATCGGCGCTGTTCATATGTCGATAGAAAGCATGAGAATCTTCAGTTTCTCATATGTTCATGAATACCAATATCCATCCTGATTGTCAGGTTGACAATCTCGCCAGAAATGCAGTTATATTCTTGCTTTCCATCGTATTAAACATTAGGCAAAATAGCTGTGTTTCAAACAAGACAGGGTTATTCAACACTTCGCAACTGGGATAAATTAGATTACAGTAAAAGGTCTGTATTAACTCCGTAAATCAGCGTTACAGATCTCCTTACGCACTACATTATGCACCTTCTTCCCAGCAAAATTTTTATCTCCCAGTCCATCAAGGTCACCGTCCTACCGAAGATCGTTTTAGATATCGCGTGCGTGCCAAGATAATAATTAGATAAAAAGTTAAACTGACTACCACCGCTCATATTATAGCATTTTTATTTTACATTCTCGCCGCTTTAAATATTCTCCCTCAGCAGTAACCGCATAAAAATCTTCAGAAATTTAGCAAAATCCTGCACGCTATAATTTCTTGAAATAAACAGCTAGCATTAATATGCTTACCAGATCCTACCTACCTAGGTAGCCTTATTTTAGCCTTAATTTTAATAACAAATTCAGTTAAACGACTATAATATCTACTTAACATAACTGCTATATATTGCGCAACCACCCGCTTGCAGTAGTTGTCGGAATTGATAGAGACAGTGCCGCACTTACTTTAGTGGAAGTGGTCAGGAAAACTCATCTTCGACCCAGTTCTAGATAATTTCCTACATTGTTTAGTATTTGATTAAACAATGATAAAATCAAATAGTCCATTGCCAACATCATGCCGCGTCAGTAAGCCACTCCTCCAGCGACAGCACTTGAATTTTTTCTTGAACCCTGATGGGTTTATTCAACCAGAATGAATATTCATATACTATGCTGTGCAGCAACATGGTAGCCTTTTCTGAATTCAGAAAAGGGATGCATGACTTTTTCTTCGAGACTAACAATCAAATTCACCAGAACGATTATATCATCAATCTCTGGTGCTCGAAAATAGAATCCATCGCGGTCATTAGGGGATATGATGAACACGAATTCTTTGGCGCACAGATCGCCATCTGCTAGAATATCAATCTTTACTATATAACTATACGATGAAAACATCAGCAATTTTCTATGAATACAATAATATGTTTCATTAACAGCATCCTATCTCATCGGCATCATCATCGTTATATCTGACGTTGTCGGCATATTTTATTCCTAGTATACTGGCAGAGAATGCCTTACAAGAGCCCCTTATTCAGCAAAAAACCATCCAAGTAGCGGCGAACTTTAGTTGAACCATACAAGCCTGCGCCACATAGTTACCATAACATGCCACTCTTTCTAAGTATCTGAGGGCATACCCTTTCTTGCAACTCTTATGAATTTGCAATATACAGTTAATTACTCTGATATGCAAAAAATCATCTAGTATCGATTGATAGCCTCCAGAATTAAATTTTGCGCCTCAAATTAACCTTTAAGTTTTAACATTCATTCGGCATAGCTTTTTATATTAGCCTAATACAATCCAAAATACACGGGTCAAAATATACCAGGGCGATCTGGTGTCAGATACCAGCCGTTACCGATAGAATTGAAAAGTCTTAACCTCACCAAATATGTGATAACTAGATTAGGATGTAGAGCATTATCTACTTTTATTAATCATAAGTAACCTTGTGCAACTTAAGGTGCAACAAGACCCTTGCACTTAGTTAAATCGGAAATGACGGCTAATACTAGAATTATTGACAGATCACACTTTCTAGAAATTTCCTCACCGAAATAGTAATAAAAGTTCGACGTAAAAGTTGCGATCACCATCTCAAGATTCCATAACAGGAGGCTACCAACCTCGGCTTTACGCTAAGTTCTGTAGTTTAAATATCAGTTGGGCTTCAAAGTGCAGGGGGATGGGGGAATATGGCATGCTAGTGGCCATTTCCGTTTCAATCACTTGCCATGGACAGGATAGGCACTCACGGACTTGTTGCGTTGATACACAGTCTCGTATTCTTCTTCGCTATATTTGCTATTTTAGCATTTTATAAGACTGTTTTTGCAAATATTATTACTTTTTTCACAAAAAAATTGTGGTCACTCTGTATTTTAATTGTTCTGGTTTTAAACCCTTCTTTAGGCAAAATAATTTACTAAATAAAAACACCCAATGCCATGAAATCTATTCAGCTATTCTTTAATCAAATGATATAACTATTCACATTTTATATGTAGAATTCCTTAGCAATAACTTTATGATTATTTAACATTATTAGGCGATAGTGACTAATGCCATGCTCTCTAAAAAATTTTGTACCATTTTGCTCTATCCGAGCAAAAGATGGATTCTTAATCGATAATCAGATCAAGAAAACGGCTAATATATTCTGCATTAAACTCTTCAAGAATCTCATTGTTCACATAACCATTTTAATCTCGCGCAATTAAGACCGCGATTCGTTCTTTTTTATCTCTTCTTCTCCCGTATTTCTAGCTTTTCTTATAGAGAGAAACACTTCCTTTCATAGATTAAAGAAGAATATTTCGTTAGCTTCAATAATACTACCTAGTACATTTATATTGATTTTCGCCACTTAAGAAAGGAAGCAGTGACGCAATCTAAATCTGTTTCAAATCAATGCCTGTTTATTTCGCTTACTCCCGTAAAGTCAAAGTATTCAACATACATTGCAGATAAACTAAACTATTTATTCTTCTAATCTAATTTCACCAGAATACTTATAATAAGATTGTTCAATTTTCTTCTGGAATTAGGAAATTTTCAATGATATCGCTATAATCCTAATGAATGTGGGACAAAATTAGTACGTCACCCAGCAGATGAGATGTTTACTGTAATAATATGAGCAGGATAAAGTAGAATGAATTCATTCAATACATAAATTAATATCATCCGACATGATATCAGCAAACTAACTAATAAAATGTAGATTTATATTTACAAGGAGTAAGGGGAAGTCTCTTTGATCTATGTAATTGATTGCTTTTTATAACAACTGTTGTAGAAAAATCTTTCATGCAGTATAAGGGATTTCTATTAATAACCTTTTCCAACATGACTGTTTATACAGATTGTAGCGCCATGGTTTTCAGTACCCTGCCTACCAGGAGGTCTGCCGTTTACAATAACAGATAATGATACAGTTTTTCTAATTGCCTAATCTATAGTTGTGTGGAATGCATGGATAATCCCTGCATCTCAATTACGCAAGCGCATCTTGAATATAGGCATTAAACAGATTATTGAATCCCTCATTGATAGAAATCAGTTTCACTCGCGCGGGGTTTTCCGCAGATGTTGAGTACCAACGGCACTTTTTAGCAAATTCTTCAATAATTTTATAGGAAAGCACTTCGTTAATCACCATTTAACTCTGAAAGCTATAAAAAGTAAAGTAAAGTAAAGTAACAAGAGTCTAAATGACTGATTTAAAGCTGCCGAACAGAAATCGGTTATATATTAGAGGATTTTCTTGTGCTTTTCTCTCAGAACATAGACTCATAAACATCACATCATCTTGGATCACAGCTATTTAAATATATGAGCAAATAACGCGAAAGGACCAATATATTCCAACATACATTTCTTTTTGTCGACGTAAAACATATTACATATTCGTCATCACATCACGAAACTTGGTAGTTCTGATGAACGTTATACTCAAATTTATACTCATGTCAACCAAGATAACGACTGGATTTCCAACAATGCACAAACACCTCGGCTGTCGTTGAGTAACCAATGTTATTATAAACTATAAACATTGATATATTTTCGAGTAAGTCCAGCGACTCCTTGCACATCAACACCGTAAGTATTGACGGCATCATGCAAGTCAATTTTGTGATGATCAGGCAATCAGATCCTAAAATATAGGAGAACTATTTAACAGTTCCCATTAGCTACTTCTATAAAAATCAACATAATAAAAACAGCACCACCCACTAAAAACAGATAATATTCAGGCACAAATCAAGCTAATTAACAATTACATTAATTTGATAATATCACGTTTAAACTATATCCACATATTCAAGCGTCTCACTGATTACATTGTACAGGAGAATGATTAGTTCAGTCACTTTCATTAGCATCGTATCGGTTTTTATCATTGGATTATCTCTTTATAAAATCTTATGTTATGTCTTATCTAATAAAATCCCGCGGATTTAGTTCTCTAATCTGGTGACTCATCCCAACTCACATAATGCTTAATTGATGGCATCAGCTGTTTTCTTGGTATAAATCGCTATAAAATGTTATAGATTTTCTTGCATTTATAACTAATCTCTTTTGTACGCGCTAGTGATACAGTAAATGATATTTTAAATCAAACGTGGATAAGTGTCTGACTATTTTTGCTTATATCAATTCAACTAAATTATATTGTTATTTTTATCAGAGGTACTTTAGTCTATTCAAATGGTGTGATCACTGGATAATATTGTAGATTCTAATCAATAAAAATCCATACAGTAATGGTAGCTGTTTTCTACTCTTACCAGGACTCAAATGTTTTTAGGCTGAGTAGTTGGGTTATGTAAGAAATGATCAAAGTCTACTTTGCCGATATAACCTCTGCTTTTCGCCACGGATAAAAACTTGCCTCAATATACTCAATAATCAGTTCCCGCTCTATTTGTGCTTTTATGCTCATCACATGAAAAACAACCTGCTGATGAAGAGAGGTATTTACAGAATCCGTTAAACTGTAAAATGAATTCTTTTATCTTCAAGATATAAAATTAAACCAATCAAATATTTGATGCTAGCTCCCTCAACCTGTCTAGCTTAAAAACAACTAAGGTATCACCTAATCTTAAGTAGCTTAAGAGAAGTTTTAAATCTAGATATCTAGCCTGTTTTTCTACTGACTTTATTCTAAAAAATATTCACAATTTAAAATTAACAATTTTGTTATAAAT
Source organism: Arsenophonus sp. NC-WZS1-MAG3 (assembly GCA_052174535.1). GTDB lineage: Bacteria > Pseudomonadota > Gammaproteobacteria > Enterobacterales > Enterobacteriaceae > Arsenophonus. Next base: position 67,294 of record JBQMRQ010000039.1, on the reverse strand, counting down.
CTTTATTTAGTTATTTTAAAATTCGCTTATATAGTCTCTATTATTATTTTAACCATTTCTATTATCTCTAAAAATCTTTTATTGCTGATTTTAATTAAAATTTTAGCTAAATTTTAGCTTTAAGAAACCTAGTTTAATGTAACTATAAATCTAGTTAAAAATGCAACATAAAACCATCATAAATTAATGATAAAATATTGACTTAAAATATGCAGATAACCGCACCTATAGATGTCATGCTATTACAGTAGAAATATTCGTATTAAAATCTTGTAGGAGTTTTATTTTCTTAACCTACTAAAAACTCCACAACAATCTGGTTATCTGAAATAGGGATTCTTCAATAAAATAAAATATCTGCCCTTTACTCTTACTCATCCGTCAAGCAAAATTCCTTATTTATATTACGAATTTATCCTGAACTAGATTCTTGGCGTAAGGTAGAATTACTTAATCGCAAAGTTTTAAACTTATAATCTGAAACGCCATTCAGAAAATTTAAACTGAGTGAATGATGGGTGAACAATCTGCGTAACTTAAGATTTCCTACAAAAGGAGTGTTTATTGTAATAACAGAAGTTCAATTAGACTGTAATACAACCTTATACTTCAATTTCTGACAAGAATATAAAAGGTATTTTAATTCATATCATATAACAATAACTGATAAGGAAATCCGTCCAAGCAACGTCATCATTAAAAGCAACATTATGTCTAACTTCATTTTGAAGACAGCCTGATGTTCAATTTTACCCTGCTTTCCATGATACTTCCAACTACTCAATATCTAGCGCAATATTAATATCAAATCAGTTTATAAGCACACGATATTTTCAGGTCAAAACAGTAAGGATTTTAAATTTCTGGTAGCTATGTCGAAGTATGAACCATTCTATATAATGCTATAAACTTTTTTGCTTGTTAATGTTAAGTAGATAATCTAGCTTATTATGAGTAGTTTACTACTTGAGTTCATCTATTATTGTAGCGCAGCGAAACAACCTGAGCATCGATAAAATACCATTTTCGATTAAGCTCGGACTTTTAAGGTCATTCTGATAAATAATTTTTCTTATATGCCCCACTTTATAATATAAGCTGCTAATATTATAGTATTAAAGTATTACTCGTTATTTTCATACTTGACTTTTCATAGTCTTAGACTGAAAAGTTTTATTACTCATACTAGCTCTCAGCATCTTAAAATATAAGAAAAATCACACTAACGAAAATTATAGAGCTCTCTTATCAAGAGAATTAGGTTGATAATATATTAAAATTTTTAATATTTCATTACATATGAACCACACATTTATCTAGATATCCAGATATCTAGATATAATTGATATTTTGTATGACTCGTACCTCTGAAATAAATCAGCATATTCATCAGTATTAAAGTTAATAATGCCTATAATCATAATATGATGACTCATTCAGGATAGTCTACCCTCACCATATCTTAACTTTTTGCATATACCCTAATCGAATAATCACGTAGAAAGGTATTATTAAAACATTCACTAAGATTTCTTTTTCAAATTAGCCATGGAACCATCACCATTCTATTAATAAACAGCAATTTTACCACCAAATGAGATATGTAAATTATTATGGATATTATGATCGCACTATTAACATTAGCATTACCTAAGCAATGGAGACTAATATTACTCCAGTTTTTAACTTTTGTTTATTGGTATAAATTACTAGGTTGTCATTACCATTAGCTCATAACCCTGAATTGTTATCACCAATATACACTAATTAGATCACATGGATGTTTCAGTTAACGATTCTACCACACGTTTATCTAGTATATTTTTAGATAATCTACTGTTTCTATTAAACCAAATTTTATAATGAAATATTTGCCTGCATTCTACAGAATTAAGATTAAATCATAAGGATGATAAGGAAAATTCATGACAAAATAAATATGTTAGCAACAAAAACCATACTATCTTCTGGAAAGTGATAAATAAATCAACTATATTTCTTACTAGTCCGTCAAGGTATAAGAAATAATAGAATATCTCCATTCCATGATGTAATATTATGGAACTGATCAATAATAGCTAACACAAACAGACAGATTTGATTCTTATCTAAATCCTGCTTAGATAAAAATTCAAAATTTGCACCAAATAACAAGCTAAAAATAACTAGAACTTTCCCCCTACACAAAGACATTAAAAAAATATCCAACTTCAGATATCTCCCTAAACTAATGTGCTAGCAGAATAAACTAGATTTATATAATCTAATTCAGATAACGAAAAATCAAAAATATTAATTAATATAATAGAATTTCTATTAAACAGAACAATTTTTAATACACTATTCACTTGAATTTAATAATAAACATTAATTAGCAATAAGGTGCCAAACGCGAAATATTACACAAAAACTCCTGACGTGTATTTTGACTAGATTTAAATAATCCACCTAACGAGGTTGTCATTGTTCTACTGCTTACATCACAAACACCTCTAGCTTTGACACAATAATGAACAGCATCAATTGAAACCGCAACATTACTTGTGCCTAATAAAGTTTGTAATGCAATTAAAATCTGTTTAGTTAAACGCTCTTGAACTTGTGGTCGTTGAGAAAAGAATTGAACAATACGATTAATTTTAGATAAACCAATCACTTTATTCTTTGGAATGTAGGCCAGTGCCGCTTTACCATCAATGGTGACAAAATGATGCTCACAGACACTAGTTAAAGTAATATCACGAATCGTCACCATTTCATCGAAATCCATTTTATTTTCAATCAAAGTAATTTTAGGAAAATTATTATAATCAAGCCCTGAGAAAATTTCTTCAATGTACATTTTAGCAACCCGATTAGGTGTTTCCGCTAAACTATCATCACTAAGATCAAGATTAAGTAAATGCATAATTTTACCAATGTGCTCTTCAATCTGTTGTTTACGCTCATTTGAGGAAAAAGAATAACCAAATAGTGGAGCTTCAAGACCACGAGCTTCTAGTGCTTGACGAACAAGATACGCTTCTTTACTTAGTGATGACATGCATTTCTCCAGCAATAAAATTTAACATTTATTCAACTACATATTCAATAAATGAATAATCAATATCCTATTATAATGCTCTATTTTAATAAAATATTTTTATATCGCGCTAATTTTATATCAAAGTTATTATTTATTCCTAATTTATCTATCTATCTTCTCCAGAGCTATTATATGGATCCTCCTAGTTATATAGCATTATTCATAGAAAATATGGCTACCCAGCAGTATATAGTTAAGAGAAAATATTATGATAATGAAGTTCCATCGTCAGGGAGCCAGAACACTTAATCCAAAACTGCTCTTCAGACAAGTTAAGAAGTTATGTCTACTTTAGTAAGCATTATAGGTATATCCGAACTTATCGTTTCTAAATAGCGAAAATGAGATGATGTTGATGATTGGGTATCTTGAAAAAATTATTGACTTCTTCATAGAAGAATTTATAGATATACCTGTATTTCAATTGTTGTGTGGTTTACATAATCTTTATCTAGATCAAATAATTCAATAAATAAACAACTTCTACTATGGAAGTTATTCAGCTATTTTTGTAATCATCTGATATAACTGTCTATATTTTAATATAGATAGAATTTCTTACCAATAACTATTTTCTAATTATTTAATCTTATTAAACAATAGTGACTAATTTTATATTAGTTGATAAAAGTTTTGTACCATTTAGATTCATCTGATAAAAGGATTTACTATTTATTAATAATTTAGTTCAAGAAAAACGGCGAACACACTCTGCATTAAACTTTTCAAGAATCTTATCGCTCATATAATAACCATGTTAATATCTTTAATGATTAAAATTGCGATTCCTTCTTTCTTTTTGTTTCCTCCTCTTGCACGTTTTCTACGTTTTCTATTATAGAATGGAATTCTTTCCTTTAAATGATTTATAGAAAAATATTTCGTCAATTTCAATAATTACAATTAGTGCACTTATATTAACCATCTCCTATGAAGCAAAGAGCAATGACGAAATCTAAACACTGTTTCAACTGATGTATATTTGTTTTCCTGACCTCCAGTAAAATTAAATTATTCAATATACATCACAGATAACTAAATCATTTTTTATTCTTGTGATCTAATTTTACTAGAGAAGTTCAAATAAGATGTTAAATGTTTGCTAGGATCAGGAATCCTACAACAATATCACTGTAATCATCTACTGAATATATTTATCGGATAAGATGTTCAATATGATAATATTGATAGGATAAAGTAATATTAGTTGCTTCAATATATTAATCAACATCATCTGATAAATTATAGCTGAACCAACTAATGAAACTCAGCTCTATTTTAGCATAGAGTGAGGGAAGAGTTTTTTGATCTATATGATTGGTTGCTTTTTCATGTTAACCGTTGTAACAAAAATCCTTTATACAGTATAAGGGATTTCTACCATTAATACCTTTAGTAATGTAGAGCCCCATTTGCTTAAGCACTATATTAACAAAATAGAACTTATCAATAAAATCGGTGAAAAATAGATTAAACCAAAAAAACTTTAAGAAAGCACTCAATACCATTTATCAAAACTGTAAGAAAATAAGTAAAGGCTATAAATGATGTACAAGTAGTTGAGTTTAGTATCTTTCATATTAAACAAAAACATTCAGAGAACGATGCAATCTAAAAAAACAGACAAACTATTTAAAATTGCTACTGCAAACATACCGTTTTAAACGGGTAAAAGTTTCAAGAAAACAATCAAATAACTAACCTAAAAGATATAGGAATTAATAAGCCTATCTACTATCTATAAATTAATTTAATCAATTTTAGACAGGGTCTTTTTGCACTTTCAAAAATCAATAATTTAAAATTAAAATTATTTATCAAAATTAGAAAATTTTTAAATTAGTGATCAGACTTATTATTATATCCAGTTTTAAAGCAGTCTGTAATTAATTCTGAAACTTTTTTGTATTATTTCAATTAACTAACAAAAAATAAATGTACTAGAGTAAAATAAAGTAAGTTTTGTAGAGTTATTAGTAAATCTGGGTATATGTCGATTAAGCTACGTTTCACTCTCATGCTTCGTAAATCAGTTATGCATTCTTAAATTAGGCGTTATTTAGCATCAGGATCAGTAAGTAAAATCTCTTACTTATTTGATTCCAGATTTTTTGATTAGACGGAAGCAGATTAGATACCATTAAAAGAGTTATTTCCTCAAAATACACCTCTTCATGCGTCTTCTTTGTATCCTTAACTATCGAAAATTTAATTTAATTGGCCAAAAGTGTGCTGATGGGATTCCATAGAATACCAATGTTCTTGTCGATCTTTCTCTAGCTTTTTCATTTCTACAGAATACCCTGAAAATCTTACTGACAAAATATTAAGAGCTTTATTATCGGCATCACGATTCTTTACTAGCCAAATCCCATCAGCTCATCCTTAACTTTTGGGTTGCCATACCTTTGGGGAGTGAAGTCAACATATTAGCTATTTTGTGTACTCAACAGCATTTATGCTGAACGCCATAGAATATCTTTACCATTGCATTCCAAAATTAAAGGTAATATCTCTCGTAGTAATCCTTTGAGATGCAGTTAAGCTTCATGTCTTATAGATCATTAATAAGTTAGACTCAGTTTGCTTTTCTGGCTCTTGATAATCAATTTGGACTACAGTTAGTTCCTTACGTACATGCGAAGTGATATTAATAATAAGCATCAGATAAAAGGTGATTAGCTTGCCTAATAGGGATTAGTATAGAAGTTATACTCATTCTAGTATATGGAATTTCAGAGAAAATGGCGTATTTTTTGATTGATTTGCTATATGATATCAAAAACAAAGAGATTATATGCCATTAAAAGCCTACTCTACAGATATTTGCGAAATCAGATATTACCCTGATCTCATTGCATGAATTCATCCCTAATATTGGTAGTAGGCTACTGATAGCATCATTATTAAGGCCAGAGCTCAGAAAGCTATCAGGCCTCTAACAACATGTTCAACACTGTTTTATCAATGAGGATTTTATGCCGTCGTCCGTAATGGTTATTTGGCACAACAAATCATGCAGACGGGTATTAGCGATGTTGAGATGAAAGTCCTAAGGTTAAAAGGGGATCGGAATGGAAATAGAACATCTTTTAATAGCTCCTTGCTACCTTATCTAAAGCATGTAAAAGTAACGAAGAGTTCCTACCATAACTGTGTACCTGTGAGGTATCTCTACCAATAATTTCATAAAGCTCTAGTCACAACTCTTGGTAAAAAGCACATAATCTCTCTGCTTACTACGATCAGCATACTGAAACAGGAATCGCTTGAAGCGTATAAGTAATAGTGTCTGCGTAATTTACGCGATACACCTAACATTTCTTTCTAGGAAAGATTGGTATAACCGTCCCCCTCAGGCAAGCTAATCACCTTTATCTACTGCTCATTATTGACATCACTGCACATTGTGGACGTAAGGAGCTAACTGTAGTCCAAATTGATTATCAAAAACCAGAAACACATTGGGTTTAACTTCTAAATGCAATATGAGCATATACCTTAATCGTATCCTCCAAGCTTGCTATGGGAGGATGTCCTTTAATTTTTAGAATATAATGGCAAAGATATTCTCGGGCATGCAGCATAAATGTTATTTAGCAGATAAAATAGCTGATGTGCTAGATTTACTCTCCAAAGGCATGCAGTACCGAAAGTTAAAAATGAACTACTGAAGCCTTTGGTAGCAGAGAGCCACGCCTCTAACAAAGCCTTCGATGTTTTGTTAGCAAGGTTTTCGGATGTATCCTGCTAGTAATGAAGAAGCTAAAAAAGAGCGAGAAGAACGGCTGGTATTCTACGAATTTTCTTCAATGTACTGAAGATTAATAAGAATGACAAACTTAATTGAATCGACTTTTGCGCGATACTGAGGTCATGAAGTTAATTCATGAAGTATTGTAGTTTTGAAAAGTAACCATTTCAATGGTACTTAAGTTACTCTCGTCTGCTTAAAATATCTAGAACTAGCTAAAGTGGATTTAACCTACTCTAACTTTGGGTGGTAAACGGCGTCCAATTCAAGGATGAAAAACTATTTTAGAAAACATTAGAGTGAGAATGTAACCTACCTGCTTTACTAGGTTTATTAATAATTATTATATACCATAGTCCAAGAAATAAACGTAGCATGTATCGCTTAAATAAGACTGGCAGCATTATCAATGTTTTTTAATCCCATTGCTGCATCAGTTTCTTGATGGGTGCTTAGAGAGCATGTACTTTTCATCTAAAAATAATTCCAAGACTTCTTGAAAATCATCGGTGTTATCCATTCTTATCCAATAAGACATTGTGACAGCTATTTTCTGCTTTTGTACACTTCAGATAAGGCAGTGAAACAAACTGTTAAAGATATTCTGTTGCTGCTGTAAATACTCTTTTTAACTTTAGGACTTTTATCTCAAAATCGCTCATAGCAGCCTATATAATTTTCTGTAACGAAAATCGTTACAGATAATGGGCATTGGAGACACGACAGCCAGCAAATGTGGCGTTTATTATTCTATCTTTTAGTATGACTTCAAACTTCGCCTTTCAACCAGCAGCACCTATCAGCTACTTGGCATCATTACGATGAATTAATATAAGAGATTATAGGTAATATCTGATTTTATAGATATCTATAGGATAAACTTTTTATGCTATTTCATATCTCTATTATTGAAATCATCCAGAAATTAATCATCAGAATACAGCAGCATCTCCAAACCACATACATCAAAAATAAGTATAACTCATCTATTTTTGAATTAGATATTATTTAAACCACATATATTGTTCTCTATTTTTAGAGAATCTTAATAATGAAATATTTTATTATTTATCTAGAATTTCATTTAGCAAATCATAAAATTAGATAAAAGTGCATCAGACTTATTATAGAGAAAAATATCTTTCTGTACATTTCGGCAATTATCTATATCACCCTCACTTTTCTTGCATTCACTATTTTTCTTTTTCCTGTTTAATATCCTCTTTAAGGAATACTACATCATAAATTTCGTTTCTTCATCATATCCTCTTATTTTAATTGATAAAAATAAGGTATATTAGATTGTATCTACTATTTCATGATATCTATATCTTAAAGTTTTAGTAGTTGGGATCATATTGTTACTGAGAAAAAGCTTTTTTACGTTGTTCCGTAGTTTAATATTCATTTTTTATGGATTACTTAATGAATTTTATATAAATATTCTTTTCCTTGATTGTATTCGCTAAATCCTGAAATTCCTTATTGTCTTTGTATTGGCAACCTGATTATATAGGTTTCCTATATTTTTCAGTATTTTACTAACTTTATTTGTAATATCTGTAGTCTACTCAATCATACAGCCATTGTTTATAACTTCTTACTTGTAAGCGTTAAGATAAACTGTGATAATTTAAAATAGAAGTAGTGTCGCTACGCACATCAAAATCTTTGTATTTATGATAAAGACTATCCAACGCGCTCCAATAGCAAATTATCTGACGTTAATATGTCATTGAAATTTGTAGCCTGCTTTTAGAATATTTTATTTATATTTTATAAACTTTTTCCTGTTCAAGTATCCCATGAGTATCACAAAGTCATGTTGCGGTAACCAGTTAGTCTTTGTAGGTGTTCATTTACGCAATAGTGTTCAATAGTTTTATCTATATTATTGGCTTACTTTCGCACTGTTTCACGTTTTTTAGCTTTTCTGTGAAATGAAAAAATATACCTTTATCATAGTTTTTATATGAAGCATATAAATATCACCCAGTAATTATCCATACAAATCCTTTAAGGTTATGTTGCAAAGTCTTTTAGTAGAAACCCCTTTATACTTTATGAAAGATTTTTGCTACACCACATTTACCATGAAAGCAAATAATCATACAGATTTAAATAGATTCTTTCTTTATTTTTGTCAATATAAAGATGCATATCATTGGTTGGTTGAGCGCGACAATCTATCGGATAATCTCATTCCATCATTGTAAGCAACTCATTCTACTTTATCTTAACTATATTGTTACAGTGAACATGTTATCCGATAAAGGGAGAAAACTTACCCATTAGGATTATAAGCGATATCGTTATACAATCCTTGATTATAAAAACATTTAACAATCATACTGGAAGTCTTCTGGTGAAACTAGATTAAAAAGATAAAGGTTTATTTATCCTCGATATATTTAGATAGCTTAACTTTACGGGAGTCAACCAAAACAAATAAACATTGATTTAAAACAGTACTTAGATAGCGTTTCTGCTTCCTACCTCAGCAGAAACAGTCAACTTAAGTGCGCTAAGTGGTATTATTGAAATGAATGAAATATTTTTCCATAAATTTTTTAAAGTAAAACGTTATATATCCAACATAGAGAGGCTAGAAAAGGCAAGATAGGAGGAGTAAAAGGAAAGAATAAATTGTGGTTTTAATCGCTCGAAATTAACAAAGTTACGCGAGCAATAAGATTCTTGATGAATTTAATTCATAGTGTGTTAGATATTTTTTTAACCTGATCATTGATAAAGAGTTCATACTTTGTTCGGATAAATCTAATGATACTAAACTTTTATTAGCGAGTATAAATTAGTCACCATATCCTAATATGGATAAATAATCAGAGAATTATTGATAAGAAATTTCACATTTAAAATGTGAACAGCTATATTATCCAATTAAAAAGATATGGGCTAAGTAGATTTCATTGTGTAATATTGTTTTATTTATGATTAGAAAATTGAATCGCTCTTTAACTGAAGAGTAAAGGCCATTGGTTATTGCTAATAACATATAAAATCAGTTTTACTTGGCTTGGATTTATTGTAAATTAAACTTTTATTAAAGTGTGTATTTTTGACCTAATCTACTAATTTTACAGACATTAACCCTAGGTTTAACTTTTATAATCCTACTTATTTCATTTTATCCATTTTTTTGATAATAACTCTATTTTCTGTTTGCCAAGCTGAGCATCGATAAAAGTAGCATCTTGTCATACAGAACATATTTATATGGATTTGTACGGCAGAAATTCTTTAATCAGAACAGCAAAAACCAGGTTTTTTAACTGTCATCTTCAACACCTTATACAATTTCAGTAATAATGTGCTTCATTATACGTCTTGAAAGAAGCATAATAACGAACCATTTTAAAATGCTTAGGCGAATATATCTAATATAACGCCAGATCATCTCTTTCTGTGTCACTGGAGTCTACTACCATTACTGTAGTCCGGTAGTCTAGCAAATAATCCGCAACCCTCACTCACTAATACGCAGTTTTGAACTGGATACCGAGGCGTTTAAGTTAGCGCTAGAGATATTTTATGCTAAACTAGACTTATTTTATCTTTTTAGCAAAGTGCACTTTCTAGTAATGGGGGTCCCCCGTACTGTGACTTCCAATATAACACTGTCACTGTTTTCTGGCGAAGATATTCCAAAGACCAGGGAATATAAGGGATTTATCAGGTTATCACTGTGATCTATCAATCGGATAACAGACACATCACCAGATTTCTTTAACCACTCTTTTTGAAGAATAACAGATTGCCATATTAAGAATTTAATATATAACTATCAGGAGTGATAGAGATATAAATATGCAGATATTAATTAATTTATCAACCATAAGTTTGTAAGGCAGAGAAGATATCAATTTCGATATCCTATTTTGCGTGCTCATTACGGAATAAATATGAGTGTCGGCTTAAAAATAGAGGGTTGAGTTGTAGCTAATTACTGTTAAAAAAGGCCAAAGAAGATGGGTATGGTAAAATAATATAGTTACCAGTTGCAGTCAGGAAAAATATGAACCTGCCCTATTAATAGTAATAGGGTAGGTAGCTTTTGAAGCAATATAAACTTCAGACTTCTGACTTACAACTTTTGGAGAAAAACGGTTTTGGTAACTTAAGGATAGGCACATCAGTATGGGGGGTCCCCCGGACACACATCAATAGAACAAGTAGCACAGATAATCATTAACTCAATAGATAGACGCGCCCAAAAACTAACGCTTTCAACGTATATTTTAAGAAATTTATTTGAGCTATCATCAATAATAAAAATCAATTTAGAGGGGCAAAGGGATTTTATATTAGAATAAATTATCCTTATGGTTTATTTCGCTAGTGAGGCATAAATTGGGTCATCCTGTTCACATTTATCGAGTCTGTTATCCTAGTTATCCCTGCGTTTGTACCATAAAGCAAAAAAAATAAAAATAATCCTCAGTTCTTTAATACGTAAAAGTAATGAGTTCATCGGAAAATATACTTTTAGTCATTATTCCTAAATGCAATTATATCTAGCGTAATCAGCTTGGCCTAAAGGTATTACTTAAAACTTTTGATAAGTTGTTACTATAGACTAAAATACTACGTGATAAAAAATTGATGCCAAGTTAGACGCATTACTATATGTAATTGGCCTCTTTTTGAGTATCATAAAAATTTTAAAAACTTATTATAATTTTTTCCTTTTTTGGCAAAAAGGAGATGATAAAATGCTTTAGATAAATATGCGGTTATTCAGGAAGTTATAAGTTACTTCCCGATTTGCTACTTTAATATTTTTGGTAAGACTTTATTCCGAGCCATTTTATATTAATTCTTGAAGAAATTAACATATTGCATAGCCTAAAATAGGCATTTAGTTCATAAATATTTTCAAAAAAAGCGTAATGTGCTATGTTCATATTTTCGTTATTTATAGATTGAATTCATTTTAATGGATGGTATAATTTGTATATTTTCTCTTGATTCTTTTGAGAAAAGACAGTTTATATTATACGCAGCAATTTAAAGTTTAAAACACTGAAAAACCATAAGAGTCATGTCTATTTTATACTCTTCTGTAAGAATAAAATTTCTTTAAAACTATTGTTACTTAAGTTAATGTGCCTTCTAGTTCTCGCTATAGTTTTTATATGAATAATTTAGAATTGTGGGATTATCTGCTTTTGTGGGTAAATTTTTGCATATTGATTACCTAATATATTATTTATACAGTTAATATAGTTAATACATTATAAAAAATTAGTAAAATACTCATACTCATATGACATGACATAACTTTAGCTTTGATAAAGTAGTAAAAGTTACTATAACAATAACTATATTAGTAATTAATTTATATATATTTATAACAATATTTATTACGATAAAGTAGGCTATTTAGCTATATTGCTTATTTATATCATTATACCAATACTAATTAAATAGTAACCCTATTAAAACAATAAAAGGTAAAATATCATGTCAACAATGTTTTCATCAGGAGAAGTGATGACTACAGAAAGTTACATAGGACACCATTTAAATAATTTCCAATTAGACCTGCGTACCTTTAAATTAGTTGATCCTCATGATGATAATAATACAACGTTTTGGACGTTAAATATTGACTCGCTTTTTTTTTCGATTCTTCTTGGAATTATTTTTTTATGGATCTTTAGAAAAATTGCCGTTAATATAACTAGCGGCTTACCTGGTAAGTTACAAACTGCAATAGAAATGATCATAGGTTTTGTCGATAATACCGTTTGTGATATGTATCATGGTAAAAGCAAAGTTATTGCACCTTTAGCTTTGACCGTATTTATTTGGGTGTTGTTAATGAATACTATGGATTTATTACCAATCGATTTGCTTCCCTATATAGGAGAGCATTACCTGGGTTTGCCTGCATTGCGTATTGTTCCAACCGCAGATGTAAGCATTACTGTATCAATGGCAATTGGTGTATTTATCTTAATTATATTTTATAGTGTTAAAATAAAAGGATTAAGTGGATTTACAAAAGAATTAACTTTACAACCATTCAATCATCCTATTTTTATTCCTATCAATTTGATTCTAGAAAGTATCAATCTATTGTCTAAACCAGTATCTCTAAGTTTACGATTATTTGGTAATATGTATGCAGGTGAATTAATCTTCATTCTTATTGCGGCTTTGTTACCTTGGTGGTCTCAATGGATACTTAATCTACCCTGGGCGATTTTCCATATACTGATTATTACGTTGCAAGCCTTTATTTTTATGGTTCTAACCATCATTTATTTATCGATGGCATCAGAAAAACATTAATTTCAATTTCTTAATAAATGTTTATTTAACTAAAACAAACTGGAGACTATTATGGAAAACATAAATATGGATCTACTGTACATGGCTGCCGCTGTAATGATGGGATTAGCAGCGATTGGTGCTGCAATTGGTATTGGTATCCTAGGTGGAAAATTTTTAGAAGGTGCTGCTCGTCAGCCAGATTTAATTCCTCTATTACGTACGCAGTTCTTTATTGTTATGGGTTTAGTTGATGCTATTCCGATGATTACTGTTGGTTTAGGCCTATATCTAATGTTCGCAATTGCTTAATAATCTAAGTTAAATGGGAAAAAAGATTAACTTTACTTTTTAAAAAAATGTGTGATAAATCTTAATGCAATAATTTTAATTCATTAATTGTTATTTGTCCTGTTTATTTTATATGAAGTTATATATGCTAACCAATTTTATAATGGCGATTAAAATATAAAAAATGCTGACAGGTTTTATCTTCTGTAGATTGAGCTAAAAACTTAAACTGGATAAAAGCTTGATCAGACTGAATAACTGAGAAAAATAAAAGTATAAATCTTTATTAAAGAAACTAACAAACAACGAGCTAAAACAATCAAATAAGCTAAAGTATAAACTGAAACTGAATGTAACAAGATCATTGCTCAGGTAAAAATTAAAATTGATACTGAGCGTAAGTATATGCATATGAAAGTTGCGTAAATAAGTTGTTATATTAGTAATTTCAAGTTCAGAAATAATCAAACGTTCTGTTGATGTAGATGCTAATAGCGATATCGTTGATAAATTATTGAGCAAACTGTAAAGGAGAAAAGTAGTATCTCTGAAATTATTAGAGTTACCTAATCCCTTATTCTAAAACAGTTTTTTATCTTATTGTAAAATTCTTATTGTAAAATTATGTTGTTGATAAATGGAAGATATACTCAATTTTATTGATTAAGTAAACCCCCTTAATCAACAAATAGCTGATCTGTTTTTAGTTCAATAGCACTCAGAAACATTAATAAAGATATTTATCACTATTGTGATAGCGAAAATCTATGAACATGTTCGAAATCTAATTCGTATTAGAGATGAAAACAGGAATCTAGTTACGGCTACCAGTAGATTTAAGTAATTAATTTAATTACATACTTTTCTAGAGTTAACCATTGATATTAACGTCACTTATACTACTGAGATAAATAAAAACGGCAATTTAAAATTTCTGTAGGTATAAAACATCTATCAGGTAAAATTAAGCTAAATTACAAAATTGATAACTCTGTTATCGAAGGATTCATCATCATTCTGACAAGACCTAGTTATTAATGGTATCCATGCATTTTAGGGATATTGAGAGCGTTTAACTAATATTTTATAGGCTTACAGATAAAAGGGAGGGTTGCACATATGCAACTGAATTCTACCGAAATTAGTGAACTAATCAAGCAACGCATTGTTCAGTTTGATATAGTAAGTAAAGCTTACAATGAAGGTACAATTGTTTCTGTTAATGATGGAATCATTCGTATTTACGGTTTATCTGAAGTTATGCAAGGTGAGATGATTGCACTACCTGATAATCGTTATGCTATCGCTCTCAATTTAGAGCGTGACTCAGTTGGTGCTGTAGTCATGGGACCATATGTAGACTTAGCTGAAGGTATGAAAGTAAAGTGTACAGGTCGTATTCTTGAAGTACCTGTAGGAAGAGGATTACTTGGTCGAGTTGTTAATACTTTGGGTGAACCTATTGATGGTAAAGGGACTGTTAAGCATGAGAATTTTTGTGCTGTTGAAGTTATGGCGCCTGGAGTTATTGATCGTCAATCGATTAATCAACCTCTACAAACAGGATATAAATCGATTGATTCTATGATACCTATCGGGCGTGGTCAACGTGAATTAATCATCGGTGATCGCCAAACTGGTAAAACCGCATTAGCTGTTGATGCTATCATTAATCAGCGTGATTCCGAAATAAAATGCATTTATGTAGCAATTGGGCAAAAGACCTCAGCTATTGCTAATGTGGTACGAAAATTAGAAGAACTCGGTGCACTCAATAATACAATAGTTGTCGCTGCTACTGCATCTGAATCTGCAGCATTACAATACCTTGCGCCTTATGCTGGCTGTGCAATGGGTGAATATTTTAGAAATCGAGGCGAGGATGCGCTAATTATTTATGATGATCTCTCAAAGCAAGCGGTTGCTTATCGACAAATTTCACTATTGTTACGACGTCCTCCAGGACGTGAAGCCTATCCTGGTGATATTTTTTATCTTCATTCTCGTTTACTTGAGCGTGCTGCGCGTGTTAATTCTAAATATGTTGAAACATTTACTAATGGTGAAATTAAAAATAAAACAGGTTCATTAACAGCATTACCGATTATTGAAACTCAAGCTGGTGATATTTCTGCATTCGTACCTACTAATGTTATTTCAATCACAGATGGACAAATTTTCTTGGAGTCTAACTTATTTAATGAGGGTATTCGCCCAGCAGTTAATCCAGGAATATCAGTATCACGTGTAGGTGGTGCAGCTCAAACTAAGATTATAAAAAAATTATCTGGTGGTATTCGTACCGCATTAGCACAGTATCGTGAATTAGCTGCATTTTCACAATTTTCTTCTGATTTAGATACTTTAACACGTAAGCAGCTTAACTATGGGCAAAAAATTACTGAATTATTGAAACAAAAACAGTATACACCAATGTCAGTTGGACAGCAGGCATTATCTTTATTTGCTGCTGAACGTGGTTATCTGGAAGATGTTGAGCTATCAAAAATTGGGGATTTTGAGATATCATTGCTAGATTATGTTACTCGTGAGCATTCTTTCTTACTGAAAGAAATTGATCAGACAGGTAAATATAATGATGAAATTAAAACTAAGTTCAATACCTTGCTCGATTCTTTTAAAGAAACTCAATCCTGGTAATTCTATTTGACCTTTAATTTAAGCTGTTTGATTTATCAGTGTTTACTGAATCAGTATATAGGGGGATCATCTTCTCTTATATCTCTTCATGATAAGAAATTATTAAAAGTATAGTTGAGGCAATATATTATGATAATTGGCCTTCATTGTCAGGTAATTATAATACTAAAATCGTAGTTCCTATTCAGGATACTAAATAATCTGCGTTTGCTTTTGATAAGCATCATGACAAATCCGAACTTATCTTTTCTAAAAAATAAAAGAGATTTTATGTTGATCATCAAAACTATATTCCTACATAGTTTATAAACGATTCTGTCCTCGCCTTCTCAGGAATTTTTAGTGATTTTCCTGAAAAAACATTTTTTCACTGATCCGCTGATAGTCTTGTACACGAATTTCTGAATCCCGTTGGTATCTAGATCTTGTCTGAAATAGGAGATTTGTATGATAAGATAAAAAGAACTCGAAGCATAAAGTATTTAAAAGATACGAGCATGATATTATCTGTACGTAGTCTTAAATATTTTCTGTAAATTGCAAATAAAGCTTTATGATTCTATCTTTTCATAGATAGAACTAGTGCCAAATTTAATGGATTTTTATCTGTCCTTACAAGGACAAGATCGTAGATAATGCTTGATTCTTATCACGTAATTTTAACCAAGGATGCCAATAACTATCCATCGAATTCTTATAAAAATAACAAATAACTTAAATACCCGTTTTGCTCTGAAAAACGCTCAGTCATTAAAAAATAGGAATTCACCTATTTGTGTGGAAAGCTTAGTATAGAGCACCGATTTTAGCTCACATATACATACTAAAACTAATAGTATAAGTTAAAAGATTTAACATCCGTATAAAAGTTATGAATTACAAACCTATCATTTTAATTCTACTCAAGAGCGTGAGATTACTCTGCATCAATTATGATTGCTATTCAATCAGGAATTACTTAAATCATTTTTATATAATAAACTTTTATTGAAGTTTATAAAAAATTGGTTCAAAGTTAAATCTGAATTATTCAAAAGTTATACTATCTTCCTATATATAACAAATAAGGACGAAATGAAATATGGTTGGTGTAAAAGAAATACGTTCCAAGATCGGTAGTGTACAAAATATAAAAAAGATTACTAAAGCAATGGAGATGGTTGCCACATCCAAAATGCGAAAAACACAAGAGCGTATGGAAGCTAGTCGTCCTTATTCAGAAACTATGCGTAGTGTAATTGGTCATTTAGCATTAGGTAATCTGGAATATAAACATCCATATCTTAAAGAACGTGATATTAAACGTATTGGTTATTTAATTATTTCAACTGACCGTGGTTTATGTGGTAGCTTAAATATTAATTTATTTAAAAAATTACTGATAGAAATGAAGTCATGGACTGATAAAGGAGTTCAGATTGATCTAGCATTAATTGGTTCTAAATCAGTTTCATTTTTTAATTCGGTTGGTGGCAATATTGTTTCTCAAGTAACCGGGATGGAAGATAATCCTTCTTTATCTGATCTTATTGGACCCGTGAAAATTATGCTAGAAGCATATGATAAAGGCCGTCTAGATAAATTACTTGTGGTAACTAATAAATTTATTAATACTATAATTCAAGTACCAATGACTATTCAATTAGTACCACTACCTGTGATTGATGATGAAACATTGAAAAATAAATCTTGGGATTATCTATATGAACCTGATCCAAAAATACTACTGGATACCCTATTGCGTCGTTATATAGAATCACAAGTTTATCAAAACGTCGTTGAAAACTTAGCTAGTGAACAGGCTGCTCGAATCATAGCAATGAAATCAGCTACTGATAATGGTGGTAACCTAATCAAGGAGTTGCAATTAGCTTATAATAAGGCTCGTCAAGCCAGTATTACTCAGGAAGTTACCGAAATAGTTTCAGGAACTTTCGGATTTTAATAGATAAGTTTACTAATTACGTAGATAATTCAATATAGCTACTGAAAGATTATTCAGGTAATCGACATCGTAAGTGGATGTCCAATTTTCTTAAGGTGTGAGGTGAAGCCAAAGTACACAGCACGCTTGATATAATAAATTATAAATAAAAATCAATATTAGAAATTTAGCAAAAATTAAGTGGAAATATTCTTCATTATATTGCGATGAAAACTTATAATAGTTTAAAGTGTGGTTAGACACTGTTAATTTAGTTTACTCAATCAAAGCACCAGTCGGTAAAGAAATATTGTGTCGCATCATGAATATATTAGGTGGGTCCTATCGATATAAAAGGTGAGATCGGTGAAGAAGAACGTTAGCTATTTATCGTGCTGTTTCTAGTTATAAAGATTTATCTAATTCAACGTAATTGCTAGAAACTGGTATCAAAGTTATGAATATTATTTGTAATATTGCAATTGAACATTCCAGTTATTCGGTCTTTTCTGGTATATGGCGAACAGACTTGTAAAGGTAATGACTTTTATCACAAAATAACAGATTCTAATATATTGAATAAAATTTTTCTGGTTTATGGTCAGATAAGTGGAAACAATATAGTTCCTGCTGATGATTTAACAGGCCATTCTGTAGTAACTGCTTTTGCTTACTTGGATAAAAACGATCCTTCTTAGTCCTTAAATTGCGTCATTAGGTATTTATTCTACCGTTGATCCATTGGATTCAATAAGTTATCATCTTTATCTATTAGTTATATGAGAAGAGAACTATAAGGTAGCACATGATGCTCAATCTATTTTCATCGTTATAAAGAATTGAATATATCATTTCTATTTTTGGGAATAGATGAGTTGTCTAAAGAAGACAAATTGGTTGTTACATGGGCTTCTAAAATACAGGGCTTCCTTATCTCAGCCATTCTTTATAGCTAAAATTTTTACCTGTTTATTTGAGAAATTTATTCTTTAAAAAAGCTATCTATGCCTTTAAAGAAATTTAAAATTCCGATTATGCTCATCTGCCAAAGTGAGCGTTTTATACGGTAGGTAGCACACTATCGAAGAAACGATATAATGCAAAAATTTATAATATTATTGATGAGAGGTTAATATGGTTGGAATGACTTACCATCTAGTTGTGGTAAGTGCTGAAAAACAAATGTTTGATGGCCTTGTCCATAAAATCCAGGTAACAGGTAGCGAAGGAGAACTTGGAATTTATCCTAAACATACACCGCTTCTAACTACCATTAAGCCTGGTATGATATGTATTTTTAAACAGTTTAATGAAGAAGAGTTGATCTATCTTTCTGGTGGGATTCTCGAAGTTCAACCAAATAGTGTTATCGTACTAGCTGATACAGCAATTCGTGGTAAGGATTTAGATGAAGCAAAAGCATTAGAATCCAAGCGTAAAGCAGAAACGCATATTCGTAAAGCATATGGTGATGTCGATTATGTTCAAGCATCAGCGGAATTAGCAAAAGCAATTGCTAAATTGCGTGTTATAGAGCTTATGAAAAAATAATATTATCCTAATAAATCATTAAAACTTTACAGACATTTTATAAAAATACAGGAAGTAAGATAACTTATTTATTTTTCTTTTTTAGATATAGGTATAGTAAGATTTTACTTGAAAAGTATCTAGTAATTTTCAACAAATAATTTTACTTTTAACTAACTAATGGAGTTATTAGGTTTTATGTCTATGAACACAAAAAGTGTTGTGATCCTCACAGCTGGTAAA
Organism: Arsenophonus sp. NC-WZS1-MAG3; assembly: GCA_052174535.1. Classification (GTDB taxonomy): domain Bacteria; phylum Pseudomonadota; class Gammaproteobacteria; order Enterobacterales; family Enterobacteriaceae; genus Arsenophonus. The sequence goes on along the minus strand of JBQMRQ010000039.1, from coordinate 47,509 downwards.
GGTACTCGCATGTACTCTGATTTACCAAAAGTTTTACATCTACTGGCAGGGAAACCAATGATCCAGCATGTTATAGACACGTCATTATCACTTGGGGTAACTAATATTCATTTAGTATATGGTCATGGCGGTGATTTAATTAAATTAGCTTTAAATAATCAACTTATTAATTGGATCTTACAGATAGAACAGTTAGGAACAGGGCATGCAATGCAGCAAGCGGCACCTTATTTTGCTGATAATGAAGATATTCTGATGCTTTATGGTGATTCTCCACTAATCACAAAAGAAACGCTTCAACGATTAATAGAAGCTAAGCCAAAGGGTGGAATAGGGTTATTGACAGCAATCGTTAATGATCCCACAGGTTATGGACGTATTATTCGTAAAGAAGGTGAAATAATTGCCATTGTTGAGCAAAAAGATGCAACAGAAAATCAAGCTAAAATTAACGAAATTAATACTGGTATATTAGTTGCTAATGGCGCTGATTTAAAGCGATGGTTAAAAAAGCTTAATAATAATAATTTACAAAATGAATATTACGTCACCGACATCATTTCCCTGGCACATGAAGAAGGCTGTAAAATAGATGTAGTTCATCCTAGGGAATTGAGTGAAACAGAAGGGGTGAATAACCGTTTACAGCTTTCAGCACTTGAACGTATTTATCAACAAGAACAGGCAAAAAGATTATTGCTAGCAGGTGTTATGATTATTGATCCTGTTCGTTTTGATTTGCGTGGTACATTAAAGCACGGACGTGATGTAATTATCGATACTAATGTTATCATTGAAGGAGATGTTGTACTGGGTAACAATGTACATATCCATTCTGGATGTATATTAAAAAATTGTAAGATAGATGATAATTCAATCATTAGTTCTTATTCTATTATAGATGGATCAGAATTATTTACTACCTGTAGAGTTGGCCCTTTTTCTCATTTACGTCCAGGAACTAGACTGGCAGATAATGTGCATATTGGTAATTTTGTTGAGGTTAAGAACGTTGCAATGGGTATAAGTTCTAAAGCAGGGCATCTAAGTTATTTAGGTGATGCTGAAATTGGTGCTGATGTTAATATTGGCGCAGGAACAATAACTTGTAATTATAATGGAGCGAATAAATTTAAAACAATCATTGGTGATAATGTTTTTATTGGTTCAGATACGCAAATAATAGCACCTATTACTATTGCTAATGGAGCAACTATTGGTGCTGGAACTACGCTAACTGATGATGTTAAAGAAAATGAGCTTGTTATTAGTCGTATTAAACAGCGACATATTCTCAACTGGCAACGCCCAATAAAGAAAAGTAGTCGTAAAATAAATAGTGACGATTAATCATTTATGATGAATATTAAATCTAATATCTACAGGGTTTTAGGAACAGTAAGATTGAATATATTAATCAAGTTGGAACAACATAAAAGTAATTTAATTCTCTATTTTAGAATGAAACGATATATTAAATTATTAGTAATATAACACAATTTAATATAGTTAAAATTCTTGAATGGCTTAGTCAACTGGGGAGGGGTATCGAGGTTATAACTTTTCTGGTTTAATGGTTATTGACAAATAAAGCGCAACACGACCCGTTTACGTGAAATGGGTGTAGTTTATACTCTACCTGATAAAGTAGAAAATATCTTCTAATTCTTAGTGCAGGTGTTGCACGTATATATGTTTAACTACTTTTGATTACTAATCAAAAAAATACAAATCTCTCATATATCTGAATATATTACGATTGTTCAGAAAGGAGTTATTAAAAATAGTCAACAACTGTGCGAACGAGTTAAAAGGTTAGTTATTACCAATCTAGTGCATGATAGTTAAGCTACGCTCTAATGCTTCATAAACCTGGTCTATATTTTATATTAGGTGCTGTTTACCACCAGGAGTTAAAGAAATCAACCTCCCTTCAGTCGGCCTTAGCTTTTCTGGAGCAGGAAAAAAGTAAGTTTAGACGCTATTTAAGAGATTCTTTTTCGAATATAACAGTGCTTCGTGCGTAGCTTCATAGTCTTATGTCACAAAAGTTGATTCAATCGAATTGATTGTTCTTATTTGACGCCCAGTGCACTGACGGAAAATCATAGAATGAAAACCGTTATTCTTAATATTTTCTACAGTTTTTCTTTATTGCTGCAGGATATCCTGAAATATTTTATTAACAAAATATCATGAGCTTTATTATGACATAGCAGTTCTTCTTCTAGCTAGACTACTGTAACTCATACTTGACTTTCTATTTGGTTCCTTTAAGGAGTGAAGGCAACATATAAGCTATTTTGTATACCCAAGCATTAATACTGCGCATCCAGGAAACTTTTTGTTGCATTCTAAAAATCAAAAGACTAGTCTTTTCTAACAAGCCCAAAATACAGTTAAATCGTGCGCTAGCAGGCAATTGGGAAGGTTAGACTAAGTTCTCTTCTGACTTTTGATAATCATCTTCGATGAGAATTCCTTTCTTATATCTATGCTCAGTTAGGCTAATAATAAGCAACAAGCAAAACCGATCATTTTACCTTACCAGGCAGGGGCTATATGTCGTCTGGATAGAAATAAAGATAGTGCATATAGATTAAAACCAAGCAGTTACTATTGCCTTGCACTCTTTAAGCCTTTTCTAATTCAGTCTTCAGATGTAGTGCTTGAAGCAGCCCATATGCTTTTCATTGTAAAATGCGTTTATAGCTTCGTGAAAATCACGGGTGGAGTTGACTCGTGGGTACACAACTTATGGTATAAATTCTTCGATATTTTATACGTTTCAGATAAGTCAGTAGCAATAAGCTGTTAAAAGATATTCTGTTACCACTGTAATTCCTTGACTTTAGGTACTTTAATTTTGATATATCAATGCCCATTTTGTGAGTTAGATCTAACAAATAACTGTTATAGATGACTATATAAACACTAATCGACAAGGCAGCGTTGAGTATCTTATCCGCAGCATGGATTTGAGCTCGATCTCAAGATCAATGTCTATCACAGCTATCCGGCAGCATTATAGATAAATTCATAGAAGAGACACAGGTAATATCTAATTTACAGATATCTGTAGGGTAGACTTTTTTAGCATATTATATTTTATTTTACTGAAATCATTTACAAAAATAATCAGCAGGTTATCCCAAGCATCTCTGAAATTCAATATACTAAAAATGAGAATAATTCCTTAAAAAGGAAAATATATTTTACTTAAGAAACTGTTATTAACAGTTATAACAAATTTAATATATTGAGAATTTAAAAATGGCACGTTGCTCAAATTGGTATAAGATGTTATCCACTAATTAAAAAGCGCTTATACTTATAATGAATAGTTATACTCCTGAATTTTCTGATATTTTCTTAGATATTCAAGTAACTCTTTAATTATAGTTTAGGTGTTGCTAAAATTTTCTAGCATCTAATAAATTAGCAATTTTATCAATTATACATCACCTTATCTATTTAGATAAAGTGATATTACTAAAGTAAGTCGTCTAACAATACGTATTTTTGATAAAAAAGACTCAGAAGTTGACCAAGAACAGATGGAATTCAATATTCAGTATGATCTAGTAATATAGAAATTTGTAGTCACTATATATAAAATAGATCTATGAGGAGTCTTTAGTAAAACAATACTCTACAAGAGCGATTTGATAAACATCAAAAAATTATTTTTAATAAATTAAATAAAAAAATCTAAAATCTATGTAGACAGAAACTATTTTATCAAGACGAGAACCCCCGATTTCTAGGATTTTTATTAACCTTCATCTCTAATGGTTTTTACGGATCCTCGGTAATATTGTGGCTTATTTACAATTTTATAAGAAACTATAGTAAAAATATTATTTTAAAATATCTTGTAAAAGATAGATAATATAATATCTAATTATCTATTTCTATATCAAGATCTGTTACCGATGCTGTTGAGTACGGTACTTATGATAATGATGCTCAACATCCCTAGGCCACCCATCAGTAAATGTCACAGTTTTAACATAGAATACCGGTTAGCCGTTTAAGGTGTAGTGTTAGATGTATTTCATGCTATGTCACATTATTTTGTTTTTTAGCGAAGTATAATTTATAGTAACGTTGTACTATTTCTTCAGGGTACATTCTGACACTCTTTCTGTGGGCGGATCTGTACATAAGAACAGAAGAAAGATACTGAGATTTATGAAGTCATAGTTGTTATACAGAAGCCAGATAACAGCGCCTGATCAAATTTTAGCCGCTCTTTTTAAGAGCAGCTTTCCATATAACATATTTAATATCTAAACTACCACTTATAACAGAGACATAAAAATACTGATATTGATTGAGTTATTAATCATAAATATACAAAGCAGAGAAGATGCCAATTTTAATATCCTGTTTATATACCACTGTAGCATAATACAGGCGAGTTCGATGGTGCGCGAAACATAGATTTAAAAGAGCAGCCAGTTATTATAAAAAAAATCAAAGAAGATGGAAGATAGTGAGAGTAATGTGTTATCAATCACTGTTGGATAAAATATGAATCTGCTGCCATAATCGCTTCTTAGTAGTTTTGATTTGAATGAACTAAAATTTTAGACTATAAATTTAACAGAAAAACAGCTGTAGAAATATTTAGGAGGAAGGGCACACCAGTAACAAGCAGATTAAACCTAATGACATAACTGTCGCAGGCAAAAGTTCATTTAACAAAAATACGCGGATCCACTAGTTTACACTTTTACTGTGTTTTAAAGAAATTTATTTCAGGCGTTATAAATGGTAAAAAGCACTTTAGTTTATCTATAAGGAATAGATCTTTTGGTAAATTACTCTCTAGATATCTTGCTAAATAAATAAAAATCATTATCTTGTCTGCATTTATCTATCAGATCTATTTGCGCAGTTATCTTTATGTTTTCCAGGGAAAAAGGAGAAGTAGATTATTTTTATTTCCTTATAGGTTAAGGATTTATTAACAAGCATATTTCTTCATTGTCTCCTCAATGAACTTTTATTCAGCCTCATAGGCTTAAAATTATAGTGTTTTAGTTAAAATCCTGAATAATCATGACTATAGTAGTATAATATAATTACGTGTCAAGAAAAATTAAAAACTGGAGTCTGGTGCATTACTGTAATGACCTCTTTTGAAATGTCATAAATTTAATCTATCTGTCATTATTAATTTCAGTAGAGAGATCATAAAACGCTTTGTATACGCAGGTAGTGTAATACGTGAAGTTGCGTATCGTCTTCCTTATTTACCTAAATTATATTTTTTAGGAGATTTATTTCGAGTATCTGAATAAATTCCTAAATTAATATATCGTAGAATATAAAACAGTATTTAGATCATAAACCAAAATCTCCCTTGAGCAACGTAACTATGGTATTCATACCATAGTGTGTTACCTTCATGTTTTCGATACATACTAGATTGAATTCATTTTAATAGATAATATAATTTGCAAATTTTATCTCTTAAGACTTCTAAACAAAAATAATTTCATACGCACTCGACAATTTAAGGTTTAAATACTTGGAAAAGATAAGAATTCTATCTATCCTCCTATACAACAGTTAGATTACCTTTAAAACTGTTATTATTTCAGTTAATAAGGTTTTTAATTATCAGTACAGAAAACTAAGAGAACTAAGAAACTAGATGAATAGTACAATATAGTCCTTATCTTATTTTTTTGGATTCGCATCTTTATTATCTCAATGCTTTATTTATTCTGTTAATACATTATCAATATAAAAAACAGTGAAAGATAGTTCCTATTCATAATGGATTCTTTTTACTCTTAATAAGAGAATAAAAGTTACTATAGAAATAACTATATTGGTAATTGATTTAGATATATTTAAAGCAAAATTTATACTATTATGTAATAGCTTATTAGCTATCTCTTACTTATTCACATATCATTATACTAGTTGCAATTAGATAATGAGCGTTTTAAAAGAACAAAAAGCTAAAAACACTATGTCTGCTTCAGGAGAAGCAATAACTACAGAAAATTATATAGGAAACTATCTAAATAATCTTCAGATAAGCCTGCGTACCTTCTAAATTAATTCATTCCATCATAATAATAATCCAATATTAAGAGATTAAATATTAACTCGTTTTTCTCGGTTGTCCTTGAAATTATTTTTTATAGATTTTAGAAATTGCTATTATGTAACCAACACGATATCTGATAAGTTGTAAACTACAATAGAAATGATCATCAGTTTTATCAATAATACCGTTTGAAATATCTATCATAGTAAGAGCAAGGTCATTACACTTTTAGCTTTAACGGTGTTTATTTAGGGGTATTGTTAATAAATACCATTAATTTTTTATCAATAAATTTATTTCCCTATATCGAAGAACATTACCTGAGTTTACTTGATTACGTATTGTTCCGGTCATAGATGTATGCATTACTATATTAATGACGATTGATCTATTTATCTTAATCATTTCAATAGTTTCAAAATGAAAGGATTAAGTAAATTTACAAAAGAATTAACTTTACAACCATTCAATCATTCTATTTTATTAATTTTATTCTGGAAAATGTTAACTTGCTATCTAAACTAGGTATCTTTATAGGTTTACAGTTATTTGATAATATGTATACAAGTGAATTGATCTTCATTCTTATTGCCGCTTTGCTACTTTGGTAGCCTCAATGAATATTTAACCACCTTAGATCATTTTTCATATACTAATTATTATGTTATAAGCTTTTATTTTATGGTATAATTATAATTTATATCGATAGCGTCACAAGAAAATTAATTTCAACTTATTAATAAGTTTTTATTTGAATAAAATAAAACTAAAGACTATCATGAACATCCTAAATATGGATTTTCTACACATGGTTACAACTTTGATAAGGGTATTAATAACAATTAGTGCTGCAATTGATGCTGATTTTCCTAAAGGAAAAATTTTTAGAAAGTGCTACCCGTTAACCAATTTGATTTCTCTATCACATACGTAATTCTTTATTATTATAACCTTAGTTGACGCCATCCTAATCATTGCTGTTGGTCTAGAAATATATGTGATATGTTCACAGTTAATTAATAATACAAACCAAAAGAGAAAAACATTAATATGTTAATTTTTAAAGAGGTTATTGTGCGATGAATTTTAATGCGACAATCCTCGGACAGGTTATTGCATTTGTTCTATTTGTTTTGTTTTGTATGAAGTACATATGGCCACCAATTATAGCGACAATTGAAAAACGTCAAAAAGAAATTGCTGACAGTTTGTCTTCTGCAGAGCAAGCTAAAAAAAACTTATACTTAGCGAAAGCTGATGCAACCGAACGATTAAGAAAAGCAAAAACAGAAGCACAAATCATTATTGAACAAGCTAATAAACAACGAATTAAAATGATTGAAAAAGCTAAAGTAGAAGCTGAAACTGAACGTAATAAGATCATTGCTCAGGCACAAATTGAAATTGATGCTGAGCGTAATCGTGCACGTGAAGAATTGCGTAAACAAATTAGTATATTAGCAATTTTAGGCGCAGAAAAGATAATTGAACGTTCCGTTAATCTAGCTGTTAATAACGAGATCATCGATAAATTAGTAAATAAACTGTAAAGGAGGACAGAGGAGAATGTCTGAAATTACTACGGTTGCTCGCCCCTATGCTAAAGCAGCTTTTGATTTTGCTGTAAAAAAACAACTTGTTGACAAATGGCAAAATATGCTCAGTTTTATTGATGAAGTAACCCGTAATCAACAAATAGGTGAGCTGTTTTCTAGTTTAATAGCTCCAGAAACATTAGCGAAAATATTTATCACTATTTGCGGTAATGAAATCGATGAACATGTTAGAAATCTAATTCGTATTATGGCTGAAAATGAACGTCTAAGTACGCTACCAGAAGTTTTAAAACAATACATTCAATTACGCGCTATTCTAGAGTTAACCGTTGATATTGAAGTTGTTTCTGCTACTACACTAAATGAAAAACAGCAATTTAAAATTTCCGCGGCAATGGAAAAACGTCTATCGCGTAAAGTTAAGCTGAATTGTAAAATTGATAAGTCTATTATTGCAGGACTCATTATTAAAGCTGGAGACCTGGTTATCGATGGTAGCGTACGTGGACGTATTAAGCGTTTAATTGATGTTTTACAGTCTTGATGGTAAGGGAATTATAGAATATGCAACTGATTTCGATAAAAATCAGTTAACTATTCAAGCAAAATATTCCTCAGTTTGATGTAGTTAGTAAAGTTTAGAATGAAGATATAATTATTTCTATTAATAATAGAATAATTCGTATTCACTATTTAGCTAAAATTATGTAAGGTGAATGATTTTGCTATCTGATAATAGTAATGCTATTGCGCTGAATTTAGAACATGACTCAATTAATGTCGTAGTCATAAGACTATATCTCGATACAGTCAAAGATATAAAAATAAAGTATACAGATCATATTTTTGAAGTTCTTGTAGGGGGTAGGATTACTTGAAAAGTTTCTAATACCATGAGTAAAACTATTGATACTAAATATTTTGTTGAACACAATAGTTTATCTATTATTAAAGTTATTGCACCTAACATAATTGATCGTTAATCAATTAATTATATCATACACTTATCTGCCATAGCTAACGTAAGTTAATCATCAACGATCATAAACCGCGGTAAAACTGGATTAGATATTAATGCCAATATCAATTAGAAGGTGATTTGAAAATAAAATATATTTATATAACAATTATATAAAAAGTCTCAAATTCTACTAATCTAGTACATAAAGTAGAAGGGTTCGATGTACTCAATAATACAATATAGTTATACTGGTACTGTAACTGGATCTTTAGCATTATAATATCTTGCATTTTATGGATAACTGTACAACGGATGAATATTTAGGAATCAGGAGGAAAAGTGCGATAATTATTTATTATAATAATCATAAACAAGGGATTGTTTATCGACAAATTTCGTTATTGTTAAGACGTGCCACCCTCTAAATATAAAGACATTCTAATGATTTTTATCTTTATTTTTCTTTACTTGAACGTGTCTACCCATAAATTAATGTTGAACCTATTGAAATTTACTAATCCTAAAATCAAAGATATAATAGATTTATTAACAGTATTATCGATTACTGAAACTCAAACTGATGAATATTTCTATATTCATACCTACTAATCTTATCAATCACAAATTGACAAATTCCATTGAAGTCTAACTTATTTAATGCGCGGGTATTTGCTAAGTAGTTAATCCAGGAATATTCGTATCCTGTGTAAGGGAAAGAGAATGGCGGATTAAAGTAAGATTATTAAATAATTACCTGCTGATATTATTATTATATTAGCATAATATCTTGAATTATCTGTATTTTATGATTTGTTTATAACTTAGATGATACATCACATAAGCATCTTAGTTTTGGCAAACTTAGTAACTTATTGAAGTAATAAATAGTATGCATAAATGTCAATTACATAGCAGTATTATTCTTATTTGCTGCTGAACGTGGTAATCATCTAGAAGATATTAAACTAAAAAATTAGTGATTTTAAGACATAATCATCATTACTGATTTATGTTACATAAGAGTATTCTATCTTATTAAAAATTTATCAGGTAGGTAAATCTATTAATAAAATCGAAGTTAAATTAAATATTTTTTAATTTTTTTTAAAACAATTCATTTTTGATAATTCTAATCAGTCTTTATTGAGATTGTTTATTTAATAAAGATTAGATGAATAGCAAACCAAAAAAGACACGTTACTAAGAACAATAATGTTAAAATACATCGAAGATCACTAAAGCAATATAGATGGTTTTTACATTCAAAATGCGTAAAACACAGGAATGTATGATAGCTAGTTCGCCCTTAATGCAGAAACTATGAAAAGTATAATTAGTCATTTAATATTAAATAATTTAAAATATAAATATTATATCTTAAAGAATTATGATAGCAAACGTATTGGTTATTTAATTATTTTAACTAACCATAATTTACGTGATGATTTAAATATCAATTTATTTAAATAAATTAACAATAGAAATAAAATCATAAATTGATAAGTATTCGTGTTAATATAGTATTAATTACTTCTGAAACAGTTTTATTCTTTAATTCGATTGGTGGAAAATATTGTTGCTAAAGTAACCGGGATTGAGAATAATCCCTCTCTATTTGATCTTATCAAATACGTAAAATTACCTTAGAAGTATATCATAAATGGTACATAGATGAGTTGTTTGTGCTAAATAACAAATTTATTAATATAATGATTCAAGTACCAATTCTTCTGCTTACAAGTGACGATCAATATCAAAAAGAAATCTTTGGATTATTTGTATAAATTTGACTCTAAGATATACTACTAGATACTCTATTTCGTCATTATATCGAATCATAAATTTATTAGAGCGTCATTAAAAACTTAGCTATTGAATAGGCTGTTCAAATAGTAGAAATAAAAGTAGCTTCTAATAATAGGGTGATAACCTGATCAATAAGTTACAATTGGTTTTACAATAAGGCTCATCAAGCCAGCCTTAATAAGGAACTTACCGAAATAGTTTCGGTACCTGCCGTAGTTTAATGGGTAGGTTTACGAATTACGTAGAGGATTCAAGATGGCTACTGGAAAGATTATTCAGGTAATCGGCGCCGTAGTGGATGTCCAATTTCCTCAAGATGCAGTACCAAAAGTGTACGAGACACTTGAGGTAATAAATGGTAAAGAAAAACTAATATTAGAAGTTCAACAACAATTAGGTGGCGGTGTTGTTCGTTGCATAGCGATGGGAACTTCTGACGGTTTAAAACGTGGTTTAGAGGCTGTTGATTTAGCTCACCCAATCGAAGTACCAGTTGGTAAAGCTACATTAGGACGCATCATGAATGTATTAGGTGATCCTATTGATATGAAAGGTGAAATCGGTGAAGAAGAACGGTGGGCTATTCATCGTGCTGCTCCCAGTTATGAAGATTTATCTAATTCAACGGAATTACTAGAAACTGGTATTAAAGTTATGGATCTTATTTGCCCATTTGCTAAAGGGGGGAAAGTAGGATTATTTGGTGGCGCTGGTGTTGGTAAAACAGTAAATATGATGGAACTTATTCGTAATATTGCGATTGAGCATTCCGGTTATTCAGTCTTTGTTGGTGTGGGTGAACGGACTCGTGAAGGTAATGACTTTTATCAGGAAATGATAGATTCCAATGTATTGGATAAAGTTTCGCTTGTTTATGGTCAGATGAATGAACCCCCTGGAAACCGTTTACGTGTAGCTTTAACAGGATTGACAATTGCAGAGAAGTTTCGTGATGAAGGTCGGAACGTATTGTTATTTATCGATAATATCTATCGCTATATATTGGCAGGAACAGAGGTATCGGCATTGCTAGGTCGTATGCCTTCGGCAGTAGGTTATCAACCGACCTTAGCAGAAGAAATGGGTGTATTACAAGAGCGTATCACATCAACTAAATCCGGTTCAATTACGTCTATTCAAGCAGTATATGTTCCTGCTGATGACTTGACGGACCCCTCTCCAGCAACTACTTTTTCTCATTTAGATGCAACGGTCGTTCTTAGTCGTCAAATTGCGTCATTAGGTATTTATCCTGCTGTTGATCCATTAGATTCAACAAGTCGTCAGCTTGCTCCAATGATTATAGGTCAAGAGCACTATGACGTAGCGCGTGGTGTTCAGTCTATTTTGCAGCGTTATAAAGAATTAAAAGATATCATTGCCATTCTGGGAATGGATGAGCTATCTGAAGAAGATAAATTAGTTGTTGTGCGCGCTCGCAAAATCCAGCGATTCCTATCTCAACCATTCTTTGTAGCTGAAGTTTTCACTGGTTCATCTGGAAAATTTGTTTCTTTAAAAGATACTATCTATGGCTTTAAAGGGATTTTGAATGGTGATTATGATCATCTACCTGAGCAAGCGTTTTATATGGTAGGTAATATCGAAGAAGCATTAGAAAAAGCGAAAAATTATAACATCACTGATGGAAGATTAATATAGATGCAATAAATACATCTGCTTATGGTAAACGTTAAAAGCAAGTATTTAATGGCATTACCAAAAAAATCCAGGTAATAATCAGTTAAAGATGAACTGAGAATTTATCCTCAACATATAATCGATGCTTAATTACTATTAAGCTTGGTATGCTAGATTTCTAAGGATATCCTGGGCAAAAGATTATTACCTTGTTTCCAGAGCAATTTTAGTCACATATGTATTTAAATTCTTATAGCTTTACACTAAGCTATCTAAGCTAGATATTTTTTAAAATAAAACGATCCATCATATAATGGAATCTACTTAACCATACTTTATATCATCTGATATAATTGTTTATATTTTTAATGTAAAATTTATTTTACAAATAACTCTCTAACTTCTTAGCCTTATTAGGCAGTAATAATTAATTTTATGCTTGCTAGCAAAGATTTAGTACCATTAACTCCACCCGAGAAAAGAGATTGGACTCTTATCGATGATTGGCTGAAGAAACAATGAATATACTCTGCATTAAACTCTTTTAAAATATCATTACTTAGCATGACCCTATAAATCTCGGGCAATTAAGACCCAGATTCCTTCTTTTTTATCTTCTCTTCTCCTCCCAAGTTTTCTAGCTTTATATGTGGAATAGAACACTTTCTTTTAAAGGATGGAAAAAATATTTTCATCAACTGAACTAATACCACTTAGTGCATTTATATTTTCTGTCGATCCTGAAGCAAGGAAATAGTGACGCCAATCTAAACGCTATTTTCAAATCAATACCAGTTTGTTTTGTTCACTACCCCGTAAAGTTAAGCTATTCAAGCTACATCATAGATAATTAAACCATTTATTTTTGATATAGTCTCTTCAGAAACCCCCTCTCTAATCAGATTATTAAATTTTTTCCTGTAATTGAAATTTTATAACAATATTACTATGTAACTTTAATGAATAGTCTACAGTAGATAACACATATTTACTATGACAATATGGCGAAGATTAAAGTGGATTAAGTTAATTGAATGCATGAATTAACATTACCTGACAGTTTGTCGCCAAACCAACTAATAAAATATAGCTTTACTTTATAATAAAGTGAGAAGAGAATTTATTTTATCTGTGTAACTGTTTTACTTTTTATGGCAACCTCTTTAGTAAAAATCCTTTATACCTTTATACAGTATAGGTATCCTCTACCAGCTACCTTTACCAACATAGACTATTTCTCAGGCTAAAAAGTGAAACTTTTTAGCTTCTATGATTATATCGAGGTCTAAAGGATCCTATTCTACAACCCGATACTATAAATTTCTAGATGCTCAAAAGAATCTAAACTAACTTATGGCTAGTTTAGTTTATTCCTTGTGTTTATCTATTAGATAGCATCATGGAAGAACCTAACCATGTCTAAATACCATTTTGGTAGGGCTGATCTATTTAAGTCATTCTGATAATTTCTACTATTCTGATCCTTAGGGGAGAAAGCCGATAATATTATAACCCATTGAGCGCGTTACTACTCTGTTGTCTTAATACTTAACCTTTATCATCTTTAGCTGAAAAATTTTTGATGCTTATACTAATCTTGATCATTTTTAGATATAAAAATTGCACTAATATAAACTTATATCGATTTTTTTTAAATCGAATCAGTACAATAGCACATCATATTTTTAATATTTTCATTACATGAGTTACAGATTTATTCAGTTACCATTGATATTTTGGATGAGGCACCACTGAAAGAATTAGGATATTCATCAATATTAAAGTTTAATAATACCTATAATTATATGCGACGGCTAACAACAATAGAGTAGGCCAACCTCATTATATCTAAACTTCTTTCATATATCACAATCAAATATTACATACAAAAGTATTTAAGTCATCTACTGAAATTTTCTTCTAAATTCCCTATAAAATATCACGTTTCTTAATAAACAATTATTTTAGCGTCCTGTAAGATATATAAATTACTATAGGTATTTTGACATACGTGCTTATTAACTTCAGCATTTTCTATCTAGATAGAAACTGACATTATTCTAGTCTTCAACTTTTACATTATTAGCATAAAATACCACGTTGCTGTTGCTATAACTCGATCAATAAGTCGTTATCACTAAATACGCACCAATTAGGTTACATGAAGGGTTTCTAAATAATTATTAGGAAAGTTAGTGTATGATAATGGTTACACTACTCTTCGCTACAATTCTTCATAAATCTGTTTTCCATCCTTAAATTGAATATTGTTTACTACTATGATTAGTAGTCAATTCCATTATCTAGTTCTAGATTTTCCGCATAGACTAAAGTAAGCTTAAATTTCATTGAAATGATTGTTTTTCTTTAACTATAGCACTTCTTTGTGGATTGCATTCATAGAATTTACTATCGCAAAAGCGACTTAATCGAATTCGTCGTTCTTATGATCCCCAGTGCACTGACGTGAAGTCATAGAGAATGCTAACTGTTCTCTCCCTCTTTCTCCAGCTTTCTCATCTTTTTAGGTTACGCTGAAAACCTTACCAATAAAATATCAAGGAATTTATTAGCGACATCACTATTCTTTACTACCCATAACCTCTCCCGCAGCTTAACTTTAACTTTCGATTTCATACTTTTAAGAAATAAATCCCAATACATTAGCTATTTTATACATCTAATAACATTATCGCTACACGAATAAAAATATTTTATAATTATATTTTAAATCAAGGAAACCATCTTCCATAGAAAACCTCGATATGCAATCAAGCAATGTATTCACTAACCATTAAATTTATACTCAGTTCGCTTTTTATTTTTAATAAGCATCTTCAACTACAATGAACTTCTTATGTCTATGCGAAGTGATGCCAATAATGCAGTAGCAGGTAAGGGCGATCAGCTTGCCTGATAAAATGGGATATAACCTTCAACGTAGAAACAAAGGTATTGATATCGCTTAAATTATGCAGTCACCCATTGCCTGCGTTCTTTAAGCCATTTCTATTTCAGTATGCTCATAGATGTAACTAGTAGAGAAACTATGTGCTTTCATTAAAAAAATCCATATAGGGTTTTCGTTAAATTACTGCTAAATATATCTCACAGGTGAAGACATGGTAGAAACTCTTCACCATTTTTACACGTTTTAGATAGGATAATAATAATGAGTATTAAAACATATTCCATTGCTGCTATAATCCACTAAGCTTAAGCACTTTAATATCAAAAATAACAATATCATTCTATATAGTTCACTGTAGCAAAACCATTACGGATGGACAGAAGACAATAATCCGTCGATAAAACGGCGTTGAGAATGTTAAACAGCATAGATTTGAGATCATCTTCAAGAGTGCTGTTTATCAGCTTCTAGTAGAATTATAGATGAGTTTATATAAGGGATTAAGAAGGTTGGGATATCTAGTTTGGGGGTATACCCTGTTAGAGTAGAATTTTTCTGGAATATCATCTATTTGATTTTAATATCATTTATTAAAATTAATCAGCAGGATACCTCAGGATATCCGAAACTCTATATGCACCAGAAATGAGCATAATTCAAGTAGGAATAGATCCTTACCTTAGCAACCAAATTTAATATAATAAATTATCTCTATCAGTTGATAATAGACAAATTAATTTTTAATTACCAATTTAGTTAAATTATCACTTAATCATACTTACTAATCAATTAATTTATCATCGATAATCTCATTCATGCTAAATAGCAATAAAATTAAAACTATAATAAATACGAAATTTAATTTCTTATAATATACTATCTAATAACTCAGATTATATGGTGCTAAGGAAAACTCGGCCGTTTGGTTTTACGCGAACGAGAAGAAAATATTCACTTATTAAAATTATTAATATTAATTTTATTTATGATAAAGTTCATTGAGATCAATTTTACTATCTGACATATTAACTAATAATACATCATGTTCATATAACTTTATTGTAGCCGTTACACATATCGTAAGTTTACAAAACAAATACTACCACTCAATACCATCAACCTTCTTTATGTTGATAAAGATTGTTAATAAAAATCTCTTATTCTTTATGAAGAATTTTTCTATAGAGCCCAGATAAAAATAAAAGTTATACATCTTAAAAAGATTCTTTCCTTTTACCCCATATCAACATAAATCTACATTTCATTAGTTGGTTCGGCAATAATCTGTCTGGCAATGTTAATTCATGTGTTAAAACACTCATTCTACTTTAATCTTCCCCGTATTATTAGAGTAAATATATTATCTACTTGATATATTCATTAGAATTATACGATAATATCGTTACGAAATCCCTGATTGCAATAAAACATTTAACAATCTTACTGGAAAGTGTTTCCATCTGGCGAAAACTACATTATAAAGATAAAGGTTTAGTTATTTATGATGATGTTGAATAAATTGACTTTATGAGAGTCAGCGGAATAAACAGGTATTGATTTAAAAATAGCGTTCATATTGCGTTATTGCTTCTTGCTTCAACAGCGAGAGAAATATAAATACAGCAAGAGATTTATTAAAGTCGACGAAACATTTTTCTTTGAAGCTTTTAAAGGGAAGCGTTATATTCTAGAGATAGGAGAGCTAGAAACGAGTAAGAGGAGGAGATAAAAGGAAAAATAAATTTTTGGGTCCTAATCGCCAAAGATTAGGGGTTATGTAAATGATGAGATTCTTGAAGAGTTTAATTCAAAGTATTTTAGACGTTTTCTTTAGTATATCATCGATAAGAGTCTATGTTTTTCTCAGATGTAGAAAATTGTACAAAATTTTTACCAACAAGCATGAAATTAATTACCATTGCCTAAATAAAATTAAGTAACTAGAAAGTTATTGGTAAGTAATCCATATTCAAAATGTAAAGAGTTTTATCAGCCGATTAAAAAAATTACTGAATAAATCCCATGATATGGGATTATTTTTTTTAAAAATTCTCTGACCTTGAGAAGATTGTTTAAAACTACAACAATTTAAATACAAATGTGACTAAAAATTGCACTGCAAGCAAGGTAATAAACTTTGATAATACCTCTTAATATTATAACATAACGTGTTCGTAAATATAATTCATCTAAAGAATAGCCTGTTAATAGGGAATCCCCTGAACAGAAGATCAAATAACAAACACAAATTATTACTTTATAATCACGAAAAAAGTCATGAATGTTCGCCGATCAGAATCAGTACGAGCGTAATTTCTCGGTTACCTAATCTGCGACAAACTAGTTATATATAAATAATTTCTAGCAACATAACCAGAATTCCAATTATCGTAATAGCAAAGAATTTAAATTTCACATAATCATCATTGATTAGTTCACTGTTAACTATCATGTTTTCCGGTATTGCTATTAACGTCATAACATTACTGATAAAATCAGTAAAACCTAATAGCATCATTAAACCTTCTAGAGAAATTTTTATTTATTTACCAACATAAGAGAACAATCGAAATAAAAGATAACAATAATACTAGTTGTACTCATAAAATCGCTTAACTCTTTAACAACTTTGATCATTAAAGAATTAGCATCTTATTTTCATTATTATCAGCTACATCGACTAATCAATCACCAACTTGATAGACAATACCGTCTGGACTAATTCTGTTATTAAAAATAAAAGTACTAAAATTAGCAGCATATTTATATTACTAAAACTGATTATTGCTTATTTAAGCATCAGTGTTCATGGTTAGGATATTAAATGGCTATTTAACTAAAGACAAAAAGTGACATCTTTTACTAAAAGCAAATATAATTAGTTTACTTGGGTCCACTTCTAAGTGAAGACTTCATCGAAATATCTATTATTTTACTAATGCACTAATTTTAGAGATATCAACTATAGAATTTGGCTTAATAATCATCGTTTTTTAATTTTATGCATTCTTTCTAAGAACAATTTTATTATCTGCTTGTTAAGCTATTCATCCATAAAAGTAGCCTGTCGCCACACATAGAATGCATTTGTACGGATCTGTGCTCATAAATCCTTTTATTAAAACGAAACGAACTCCTCTTTTTCTGGTTTTTCGCCATTCTCCTATCTTCAGAGCCTTATACACCCTCGGTAATAGTGTACCTTAATTTAAGATTAGATAAAAAATCATAATAATGAAGTATCTTAAAATAGCTCACCAGAATATGAGACTAATATATCGCCCAATAATTTCTTCCTATTTTAGGAACTGACGTTGGTTTTATTGAGTGTGATTCATAATCATGACGTAACCACTCCCATCCTCTCGATAATACCATAGTTTTAACGTAGATACCGAGCATAAGATACTTCCATAGGCAATTTCATGCTATATACCAGCACTTTCCGTCTTTTTAGTGAAGTGTGTACTTTCAATAATACCTATAACTGTTCCTTCAAGTAACGTGGCACTTCTCATAGCGTAGATATAAACAAGAATAAGAAGATACTGAGATTTATTAAGTGATAGTTGTAATATAGAAGCCGTATAACAGCACCTTACCAAATTTTTTTGACCGTTCTTTTTTAAGAATACCTCATTTCATACAACATGTTAATATCCAGGACCCTCACTGATAACGGAGATATGAAATACCGATATTAATTGAGTTATGAAGCATAAATGTACAAATCAGAGAAGATAGCAATTTGATACTCTGTAGGTTACCCAACTCCAATATAGTGCAGTAGCGGCTAGTTATTTTTAAAAAAAAGGATAAAGAAATAAGAAATAGTAAAAGTAATATGTTGCAAGTTGCACTCGTATAAAATACAAACCTGTTATGCTAATAATGCTCGATAGCTTTAAAACTTCGCATAAAGTACAGTTTTTTGACTTACAGATTTAGCAAAACAGTTGTTAGAACATTCAGGAGAGACATAGAAGTAATATCTGATACCCATAAAAGAGAATTATACTTATTTCTAGTGTAAAATTTTGGAGATGTTGGCCTATTTTCTGCTGATTAATTTTGTAGTGATCCAACAACAGAGAGATGATATTCAATGAAAGTCTACCTAGGAAGGCATTTACAAAACCAGATATTATCTCTGATCCATTACATAAACTCATTCGTAATGGTCTCAGAAGCAGCTAATAAGCACTATCGTTGAGGATAAGCTATAATGCATGCTACAATATAACGTGCTGAATGCTATCTTTGTTAGCGTTGGGTTCATTTATCTTATCGACTATAATGGTTATTTCGCCACCCAGAACGTACAAGACTAACATTAGGAATGTTAAGATTAAGTATCTAAGATTAGATAGGATAAAGTATCGACATAATATCCTTCAAGAACTCATTGTCGCCTTACCTGAAGAGTATGCAAAAGTAGAGAAAGTTACTATTATGGCCTGTATATGTAAGACATTATCTATTGGTGATTTTTAGGAAGCCATGGAACACATTTCTTGGTAAAAAGCACATGATGTTTTCCAAAGTTCCATAAGCAAACTGAAACACCGATGTTTGGAGAGCATAGGTAATAGTGCTTATGCAATTTAAGCAATACACACTACGTTTATTTCTTGGCTGATAATATTATATACCGTTTTGTTAGTCAAGATTATCGCCTTTATCTGCTGATCATTATTGTCGTCACTAAGTATAGATATAAGTAGTTGATTGAGGCTTAGAGAATAGTTATCAAGAGTCAGAAGAAATTAGGCGAAACTTCTTAATTGCCTGCTAGTGCGTGATTTAACCGTATTTTAGAATTGCTATGGGAGACGGTAGCATTGATTTTGGAATATAATAGTAAAGGTATTTCCAGGCACGAAGCACTAATGTTGTTGAGTGCATAAAATAGCTAATGTAGTACCTTTACTCCTCAAAAACATCTAACCAAAAGTTAAGGATGATCTTACAGTAGGAGATGTGGTTGGCAGAGATCCGAAATGCGCTAACAAAGTTTTTAACATTTTGTTCGCAAGGTTTTAATATATCCTGCAGTGATAAAAGAATGATGAAAAAATTAAAAAGAGCTGCTAATATTCTATGTCTTTCCATTAGTTGATTGAGTGCCAATAAGAACGACAAATCTGATTAAATCGGATTTTTGGTGACAGTGAAGCTACGAAATTAATACTCTAAGCTCTCCTGTTTGAGAAAATCAACCATTTCAATGATATCTTGAGGTTCTATAGTCTACTCAGAAAAGCTGTAACTTACACTAAGAAGATTAGCCTATTTGGATATCCTTAACTACCAACATCCCTATAATTTAAGAATTTAGAAGAAATTTGTAAAAGATTAAAGTGAAGCGGAATCTGAACACCATATACGAGATTTATTAATAACTTATACATGAATGTCCAGATAAGCATTTGCTCAACATCGATAGATAAATCAAAGAACTGATACTTTTACCATGTTTTTAAGAAATAGATTTGGCCATCATCAATGTTAAAAACAGTTCAGTAGGCTAAGAATATATATTTAGTAAAATATCCTATAAATTCCTTTGCTAGTAAAGCACTAATATTCATTCTGTTCGCATTCGTCAAGTCTGTTAAGTTCAGTTATCCATGTTTTCTTCCCATGAAGAAAAAGAAACAGAGGGGGATACACCTATCCAGTTTCGTATAGGTATGAATTCATATTAAACATATTTCAGAGATGCCCTCAGTGCAATTATATTGAGCACTATTAACTTGGCCTAATAGTTTTTACTAAAAAATAGATAATCATCATTATCGGTAGGTAAATTTATGTGTTAAGAAAAATTAATGGGCGAAGAATTAAACGTATTTCTGTATAGCTTTTTGGGGGTCATAAAAAAATTAATAGTCTTACCATAAGCATTTTGGATTAAAATAAGATCATAAAGTGCTTTAGATAAACAGCCGATATATAAGCATGATAAGTTATAAGTAAGTCATACTAATTTTTCTGGTTTTATTTTTCAGGGATAATTGTTCCGAGCTATTTGGATTAATTCCTGAAGGATTTTAGATACCGTAAAATATAAAACAGTACTCAGCTCATGAACTTCTTAAAAGCAGCGTAGTATCTCCTAGAGCTTCCAATTAACACTAAGCCTACAATGACTAATAATGCAACAATATCAATACAGATTTTTTAATTATAAAAAGAGTGCTCTTATTAGCAGTAAATTAATACCACAGTCCAGCATTTGAGTATTCTAAATAACCTCAAATTAAGTCTATTATAGATCTAATTTACCGTAAATAACGCAAATTCGTTGATCTAATATAGGAATTTAACATATTTTGTTTCTGAATTATCCATAAATAATGATATCTTAATCATTTAAATTTAAAATGTTTAATTCAGTAATGAATTAATAATTAGCAAACATTCTTCTTGCCATCTTCTCATTCATGCTAATGCATGAATAGCGATTACCTGGGAATAGAAATCTAAAGCCCTATGCATCTTTTCAACCGCAATACAGTCTTTCTGGTAATAAATTTAGTAGTTTTATGCCAAGTAAAAAAGATCTAACTGCTATCTATATTTTTAACTCGTTCAATTGCGAAACACAGTGTTTAGATTTTCGTAAGCCTGCAACTTTACTACAATTAAAAACAATCTACACTGTGCCAGAAGTCACTATTTTCCATAAAATAACAAGCGCATATAGTTATTCAACTATATCAATTATACTAGTTAGCGCACTTATATACACCTGTCTTATTAGCTGTTTTTAGCTTTTTATAGCAATAAAAATTTTATTAATTTTAGCTTTTATGTTTTAAAATTATAAACTAATAAATAAAACTTTTATCAGTTTACCGTAAAAATAGTGTAATATATATTTTTAATACATCAGGTCAAACAACTAAATTTTCAATAACAATTCTCAACTATCATGTAACGAATTAACCAGCGTATGCACTCACCCAAGTAAAATAAAAATTCCTTATATTTTAATACTAATAATACTCTTTAAATAAATTATACATTAATAATTTGATTAATTTCTACTGCATAAAGATAATACTAATACGGATAAGATGTATAAATTTTTAATATTTTCATATACTTATCTCTTATCAGTAAGTAAGGATTAAAATCATCGCTAACACTAACGAAATGACAATAGCCAGTTCACTATTAACCAAAAAACAAAGATAATTAAGATTAATGATGCTTCAGCAATAATATCAAAACCTAAAAAATAACTCCTCTGTTTATGATCTTAATAATAAATTAGAAGTTTTTCTTCTGGAAACTTATAAGAGATGATATATTTCCATAATATTAATTATGATCTAATAATTTCTTCTGATAACTCAATAAAATTCGATATTAACTCTTTTATTTAAAAGATAAAACTACCCAATAATAGTTGGGCAGTACTGATAATGTTTAGCATTATCCGAATCAAGTGTAACTAATATTTAATACTGCTTAGATAAAATTAAGTTTCTGCATTGGTCATTTCCATTATTACTTTCTTATAGTTAGATATTTGCTAAATAATCACGTTACCTCTCTTTCCTTGCTATTTTATGGTGATAATTTATTTTTTAAATCTAAAAAAGCTATTCCATTTTTAATAATTAAAAATATATTTTCTAATTATTAATCGTAGCTACTACTAACAAGTTAATTAAATAACCATTAAATTATCTTATATACCATCAATAAAAAAGCAATCTAATTATTTACTTCTAATACCTAATAAGGCAATTTTTCTTTGATAGGTGTTCATGGTAATTCCTGGTTTATTAAATTTTTACGTTTTTCATAAAACTAACTCAGTAATGCTTGATGATAGTGGCATAACTGAACACTTTCCTAACACCTTAATCCCTAAGAAAAGTTAAGCTACAAACAAAAAAAGCTGTAACTACAGCCGACCCCCTCCTCTAGCTAACAATCTAATGCAAATTCTGATAAAATAAGAATAAAAACAGAAATAGTAGGCATATAACTAATCTAAAATTAACTAGTACATTAATCTCACGCAATGTTCAAAAAAATAGAAATCAATATATTTTTATAATGGAGAAATCTCTTTGTAAGAGACAGTGAGGCTTAATTTTAATTTTTATAAGAAAATAAAAAGGGGGTTCATTTCTGTATCGTATTTATTAATATTTCACATGACTTCAATCTATTTCTCATGCAAAATTTAAAAAATGTATAAAGCACAAAATTTTTTAAGAGAATTTATGAGAAATATTAGTTGTTTTATAAACTATAACTTTTATAATCTATAAAAAACTTATAGTATATAAAGTTTATATTTAGTTTATTTAATATATTTTAAATCCATAAATCAATATTATATTGTATATTTAATATCAACATCGCAAACATAGTTATTTAGTCAAAAACCATTAAAAATATCATAAGTATTTCCTAATTATGACATTAATCATTTAATGTGATATCTGAGATTAAATCAGGTTACTATCATTCTATGGGATTGATATTTATTAACTCTAGTCTTCCTGAATAATCTAAAAAGAAGACTTCATGATAACGATATAGTAGGTAATTTTATGTCAAGTAAGCTGGTACTTGTCCTCAATTGCGGTAGCTCTTCTCTTAAATTTACTATCATTGATCTGGTTAACAGTAAAAAACAACTATCTGGTTTAGCAGAATATTTTTATCTACCAGAAGCCCGCATCAAATGGGAAATAGATGGTATTAAAAATAAAGCTGCTTTAGGTACGGGCTCCGCCCACAGTGAAGCGATGGTTTTCATTGTTAATGAAATTCTCATCCAAAAACCAGAATTATCTCAAGCAATTTCTGCTATTGGTCACCGTATTGTTCATGGCGGTGAAAAATTTACCAAATCAGTTATTATTAATGATGAAGTCGTTGAAGGCATCAAAGCATCTATTCCATTTGCTCCATTACATAATCCTGCTGGCATTATTGGATTTGAAGAAGCTAAAAAAGCATTCCCACATTTAAATGATAAACATGTTGCTGTATTTGATACAGCCTTTCATCAGACTATGCCAATTGAATCTTATTTATATGCTCTACCTTATGATCTTTACAAAAATCATGGCATTCGTCGCTATGGCGCACACGGTACCAGCCATTATTATGTTTCTCAGCAAGCAGCTAAAGAACTAAATAAATCAATCAATGAATTGAATGTGATCACTAGTCATTTAGGGAATGGCGGATCGGTTACCGCTATAGTAAATGGGCAATCTGTTGATACCTCGATGGGTCTCACGCCGCTAGAGGGTTTAGTGATGGGAACTCGGAGTGGTGATATCGATCCGGCTATTGTATTCCACCTTCATGATGCATTGGGTATGAGTGTTGATAAGATCAATACATTATTAACTAAAGAATCTGGCATACTTGGATTAACTGAAGTCACCAACGATTGTCGTTATATTGAAGAGAATTATGATACTAAAACAGATGCAAAGCGGGCGATGGATGTCTATTGTCATCGTTTAGCTAAATATATTGCAGCTTATTGTGTATTAATGGAAGGACGACTAGATGCTATTATTTTTACTGGCGGTATCGGTGAAAATTCAGCTCTGGTACGTGAATTAACTCTAAAAAAATTATCTTTAATTGGCATTAAATATGATCACGAACGTAATTTAGCTGCCCGTTTTGGAAAATCAGGCAAGATTACAATGGACGAGAGTATTCCTGCATTGGTCATCCCAACCAATGAAGAGTTAGTTATTGCTCAAGACGCGATCCGCCTAACGGCATAAATGTATTAGAAACTGCTAGTTTATCTATTATCAGTACTAAGTTGAATATCTTCAATTACTAAAGAGGTACCCCTGTGTCCCATATAATAATGTTAATACCGACCAATATTAGCATTGGCTTAACTAGCGTTAGTTTAGGGATTGTCCGTTTAATGGAGCAAAAAGGAATTAGTTTAACGATTTTTAAACCTATTTCTCAATCTTATTTTTGTAATAAAGATCAAATAATTGAAGTATTAAACTCTCATTCTAATATTCAGATCGCTGAACCACTAAAAATGAGTTATGTTGAATCTATGTTAGCTAATAATCAAAAAGATATCTTAATGGAGGAAATTGTTGCCCGTTATCATAACAATACGCAACCAACTAAAGTTATTCTAATCGAAGGTTTAGCGCCTACTTGTAAGCACTCTTTTGCTCAATCGTTAAATTATGATATTGCCAAAACTCTGGATGCTGACATTATTTTTGTCACTGTGCTAGCCAATAATACACCAGAAGAGTTAAAAAAACGCATTGAATTAGTCCGTAGAGAATTTGGTGGTGAACAAAACAAAAATATTATTGGGGTAATTATTAATAAACTTAATGCACCAATTGATAACTATGGCCGTACTTGCTCCGATTTATTTGAAATATTTAATGAATTAACAAAATCTACAATTGCAAAAATTGATAGAAAAATGTTAGTTAACAATAGTTCGCTTCCAATATTGGGTTGTATTCCGTGGAATTTTGATCTGATAGCCACTCGTTGTATCGACATTGCGAACTATCTAAATGCCAGCATCATCAATGAAGGCGCACTACAAACTCGACGCATAAAATCGGTTATTTTCTGTTCCAGCAGTGTAGCAAATATAGTTGAGCTGTTTCGTCCTGGCGCATTGTTGGTCACCTCTTCTGATCGCTCTGATGTTATTGTATCTATCTGTTTAGCCACTATGAATGGAATTGAAATTGGCGCATTACTTTTAACTGGCGGTTACCCGATTGCTAAACAGATATATGATCTCTGTCAAAATGCATTCAAAACAGGTTTACCTGTGCTAATGGTAGATACTAATACCTGCCAAACTTCATTAAGTTTACAAAGTTTTAGCCTAGAAGTATATGCGGATGATTATGAGCGGATTGAAAAAATACAAAACTATATTGCTTTACATATCGATCAAAAATGGATCAGTTCACTAAATGTTGATTCAGAACGCTCAAAACGGTTATCATCGTCAGCTTTCCGTTATCAATTAATAGAGCTTGCACGTAAAGCTAACAAACGTATCGTGCTACCAGAAGGTAATGAACCACGTATAATAAAAGCTGCAGCTATTTGTGCGGAAAGAAGCATTAGCACTTGTATTTTACTGGGTGAGCCTGATGAAATAAAACAAGTTGCTGCAGCGCAGGGGATTAAATTAGGAGAAGGCATTGAAATTGTGCCACCTAAATCAATACAGAAAAATTATGTTGAACGTTTAATTGAGCTGCGCAAAAATAAAGGCATGACTAAAATTATCGCACATAAACAATTAGAAGATAATGTGATGTTAGGCACAATGATGCTGGAAAAAAATGAGGTTGATGGTTTAGTTTCCGGCGCCGTTCATACTACAGCTAATACTATTCGCCCAGCGTTACAACTGATAAAAACTGAACTAAGTAACTCAATCGTCTCCTCTATATTTTTTATGCTCTTACCTGAACAAGTATTAGTTTACGGTGACTGTGCAATAAATCCAAACCCAACAGCTAAACAATTATCAGAAATCGCCATCCAGTCCGCTGATTCTGCTAAAGCATTTGGTATTGAACCACGTGTGGCGATGATTTCTTATTCTACCGGTAACTCTAGCGCTGGCAGTGACGTAGATAAGGTGCGTAAAGCAACCAGTTTAGTAAAAGAAAAACGACCAGATCTGATAATTGACGGACCATTGCAATATGATGCTGCCATTATAGCCGATATAGCTAAATTTAAAGCACCAAATTCACCTGTAGCCGGCCAAGCTACAGTGTTTATTTTCCCAGATCTCAATACTGGCAACACAACTTATAAAGCAGTGCAACGCTCAGCTAATCTGCTTTCTATCGGTCCAATGCTGCAAGGGATACGTAAGCCAGTTAATGACTTATCCCGTGGCGCACTGGTGGATGATATTGTTTATAGCATTGCTATTACTTCCATTCAAGCAACGAAAAATCAAAAATAATTTATTTTCTAGCTAATCTAAAACCTGAAGCCACATTATGGTTTCAGCTTTTTATTAACTAATATTTAATTAAAACTAACCTTAAGAGTTATTAGCAGATTTAATTTATACTGATCAGGCTACGTTGCTCTGCTCTAAAATGCTTTATGAATCTGCTCTACATCTTTAAATTTAATGCTGTTATCACCAAAATCAGCAGGTTAACTTCTCTGATCTGGTTCCCGCTTTTTTGAACAAACACGAGCAACTTAAATGCCATTAAAAGAGTTCTTTTCTCTAACCAGAATACTTCTTGTCGTTAGATTGTTGTTCTTATTAACGTACAATCTGGCTACCAGGAAATCATAAAATGCCAGCAACTCTTCTCGATTTTTTTATTATCCTTTTATCGCTTTTAAATATGTTAAAACATTGCCAATAAAATGTCGATGGGAGATTTATTAGCGGCAACATAACTCTCTGCTAGTCAAATCTCCCTCAGCTTACCAATTAACTTTCGGTGCTGCATGCCTTTAGAAAGTAAAGCGTCAGCGCAGATTAGCTGTTTTGTATACTCAACAGAGTTAAATAACTATGTCTTCTGAAATATCTTTGGGATTGCATTACAAAATAATAGCATCCAATCCTCAGTAATAAACCTGAGAGATATAGTTAAGCTATGAAGTTGTAGGGTATTGAGAAGTTTTTCTCAGCTCCCTTCTGATTTTCTCGATAACCATCTTCAACCGCAATGAACTCCATACGACCACGCCAACAGGGCTCCAACTATATAATGAGCAGCAGGCGATGGCGATCAGCTTGCCTGACAGAGTCATATATAGATTCAGGCAATAAAAAAACGTAACATATTACTTAAATCATACTGACACTATTGCCAATACTCTTCAAGTCATTGCTGTTTCAATCTGCTGATGGTCCCTAAGTATAGGAAATATGCTTTTTGCTTAGAATCGGCTCAGGGCCTTTATAAAATCAGCAGCGGGTTAATACCTTGCCTAGTCTACAGTCCTATAGTAACAAATCTTTGCCGCTTTTTGCACGCTTCAAATAAGATGATAAGCAATGAGCTGTAAGCATATTTCGTTTCCACTGTGATTCCTAATCTTAGGTACTTTAATCTCAACATCGCCAATAGCAGTTTATATGGTTTATTATGGCAAATAATCATTACGGTCGATAGCAATCGACACTCATCGACAAAACAGAATTTAGTATCTTATCGCAGCATGGCTTCGAACTACAATTCGACAGCGGTGCCTATCACCTTCATGACATGCTATTATGCATGAGTTCATGCAAGGAATCAAAAGTAATATCTAGTTTTACGTCTATATGTAGGGTAGACTTTTATGGAATATTATCTCAATATTATTGAAATAATTCATAAAATTAATTAACAGGATATTTAAGTATCTCCAAAACTAAATACACCAGAAACGAGCATAATTCAATGAGCTCTATCTAGAGGAATCAGCTTGATTTTAGCGTCACTCAAAATCTTGGCTAATAGTGACTAGAGATGGATAATGCTACGTCTTCAAAGATAATTGGAACCAAGTCGGACAGACTATTATTATATGTTTTATTTTGAGTATTATAAAAATTCAATCTGTCTATTCTCATTAATTTAAGGAGAAAGATCATAAAGTACTTTAGGTAAAGGAACAATTAATACGTGAAGTGTTCCTTGTTATCTCTTTCTAATTTATCCAGCTTACGCTTTTTAGAAAATTTCTTATGAGCACATATCTCTGGATAAATTCCTAAAAAATTAACATATTGGAGAATATAAAAACAGTACTTATATTATGAATATCCACAAATCACCGTAACTGCACTGCTCATAGCATAGTATGCTATGTCTAATGTAATTTCATCAAAAACTTCCAGTAAGATTCTTAAATATTTTCCTGAAATTCGGGGAATTTACAATGATATTACTATAACCATAATGAAATCTCTAAAGCAATTACATCCCTACTCTGACAATATGAGTAGGATAAAGCAAAATCAGTTGATTCAACACATGAATCGATATCATCATATTGTCGCTGAACTAACTAATAAGATGCAGTTTTATGTTAGCCAGAAAATTAGAAAAGTCTCTTTAATCTTTATGATTATTTGCTTTTCATGGCAACCGCTATAGCGAAATTCCTTCATACAATATAAGAAATTTCTACCAATAATTTTGGTCAACATAGTTGATAATCAATATCATCTCATTTTACCTTTCAGCAATATTAAAGCTTGGAGATACCATAATGCTTAGCCAAAATAGATGCAGGTTCTTCTGCTTATCTAAAGAACAGTTGCGATTTTAGGTATTCAAGTTTCTTGAAGATGTAGGCTCATCATCATAATATTTTCCTTCAACTATATCTCTCAGTAGTCATATTGCTATGAATAGAGAGCTTGTACGACAAAGGTCTATATAATGACCCTAGAGTAAAAAATTAGTTTAGCTTCCGCAGGAGAATATTTTATCTCTACTAGCATGATGGATACAAATCTCCTTATCTTCTTTTTGTGTGAATTATTATCTTCAATTATTTTTATTTCAACATTAATTACTATCCTGCAACATATCAAAGTGTTACCTTTTGTCATTAAACTAATAAGAGTATTATTAGCTAAAGTTAATTATATGAAAAAGCTAAAAATCTTTTAATGTGATCAGTTTTCTGACTCTTAGTCAGTCAGAAATTTTATACTTATAAAGATAAAGATATATTAAGTCGAATGCATAAGATCATATATATACGATGACGATAATAGAAATGTCGACGATTTTTATGGCGATTATTAATACTTATATGAGAATTCTTGATCCTAAGATATGTCATCTAAGCGTTGATTCTGAATATATTCAATACATTTATTATTCTATCTTAATTAAATCCCCATTCAGTTGATAAAGAAAAGAAGCATTCAAGTCAGTAATATTGATGATGAACAAAATTTTTTAAAATATTAGGCGAATATATTCTGGCTAGTTTTAAAGTTTCTTTAATTATAGCGGTAATATTGATAGAATCTATTATCAATTTTTCTAAAGTACTCCTGTTTCAGTGCAGTAATAAAAATAATCTTTCAAGCTTATTTAGGTTATGGATTTTATCCATTAACTTGTAAGTATTTTTTTGATCTTTTTAATTTTTTGTTAACTATTATCAATAGCTAATTTTAAATAATAAAAGGTCTTAATAAAAACAGGGAAATGTTATTTCTAGTTTTATTTAAAATTATTATTATATTCTATGCCAGTAAGATTTTTATTGATAGCTATATTAAGCTTAGTTTTATAAAATTTAATTGTATTTTTATGAAGTGAAATTCTTGATTAAGAAATATCACGTTTAACTCTATCAAGCAATAGAGCGGAATTTTCTTCGATATAGAAATAGAATCTTATCGATATAACTAATACCGTATTTGTCATTCCACAAATATAAAGCAAAGTTAGATCTTGATTTAAATATATTAAACTGGAATTTAAATTTGGAGCTAAGCGGGATCGAACCGCTGACCTCTTGCATGCCATACAAGCGCTCTCCCAGCTGAGCTATAGCCCCCCACAACACTCCTATACAAATTTAGTTAAACGATCGGATCGTATGCAAGCTAAATAAGACTGTCTATTGATTAATAGAAAATATTATTTAACCGTTAAAAATATTTATAAAACCCAACATGAAGAAAAAACAGAGTAATATTATGTCTTTATGTTAATAAAATTTAATTATATTATTCACGCTCATTAATATAAACTAAAGCTTTATCAATGCGTTTTAATGAGCGATACTGACCAATAGCATGCACAGTGGCATCAATACTAGGTGATTGGCCTACCCCTGTAACAGCAACTCGCAGAGGCATACCAACTTTGCTCATCCTAATTTTTAGTTGTATAGCCGTTTCTTCTATTGCCTGATAAACATTTTTACATGTCCAGTTGCTAATAGTAGCCAATTTTTCCCGTACAGATTCTAATGGTAAACGCGCTATCGCGCATAAATATTTTTTAGCGGAGTCCCTATCGAATTCAGAAAAATCCTGATAGAAATAGCGACATGAAGCAGCTAGTTCTTTTAAGGTCTTATAGCGTTTACCAAGAAGCTTAATTAAATCTACTAAGCTTGGTCCAATTTTTGTATCAATGCCTTGCTGTTCAATATGCCATGCTAAATGAGCAGCAACATATTCAGTAGGTAATGAATTAATATAATGATGATTCAGCCATAATAATTTGTCAGTATTAAAAACAGTACTGGATTTATTAATTACATCTAAGGAAAAATAACTGATCATTTCCTCTCGGCTAAAAATTTCTTGATCACCCCGGGACCATCCTAGACGAACTAAATAGTTTAATAAGGCTTCTGGTAAATAACCGTCATCGCGATATTTCATGACACTAACTGCGCCATGACGCTTAGATAATTTTTTACCATCGTCACCTAAAATCATTGGAACATGCGCATATACAGGTATTGGCGCACCAAGAGCAGTTAATATGTTAATTTGTCGTGGGGTATTATTAATATGATCTTCACCACGGATCACATGGGTGATTTTCATATCCCAATCATCAATAACAACACAAAAATTATAGGTAGGAGAAAAATCGGTGCGACGTATAATGAGATCATCTAACTCAAGATTACTAAATTCAATTTTCCCACGGATTTTATCTTCAAAAATAACAGAGCCTTTCTGAGGATTACGAAAGCGCACTACATGAGGTTCATTTAGTATATGATTATGAATATGGAAGCGGCAACAGCCATCGTAACGCGGTTTTTTGCCTCTAGCCATCTGTTTTTCACGTAAATTATCTAATCGTGCTTTAGAACAGTAACAACGATAAGCTGTCCCTGCGCTAAGCATTTGATCTATCACTGCATGATAACGATTGAAGCGTTTGGTTTGATAGTAAGGACCTTCATCCCAATTTAAATTTAACCAGCTCATGCCATCAATTATGGCATCAATTCCTTCTTGTATTGAGCGTTCAAGATCAGTATCTTCGATACGTAACACGAACACTCCGTTATTATGTCTGCTATAAAGCCATGAATAGAATGCGGTACGAGCGCTGCCAACATGAAGATAACCTGTTGGGCTTGGTGCAAAACGAGTTTTTATTTTATTCATTAGGATTGTCTTAATGATCTTTTTATATCAAATTTAGTCAGTGACAAATTTATAATTGGTTATTTTATCACTATAATTTAATTCCTCAATGCTATTAGCACAATATTTGATACTTTATTTTTATAAATTTAAGCTAAAGAATGTCTTATTTATCCTAATAAGATATAGGTAAATAAAGCTTAAATAAATATTATTTTATATTGATAATATTAGATGCATATTACTTAATTTTGAAACGACTGAATATTTTTCTTTGAAAAATCGTTGACTCATTCAAAACTATTCATATAATGCACATCTATCACAATAAGTAATTATCTGAGTTGAGATAGATCTAGTTTTTAAGGATAGGGGGTCATCAGTTCAAATCTGGTATCCCCACTAATCGTAGTTAAGTAAAAGTGTTATTTATTTTTAATATGAATGGGCGATTAGCTCAGTTGGTAGAGCATCTCCCTTACAAGGAGAGGGTCATCAGTTCAAATCTGGTATCGCCCACCATTTATCTAAAAAATAAAACATTACTTATTTAAGTTATTTAAAATATCTTCTTCTATTAGAAGAATCAGTAAAGAAGTCAGCTTTAATCAATTATTTACAGGTTTAAATCCTATAAATTCACTAATTAAAATAAGGAATTACCGTCATTATATCTTATATAATTTCTTGTGTGCCATATGGCAACATGAAATCTAAATATCCCATCAATATTTTAGAATGCTTTCACAAGTGTTAATAGAGTAATTATTTATACTGTTTAATCATTTGTATACTTTTCTAATCCATATCTATTACAGTGCGAATAGATGTATACCAGATTGAATTAATCAATTTCCACAAGTATCCATTAGATCATGAAATTAAAATCTTTAAATTCCTGCTTTCATTAGGAGGTAACTTAAACGCCTTACTAGTATTCGCTCTCATTGATACTATATTTAATTAGTGCCGTTAATTTTCTCTATCTGATAAAATATACTGGTTATATTATTCACCTAATCATGAATAATCTGACAGCATATATCTTACTTTAAGAAAACATTAATTACGCAAAAATTTTCTCCTGATCAAATTAATCCAGTCAACATTACAAACTAAATAAATCTATAACGATTCTAATTCCAGAATATTGGATCTTCATAAACCCGTCTTCTAGACTAGATGGAATTCTTATCTTGATAGATAATCAACTGATTTATCAATTAAACATCAGCTTGCTCTTTATAAGCTACTTAACCCTTGTTATCTATGGGTAGTTTATATATTATCCATTTTTAATCATACTCATTGAGATAAGGATATTTTTAGTAAAAAACGAATAAAATTAATTGGACATACCTTGATAATTGCAATGAAAAATCGCTCTCCTTACCTATTCTATTTTTATCTTTGAAACAATATCTTGATATTTATCATTCGTGATCTCACAAATTTTTAACTTGGAAAATACTGCAATCAAAATTCAATTTTTCTTTATTTTTTATATATTGTTCGTTTGTGTTGCTTTTCCTTTAGTCATAACAAACCTTTTTCTTCAAAAGAATACATCTAACTCTTTACTTAAATGTTAAATTTTTGAAAAATCGGATTTTAGTTTATCGTAAAGTTTTTGTGTTAATTTTTATGAACTGTATCAAAATTCTGTTTAATTTGTTTACCGTTTAGCTAAATAAAATCATAGTGCTAAACATTGCATCCTAATTTGATTGATATGTTTTAAACTCTATTTTGATTTATCGCAATAATCAGATTTCATACAAACATTCTGATATATTTAATACTTATATTCAACATAAGATAACTTGAATATTTTATAAAACCTTTCATTCTTTTTCCATTTTATAGGAAGACACTAATTCTCTTTGATAAATTCACTGACTTTCATAACTAAATATTTTTAAATGACTGTCACATCATGCGTTAAAAAAGTTCATGATTCATATTTATTTAAAAGCTCCTTAAACATTATATGGATAGAAATTTTAGCTTTTAAAAATACACATATTCAAGTTCTTGATTTCTACACAAGAACTAATAATGAAATACAAATGATTATATTCATTCTTAGTTAAATCAGTGAGTTATGATTCGTTGAATGTGAATATTGATCAAGAAGTAATTACTTTTTAAGTTGTTTGGTAGCATCATTACTATGGTATATTGGTAACCACAACATTTTCTTGTGTTGACTAATCCTTGTCTTGATCTTTTTATTTAATTTTATTTAGCAAATAAAAAACGAGTAATTTATTAAATTCTTTTCCCATAATTCTTATGAGTTATTAGTAAATTTGCTGTATATAACAGTCAGGCTCTGTTCTGATTCTTCATAAATCTATTCTCTATCCTTAAATTAGGTATGGTTATCACCAAGATCAGTTAGAAGCTTAAATCCCCTTAGGCACAGCTTTATCTTTTCTTAGCAGACTGAAGCAACTTAAATAGCATTAAAAGAGTTGTCTTATTGAATCACATTACTCGTTCATCAGTTTTGTATCTTTACCATTTCAAAATCCGACTCCTCAATCAGATTCGTCATTCCTATTGACGTCCAGTGCACTGATAGGAAGGCATAGAACACCAGCGTTCTTCTTGCTTTTTCTACAGATTTATCATTGCTGCAGAATGATACTTAGTCAAAAACCTTGTCAACAAAATATCAAGGACTTTATCAGTAACATCGCGCTCTTCTAGTAGCCAGACACCCCCTTTCCCTGCAGCTCACCTTAACTTTTGGTGTTGAAATACCTTTATTAAGTGAAAGCAGTGCATTAGCTATTTTGTGTACCCACATATAATTGGTGCCGCGTACTCAGTAATATCTTTGCTATTGCACTAAAAAACTATAGTACCCAGTCTCCAGTAATAAATCAGTAAATATAATTAAGGGGCACAAAACGCTTATGATCATCCAAGAAGTTTGGCCCAGTACGTGCTTCTGAGTCTTGATAAGCATCCTCTAACTGCACAACCTAGCTTCTTTATAGACATGCGCAGTGTTGTTGATAATAATCAACAAGAAAAAGTATCAGCCCTGCCTGATAGACAGGGGACCTCTATATATGCCTATCGGGCAAGAAATAAACCTAGTACGTATTGTTTAAATCATACTGGCACTATTGCCTATAGTCTTCAAGGTATTTCTATTTCAGTTTACTGATGTTACTAGAGGGACCATGTTCTTTTTTACTAAAACTCTCGCCTACAAGAGTTTCATAAAAATTATTGATATAGGATGCCTCATAGCTACAGGAATAATAGTAGCTTTCGATGTTTTTGCACGTTTAAAGTAAAAGGGGTAAACAAAAGAGGTATTGAAATATATTCCATTGCTACTGCAATTCACCTGATCTTAAGCACTTTAATCTTACTATCATTAATAGTAGTTTATAGTTTTTATGATAAATTATATAACCGTTACGGATGAAGATATGAATGTCCATCGATAAGTAAGTATTCAGCATAACTTTTAGCTCGTCTTTCAACATCAGTGCATATCAGCTATCTGGCATGTTATTACGCATGCGTTCATGCAAAGAATCAGGATGATATCTGATTTTTGGGATACTTGTAGGCTAAAATTTTTATGATATATTATCTCTCTTTTGTTGAAATTATTTATGAAATCAATCAGCAGGATATACCTATCCATCTTAGAAACTTTATACATTAAAATAAGCATAATTCAAATACCATATAGTTTTATTTTTAAATTTTTAAAACCATAAAATTAAATAAAAACTATAAGTTTAAAGTAATTTTATAAAATTTAATTCATTATGACGAATATATAACTATATTGGCAAAGTTATCATGCTTCTCACGCAGAGCAATATGTAGTCAGATCTATATTTTTATTGTTGTAGTTTCAAATAATCTTCTCTAGGTAGATAATTCGATAACTCTATATGGTAAAATCTATTCACCTATTTTTGTAATCGGCTGACATAACTGTTCATATTTTAAATGTGGAATTCCTTACCAATAGCTCTCTCTACTTATCTATCTTTAAATAGTCTACAGTAACTATTTTTTTGCTCGCTAGCAAAGGTTTTGCATGATTATATGCACCCGAAAAGGGTGAACTCTTTATCGATGATCAGATTAAGAAAACAGCCAATATACTCTGTATTAAACTCTTCAAGAATCTTATCGCTAACCATGACGACCCTATCAATTTCGGATAATTAAGATCGCAATTTATTCTTTCCTTTTATTTTTCTCTCCTGCATTTTCTAGCTTTCCTATATTGGCTCTTGCTGCTCAAGCAAGAAATCAGTAACGCCATCTAAATACTGTTTTCAAATTAATCTCTGTTTGTTTCGCAGACTCTCGTAAAGTCAAGTTATTGAATATACACCTCAGATAGCTAAAGAATTTATTCTTCTGATGTAGTTTTATAAAAAGACTTCCACTTTTAGTAATTTTGTTAAATGATTTTCTTTAAAAAAAATTTAAAACGATATCGCTGCAATCTCCTAATGAACATCTTAACTAAATATCATATATTCACCGTGATTATTTTAATAGGATAAAATCGAATAAATTAATTCAATGCATTAATCAACATCATCCGTTGAACTGTTTCAGAGTTAATTAATGAGAACCAGATTTACGTTGAGAGATACTGAAAAAGAATTTTTTTGATCTGCATGACCTCTTGTTTTTATGGTAACCACTGTAGCGAAAATTCTTCATACAAAATAATGACTTGCTAACAACTCTATTTGTCAATATAGCCAAATAGATTTATATAAATAAAAAATATAAAAAATAGTTAAGTAAATTTAGACGCTCTATAATATCCTCACTAATTCAATATCAGAACGAATTGATTGAATTAAATTTTATCAACTTAGGTATTTGGTTCCAGATCATTATTATAGAGATACTTTCTTTGCACAGCAATATTCATGGATATAGATGAATACTGATGGATAAATTAAGAAAAACAAGATGATATTGATAATCACAGGCATATCTCTCCATCGTTTCCGATGATGCCTAGCCACAGTTTAGGAAACGTGGTCACTTTTCTACTAAAAATGTTTTCCCATTTCAATAATCTGTTAGCAGTTATATACAAATTTCTTAATCTCTTAGTATCTTGATCTAGCCTGAATCAGTATTTAACATCCACAAAAAATTTGCGTTAAATTAAACATGAAACTATGAAGCTAAAAGCATTTAAAAGCTACGAGTGTACTTATTTTGCACGTTAGTGCAAAATATTTTCCACAAATGCCAAATGAAACTTGACGACTATATCTATATTATAAATATAGATAGCGTCACTTGATTGGTTTTTATTTGTCTTTACAAGACTAAAACTGTGCCCAATACTCGACGCTTGTCACATAATTTTAAGTGAGCATATCTATAGCTATTTATCGGATTCTTACGCAATGGTAAGAATTTATAGATCGCATTTTTGGAGTTGCAAAAATGTTTAGTTACTAGAAAAAGAAATTCAGCTGTCTCTTATACAGAGTTTGGTATTAGAGCACCGACTTATCATTCTGATGCATTCTTAAATAAATTTTATAGTTTATAGGTTTAATGTAGAATGAAAAATGCACTGTAAATTTTGTTATTTCTCTTCTAAAGAAGAGCTCGAGATCACTTTACATCGATATAGTTCGACTGCACAATTAAGAATTATTCCAATCAGTATTGGCTAATAAAACTAAATTGCAGTCTATCACTATTGGTTCAATATTTAACCTAAATTCTTCAAAAGCTACACTATCTTCTGGGAAAAGTAATACCTAACAATAAATTATTATTTCTCAGTTTACAAAAGGGTGATTAAAATTTAGTTATTATTTTTATAGAAAGCATAGAAAGTTCTGTATTTTATGAATAAAACTATTAACTCATTAACTAGTAATGAGAATTTTTATTAAGAAAAAATAAAAATGGTAGAGTCTTTTTTATGGTAAAAAACCATCTAATTATCAATTAGACTAATAATATCCTTATCTTGGTTATGATATTAAACTGCATCTTATTGGTAGTATTCATATAGTTAGGAAATATCTTTCTGATATCTCAAGCTCTAATAAATAAATTCAATTAATGCGATTCTTTTAATTATAAAGATGACATTACCGATACCGTAGTTTTCTTAACTAACCATCCTGCCAACTATTACCTAACAGTTAAATAGTAATTCTTTAGCTTTTATTACTTCTAATATTTAAATATTATTGCAAGAAATTAAACTGTAGTATGAGCAATTAGATGATCTTGATACCCAGTAATTGCGTTAATCTTACAAGCTAATTAAGTACAAAACTTAGGATTATTTCCTCAATACAGGATAGATTATCAACTGTTGCAAACTTTTCTCGTTGTCAATAAACATTAATTATTGATCTAGAAGGCGTCGCTCCTCAAATTAAATTACTCATTAGTTTACCTAACAACGGGGAATATTTATTGTAAAAGATATGCTGATATATTATTGATAGAAATTCCCATTAGCTACAGATAATGTTGAATAGGTGGCAAAGTTCAAACTTTAGCTAGATTTAAAATTGCTAAAAACTTTTCGTGATAATGTTTGTGAATTCTTAATGCAAGAACGTAATTTATTACGGCGTAAAAAATTAAAAATTATCAACGGTAATTATGACGTAGCCATTCTAGCACTAGAACATTTATACAGCAGGAATAATTTTATTAACTTATTTAAAGAATGAATAAATTAATTAATTCTAGTTTTTTATTTAACCAATATTACCTATTAAAATAATTAAATGCCAATTTAATAATTTATCCTAATTTCTGGTGTATGGAGTTTCCAGAGATGGTGGCGTTATCTCTGTTAATTAATTTTCTAGATGATATTATCAACAGAGAGATGATATACCATGAAAGTCTGCTTATAGATGTATCCGAGAACCAGATGTTACTATGATTTCTTTCATTAACTTATCCGTAATACTAGCAGATAACTGATAGGCACCGATGTTGAGATGAGCTAAAAGTTATGCTGAACACTTACTTATCAATGGGCATTCATATCGTCATCCGTAACGGATATATAATTTATCATAAAAACTATAAACTACTATTAGAGATGTTAAGATTAAAGTGCTTAAGATCAGGTGAATTGCAACAGAAATTGGATATGTTTCAACAGCTCCTTTGTTTACCACCTTATCTAAAGCGTGCAAAAAACATCGAAAACTACTATTATTCCTGTAGCTATTAAGTATCCTATACCAATAATTTTTATGAAACTCTTGTAGGCGATACTTTTAGTAAAAAAGAACATGATCTCTCTAGTAATATTAACAAACTGAAACGGAAATACCTTGAAGGACTATAGGCAATAGTGCCAATATGATTTAAACAATACGTACTACGTTTATTTCTTATCCGATAATGGCATATGTGCTTCCTGGTCAGAAGCAAACTGATCGATTTTCCTCCTAGTAAAATCAGCAAGTACTGCACCATGGATATAAAAATCTTGTTGCACTTAAAGATATTTATTAAAAGTCAGAAGCGAACTTATCTAAACTTTTAATTACCTACTAGAGAATAACTTAACTATATTTCTTAGTCTTGCCATGAAAGACGGTGCTCTTGATTTTTATAGTACAATAGGAAAAATATTCCTAAGACGCGACATCAATGCTATTAGATACATAAAATAACTTAATGTGCTACCTTCATTTTTAAAAGGCATTTGGAGCACTAAAAGTTAAGATAACTACCGTAGATTTGGCTAGCAGAAAGCTATGATACCGATAATAAAGGCATTGATATTTTGTTAGTGAAGTTATCAGCATAAGTATCCCTACAATGATAAAGAATATGCAGAAAAAACAAGAAGAACAGCTGATATTTTATGATTTTCCTCACTGCACTGAAGATAATATAATAGGACGAGTCCGATTTAGTGGGCTTTGTAAAAGTATGAGACTATGAAGCTGATATACGCAAAGCACTGTAATTCATAAAAATAACCTTTTTAATGCTATTTAAGCTGCTTACGTCTGCTTAGAAAGCTGGAATCGGATCAGAAGAGTTAACCTACTGTTTCTAGTTATAAACAACACCAAATTTAAGGATTGAAAACTATTTATGAAACCTTAGAGTGAAAGGTAACCTGACCGCTATATACTAGATTTACTAGTAACTTTCGACTAGTAAAATAACCATATTACTCCCATGTTTTTATAATTATATGAAGACTAAAGTAGTAAAATTGATTTACACACATTCATTGCTAAATTATAGAAATAAAGCTGATCCTAATTAACTCCTTTTTTGCCTATTATTTAGGCAAAATTTTCTAAAAATTCCACAAAGATTATAAAATATTTTTATTTCATTTGATTATAAAATCTTGATAATTAACATAATATATTTTTATATATGTTTATTATTATAAATAAGTTAGCATATTTAAATATTTTAATTTAAAAATAACACCTTTATATTAATAATATATGTAATAACAATATTATTGTTAGTTAACATTTATTATAAAATTTAGCTTATGTTATAGCCTATAAAATTAAATAAAAAATATATTCTTTTATTTAAAAAAATAAATATAAAATATATACTATCATTTAATATTTATTTTAAAATGTTAAAAGTATCTACTATAGGATATATAATATTTCAATTAAAGCTTATATTGTTTTTTTATAGAAGTTTAATTTAAAAAATAAATTTAATTTTGTTTTATAACTTTACTATTGCAGAAAAATAAATAGCATTTTATTATTAGTAAACATCAGATAACATTCAATTTAATTCGAGATCAGGAAAATGAGCGATTCATTGAAATATTTAAAATCATTAAATAATATTCGTACTTTACGTTCGATAGCAAGAGAAATATCGTTAGAATCATTACAAGAAATAAATGATAAACTTAATACTGTTGTAGATGAACGTCGTGAAGACGAAAATCAAGTGAGAGCACAATTAGAAGCTCATAGTCAAAAAATTGCAAAATATATTAAATTATTAGAAGAAGAAGGACTCAATCTAGATGATCTAGTTACTGCAAAAACTCCATCAAAAATATCTAGCCGCACTAAACGCGCAGCAAGACCAGCTAAATATCAATATAAAGATGAAAATGGTGAAATTAAAACTTGGACTGGTCAAGGTCGTACACCATCTATTATTAAGCAAGCAGTAGAAAAATATGGTAAAAAAATAGAGGATTTTTTAATCTAAATATTCTTTTTTACTTTTAAGATACCCTTTATATAAAGGGTATTTTTATTATACATAATAATAATATTTTACAAATAAAAACTGATCTTAATCAAATCTAATAAATATTAGAGCGTAATATCTTTTCTTAAAAAGAAATAAAAATGTTATTGTTAATAACATCTAAATATATTCTATACTAAATACTTTTCATTAAAAACTTATATTATCTTACATATAATAAGATTAAAAAGTCAAATATCTATCTGTTAAGATAGATATCTTGTTATCCGTGATACATCCAATCTTATATAACTTTTTATTGTTTTAACATTTCAAATTACTCCTTCAAGAAATAGTGTTGTTGATTTTTATTGATATAAACTTATGCATTCAATAATTATTATTAGAGTGCTATCTATTTTTATTTTAAAAAATATCGTTAAATTTTATTTAATTTATTATTTAAAATTTAATATAGAAAAAGTAAATAGATTACTTTATAAACAAAAAAATAAACAACTAACCTGATATGTGATAAATCAATTAAATATAATTTCTATACTTTTTATGATAATTATCATCAATGTTAATATAAATATTTTTAATAAAAATTTTCTTACTAAATCAAGAAAATAAGTTGAAAACTAAAATAATATTTTTAATAAAACATTAATCTAAAAAATAATATATTATATAAATGTTGAAAACACTGTAGCATACTGATAAATTAATAAAAATCTGAGTTATTAGAAAATCTAGTGTATGGCGGTCAGATTCCCGATCTGATGCTTCGTGAATCTGTTCTCTATTCTTAAAATTTAAGTTGTTTGCCACTAGTAGTGTAGACAGGTTAAATCTACCGATCCAGTCCACTTTTCTCCTCAGGAGAAAAGAGTCAGGTTCAATTTTACTGAAAGAGTTATTTTCTCAAGCTAAGGATCCTTCGCACATTAACTTCATACCCTCACTATCGCAAAAGCTAATTCAATTGGATTCGTCATTCTTACTGATATCAGTGCGTTGACGGGAAGGCATGGAATGCTAGTCGTTCTTTTCTATCTTTCTCCAGTATCTCCATCACTGCAAAATATTTTTTAAAACCCTCTTGCTAATAAAATATCAAGAGAGATTATGATCAGAATCATGGCTCTCTATTGCACTAAGTACTCAGAAGCTCTCCATTAACTTTTTATTGTATACCTTTATTGAGTAAAATCAACTACATTAGTTATTCTATGTATTCAACAGTATTTGTGATATATGTACTAGAATATTTTATCATTATATTAAAAATCCAATAGACAAGGCTTCTCTAGAAAGCCTTGTAGATAAGATTAAGCTACACGCTTTGTATACCCGCATATTAGAAGTTAAGTCCGATTTTCTGCTTATTCTTAATAAGCATTTTCGGGTTGAACGAGATCCCCCTTATATCCATGTAGTGCTGTCAATAATAAGCAGCAGGTAAAGGTATCAAGCTTATCTGACAGACAGCATTATGCTTTCAGGCAAGAAATAAATGTAGCGATATCGCTTAAATCATACAGTTGCCATTAGCTGCATTCTTCAAATCATTACTGTTTTAGTCTCCTTATAGATCTCAAAGGAGATCAATATTTTTTCATCTAAAGTCCCAATAAAGATTCGTGAAAATTACTAGTAAGAAATTTCTTGTGCAGGAACTTATTCCCCCTGCTACAAACAGGCCATAGTAGCAACTATTTGATGTTTTATACACTTTAGCTAAGGAAGAAACGAGTGTTTAAAGATATCCCGTTTTTTCTGTAATCCATATAACCTTATATACTTTAATCCCAATATCATCAATATCCGTCTATATTAAATTTGCTACAGGAAATTAATCGTTACGGATGACGGTATAACTCGTCCATCGAGAAGACACTGTTAAGCATGTTGTCCAGTATGGCTTCGATCTCCGTATTAATAGAAGATATCTATCAGAATCCCTATCACCAATTATAGATAAATTTATAGAATAGATTATAGGTAATATCTGGTTTCGCTGATACTTTTAGGATAAACTTTTCATGATATATTATCTCTCTTATATTGAAATTATTTAGGAAATCAATCAGCAGAATACGCTACTATTTCAGAAACTCTATACACCAAAAATAATCATAAATCAAAATATCA
Source organism: Arsenophonus sp. NC-WZS1-MAG3 (assembly GCA_052174535.1). Taxonomy (GTDB): domain Bacteria; phylum Pseudomonadota; class Gammaproteobacteria; order Enterobacterales; family Enterobacteriaceae; genus Arsenophonus. The sequence goes on along the minus strand of JBQMRQ010000039.1, from coordinate 4,063 downwards.
GGTTTCTGATCAAATAACATCATCTTCAGCATACGATAAAAAATATGCCATAACGTCTAGTTAAAGTAGACGTAGGACTTTTGTTAGTCTAAAAAGAAACGCTAATTTTAGGTATTATAGTTTCATGATGATGGAGCCTAATCATCATGATATTTTACCTTCAACTGCATCTCTCCAGTTTAACCCTATTACCATGAATAGGTTGCATAATGAGGGCTCTATAATAATGCGAGATCAAATAGATAATAAAGAAAATATATTTATCACTTTTTCTATTATTTATTAAAATAAATTAATGCAACATTTTAATATTTAAAGATATTATTTGTTAAACAAATATGCTTTTTGTTTATTAAAAATATGGTTAATAAACATTATTAATGTAAAAATCCCCGCAATAATACTTAGCGATATAGCTGTTGGGATATAAAAAATATCCATTAATAACATTTTTATACCAATAAAAATTAAGATAATAGATAACCCATACTTTAGCATAAAAAATTTTTTAGCAATACCTGCTAAAACAAAATACATCGCCCGCAAGCCTAAAATTGCAAATAGATTTGAAGTCAGCACAATAAAGGGATCCGTCGTTACTGCAAAAATAGCAGGAATGCTATCCACTGCAAAAATAATATCACTAATCTCAACTAAAATTAATACTATAACTAATGGAGTGGCAAATAAAATGCCTTCTTCACGAATAAAAAAATGTTCACCATGTAATGTATTTATCATACGTAAATGAGAGCTGACCCATTTTACTAGTGGTTTTTTATTAATTAATTGATCATTTTCTTTAACAAAGAACATTTTGATACCAGTGAATAGCAGAAAAATGCCAAAGACATATAAAATCCAGTGAAATTGTGAGACTAACCAGCTACCTGTAAAGATCATGATAGTACGTAATACTATCGCACCTAACACACCATAGATAAGAATTCGACGCTGTAAATTAATCGGAATTGAAAAATAATTAAATAACATTAACCAAACAAACACATTATCAATAGCTAAGGCTTTTTCCAGTAAATAACCAGTTAAAAAATTCATTATTTGTCGGTTAGCAATCCTTAGGCTAGTCATCTGGTTAAAATAAAACCATAAGCCTAAGGCAAACAATAATGCCAAGCTAATCCAAATTAAAGTCCATATAACAGATTGTCTTACTGTTACTTCTCTTTCTCTATGCTTACCTTGTAAAGAGATATCAATAAGTAACATAACTACAATAACAACAGTAAAGATTGCCCATAATAAGGGGGTACCAACGGAATACATTTTAGCTCCTAAAAATGAAAACTGCCAATTCTCATAGAATGCTTCAGCTATTATAATCCATTTTAATTTTCATAGGTTTCTATTCTACTAATTTAAATTAAAAGTAAAACCTTACTCACTTGTAAGGTCTCACTTACAATACAAAAAATTATGCTTATTTTAGTGCATAGAATTTTGTAGATGGTGTCGTATCCTGTTGATTGATTTTGCAAATAATTTTTAGCAAAAAATAGATGAATTCATGAAAATCTACCATTACAGATATCCATAAAATCAGATATTGCCTATGAGATCCCCTTGCATAAACTTATTCGTAATGCTTTTGGGATCTGATAGCAGCGATCTTGAGGTAGAACTCGAAGCCATGCTCTGCGATAAAATCATATTAAACACTGTCTTATCGACGGTCAGCGTTACTGTTGTCCGTAACAATTATATACCACAACCAAGCATACAAACTAATATTAGCGATCTTGAGATTAAGTTGCCTAAGAGTTAGGATCGCAACAACAATAGAATATATTTCAACAGCTCATTCTGCTTCCTTATATGAAACGTAAAAACGTAAAGAGTTACTATCTTGCCTGGATACACCTCTGTGAGGTAGGTATATCTACTGGTGATTCTCATGATTATAGATGGCGCTTCCACGGTGAAAATCACGTGGTTTATCTATGCAAGTAACATCAGCAGACTCAATACTAATGATTTAATGATTAGAAATTGAATCGCTTTTTAAAAAAGATCAAAATCCCCCTTTTTTGTTAAAAACAGATAAAAATCTGTTTACTGAGTCTATTATAATCTAAAATTTTATAGAAGTATATATTTTTTGACCTAATATACTAATTTAAAGACATTAACCATAGGATTTAGTTTAACAATCATCGTTTTTTCATTTTATACATTATTTCTGATAACAATTCCCTGTTGCTTGTTTGCCAATATCTAAGAGTCGATAAAAATAGCTTGCACTAAACAAAATACATTTGTATGGATTTATGTACAAGAATCATTTTATCAGAACAGACTAACCTAGTTTTTCCAAGCTATTATCTTTGGCACCTTATATATCTTCGATAATAGTATGTTTCATTTATAATTACGATTTTAGAAGAAATCATAGTAACGCATCATCTTAAAATATCTAGCTGAAATATGGTTTTAATATAGCCAAATCATCTTTTCCTGATCAGAGTCTGCTGCCGGTATTTCTTAATCTAATGGTCATAATAATGATGCAAAACACTCTCTTCTACCATCCATCTTCGGTAATATCGCAGTTTTGATGCGGATACCGGCTGAGTCGTTTAAGGGTAGCACTAGAGATATTTTACGATATGCCATAGCTTCTTTTAATATTTTTAATAAAATGCATTTCCCAGTAATCTCCGTATTTTGCCTTCAGGTAATTCTGTCACTACTTTCTGGAGTGGACATGTGTACAGGAACAGAAAAATATTGGGATTTATCCAAGTCATAGTTGTAACGCATCAGTCGGATGACAGCGCTTCGTTTAGATTGCTTCAATCATTCTTTTTTAAATAAAAGATCATTTCATACAGCATATTTAATATCCAGACTGCTACAATTGACGGATATATAAACATCCAGATCTTAATTGAATTTTTAACGATAAGCCTGAAAGGCACAGAAGATATCAATTTTCATATCTGACATTGTATTGCATATATCGCTCTGATGTGGAAGTGCAAAACAGAACGTTGAGTAGTTGCTCAATTATTTTGAGAAGCTAAAGAAAATAAGGAATAATAAAAAGTGATATGTTGCAAGTTGCAGTTGAGTAAAATATAAACTTATTCTGCTTTAACCACTGCTTGATAGTTTTGACGTCGTATGAACTGCAGGTTTTTAGATTTATAGAGTTTTATCAGAAAACACCTGAGGAATATTCAGGATAGATAAAGCAGTAGTGCTAAAAGTCAGTACACATAATTTACACAAGTCCCGCAGGTAAGTATTTACTTGACAGATGGACGGAGACGAGTACACGAGTTGATATTTTCAAGGTCTTTTTAATAAAGTTATTTCAGACACCATCAATGCTGAAAAGCAGTTTAGTTTGGAACTGTATATCTGCGTGAATACTCTCTTGGCATCTTACCAGAGAAATAGAAATCGTCATTCTTGTCCAAATTTGTCAATATTTATTCGCCATTACTTATCTTTGTGTTTCTCCAAGCGGGAGAAGGAAGGAAATGGGATTATCCTAGTTCCCTATAGGTAATGAATTCATCGGTAAATATACTTTTAGTCATTTTATTCCTTAATGTAGTTATAATACAACATTATTGCCTTTTACCGCCTAGGGCTCAATTGCTTAAAACTAAGGATAATTCTGATTAGAGAATCAATAATATTTACATATCGAGAAAAGAATTGAGATCAAAAGGCGAATACATTACTGTATGGCCTCTTTGTAGTATGATAAAAAATCAGTTGGTCTTCATTATTAATCTTTTAAAGAAATCATAAAACGCTTTAGATAAAGAATCGGTGTAATAATATAAAATAACGTATTGCTTTTCTGATTTACCCAGTTTACGCTTTCTAGGAGATTTATTCCGAGCTATCTATATGAATTTCTAAAATTCACATATCGCATAGTATAAAACAATACTCAGATCATGAACATTTACGATGCAGCATAACTGTACAGCTTATAACATAGTGCATAATATCCATTGAAGAGCATAAGGCAATGGTAGCTGTGTAATTTAAGCGATATCCGCTACATTTATTTCTTGGCTGAAAG
>JBQMRQ010000038.1:0-3578 GCA_052174535.1 Arsenophonus sp. NC-WZS1-MAG3 | reverse complement strand
GCTAGTACCAATCAGTAGACTGAAACTCCGATAGCTTAAGGGGAGCCGCCTAGGCAATCTAATACTTGCATGATTTAGCAATACGCGTTATTTTTATTTCTTGACTAAAAGCATATATCATTCTGTTAGGAACACTGATTACCTTTTTCTGCTGATTATTGTCTGCATCACTGTGTATAGCAAAAAAGAGCTATATTGAGGTAGAAGATGCTTATAAAAAATCAGAAACGAAACTGAGTTAAACACTTCTTAATTGCCTATGAGTCGTAAAGATTAACATATTTTCTAGATTTTGTACGGGGGACACCGGTGCTTGGGTTTTTGGAATGTAATGATCAAATATTCTTTGGCGTGCAGCACCAAAGTTATTTGGTAGATAAAACAGCTAATATGTTAACGTCACATTCTAAAAAGAATGTAATCGAAAGTTAAGGTGAGCTACAAGAGCTCTAGGTAGCAAAGAGAGCCGTGATGCTGCTAAAATATCCCTTGATATTTTGTTAGTAAAGTTTTCATCATATCCTGACAGCGATGAAGAAACTGGAAAAATAACCAGAAAGATTAGTTGGTATTCTATGATTTTTCATTACTGCACTGAGCGTGATAAAAACAATAAATTCGATTGAATTATCTCTTGCAACTAGACTACGAAGCTGACATGCGAAACATTGTAATTCGAAAAATAACCTTTTAATAGTATTTAAGTTGAGCCCACTTTTACCGTCTTGCTAGAAAAGTGGGAACTGAGTAAGGAAATTTGAACTACTCTAACCTTTCTAGCTCGTATAAGCAACATTCAATTTAAAGATGGAAATAGATTTATGAAGCATCAGAGTACAACATGACCGTCATACACTAGACTTGGTATTAACTCAATTAATAACAATGAATTTATTCCCTCAAAAATAATTTATGTTATAAAAGCATAGATATAGAATGCAAAATTCATAATCTAATAAAATATCAGTTAAATTAATAATTATTAGATCAGCATATATAAATTTAAAGACTGATATTAAAATATTCTATTTAAATAGAATACTTATTACTAATTTAAGAATAAATATTAATTTAATTTCAATAAAATTAACATTAAATTAATAAAATTCTAAATTTATTAATTTATGTTTCTCTATTCTATTGATTTAATCATCTTTATCATAAAATAACTTGTCGTCATTAAAATTATTAATCCAGAATTTTTCTGCTTTATTAAAATTCAATTATGTTGCTAGTTTAGCAGGATAATTTACTGGTTCAGTTAATGACTATTATCCGATATGATCGGATTTAAAAAATTTGTTGTTTTAACATTTAAGATAAATACTTTACTAAGTTACATTGTTTAAAATTACTATATAGATTAAATGCTAAATCGCTATTTAATCTATTTAATGAGGCTAATTATGTCATATCGCGTCATTGCTTTAGATCTTGATGGTACCCTACTAAATCCACAAAAACAAATCTTACCACAGTCTTTAATAGCTATAAACCAAGCTCGACGGAAAGGAATTAAAGTTATTATTGCTACCGGCCGGCATCATGTTTCAATTCATCCATTTTATCAAGCACTCAATTTAGATACACCAGCAATTTGTTGCAATGGCACTTATCTCTATGACTACCGGGCTAAAAAAGTACTGGAATCGGATCCACTATCAATAGAAGAAGCGACTAAAGTGATTGCATATTTGAAAGATACTGATATCAATCACTTAATGTATGTTGATGACGCTATGCTATATCAACAGTATAACGATACTATCGAACAAACATTAAAATGGGCAGATTCTTTACCTAAAAATCAACGTCCAAATATTTATAAAATTGATAACTTCAACACAGCAATTCAACAGGTTACTGCTATTTGGAAATTTGCCACTTATACACCTGATATTAAAAAATTACGCCTTTTTAGGAAAACTATTCAAAAAGAGCTAAATCTTGCTTGCGAATGGTCATGGTTTGACCAAGTTGATATTGCTAAAAAAGGCAATAGCAAAGGTTTACGTTTACAACGTTGGGTAGAATCACAAGGTTTAGCAATGAAAGATGTAATCGCTTTTGGTGATAATTTTAATGATATCAGCATGCTAACGGCTGCAAATCTTGGCGTTGCAATGGGTAATAGTTGTGATGAGGTGAAAAAACATGCTGATATAATTACCGATCAAAATAGCGCACCAGGGATTGCTGAAGTAATACAAAAATATGTATTATAAAAACTGTAAATCTATTTGTATACCAGAGCAAATAACCTTTGTTAACTCTTACATCCTAGAAGATAATATGTTTTTGGCCATGTTAACAAAAGATTACTGTTTTACTCGCAGAGCAATTTGTAGTCACATCTGCATTTCAATTGTTATACTTTAAACAATCTTCTTCCAGACCAGATAATTCAGTAAATAAAAGATCCAATACCATGGAAGCTACTTAGCTATCCTTTTAATCGGCTAAAATAACTGTTCATAGTTTAAATATAGAATTCATTTTAGCAATAACTTTCTGATTACCAACATTATTAAGAAACTGTGGATAATTTCATAATCGCTGCCAAAATAGTTTCTTATAATTTATCTCCATCCAAACAAAAGATAAACTCTTTATTGATAATCTTTTTAAGAAAACGGCTAACATACTCTGCATAAGATTCTTCAAGAATCTTATCGCTTATATGAACCCTTGTTATCTCTGACAATTAAGTTATTAATAAATCTGGTGTATGGGACGGATCAGTGCTCTGAGATTTGATGCTTCATAAATCTATTCTCCATTCTTAAATTAGATATTGTTTGCCATGGAGAAATCAGCAAAGCTAAGCTAGGTAGCTGGTTTTAGCTCTTCTGCTCAGAAATGAGCAGATTAAATAGCATTAAATGGATTCCTTTCTTCAAACTACAGTACTTTCGTACGTCAGCTTCGTAGCTATTACTATCGCAATAGCTATTCAATCAGATTCGTTATTTTTATTTACAACCAATGCGCTGACGGGAAGCTATAGAATAGCAGAAGCTCTTTCGATCTTTCTTCAACTTCTTCATCGCTGTATGTACTCACTAAAATTCCTTGTTAATAGAACATCAAATATTTATTACCAGCATCACGGCTCTCTTTGCTACCTAGAGCTCTTGTAGTTCACCTTAACTTTCGATTACATTCTTTTTAGAATGTGAAGTTAACATATTAGCTGTTTTATATACCTAATAACTTTGGTGCTGCACGCCAAAGAATATTTGATCATTACATTCCAAAAACCCAAGCACCGCTGTCCCACGTACAAAATCTAGAAAATACGTTAAGCTCTACGGCTCATAGGCAATTAAGAAGTGTTTAACTCAGTTTTGTTTCTGATTTTTTATAAGCATCTTCTACCTCAATATAGCTCTTTTTTGCTATACACAGTGATGCAGACAATAATCAGCAGAAAAAGGTAATCAGTGTTCCTAACAGGATGATATATGCTTTTAGTCAAGAAATAAAAATAACGCGTATTGCTAAATCATGCAAGTATTAGATTGCCTAGGCGGCTCCCCTTAAGCTATCGGAGTTTCAGTCTACTGATTGGTACTAGC
>JBQMRQ010000037.1:0-358 GCA_052174535.1 Arsenophonus sp. NC-WZS1-MAG3 | reverse complement strand
CAACATGTTTAAGCATAAATTAAAGGGCTGTTATGTACCTTTTCATTCTCAGTATCAAGTGCAGATGTCGCTTCATCAAGAAGAAGTATTTTGGGATTTCTTATAATTGCTCTAGCTATAGCAACGCGTTGCCTCTGACCTCCTGACAGTTGTGTACCTCTCTCTCCCACCAATGTCTCATAGCCCTTCATCATATAATATGATATACATGAGCATTATATAAAATTATTGTATTTACTTGTATGTAGTAATTATACAAAATATAAATATGTAGTGAATACAATGTAATTTATGCATTAAATATAAAGTTCACAACATATATATAAATTTTACTTTTTTCTTTTTCGTACCTTTCAAG
>JBQMRQ010000036.1:0-774 GCA_052174535.1 Arsenophonus sp. NC-WZS1-MAG3 | reverse complement strand
GCAGACAGTTATATGCCTTCAACCAAGTAATAAATGTAGTCAGGTATCGCTTAAATCACGTAGACACCCATTGCTTATGCTCTTCAAGGCTATCACTATTTCAGTTTTCTGATAGAACTTGATAGAGAAGACCATATGTTTTTATCGATAAGTACTTCCAGAGTTTTATGAAATCACTGGTATATCTCGATAAGAGGGTTGTACCTCTAAAATTATGGTAATAATTTTTCAGGTTTTGTACATTTTAGATAAAGTGTAGTAAGGAATTTTAGAAGCATATTCTATTGCTGCTCGATCCCTGATCGTAGGCATTTTAATCTTAATATGTCAATAGCAGTCTGTATAAATACGTTATAGCAAATAACCGTTACGAATAAGTTCATACAAGGAATCATAGATAATATCTAGTTTCGCGTCTACCTGTAAGGTAGACTTTTTATGGCATATCATCTCTCTGTTGTTGAAGTCATTTACGAAATTAATCATCAAGATATGTGACCATCTCTAAAATCCATACATTCAGCAGTGAGCATAATTCACTCTTTATAGTTTTAACTAAATAAATTGACGAGTAATTAATTAAAACCAACAGCTGCGTAAAGCTCAGGAACTTTATCTGTTTTTTCCCATGGGAATTGAGAACGACCAAAATATCCATATGCTGCGGTTTGAAGGTAAATAGGCTGTAATAAATTAAGCATTTTAATTAAACCATAAGAGCGTAAATCAAAAATTTCATGCACTAAATGAACAAGCGTTTCATTGGCTATTTTT
>JBQMRQ010000035.1:0-3394 GCA_052174535.1 Arsenophonus sp. NC-WZS1-MAG3 | reverse complement strand
CTATGGTTGCCCATCAGTGAATTGGGGATCAATAAAAACGATGAATCCGATTGAATAATCTTTTATAATAGTGAGCTTACGTAGGTTGATGTATGAAAAACTCCAGTTTAAGAAAAAGATTTCTTTCAATAGTATTTAAGCTGAAATAGTCTTCTAAAAAATCTGCAAGAAACTAATGAAACTTGAGCTGATGACAGCTGGAGTAAATAACATTTAATCTAAGGATAGAGAACAAAATTTACGAAATATCAGAATTGGGAGGGGACATGAGAATCATATACTAAATTTGCTAATAACTTTTATTGAAATCAACGAAAGTATTTTTCCTGAATTCTTTAAAAGGAAGGATTATATTCCAGATAGGAAAAGTACAAAATGTGAGAGAGGAGGAAATGAAAGAAAAGAACGAATCGTGTTCTTATGATCGGATGAGATCGATAGGATCACAGATGAGTAATAGATTTATGAAAAGTTTTTAATACAGAATGTGTTAGCAATTTTATTGAGCTAATTATTAAAAAAGAATTCATTCTTTGTTTGAATGGAGCTAAAGGGCACGGAAACCTTTTCCAGTGAGCATAAAATTAGTTACCATCGACTAAATAAGGTTGAATAAATAGAGAGTTATTTAAGGAATTTCCCCATATTCAAAATGTGGAAATTATATTAGCTAATTAAAAGTATAACTGAGTAGTCTTCTCCCTATAGTAGGGTATAGGGGGTTATTTATTTATCAAATTATCTAGACTAAAGAATATTATTTAAAACTACAAAAATTGAAATATAGATATGCTATAAATTGCTCTGGTGAGCAAAGCAAAAACCTTTACCAAGATAGACTGATGATCATAGTCATATTCTCATTGATTGTCGACGATGCTGTCTACTGCTTAGAAAAACGTAATCCTGATTTTCTTGAGAGAAATTTTTTCTTTATCTCGATGATCTACTGGAAGTTGTAAAGTTGTGCGCGAATTCCTCTGAATCCTGTGTTGATCTCTATCAGGCATTAATGGCTATTTACGCAGGCTTTAGAAAAGAAGGATTTGCATGAAAGGAGGCAAAAAACTAGAAAGCCGAAACATAAAGTAGTTCAAAACCTATAAACCTGTTTATCTAAACGTTTAGATTTATAATATCTTTTGTAAATGCCAAATGAAATTTCACAACGTTATCATTCGTGGATATATAGATTACGTCACTAAATAGATTTTTATGTCATTATAAGTCCAAGACTGTGCTGAATACTTGACACTTCTTACGTGATCTTAACTGAGCATGGCAAATGGAGATATGCATTGGATACGTATAGACAATGTCAAAGAATTTACAGATCATCTTTTTAACTGTGAAAATATTTAGTTGCAGAAAAATAGAAATTTTACTGTCTGTATGTACAGAGCTTGATATAATAGAACACTAACTTAGCCACCAGATGCATCCCCTTAAACAATAAGGGTATGCCTAAGTAATTTAATCGGCTAAAGATGCATTGCAAAGCTATCATTTCAATTCTGCTGAAATTTTGAGATCACTTTGTGTCGATTATTTACCTGTACAATCAGGAATCACTTAATTAATATTGAGTAGTGAAACTCCATTGTCGCAGCCTATGGAAACTGGTTCAAAGTTAAACTTAAATTATTCATAAAAACTATACTATCTGTTTAAAATAATGATATTTAGTTAATCATTAATTTAATTAGCAAATAAAATATTAAAAATAGTATCTTTAAATGATTAATAAAAATATTTTTTAAATAAAAAGTCATTACACTGTCCTATGTCTAGTGTGCTACTATAGTTGTAATCTTAATTAGTCAATATGACTGAATGTTATTACGTCTATATCAAATACTTATTTATCTTATTCAACCTATCATTTGGTTACGTTTATTGTGGCGTAGTCGCAAATCCCCCTTATATCGAAAACGTTGGGGGGAACGCTATGGTTTTTGTAATGGTAAGGTTATTCCAGGCGGGATAGTATTACATGCTGTTTCAGTAGGAGAAACAGCAGCAGCTGTTCCGCTAATTAGAACATTGCGCCATCACTATCCAACAATACCTATAACCGTTACTACCATGACTCCAACTGGATCAGAGCGTGTTTTATCTGCATTTGGTAATGATGTTCAACATGTCTATTTACCCTATGATTTAGCAGGATCTATACGTCGTTTTCTTAATAATGCTAATCCTAAATTAATCATTATTCTGGAAACAGAACTTTGGCCAAATCTTATTATTCAATTAAGACAACGTGAAATTCCATTAGTTATTGCTAACGCTCGTTTATCTGAACGATCAGCAGCACGTTATCAAAAATTTGGCTATTTTATTAAAAAATTATTGCAAAATATAACTTTAGTTGCAGCACAAAATCAAGAAGATGGCGAACGTTTTATTACACTGGGTTTAACAAGAAAAAGATTGAATATTACAGGGAGTCTAAAGTTTGATATTTCGATTAGTCCTGAATTGATCGCAAAAGTCATAACATTACGTCAACAATGGGTTCCACACCGACCGGTTTGGATTGCTTCCAGCACTCATGAAGGAGAAGAATCAATTATATTGCAGGCTCATACTAAACTAGTAAAACAATTTTCCAACTTATTACTTATACTTGTTCCTCGCCATCCAGAACGTTTTATACAAGCAAAAACATTAACAAAAAAAGCTAAATTACGCTATATTTGTCGTAGTAAAAATCAAGTTCCTGATGCGGATACTCAAGTTATTATTGGTGATACCATGGGTGAACTTATGTTACTCTATGGTATTGCACATCTTGCTTTTATCGGAGGTAGTTTAGTTAAAAAGGGCGGCCATAATCCTTTAGAAGCAGCTGTACATGCTATCCCTGTTTTAATGGGACCTTATACTTTTAATTTCAAGGATATTTGTAACAAACTAAAACAATTAGATGGCCTCATTACAGTTAATGATAGTAAATCTTTAATTATTACTATTTCTAATTTACTTAAAGATGAAGATTTTCGTCTATACCATGGTCGTAAAGCAGCAGAAGTTTTACATAAGAATAAAGGGGGATTGCAAAAATTAATTAAGCAACTGGAACCTTACTTGTCACCTTAAGTAACTCATTAAATAGAGTTATTATTAATATATTGAATATTATTAAATCCCATAACTAAATACTGATTATAATATTAAGATAATCAATTAAACAATAATAACTTAATAAATACTACATATTTTATTTTGTAGTTATTAGTAAATAACTGGTGTGCCGCGGTCAGATTAAATTCCACTCTGATGCTTCAGAAATCTCCTCTCCATCCTTAAATTAGATGTTATTTACCAGCAGGATCAGCATCTAAATCCTCTTATGCTGCACTTCTAGCTTTTCTGAGCAGACTGTAACAGC
>JBQMRQ010000034.1:0-7281 GCA_052174535.1 Arsenophonus sp. NC-WZS1-MAG3 | reverse complement strand
TACAAACTTTTCCAGCAGGATATACGGCAGCAATTTCCGTGTTTTATTCGTTAGAGAATTAAAACAGACAAATAGTCATGCTGCCAGCATGATACACACTTATTTTCGTTCACAACTATATATAGCATCTACTTACTGATCAGCATTTTTTCTTAGCAAAATCGATATTATGCGTATCATTAACCTGATTAAGTCAGTAAGGCTATGATGGTAGTTGTGCAATCTTTATTAAGATATTACAATTTTCTTTCACTAATTTTCATTAATCTCCGACATGCAATCCTAGATAAAAATTATCGTAAGGTGATAAACTATTGCCACTAATACGCCTTGCGATACAAAGAATAACTGTTTCAGGTTCCGCCAGTCCGGATATATTAAACTATCTATTTATCAACCTATATCATCTTTGTGCATTACTGAATCCGCTTTAAGCATATTAATTAATATAATTATATCTGCAGGAATATCTGCGTGCCATTCCATTTCAATACCTGTACAAGGATGATATAAACGTAACATTGTAGCATGAAGTGCCTGTCGATTAAAATTGTTCATAATTTGACAAAACTCTTTCGAAAAACCTTTTAATGTGTGTGGACGACCACCATATACCGGATCACCAACTAAAGGATGATTAATATGCGCCATGTGAACACGAATTTGATGTGTTCTGCCTGATTCTAACCGTAATTTAAGCCTAGTATGAATGCGAAAATGCTCCATGATTCTATAATGCGTAATAGCGGGTTTTCCAAACGGATGAATAGCCATATGTGTTCGCTTAGTTGAGTGACGAGCAATAGGTTTATTTACCATTCCATCAGCAGTCATGCAACCATTTACTATCGCTTCATATTCACGTGCAACCTTTCTTAGCTGCAAAGATTGAATCAAATGAGTCTGTGCAGATATTGTTTTTGCTATAACCATTAATCCGGTAGTATCTTTATCAAGCCGATGAACAATTCCTGCTCGTGGAATATTTATAATCTCAGGATAGTGATATAAAAGTGCATTTAGTACCGTTCCATCTAAATTTCCTGCTCCTGGATGAACCACTAAATCACAAGGTTTATTAATGACAATTATTTCGTCATCTTCATAAATAATGTTTAATGGAATATTTTGTGCCTGCCAACGCATATCTTCTTCAAGAAGTACATCAATGTTAATTTGTTCGCTGCCAAATACTTTTTCTTTCGGCCTATTTATAATCTTGCCATTTACCTGCACTCTTTTATCTAAAATCCACTTTTTAATCTGTGAACGAGAGTAATCAGGAAATAATTTAGCTAATGCCTGATCCAGACGTTGGCCAAATTGCAATTTTAAAATTTTCACTTGGAGTTGTAATTGTTTACCCATAAATTATCTATAGTAAAGTTTACACTTTAATAGTGGTGCCATTTTAATTAAAATATGTGCTATTGTAGCTTATATTTCGTTAGAGGCTTTATGGAAAGCTTCCAAAAATATTTAGAGGAAACAAGCGCGTGATTAAAAGTATAAAATATCTGCTATCAGCAGCCACATTGAGTTTATTTATTACTGGATGCTCCAGCAATAAGGATACTGTACAAGAAAGTTCTCCTACTGATATCTATGCTAGTAGTCAAGAGAAACTACAAAATGGTAATTATAAAGAGGCAATCAAATTATTAGAAACCCTAGATAATCGTTATCCATTTAGCCCTTATACTCAACAGGCTCAGCTAGATATGATCTATGCCTACTATAAATCAGGGGAACTATTATTAACATTAGCAACTATTGATCGATTTATTCGCCTTAATCTAGCGCATCCCAATATTGACTATGTTTTGTATATACGCGGTCTTACTGCGCTAGCATTAGATGCTAGTGCACTACAAGATTTTTTTGGTATTGATCATGCAAATTGCGATCCTCAACATGCAATTGTGGCCTTTAAAGATTTTAAACAACTAGTTCATTTTTATCCAAATAGCCTCTTTGCAACAGATGCTAGCAAACGGCTAGCTTTCCTAAAAGAGCGTTTAGCGAAATATGAACTAGGTATCATTAAATATTATAATGAACGTCTTGCTTATGTTACTATTATTAATCGCGCTGAAGAAATGATAAAAAATTATCCAGATACCCAATCAACACGCAATGCACTAAAATACATGAAAATAGCCTATAATAAATTATACTTAACTGAGGAAAAAAATAAGGTTGCAGAATTAATCGCAGCTAACCCAATGCCCTAAGCAGACATAAATAATAATCGCTACAATTTTTTGCTTAGAAATAAGCAAGTAGCTTTGCTTTTTTAATATTAACTTTAGCTTCTAGTAAAGAGAATGGTTTTTGAATAATTCAATTTAATTTGAATTAGTATTTCATAGAATGCAATGAAGTTTTACTACCTAATACTGATTGGATAATTCTTGATTATATAATCAAACATATTGTACAAGATGTAATTTTAAGGCCTTGATCAGAATTGAAATGATAGTTTATAGCTCTTCTTTAATACGCCCATTAAATTTCTCAACCATACTATTCGTTTGAGAATAAATAAGCAGGGTAAGTCGGTACTCCATATCAATCTCTGCACACAAACAATCGAATTCATATTTTCAATGACTGAAGGTTTTTACAGATAAAAGACAATCTGTAAATTCTTTGTTATTATCTGCAAGTACTTGATGCATACCAGGGGACATACACGGTTAAGAGCATGTAATAAGGGTCAGGAATTAGGCGTGATCTTAGCCTTGAGTAGACAGATAAAAATCTATCGAGTGCCGTGATCTATACTATACCTACAAAGATAACGTTACGAAGTTTTGTTTGGTATTTTAGGAAGATATTTATCTCTACGTGTAGGGGTAGTAAAAACCCAGACTTATAGCTTTTAAATGCTTTATGTTTCGCATTCAGTACTTTCAGCCTCATTTCACATAAACGAGTCCCCCTCTCGTCCCTGAACAAACAGTGATCTTAAGCTAGATCAATGTACAAAAACAGAGTTCAGAAATTCACATACGACTGCCAGTAAATCGTTAAGAGGGAGAAAGTTTTCGCAGAAAACGAGACTACGACTTTCTGACCTGACGACAACGTCCTCAGTAAAATATGGGGAAATATAACTGTGGTCATCCAAACAACCTTAGCGAAGATTGTTCCTTTATTTGCAACAAAATTTGTAGGTATGTAATTGTATTTCAATTATTTTTATTTTAAAGAATGTTTTTCAGAAAAAATAATTTTGTAAATAAAACGACTCTCCAACATGGAAGAGTTTACTCAGTTATTTTTAATTAACTGTAACTGTTCATATTTTTAATATGAAATTCCTTATCAATAACTATCTGATCACTTGCCTTATTAGGAATAATAATAACTAATTTCATTTTCACTGTCAAAGATTTTTTCCACTCCAATAATAGGATTTAGTGCATTTATGGGGCCCTGTCTCCGCCTGAAACAAAAAAAAGGGGGTGATGCTATTCTAAACGCTGTTTTTAAATGAATCCCTATTTTTTATTGACCACTTTAAAGTTAAACTATTCAACATACATCGCAGATAACTAAATCATTTATCCTTGTGATGTAATTTTCATCAGAAAACATTCCAGTAAAAATATTAAATATTTTCCTATAATCGGAGGATTTTACAAAAATATCACTATAATCTTAATTAATTTCCTCTAGCGGTTATATGCTTACTGTGACAATATGACCAGGATAAAGTGGAGTGAGTTACTTTAATACATGAATCAACATTGTCCAATAAATTATTACTGAGTCAACTAACGAGATACAGTTTTATGTTATCGTGGAGTAAGAAAAGAGACTCTTTGATCTTTATAACTGCTTGATTTGTTATAGCAATGCTTTACTCTGTATCAAAAACTCTTCATGCAGTATAATGGATTTCTATCAACAACCTTTGCGAACATAGCTATGAAATAACAAGGGAGTGAGTTATTAAGAAAATCTGATGTATGGAGATTATAGCTCTACTATATTCACCATCTCGATGCTTCATGAATCTGTTGTTTTTATCCTTAAATTGGATGTTGTTTACCACTAAAGTCAAGACTAAATATCTTTAGTCCAGTTCTAGTTTTCTGAGTAGGCTAAGAATAACTTAAATATTAAATAGTTATTTTTCTTGAGCCACAGTTGCTTTGCAAGTTAGCTTAACAGACTCACTATCAGAAAACCGATTCAATCAAATTCGTTGTTTTATTAATACCCAATACACTGATGGGAAGGCATTGGAATACTAACCATTCTTCTCGATCCTTTATTAGCTTCTTCATGGTAGCTTCTTCATGGCTCCAGGATGGCTATCCTGAAAAAGTTCCTAATAAAATATCAATGGATTTATTAGTGGCATATTACGATTTGCTGTTAGCATACCCCCTTCCTGCAGATCACCATTAACTTTCGATTACATAATTTGCTGGAGTGAAGGAAGAAAAATAGCTATTTTGTGTAGGTAATGGCATTTATGATGTATGTTAAGGAAATATCTTTGCTGTTGCATTTTAAAATAAAGAACATCATCTCTCCGTAGAGAGCCCCTATAAGATATACTTAAGAAACGTGCTCACCAGCTTCATTGAAAAGTTATGTCCAGTTTACTTCTAATTATTGATAATCATTTTCGACTACAATGAGTTTTCTTGCGTTAATAGTCTAGTAAGGCCAATGATATAAGCAAATAGGAAAGGTGATTATTTTGCTGATAGAACAGTTTATCTCATCGGCTAAGAAATAAACGTAACGTGTATCATTTAAATCACACAGTCATCACTATTGCTTATTCTCTTCAAGGTATTACACTGTTTCAATATTCTGATGGAGTACACACCTCTCAGAAAGAGATCATGTTGTTTTCATAAAGAATCGCTCATAATAGTTTCATCAAAATCACAAGTGAAAAATGTCTTTCAGGTGCAAGTGATAGGTATTAACTCTTCGCCGTTTTTTGCACGCTTCAGATAAGGCGGTAGGAAGGAGCTACTGAAGGTATTATGTTGACTCTGCGATTCCCCTTTAATCTTAAGCAGTTTAATCTCAACATCACCAATAGTAATCTGCATGATTCGCTGGGACAAATAACTGTTACAGACGATAGCTATGCCGCCCGCCGACAAGGCGAAATTTATCTGGGTTATCGCAGCATGGTTTTGAGTCTCCTCTCAACAGCGGATAGCCTAATACTGGCTATCAGTATTACTGATTAGTTCATCAAAGTAATTAGTATAAATATCTTGGTTTCGAAGATACCTTAGTTAGACTTTTATGGCACATCATTTCTCTGTTGTTGAAATCATTAATAAAATCAATCAGCAGGATGATATGCTACCATCTCTAAAACCCTTACATGAGAAGTATGTGTAACTAATACTAATTCATAGTTATAACTATTTGATTAATATTCATTATATTATTTATTAAAATTTAATATAAGTAATATTACTTTTTAAGTAATCAACACTATTAAAAATAAAAAATTTTTAGGTTAAAATCTACTTTTTTAAACATAAAAATATTAATATATTTTGCCTGGAATTTAATATTTAATTTATCAAAAGAGAGGATCTATGAGTTATATTATTGCTCTTACAGGTGGAATAGGAAGCGGAAAAAGTACCGTTTCAGATAAATTTGCATCCTTAGGAGTACCAATTATTGATGTAGACATCATTTCAAGGCAAATTGTTATGCCTAATACTCATGCTCTTAACATGATAAAACAATATTTTGGTTCAATTATTCTCAATAATGATGGCTCTTTAAATCGCACTAAATTAAGAAAAAAAATATTTAGTAATTCAAAAGAAAAAAGTTGGTTAAATAATTTACTTCATCCTTTAATACATCAAGAAACGCAACGTCAGTTAACTTTAGTTAATTACCCATATGTAGTTTGGGTTATTCCGTTATTAATTGAAAATAATCTGGAACATCTTGCTAATCGCGTGCTAATTATTGATGCAACACCAGAAGAACAAATAGTTCGTATAATTAAGCGTGATAGAATTAACCAGCAAGAAGCAAAAAAGATTTTATCTAATCAAGTTAGTCAAAGAAGGCGATTAGAAAAAGCTAATGATATAATTAATAATCACGATAACAATTTAATACTTAATAAAACTATAGAAAAATTACATCAAAAATATTTACAATTAGCTATGAATACTTCTCAGTAAATTCATAATAAATAATACTGCTTCTAGCTTTTTATGAATATTTATTAAATGAGAAAATGTGCTCTTTGATACGCATATAGTGTTTACTCCAATAATTTATTTCCTTAAAAATACCTATTCATTAGATAGTGAGTTAGTTTTGTGCTGTTTCTGAATTAATCGAAGCATTAAAATCATAACGATATATACGCATGCAGATTTTATTAAAATAAAATAAATAAAAATAAACTTAATTAATACTGTAAAGATCTGCATACAGATAAAATGCTGATCAAGTATCTTATAAGAAAATCTTTCTTCTTTTTAAAGAAGAACTACTCATTACTCAACACTTATGACAAAATAAAATTATTAGTATTGTTCAGCGGCCGTTAAGTATATAGCTGGTGGTAATTGTAGTTTTTATTTACTAACCTTACATTTATGGTTAAGCACTCATAAAAAAGAGATAGAAACTAAAATAACTTTTGGATTGAAGTCATCCTTTTTCCATTATATTCTGCTTTAAATATACTATTAAATTTTATCTGAAAATGTAACACATTTATCGGCCAAAAAATTTATAATGGCTTTTATCAAAGTAGCATTTAAAATACTGATCTTGATCCGAATAAAGTTACCGATAAATCTGTCTATAGATTCTAAAATTTATAAATATAAACACCTTTTGTTATCTTATTCTTAAATGAATACAGTAAAAATAGTATTCTATTTGATAGATTGCCATCTAAATTAATCTGTTCTCAGGAGTCCATTATGTCAGATAAGCTCACAGTAAAATGTCCAACTTGCCATAAAATTGTTATTTGGCAAAAGAGTAGTCCTTATCGTCCTTTTTGTAGTAAACGTTGTAGATTAATCGATCTAAGTGAATGGGCTTTAAAGAAAAAAATCTTAAATCAACTAATTTTCTGGAATAAAAATTAGTAAGAAATTTGATATATGACAGTCAGGAGATACCGATCCACTCTGATGCTTCAGAAATCTCCTCTCCATCCTTAAATTAGATGTTATTTACCAGCAGGATCAGCATCTAAATCCTCTTATGCTGCACTTCTAGCTTTTCTGAGCAGACTGTAACAGC
>JBQMRQ010000033.1:0-64370 GCA_052174535.1 Arsenophonus sp. NC-WZS1-MAG3 | reverse complement strand
CTTAGTGGTGAAGCATATACTCAGCATCAACCAACGATTGCGTTATAGTTACCCCAGGTCATCCTTTTTTTCGTTCAGTAAGTAAAAAAGGATATCAGTTTTTTATGGCGTCAATCTAAGCAGTGCGCAGGTAAATAATCCCAAAAAAAAAGGACAACGAAAGGAACTCACTAAAATCATCATTAATGCTGCCTGATCGATTACAAATTTATCACATCCGATGAAAACTTTATAGTGTTGTAACAGAGAAGCGTGAGTGCTTAAACCGGAATAAGTCATCTTTGTTATGACTATCTAGTACATTATCATAAGCTAAACAGCTATAATATTAAAGAGGAAATACAATGTGAATTTTGCGTTAGCTAGCTTTAACTCTATCTGTATCAGCTTCTTCCATTTCTACAATGTGATACTATATGGAATAGATAGGCTCCCTGAAACTGTCAAACAGGGCAAGAAAAATCGACGATGAACATCGCGTGCTAGGTGAAAAGATTTGTCCACTATGACTAAAGGAGTTTACCAGTATAATATCTCTAGATATTGGAAACGATCATAGTATGATGATAAAGGTTAAACCTGATAATTACGGTAAGCCATTTTGCTAGAAGTAATCTTTATTATTGATAGCAACTGCCGTTATATCAGTGACTGGAACTTGATGCTCTCCGAGAACATGATTTTTATCACCAATGCTATGCATTATAGCATCACTAGATACGGAAAGCTCGTTTCTCTACTATTCAGATAACGGTAGTGACGAAACCAATAACATCCTCAATGAAGATACTATCGGTATTTTAACTCACTTGGATGTTGAACATCCGAGACATTCCAAGGAATCCGCAAAGATGCGGTATATTGAACAGATAAATCATACATTCTCTGTTGCTTTACTACCTATTATGTGATACTGGTGCTGATAGAGAAATCGTGCGTAAGACTGGCAAGTCGATTAAATCGACGTTAATACTCAATTTAGGGATAAAGGACCATGCTTGGAGACTCCAGCTTAACAGAGCGCGTTACAAAATCTACTACTCTTTCCTTTAATAGGCTGATTAATCAAGGGTCTGGGGTATGGGTTGGCGAGTGCTACAACACTCATTCTCAGAGTGAGTTCCCCCTAAACTACCTTATGTGCAGGATTATGATCCGATTGAGTTTTACGATGTAAACTAGAAAATAATGGTATCAAGTTAGAATGAGTAATCCAGTTTGAGTTAATTGACCTGCTTATATCGCAAATTAAACGCATCGTTATCTATTATAAAATTTATTTCCTTAATAATATTTACTATACTGATAAACTAATGCATGAACATGGTCGAAAATTCATGATAAGTACTACTTTCATGATGATAGAAAGATTCTTATGCGCTGAATGGACGTTATTTATCTTTGTTAAGCAATCTAGGATGCAGTAAATATCTAGCTTCCACAATAACGGTAGAATATCATAACCAGCAAAAGTGTATTAAATGGATGCACAAGCGCAGGATATCAAAAAAGTGGCATTAACAGAAGCAGAAAACATACTGATGTGATCGGGCAAAAAAGTATATCCCGTTGCATTACCAGTTAATGTTATCGGCAATGGGGATACCCCGTATTGAAACTGATATTGAAGAACAGAACGATCTCGGGATATAAAACACCGTTATAATAGGTCTGGTATTAATAGAAGTGCAAAAGATTAACCCGGTATTGTAAAAAACTATTTAGTATTCAACAAAATACTAAATAAGAACAATTTTTTCTCTTTAAAAAGTAGTAATAAAGAGTAAAATAACTATTTTATAAAAGGTTTATTGGTAAAAATCTCATATACTATATGAAGGATTTTCCCTATAACGATTAGTATGAAACAAATAATTATAAAGATAAAGAACTATTTCCTCACTCCCTGCTAATGTAAAGCTACAACTCATTAAATAGCTCGATGACAATCTGATGATATTGATTCAATATTTAAAATAACTTATTCTATTTTATTACTTCTCATATTGTGTAGTGAATATATTGTTTGCTGAAGACATTAATTATAGTTATAACGATATTCTTGCAAAATTCATAATTGCAAAAAAAACATTTAAGAATCTTACTGCAAGTTCTCTGATAAAACTAATTTACAAGGATAAATGGTTTAGTTATCTGCGATATATGTTAAATAGTTTGACTTTACGAAGAGAGTCAGGGAAACAAACAGGCATTGATATTAAAACAGCATTTAGATTGTGGCGTCACCATTTTCTTACTTCAACTGAAACCAGACAACATAAATTTACTAAATAGTATTATTGAAGTCGACGAAACATTTTTTCTAATCTTTTAAAGGGAAGTGTTATATTCAATGTAGAAAGGTAGAAATTCTGAAAAGTAGGAGTAAAAGGAAAAAACAAATCGCGTTTGGTATTAAATCAACTCAAGATAGACAGGATAATGTGAGCGATGAGATTCTTGAAGAGTTTCATATAGAGTGTGTTAGCCGTTTTTTTAAGTTAATTATTGATAAAGAGTCCATTCTTTGCTTGGATGGAGCTAAAATGGTAGGAAACCTTTGATAGGGAACATGAAATTAATCACCATCGCCTAATAACGTTGAATAATTGGAGAGTTCTTACTAAGAAATTCTATATTAAAAATGTAAACGATTATATTAACCGATTATAAAGATTCTTGAGTAGATTTCATTGTGAAGGATCGTTTTATTTATCAAATTTATCTGGCTGAAGAAGATTGTTTAAAAGCAGAACAATTAAAATACAAACGTGGATATAAATTTTATATAAGCAAGCAAATAACATTTCAACATATCTATAAACATTCATAATAGCAAATGCGCTTATCCAGGAAGATATGGAGTGTTCCCACTAAATTTAAGGGATACTTATATGTTCTACCTCCCAATTAAAAGGCTACAATGACACTTCCTACGCTTTGAATCTGTACTGTACAGTTTGAGTTATAAACGATAAAATAAAGCAAAGCCAAGGTAATAGCTCTTGGTATTAATCGCATCATAAGATGATGATACCTGCCTTTGCAGAAGACTATCGTTACTGTTTCGGAAATGGTTTCGGCACAATGGCAATCTGCTAGTGTTTGTAGTACTAACCATCGCGCGCTGGCTTTGACCAATCGCAAGACTATGAGCAACGTCAATTATGACCAGAAAAACAGATAATATTCTGTATTCTGATCTAACTGCCACGTTTCTGATATGATGAATTTTAAACTCCAGCGTGCAACGGCAGATATTTCGCCTAGGCCACCCATATCGGCTGTATATCGATTTGAGATATGGTGAATTGTATTACGTTTTCGATAAAATATTATATCGAACAGGTTTCAAGACTTAAAAGCAAGCTAGAGGCACAAAATCTAATCCTAGTTAGTCAAAATCAATCCACGCTGGATGATTTTCTGCATATCAAGGGGACTAAGCAGTATTCCATAAATAGATAATGTCTGCATAATATAAGGATACGCAGTTAAGAGTTCAGTGAGCGTTATGATGATTATACAGTTATGGTGGCTCTATATGAGTAACCACAATATTCTTATGAGGGGGAAGAAGACGAGCTTCATATTGGAAATCAGGCCTGTCAGCTACTTGCCAGTGAGTAAGCGTAAAAACATTGACGACATCGACAGTAACAACAATCGTAAATTTAATTAGGTGCTAACAATAAAACAGCTTGCTGATATTCATGGCTACCGCTGATATTATCACTAGATAGGCAGATAAAAAAGAGTGATATACCACAGGTAAAAAGTTATGCTCCTGAGCATCCGAGCCAGTACAGTATCACCAAAATAATCGCGCTACGCGATATTTGTAGACAACAGAGCACGGTGATATAGACCCCAACCCTGATAGATTTCACTTCTGTTCTAGAAGAAAAAGATATTCATCTGTTTTCTGAACTTAACAAGCGCCGCCTGACGATGTGCAGTCTCTAATTATGTATTCAGTGGCTGAATAACCTAAAAATCGCCCAAAAAATCTAAACAATGGCGCCTAAAAGAGTGGCTAATCCGATGCGTTATAGTTTAATAATGTGCTGTTTAAGGCACCAATGCTTCGTTTAAAAACTATGTATTCAGGAAATTATCTGGAACCTGGTTCGAGAGTGAATTTTCCTGATCGCCGTTAACTTTAGTGGTATCTAGCGGTGTTCTGTATCAATCCTGACGACTACTGTGAACTATGATTGTGCGATAATAGTCATGCAGTGAATAGCGCGTTACAACCGTTTAGCTGGAGATTTTCTATTAGGCTAAAAAAGCTAAAACCATCTATCCCAAAACCCAGCACAAGGACTGTACGATAACCCTAGGATTTAGCTATTTATCTGTAAAAATTACAGCGTGCGGAATTTTGCCAAATTTCTGAAATTTATGTCTGCCGCTCTGTCGGTAGGGAATTCTTATACCAGACACCATTCTCGAACAGAAAACAGCATAATGCTGGCAGTGATAGATATCAGGCCGTCTGGCTAAAGAGATTATTTTGCGCCTGGATGAGTTTTGAGTTTAAGGTCACCGCTAACGGTATTCTTACTATTTTATGGCAATGATTGTCTTGTGGGAGCATGATATTTAAAGTAATCCTAGGTATGCACTGACCTTGAAGGTCAGTGATAAGATGTTTGTGCTCCCTTAGGGAAAGTACATAATGTATTGCTAAAAGAAGACCCGTAACGCTGATTTACGTTAACTATTATAGATCTTTAACAGTGATATCATTTATCCTATACTGGAGATGAATAACCCTTCTGTCTCCGCTTAACAGGTAACCGAGATGCTGTACGTCTGGTATTTGATACGATTGAATTCAAGGATATGAATAGGCTTTACTGAATCTATTTCTCAAGATGAGAACTATCATAAACAATCCCTGCTCCTAGATCCAGGATAAGATATGCACTCCATTTCTGGATGGCCTATGAATTGGGGATGATATGGTATTTACTGTCTTCATAACCACTGGCAGTGATATAAACTATGTTACCAGATGCCTCATAAAAGTCAATCAGATAAACATCATACTAGATGTAGTGGAGAGAAAACTCGAATCGTAACAATTTGAACGCCAGTGCTGACTGGCTTCCGATTTCAGTAATAACGACAACTTCCTAACCACGAGATAGGACAATCGCACGATGATTGAACTTCTGACCTGCACTATCTTTTCGTTGGAAGTATAAGAGAGCATCAATACCATAACTGTTCAATTTAAACGTGTCACCTGACCTATCATAGAAAAGGCCATTTTCTACTTCCGCTCAGAGTATCAAATTACCTGAAACTAATTTTAATAAAAGGCGACTATTCACGTCAAGTATTTACTATCGCTAAAATGACACAATTGAATATCTTTATTACGATCTATGATCCAGGAAATGGAGCGTGGCATTTCTCTTAGGGAATATCCCGCAAGGACTCTATTGGCACGCTGACACCTTCGGATGAAAAAAGATTAGATGGTGGAAAACAATTTATCCTAAACAGCTAAAGTAATACAAAAGTCATGTAACTTAGGTATGCATGCCGCATTCCGTTCTGGTGACGATATATAAAACGTCGATACGCGTGACATATAAATATCAGCTGCCATGAATAATTGATAACCCCACCGTAGAGTTTTATCCCTAACTTGCCATTATGGTGCTCATAAGAGATAACGTGCCAGGCACTCGGATGCAGCCATACATAGCAAAGTTTTTCGTTACGATCACCCATTCTGATAAAGATAATTACCCACCAAGACAAGTTTAATTTCTATTGTTTGTGTGGGTAATTGTACCTATTAAAACAGCGACTGTATGGCGTTGATACTGAATATTAAAGAAGACTACGGAATCCTACACACCCATAAATAGAGGGTGGTGTAAACAAATGTAGTGCGAAAATCGTCATAAACTGAGTTACCCCCTTTTTTTGCTGATGGTAAGATAAAAATGATGCCAGATATGGACTAATCATGTCTCCACAGTACAGAGACATTCGTTATTAAGCAAATAATAATCCAAAAATTTCTTGAATTAAAAATGGTCTATTACATAAAACAGTGCTCAAAGAGCTGAATAATAGACTTGCGAGATGAGTTAAATTTTTTATTATTTAGGGACGCGTATTATAGAAAGCAGCGTGTGCCGATAACAATATTTACGCATTCAGTAAGCGTCAATTCCTCCTATGCTGACAATAAATGAAAACCTATCCCATACTAACACAGTGAAAAGAATTATAAAATTGGAGTAATATTGTGTTATCGGGATGTGTCTGCACTCTTTGCTATGCTGGCAAAGATAAAGGCTGTATATATTATAAAATAAAGACCAGAACAACCTAATTTTTATTTCGAAAATAACGGATTACAGAGACATAAAATTGCATGAATACCCATTACTGCATAGCAGGTACTCCAATAAGCTCTAGATGCTGTAATAAATGTCTATCAATAAGATTAAAAAAATTAAGTAAGAAAGATATTATCAGCATATAAATTGATGTTATTGATGAAAGTATTGATTAGATCAATGAGAAAAGTTGAATCTGCATAAATATTGTAGTCTATTAGCAGGGTAGAGATAAATCCCTTTACTCTTAAGATTACATTTACCTCTATATATTAATCGCAATGCCCTGTATGAGAATACATCATAGATTAAATTAACTACAGTGATTCATTCCAAACGTCTGCAAACCATATTTATTCAACTGCAATGAGTTGAAAAAATACCCAGGTAATCTATTCGATCGCCGCTAGGTACCTCCTTTTTCTACTATAGGCCTTTAAGAATAAAGGTATGGCAAAATATAAGGGGGCTCCCCCATTTTTTTAGCAATCTCATATTATCACTACCATAAACATCACGATTACAGCCTCAAGAGTGACTAGTAAGAGCAATTATAATGGACTCGATTGGATCGATTGAAGAGATAAATAGATGTGCATCGAGGTTAATACGGCGCAACTAGTTACTCATTAGTGGTAATAAATCAAAGATGTATCCATGGCTGAGGTCTCTTATCCCGGATAATCTTCCCGTTTATGAAACTGGATCTCAACAGCGAGCAAGATATCCTGGACACTACAGCAGAACACCTATGCAAAGCCCTACATCCATAAATACCTGTGCCAGGTAAACCACGCCTTATGCGATTTTATTTATAAATTTTAAAAAATATTTTGAACGCACTACAGCTTTTTTAAAGGAAGGGGAACTTTGAATAGAGTTGTTTAGACTATCGGTCGAGATTATTAATCCTCATTGAGATCAACCTCCTCCCTAACAAAATAATATCCAAACAGCATTATTTTAATAACAATAAGTGATGTTTCTTTATCAGATATTATAGGGGGTTGATAGTATAGTAAGCTACAGTAAATAGGCTGTAATCATTTTAAATTGTTTAACTATAAAACTAACCTACCTTTCCTTTAATGTTAACTTAAGATAATTCAAAATCCCACATTCACTCTGTCACACTGGTACATAATGATAAATCCCAGTTTCAAGATAGTTTATGCAGTATTCAACATCGAAATGTCTTACTTTTTTATCATGACAGCTATTATTAGGTTAATTCTTGCTAGTCATGTTCTGGATATGAAGGTCGTCCTGAGATGTCAGATGAAGGCTGAATAAATTAACAAAGCAGTTCCGTTTAAATCGGATGGTAGCAGGGTACGAGCAGATGTTCCTACCCGGTGATGATAGTACACTCAATCAACTCATCAAAATCGATTATAACCAGCAGAAACTATTTTAAAAAGAAAACGGCATCGGGGATGGCTCTCCTTTCTTATAACTACCCGCGCACATTTTCAGTGAAATAAAATAATACCAGGTATGAATCCAATTAGATTGGAACCTGCAGACGCTTAAGAGCCTAAAAATCGCAAGTTTCCATATTTTTGCAGGTAATTAGCTATGACGCGCTCAGAGCAATAAACACTTATTCTAAAGGATATTAGCCATATTATCCGTTAATCCAGATATAATGGACATCTGCTTAAATTGGCGTCCATGAATCCCAAGGACTTACCACCAAGCATTAACTATTACCCTCCCCACTTTTCCTAATGAAGCCTGTAATAAATTAATCATTAAAAGCACTGCTAGCTGAGCTAAACCTAACGATTTCAGAAAGAGGAGGGGGTAAGTTGAGCGATAAGGTTATCACCGCCGCACTGGAAATCGATCTTGCGGCACTGTTCACTAGACCTGACCCGCGTTTAGACTAAAACGCTAACCATGGCTACTAAAAACCATGAAAACCACAACTATTACCCTGTCGGTAGAAGAGTTAGAGACCATGTAACATGCGCCACATTATTTCAAGACGTTACAGAAAATCAAAATCACTAGGACGCACAATAATCCGTACTTCATTGTCAATAACAAATTACTGACATGATGAGATCGGCCTTTGCAAGGAGCTTTAGAATAAGTTAAAATAGTCGCATCCTATTATCAGTAGATAGCAACGAGCCTATGTGTCCATTCGACGTATATATTCAATATCTACGGACTCGCTATGGAAGTTCCTTTACTTTTCGTGAGTTGATTGGTACATGCAATATACAGAAGATGAAAGTCTAAGGTTAAACCATTAATAACAACACCTATAAAAGCAGAGTCACTATTACCCGTGATGATTTTAAAAATGACATTCTGAGCGTGTATAAGTGTATACATAACTACGCCATTTCAAGAAATAGAACGCGCTGACGTGTCATAACCGAACGAACTAGCATTTTCTTTCCTTGCACAAGGAAAATACTAGCAAGTGACTATTATACAAATACTTTTCGATAGCGAATATTCACTCTGTCATAAGATTGATGACAGTAAGGTAGCGAAAAGGTCGTCATCCAATTAATTTAAAATCAGTTCTTGAGAAACAAAAAACAGTACAACAACACTATCTCTAGAATTTACTGGAGTGCTCACACGCACTTAAACCACTGATTTTCTAGAACTACTAGAAAAGTAGGAGAATGCCAGTTCAAAGCTTACTAGCCCTGAGCAACATCAATCAGAGCCATCACGTTTACTGATAATGAATTTATCTTTGTTACCTCAGTTACGATGCAACGCAATGTTAGAGTATAACTTTTACAAAATGACTTACTGCATGCAGGGTGCATTACTGATGCTGGATAACCTATAGAAAAGTTGTATCGCCAAGCGTGGCTTTATCGCTGATTGCGATTGAAAGCTGGATATTAGTCTGATGTAGCATTTGATGGTGCCGGTAAAGCTGAAAAACTGACATCGATTTACTGGAGCAGGAATTGCTGATCAAAACCCAACATAACGATTCCAATGAAATTAAAGACCAAACTAACGCCGTTAGTAAAAATGCATTTTAAAGACACTTTAAATCTAGTTTTAACGGTTATTATGAGAATTGAGAGAATGTTATGCCAGTTAACAAACTTTATATGTCTTATAGGTCCCACCGTTGATAGAAAAACTAATCGATTGGCACAAATTCGATAAAATGGAGCACCAACCGCGACGCCAGATAGAAAATGAACTAGGATTTTCCGATGCTAACGCCATGATGAACAGTTTTATTCTTGCCCGGTTATAGCGCAAAAAATCATTTAATATCAAAAGGAAAAATATTTTGGTATTAAATGATTTTTCACGCTATATAAATTTCTAGTATAATGATATTATAAAACTGTACTCCAAAATTGAATAATATTTTTTATCATAAAAACTGGTTGGGAATATGATACCTAAAGATTTAACTATTATAAAAACCAGATAATTACTGAACGGATCAGTAAACAAGCTTTAAGCTTGAAAATACTTGTTCAAAAGCTGATCAGTTAAAGAATAGGTATTTTACATCATGTAGATAATTACTAAGAAAGGATTCTTATACCATAAAAGGCGCGCCTATTTCCTATACTGACCGTTTTCTGGCAAGCAAACAAATAACACGGCATAGGTATATCCATAGCCGCGTCATCAGGATTACTGATGTTAGCTTAATTGTTAAGCTAACCTAGAGGATCCTTTTGGTCAATTAAATATTCAAGGGACGTCTGATAAAGCTTTCAGCTTATATTTAATAACTACATTCTATTATAATAGTTTTGTCGTAAAATTTCCTACTTTTATGGAAAAGTAGGTACATCTCTAATGTTGTCATAGAGATAGCTTAAAATGTTCTACTGTGCACTACAACTACATAAAAAAAGTATTAAACTGCTGGAAACCAGCATAGTTATGATAAACATAACTTGCTACTGAGTTTATACTAGATCTGGTGATAACTTCTCAATTAGACACATATGACTAATCATAGATAACTGCACAAACTTACTCCTATAACGCATTAAGTAATCTAAGATCAATAAAGACTAGGTTAACTGACTCTCTCAGCACAATATAGCGACTTACAGTTATCAGAATGCTAGCGACCATAAGAATATCTAACAACATTTACTAGTATGCATGATAAATATCCAAAAACGATTAATTTAAGCCATGATATACTGAAAGCGATAATCCGTAATAAAGCAGATTGAATCCTAATATAGGATGGCATTAGGCACCTAATTACTATTAGTGATTATAATAACTACACTTCTGTTGGTATCTGTAGTTACGATACTTTAAACCACCTGATTATCCATAACGCTGATAATAATGATATCAAGGAATTATATTACTATGAGCTTTAACTGGTTAGTAAAATTAACACATCCAAAACAAGGAAACTTGCTTAACTAAACAGAGCATCCTATTTAGTTGTAAATGACGATAAGGGACTTATATTGATAGATTCAAAGAAAAACAATAGCTTACTATAATCTGACGATATGAGTATATCTAACAAGGATATTGAGCTTCACGTTTACTCACCTTATGACAGTGGTAAACAGAGCCGGGGTAGGATTTCCTTGGTTTTAATGATGAGTGATTGAGATTATAAGTGATGGTATGTATCATTTAGGCAATAGTTCTACCGAACCTACAATTCAATCTTAATGCGCTTTAACTACACAAATAGTCTAAGTTCATTTAGAATGAGTAATATTAATCTTTATACTTAACTATGCTGGCGGATTCCATTAATCATACTAACATTCAAATCATTTAAGCTAATAGGAGGGATTACTTGTATTATAGCGATCGCTATAAGATTTACCTTGGAGATATTTATCAGAAGTTCATCAATTGCGGTTTTCGGTGGCGTCATAGTGACCTTAGTTTACCATCAGTTCATTATTAATTATCAATGAGCCAAAGTCTTGCTTCAAATATTACAGGGATACTAAGCGGTATGATAAAATATATGAATCCTAAGAGAGAAAGTGCCCTTTTAACAGGCTACTTTAGCCTAGCATCATTAGCCACTGAGGGGGCTAGTAGCTGAATAATAAAAGGTTTTAGGAATTATTTAAGAGTTCTGTAAATAGCTAAATGATATAGAGTAAAATTAAGATTTTAGGAAACACTACTAAACAGTGAATACGCTATGAAAGTTATAAATTAGGAGCTAAGAAAGCTACTATGAAATTTAGTTTGAAAAGATTTTTTTATGGCACAGATCCAAAAAATACTCATATTATATTAAAGTTTTATAAAAAAAGATTAATATGCAGGAAGGAAAACTTATTTAAAAAATATAGTTACATTGACTGGAACAGATAGAAAACAAATAGGTTTAAACTAGGACGGGGAGTTCCCTCTACCTTAAATATCTTATTGAAAATATTTTATTATAAAATAAGTTTCTTCATTATAGAAGATGGCATTATGAATTTATCTATACCGTAAAGTTATATTTAAAAACTTATACTAAATAATTATTGCTGATAAACATATGCATGTGGTTATAGTTTTTTTTGGTCTTAATGAAGAGACATTATATAAATTTCTTTATCTCCTAGTTCTATCAACATATTCTTTAATATTTTTATAAGGAAATGCTAAATGCAGATATCATACCCGATGATACTAACCAAAAATTAGATTTGAAATACCTAATTAACAATAGAATAAAATTTCTTTATAACACTTGTATGAGTAGGGTACTAATTGCCTGGAAAAGTATACTACTAGCTGTTTACTGCCTACAACTGGAGCTTTGCAATATGCCTTTTAGGCATGCTATCAATCAGAGAATGGCGTTGATTACCAGTATCATATGTACATTATTAATCTATATGATAAATTTGTACTACCGAAATAAGAAATAGCATTTCTGTATGAGAAAACATAATGAGTTCTGACTATCTTAAACGACGACTATTAACCGTCATGACAGCCATTGCTGTTGCTATTGTTGCAATATTAGTGCAGTGGCACGAAGGAATTAAGAATAAACCCTACAAAAATAGTGATGATGTGTTAACGGTATGCTACGGTCATACCGGGAAAGAGGTTATTCCAGGCAAATATTACACATATGAGGAATGTCAGGATTTATTGGAGCAAGACCTGAAGACGGCAATGTCAGTAGTTGAGACTCACGTTACCGTACCTCTAAATGACCTTCAGAAAGCTGCTTTAGCCTCATTTGTCTATAACGTAGGAAATAGGGCTTTTGCGCGTTCAACATTATTAAAAAAACTAAATACAGGTAATAAACAAGGGGCGTGTAATGAGATGCGGCGCTGGAAATATAATGAAGGCAAAATATCAAAAGGACTAGTTAATCGTCGGGCGGTAGAGCGTGAACTATGTCTACATGATTAATATCATGTACGTCAAACTCCTTCTCTTTTACTGCTGCGTTACTTATTAGAATCACCGTACTTTCCCAAATAGTGGTCAGGTTTCAGTATATAGAGAATGTTAGTCTCAAACTGGCTAATTAGTAACTGAATGCCAAGTATGACAGAGTTTCCCTTACCCAATTACCTGCTATTATCAGGCGATCAATACTTTTAACAAAATAGTCAGATCTACCAAAGATATACATCAACAGGATGTACAGGCATATCAACATTAACAATCTATTAAGATATAGGAAGAGCAATATTCCTGAATAAGTGTACTTAGCTGTCTATCTTTAGATTGCCACTATTAATTGGATTGTTGCGGATATAACCAGATAAATATTTCTCTGCACAAGGCGGGAAAAACGTCTATTCCAGGAACGGGCTCTACCTCCTTAATAATTTTTTTAACGGTTATATCGGATACATGACCTGTCAGGCGATAGTCTGCGATAGTAAATGAAAACTACTTCTGACTCTTGAAATCTGTAATCAAAATAAAGCAGCAATAAGATGAATTTAAGAACAGAAAAATAATAGCTAAAAATGAAGAGCAGCTTAATATTTATAGAAATACATCAAAATACAGATTTTTACCTTTTCCAGTAAATCTGTTAATTAAATTATGGCAAGTAAAAAAATTGAGTATCCAAGTAAATTAGCCATTAGTTTTAAAAAGATCAAAGACCATTTAATGGGAAATGCAAAACAGTGGTAAATGTTTTTCCAAGTCTAACTATAGATTAGACTGTTATTTATGGATTAAACTATCTACTTCTGTACAGAAATTATACCGCAAAAATCAAGATTTTTCAGGCACATTAGTAACCATAAAAACTATTCAGAAAAATAGTTTAATAAATAAAGGGCTCACTGGTGAATTTAATCCAGCAATTATTAAGTTAATGTTATCTAATAACAGTTATATAGAAAAATAAGAAACTACATTTACAGGTAAAGAGGTGGCGTAATTAAAACAGATAATAAAATTAGCATTAAATTTATAGATATACCTAAGTGCGAAGAGAAAAATTAGAGAAAAGTTTGCATTCTTGTTTAAGCTAAAACGCATAAAGATTTATTTGGTAATTGCGAGGCTGATATGAAAACCATTTTATTTGCTAAAATTAACTTTAATCACAGCCTCAAATGAATAAAGATCAGTTTGTATTTGTAGGGAGTTTATGAATTCAATTGAAAATTCTTTCCATACGGTCTCATAAGCAAGATAGAAAGAGGTTTGTATTAGAAAATAAGTTTCGTACTCTTAATACTTACATTGAAGGTATCAATGAATCTATTTTAATATACCTAATTTAGCTTGATATTCTTATATCAAGTCAAAATATAATTTTTATTTCGCCTGGATCAAAAAGAGGATGAAATGGTTTCTGAAAAAAATCTGAATACCTTATGATATCCCATAACCATTCAAAATCAGGCTCTTGAGCTGTGCTTTTTCTTTAATCCATTAGAATAAGACGGGGGCGGGTGCCATTTATCATCGTTTTATTAAGGAATACAAATCAAAATAGATAAGCAATCTTAGCATGAAGACCATGATGTATATATCGGCAAACTAAGCTACCTAGATTATTCTTGGTTACCGGAAAAACTCAAAAATGATGCGGAGGAAAATAAAATAAGAAATTATAAAAAATAGCTGCATGTTTATGATGAAGAATGTGATGCGAATTATGATTATGCATTAACTCATATTGAATGAATGGATGTGACTATTGATGCATAGATAAAATTAAAGTTTTAGTAAAAAGGAATGTGTGTTTGTGACCTTTAATTTAATGATTTCATTCAAGATGAGAAAAAGTACTATCCAAATAACATGACGTGGTTATTAAAGATTGCATGAGCTAGTTAGAATCTAATATTACTGATACAACTATTACGGCTTTTTATGAATCCTTTGACTATCAGTCTGATTATTTCATCTAAAACAACATTAAGTAAAATGCAAGTACAATAAAATTTATATAAAACATAGAAATAACAATAATAAAATAGTCATTACTAGTTTTTACACGGATGATTTCGCCTAATTATTCTAATTAAATATATGTCCCTAGGTAATAATGATGAATAAATCCTCCTCTCCATTCTTCAAATAATAATAATAGAACTGATCGTGATACTTTAGAAATAAACCGCGTAATATTAGGTTTATTTAGTAGACCGTTTTTATAAAACGTGACGTTCAGTTAAAAATGAAAAATATCTTAATCTAGATGATTATAATAAATTTATCTTTGAAAATATCGAAACTTTTCTAACTCAAGTTAGAATTCATTAAGTAACAATATAAACGCACGTCAAGAAACATATTAATTTAATTGATTAGAAAAGATAAAATGCAATTAAAAGGAATTAAATCACCCCCATATGGGGTGTATTCTTGATTATATTTTTTTAAAATCCTCTCTACATAAAAGAAACACAAAATATCTGCCACATTCTCCTACTCTCCCTCCATGGTGTCAAGTTTTTAACTATAGCTAAAATATTACAAAAATACATGAACAAATTATACTCAAGTTTAATTGAGCAGAATCATCATAAAAATATAAGAAAATATATTGAGGAGAGAAAATTTTTGCGTATCCTCCAAGCTAATAGGGAAGTGGTCAACAGCAGCCACAGCTCTGAATTAAGCAAATATTTTTATATAGTATCTAAAATTTGAAATTAATAAAATATCGACGAAGCTTAAATTTCCTAATCAACGAATATCATAATATTCCTATTACGTTAAATGTAGACGCACAATAAAATAGCCTTCAATTAATTCTGTTAACCAATAAATTAAATTGCTGTTCTGCGTACGCTATAAAGCAATAAATGTCAGTAAAGCTGACGATAATATTTTTATGACTTCTTAACTTAAAATTTTTTCTTGCTTTATGCTGACGACATGTTTTATCAATGATCTGATCTAATGGATGAAAGATAACGTATTTATCTGGAGTCAATATATGATCTAGCCTACTTTGTAGGGGAGAGCTTAATCCTAATTTGAAAAATACGATAAGTCAGATGTACAGTAGGTTTTCTATATGTACACTGACCGTCTTCTAAAAAGCATAAGTAGAATACAATAAAAACCCGTCAATGCTAAGTAGCAGAATTAAATAATTATAGGATTATTATGGAAATTATATTGCAAAATACTATGAAATAAAAAAAGTTGGGGATGATGTTGTTAGTTTTTAAAACCCATTTACATGTAAAATTATCACCTATAAACAGTGATTGGTTTATATTTATTAAGGATAAATTTTCAAACATTGGGTTCATTGATGTGGCACGGCAATCTATTAAGCGCCGAGGGCTTTATATCTCTATGGTTAAATTCTATCATCGATTCATGAGCGGTATTGTGACTGATCTGAAAACCTAATTATCCCATTTTATGATAAACAATAAGGTTTTGTTTCTGAGCTTCTTCAAGCATACCGATAAAAAATAGTTAGATTAACTAAAAACAGTTTTATTTATAAATGAAATTGGTATTAAAAGGCTATGTTGACAAAATTGTTTTTTACTCGGAAAACAATTTGTAGACATGTCTATATTTTAATTATTGAAGTTTCAAACAATTTATTTCAGACTAGATATTTCCTTAAATAAAATTGGGAATATTATGCTATGGAATCTACTCAGCCATTCTTTTGAAGAGACCATATAACTGTTCATATTTTTAATATAGAATTCCTTATTAATAACATTATGGTTATTTAACCTTATTAGACGTGTTAGTAAATAATTTTATGATTGCTGGTAAAGGTTTAGTACCTTTCCATTCTATTAAAGGAAAATATGAACTCTTATCGATAATCGACTAAAGAAAACAACTAACGCGCTCTAATTAAACTATAAACGTAGCACAATATGATGTAAGCGTAGCCTAGCTATTCTGCCCTCATTCTGAAATATTCATGATTCAAGTATTGTTTTATATTCTACGATATGTTAATTTTTTAGAAATTCAGCAATATGACTCGAAATAAATCTTCTAGAAAGCGTGAACTGGATAAAATCCTAAAGAAAGACGGTACACAACTTCACGTATTACACACTACCTGCTTATACAAAGCATTTTATGATCTATCTTCTGAAATTAATAATGACAAGTGAGATAGACTGAATTTTTCATAATACTCAAAAAAGGATGGTATACAGCAATTGCGTCCGACTTAATTTCTAATTTTCTAGACACGCAAGTATTGCCTTGTATCTAGGTCATAATTATTCGTAGTTTTGAGCAACGGATTAATCTCATTTAACCAATAATACTGAATATAATTACACTGAAGGGAAATGATAAAAATATTTTATTGATAATTAATTAACTATAGGAAACTAGGGATAATTCTTCTCTCCTTCACCCCCATGAAATAAGCACAAAAACAACTGATCCGATATAGAATTAACAAATGCGGACAGAATGACTATTTCTATTTTTCTTACAAGAAAAATAGGGGGGGTAATTTACTCCAGATGTGTATATCACACCAACTAAACTGCTTTCAGCATTGATGATGACTGTAGAATAACTTTCTTGGAAACACGGCGAAAATGTTAACTAATGAATTAGTTTATGCTATCGAGCGAATGTTTACCTGCAGCACTTGTATCATAATAGATGTGTAGGTCCGCTACTGCTATTCCTCTCCTAAATGCTCCCACTGCCGTTTTTTCTTATTAATGCTATAAGTTAAAAGGCTGTAGCTTATGCAGCATCAAAATTAACTAGCACTAATTAGCACAGCAGGTTTATATTTTCCTGATTGCGACCGAGAGTCTATTACTTTCATTATTCTTATCTTTTTTGACCTTTTAAGAATAACTTATGGCTTTCAACGCTTTGTTTTGCGCTGTAGCTCCCCCTCTCGTGCATGCTATAACTGCAGTAAGTACACAAACAGGGTATCAAGATGATATATCTTCTATGCCTTGCACAGTTATGATTGATAACTCAATCAATATAAATATACTCATATCTCCATCACTTGTGTCAGTCTGGATATTGAATATACTGTATCACGTGAACTGTTCTTTAAAAAATAGCAGTCGAAAAAATCTGGCGAAGCTCTATTATCTAATTGATATATATCACAGTGATGACCTAAAAAATCCTAAGTATTACTGATCTCTAGCGCGGTATCCAACTCCCC
Organism: Arsenophonus sp. NC-WZS1-MAG3; assembly: GCA_052174535.1. GTDB lineage: Bacteria > Pseudomonadota > Gammaproteobacteria > Enterobacterales > Enterobacteriaceae > Arsenophonus. Next base: position 46,418 of record JBQMRQ010000033.1, on the reverse strand, counting down.
CCCCAAAAAAGCAGTAATACCATACTCCTGTAGCTGCAGTATGAATGTTACTGTAGAAGCTGGACTTCAATCAAAAGATGAAATGGGCGTGGCAACGTAAATACCTCTTGAGGTGCTATTTTAACCCCGGGTATCCGCGTTAAAACCTCGAGATTATCGAGAAAAAATATTTATATATATAACTATTACCACCTAACCTAGGCAGTAATAACAGTATACCATTAACGCAAGAAGATATGATCGAGTGCTATATTAGCCATTAGCTATATTCGCTAAGTATTTTAAGATGGCGTGTTATTATAATTTTTATAAAATTAAAAATGAAGGATACCATTACTAAAATTGTATAAGGCATCGAAGATGACGTTTCTAAAAAAACTGAAAAAATAAAAGTTCAATGTTATGATGAAAGGATTTCTGCCATAACACATTCGTACAAATGTACTCTGTGTGTAGTGAGAAACTATTTTTACCGACGCTCAGCTTGCCAAGCAGATAACAGAATTGTTATTAGAAAATATATATAAAATAGAAATCGAGAGTCATTAAGCTAAGTCTATGGTTAATAGATCTAAAATTAGTGCATTAGGTTAAATAATACACACTTTAATAAAATTTTAACTTACAATAGAACTAAAACTAATTCTATTCTCTTTAGAAAAAAAAATGGATTTTACTCTCTCTTAAAGAATGATTTAATTTCCTAACCATTAATCGCCCCAATATTGCCATGGCTATGTAAACAACGAGATTCTTGAAGAGTTTAATGCAGAGTGTGTTAGCTAGTTTTTTAAACTTATCATTGATAAATAGTTCATCCTGCGCTCGGATTGAGCTAACTAGTATGAAACCTTTGCTAATATAGGTATACTTTACATGTACTGCAGTTACAATATGTTGGCGATGCCAATCGAGATTTAAAACTTTATTTCTAATAAAATTAAATTATCTAAATATTATCTATCAAAATAAACCGAATAAATTATCTCTACAACTAGAGATAGAATCAAAAAAAGAAATATCTCAATATCTTATAATTCTTTTTTGAAAAAAGTTATTTTTTAATCATTAATTATGATAGGTTATCAATATAGAAATAAAATATATGAACTATCATGTTTTTAGTGCGGAAAATATTTCTTCATAAATTGCAGTTATTAGAAAAAGAAAGAAGATTTATAGCAGCTAGGTAACAGAAGATTGAGAAGTATTACAATCTACTTAATAAGTATTTATATAAAGAGTTAAACCTGCATTTAAATATGCCAGAAAACAGCCAAAAAAGATTCAGTATCTCTTGAATAACTTACAATAAGGTTAGCAAAAAAGCAAATCTAACCAATAAAGATAATCTATCGTAATAATTAGTTAAAAGATCTTAAAACTATTTTAAGTGCACTACAAGTTATTAAAATAAGAAAACTTAACTAAATTGCTTAGAGGAGGGATAGGGAAAGAGAAGAGAGGTCATTCACCTTCTAGAGTTGCCTTAATCCTAACAACCAACTGCATACTTAAACTAATAAAAGACAAAAATTAGGTCGCTTTATGAGAGAAGTATTCCATAACAGAGGAATAATTTAAAAAAATTTAATCCAAAACTGAAATCAGTACTGAAAAATTATTTCAGAAATATAGGACTCTAGTTCCTAGTATTCGAACTAAAATCTGAAATAAGCCTTAACCAGTTAAAATTTTTTGTAAATACAATTTAAAGAACATTAAAGCCTATTTATAGTGATATTAAATAGTTTGCTTTTAAATGAAGAATCATTTATTATTTTAAAATAAATTAGTATTAAATCAGAAAATTACTTATAATTTTAATAAATATTCATGAGTTCCGCTAATTCCTAAATATTCCTAGAAAATATTAAATAAATTACTTCTCTATAAACCCAAAAATAATAAGAATTACTGGCACCCAATTTAGATGAGTAGGTGATCTACTGTTGCTTAGATATTAACAGCGATGATATGTGTTGTGTTTAGCACGTTATATTCCGAGATTAACCAACTAACGGTGATGAACTATGATAAATAGCAAATGAATTTTTCTGATGGAATCAGGGACCTTTCTCAAAGAATGACTCAAAATCACGTAATAACTATCGAGGTAAAATGCAGATCTTGACGATGATCTTCCAAGTATTTGTATTAATTTAGACACAAAACGCTATTGTATAAATGGAGAAGTAACATTCTACTGCTAGAGATGGAGCCTGGATATTGTTGCTATAGATAAACCTAATAGGGTAAAAGCAACTAACAAATCAGTTGCAAGAGTAAGCTAAGAGATTCTCTGTCGTTAATAACTCGGCAACTACATCATATTGGCAAGTTCCAGTCCAACTGTAATAATCTAGCCTACTCAGGTTTCGCTACAAAACTACCAATAGATAAACGAGCATGATAATAAGCTCATCCAAAGCCGTTATAAGTGAAGGAAGAACGCTTTTGATGAACATAATGACAGGTCTCAGGATCGCAATTGGGACTGGCACAGACTGCATGTGCTTTATAAACGAATCAATGGCATTGAAAATATTCAATAATCCCTAAGACTGGTTTTTGTACCCTGAAAGACAACAATTTGTATTGACTAAATTTTAACAATACCTGCATTGCTATCGAGTAATGCTTATTTTTGTGTATGAATTTCAGTGATGTTGATATATCCATATAATTATTTTCATTAATAAGTTCAATAACAGAAAGATGATATGCCATAAAAGTCTACTCTACAGTCATCCGCAAAACTAGATATTGCCTCTGATCCTTTCCATGAATTCATGCGTAATGCTGCACTAAATAAGTTGATAGCAATGTTATTAAAAATAAGCTTGAATATATTGCTCAGGATATCTTACTCAAAATCGCCTTGTCTACAGATCTAATTGGTCTTTCGTAATGGTTATTTAGCATAACGAACTATATAAACTGCTATTACTGATGTTAAGATTAAGGTGCCTAAGATTATGAGAATTACATTGGTAATTGACGGAATATTCTTTAATAACTCATTGCTATCATTTTATCTGAAGTATACAAAAATTAGGAAAGAGTTGCTACCATGCCCGCATACCTACGAATCCATTCCCACCCGTGATTTTCACGAATCTCTGAGCGCACTTCACGGTAAAACACGTGATCTCTTTCCTAAGACCTATCAGTAGACTGAAGTAATAATAACTTAAATAGGATTGGTAATGGTGTCTGCATAATTTAGTAATTTATGCTACGTTTATTTCTTAGCTTAAGAAAATATGCCGTTTTATCAGGAAAGCTGATTATCGTCATCGTCTACTGGTCATTGTTAATGGCACTGTGCATAGATCTTCTAAAAGAAAACATTTATGCTAAAAGCTGCTTATTGAGAATTAGAAGCGAACTGTGGGCCTAACTTATTAATGACATACTAAAGGGGATAACTTAACTATTTTTCCTATAGTTGCTACTGGAGATAGTGCTATTTGATTTTTGGAATGAATATAAAGACATTTCTGGATGCGTAGCATAAATTATGTTGGGTACATAAAACAGCTAATACACTGCTTTCATTTCTAAAAGGCATACAAGCGAAAGTTGAGAGTAAGTTACTGGAGGTCTGGCTAGAAGAGAACTATGATATCGATAATAAAGCCTAATATTTTGTTGGTAAAGTTTTTAGCAAAGTACTATCCTGCAGCGATGAAGAAGTTGAAGAAAGAGCGAGAATAAGTGGGTGACATTCTATGCCATCTACCGTCAGAGCACTTGAACGTCAATAAGAACGACGATCTAAATAACTCGAGTTTTGTGATAGTTAGGTTATGAACTGACTTGCTAAGTCCTTTAGTTCAAAAAAACAATCCTTTCAAATGATATTTAAGCTACTACAGTCTAATTAAAAAGCTGAAGCCGTAAGCCTAATGAGATTTAAACAGGTGACCTCTGGTACTAATAACCTATAATTTAAGAATAGAGAATAGATTTATGAAACATCAGAATGTAGCCCTCTCCTATCCATACACCAGATTTATTAATAACTTTATTTCGATAATTATTTATTAACTAATAATTATCTATATAATAATTAATCATTTGATTATTTTATAAAAATTTATATATATTTAAAGCTAAAGAGTTATTGCATTTATTAAATATAAAATTCAATTTTCTATTATGCAAATATGGTGACATGATGAATATTAGTTTAATTGCGGCGATGGGAGCGAATCATGTAATTGGTTTAGAAAATAATATGCCATGGCTCTTATCCGGTGATTTAGCCTGGTTTAAGCGTAATACATTAAATAAACCAGTTATAATGGGACGTATAACTTACGAATCTATAGGCAAACCTTTATCTAAACGTTTAAATATTATTCTTAGTCATACTCATTTTAATAATGACAATAGCGTTATTTTGGTTAACTCAGTTGATGAGGCCATATCTGAAGCAGGAGAAGTAGAAGAAATAATAATTATAGGCGGAGGGAAAATTTATGAATTATTCTTGCCTTTAGCAAATCGTCTTTACTTAACACATGTAGATGTAAAAATAATTGGTGATACCTATTTCCCTGCTTATCAAGCTGATAAATGGAACTCAGTATTTACTGAATTCCATCAAAAAGATGATAAAAATTCTCATAATTATTATTTTGAAATATTAGAGCAACGCTCATAAAGCTATGTAAGATACTTAGCTTAATAAAAAACTAAAAAGTATGAGTAAATCTAATGTATGAAGGGCAGCCCTACGCGCCACACTTTTGTTCTTTATAAATCTGTCATTCATCCTTTCAGATCCCTTTATCCGGTTTCAACTCTCTTGAGTAGACAGAAACAGCTAAATAGGATTAAAAGGGTATTTTCAAAGCATAGTGCTTCGTGCATCAATTTTATAAGCTTACTGTCGCAAAAGGCAACTCAATCAGATTCTTAGTTTTTATTGAAGCCGAATTCGCTGACGAAAAGTTATCGAAGAAGGAGTTCTTCTCTATCGATTTTTCTCCAGCTTATTTATCGCTGGCAGAATACGCTAAAATATTGTTAAAAACATTAATGAATTTATTAGCGGCATTGCAACTCTATAGTAGTCAGAGCTCTCGCAATTCAGGTTTAACTTTTAATGTACCCCACTTTTTTAAATAACGTTAGTGCTGCATATCTTCTGGAATATCTTTACCATTGCATTTAAAAAAACTAAAGGCATTGTGGCTTCCGTAGGAAGCCTGGAAGATTCGGTTAAGCTGCTCCACGATTGCCCACAGCCCCCATTGAAAAGTTAGGCACAGTTTACTTTTGAGACTTGATAAGCATTCTTGATTACAGCTATCTCATTACGGCTATGCATAGTGATGCCGATAATTAAGTAGCAGGTAAAGGCGATTAGTTTGCCTGAAAAAACTATATATATCATCGGTCAAGTAATAAATATAGCAAGTATTGTTAAATTAACACGCTACTAATTGCTTATGCTCTTTAAGGCATCGGTTTTGCAGTTTATTGATGGGTTTTCTGCAGAGATAGACCATATGTTTTTTACTGATAACTGCTGCAGAGTTTCCTGAAAATCATCGGTGAATATGACTTATAAGTACATTAGCTATATGCTGACACTCTTCGATGTTTTATACGATTAAGATAAGGCAGTAGAATGAGCTGTTGAAAAGATATTCCGTCTCCACTGCGATTCCCTTAATCTTAATACTTTAACTTAAACATATAAACATAAACAATATAATTTTATAACTTGGCTTCAGCAAATAACCGTTACGGTCAACAGAATGACGTCCATCAACAAAGTGGTGTTGAGCGTATTGTTGTAAGATCATGGCTTCGAGCTCAACCTAAACATCGGTGCCTATCAGCTACCTGAAACCATTATAAATGCATTCATGAAAGGGGATTAGAGGTAATATTTGGTTTTGCGGATACCTTGTAGGCTAGACTTTTCATGGCATATCATCTCTATTATATTGAAATCACTCATGAAATCAATCAGAAGAATAGGCCATCATCGCTAAAATCTCATACGCCAGAAATAAATATAACTTTATATCACTTCCATGAAGATATAGTATAGTTTTTTAAATAATTTATATTTAACTTTAACTAATCTTTCATAGACTGCAATGAAATTTTACTCCTCAATACTAATTGAGACAATACCTGATTCCATAGATAAATATATCGTGTTGAATGATTTCAAGATCTTCACTAGAAGAGAAGTGATGGATTTTAGCGAATCTTCTATATGCCAATTAAATTACTTAATTTCATGTCATTTATTTAAGGATGCACCGGTGTCAGGTAAATTGATATTATATACTAATCTCTGCATGGAGAAGACGATTAATTCCTATTTTTTAATGACTAAACATTTTTGCAGACAAGAAGGCGGTCTATAAATTCTTTATAATTGCCTATAAGTATACCCGATGAATAGTCATAGAATATACCGATTAAGATAACGTAATAAGCGTCTAACATTGACTGCAAGTCTTGGTCTTTGCTAAAGATAGATAAAACCCATCAAAAATCTATATCTACAAAAAGATAAAGGTCGTTAAATTTAGTTTTGATTTGCGAAAAATATTTCATATCTATGTACAGATAATCAAATTCATAGATTTTAAACGCTTTATAGCTTTCAATTTGGGGCCTTCTCCTTATTTCATGCAAATTTTCCGTATGAGCCTGCATAAACAGCAATTTAAGCCAAATTAAGATACAATACTGAATTCAGGAATTCGTGTACGACGACTGCCAAGAGATCAGCAAAAGAAAAAACCGTTTTTTACAAAAAAATAACTACGCGCTCTAAGCGGGCGAGAGCATCATCGACAAACTATAGGGAATGTGAGGTGTGGAGATGGGATCAGGCTATGTCTGTAAAAGTTATTGATAGATCCTTTATGCGCTATATGAATGGTTTTCGCTAGAGTTAGTTACCATGAAAAATTAAACAGTCATACAAATCAAATAGACTCTTTCCTTATCCCTATCAATAAAAACTACATCTTATTAGTTGGATTGGAGATAATCTATCAGATGAAGTCGGTCTATGTATTCAAAGCAACTCATTTTACTTTATCCTGCCCATACTGTTACAGTGAACATAATATTATACTCTGTAGATATTCATTAGAATTATGCAGTGATATCGTTATGAAATCCTTGATTGCAATAAAAGATTTAACAATCTTATTGAAAGTCCTTTAGCAAAATTACATCATAAGGATAAATGGTTTAGTTATATTTGATATATGTTAAATAGCTTGACTTTACATAAGTCAGCAAAAAATAGGCATTAATTTTTAAAATAACGTTTAATGCCCATTACTGATTTCTTGATTTAGTAGAGACATAATCAACATAAATGCACTAAGTGATATTATTAAAGCTTACAAAACATTTTTCTCTGAATCTATTTAAAAGGAAGTGTTCTATTCCACATAGAAAAAGTAGAAAATGCGGGAGAGTAGGGGAGATAAAGAAAAAAACGAATCGCGATTTCTATCTTCCAAGATTGATAGATCATGTAAGCAATGAAACTCTTAAAGAGTTTAATACAGAGTGTATTAGTCATTTTCTTAAGCCGATTATCAATAAAGAGTTCATCTTTTTCTCAGATTGAGGTAAAATGATACACGAAATCTTTTGCCAGCGCACATAAATTAAATATCATCGCTTAATAAGGCTGGATAATCAGATAATTATTAGTAATAAATTACATATTTAAAATATAAAAAGTTATATCAGATAATTAAAAAGATAGCTAAGTAGCTTCTAAGGTGAAGATTTGTTTATATACAGAATTATCTGGATTGGAGAAAATTATTTGAAACTATAAAAGTTGAAATATAATATAGCTATAAATTATGTTACAATAAAAAACAACAACCTTTACCAATATAGCCCCAATAATCAAAAATCATCTTATTTTTATCATTTAGCAACGGTAAGTTCAGATATACTAGAATACTTAATAAAAGTATCAACAGGTTTATTTTGTATAAAAGAAACAATGATTTTAGTCGTTGTAGTTGTATGATGATAAAACTTTATCAATAATACATTACCCTCAATTATATCCTTAGTTAACTTTATTGCTTTAAATAGTTAATTAAAGATATAATAATGGTCTGGGACTAGATGCTAATATTCTTCTATCTATTAAATAATAGAGTAAGCATAGTGTTAGGTATCTTTTGTAAATGCAGGCTGGCAAAAATACTTTTTTTCCTCCCAGTGTAATAAAGTCAGTTTTCCTCCCCAACAACAACCAGTATCAAGCCCATAAATACCTTTAGGTATCCCTTTTCCTTCAAGGGAAGCCCAATGACCAAAAATAATAGTATATTCTGGTGGTATTTTTCTTGGTAGATCAAACCAAGGCTTTAAAGGCGAAGGTGTGTTTTCAGGTTTACTTTTCCAAATCATATTTAATTGACCGTCAGGAAAACAATAACGCATACGAGTTAAGACATTAATATTAAAACGCAAACGGGATAATCCTGTTAGGCTTGGTGACCAGTTCTTCGGTATATTGCCATACATGGCGTCGATAAATAAAGGATATGTATCACTACTAAGTATAGCCTCTACTTCTTTAGCACACATCTGAGCTGTTGTTAAATCCCATTGTGGCATGATCCCTGCATGTGCCATGATGATTTTTTTCTTATTATCAACTTGTAATAATGGTTGGTGTCGTAACCAATTAACTAATTTATCAGCATCAGGCGCTGTCAGTAATTTTTTCAGTTTACCTTTTGGTTTATTATGTGTCATTTTGAGATATTCACCGATAAGATTAAGATCATGATTACCTAGTACCATTCTAACAGATAATCTTAATCTTTTAATATAACGTAAAACTTTTAGAGAATCTGGCCCGCGGGATACAAGATCACCGGTCAACCATAACACATCTTTTTTTGGCTCAAATTTTACTTGTTTAAGAACTGCTCTAAGTTCACGATAGCAACCGTGAATATCTCCTATGAGATAAGTAGCCATATTTTATTCTTAGTTTATAAGTGTTGGGATAGCAAGACGAAAGGCTGGGATATTAACATAAAAATTTTTACCATCATTATCTAACATCACATAATGGCCTTCCATAGTTCCCATTGGGGTTTCTATAATGGCGCCACTAGTATAATAAAATTCGGCAGTTTGTTGAATAATAGGTTGTTCTCCTACGACGCCCTTGCCTTGTACTTCAGTACGTTTACCATCACTATTGGTAATTAACCAATAACGACTGATTAATTGTACCGGAGTGCGTCCAAGATTACGAATAGAAACCGTATAGGCAAAAACAAATCTAGCTTCTTCTGGTAAAGATTGATTTTCAATATAGACACTTTGAACTTGTATATAGATATTAGGTTCATTTAGCATAGTGCCCCCAAAGTTTGTCACTATTAGGGAGTGATTTTAGCTAATCTGCTGGCTAACTTGCAATAATTTTCTACTGAAATATTTTCAGCGCGACAATTTGAATCAATACCTAATTGTTCAAAATCCTGCTCACTAAATAAATCACTTAAACTATTACGAATACTTTTACGTCGTTGATTAAACCCCTGTGTAGTAACACGATTTAATAAATCGACATCACAAATAGGGTAATGATTTCGTTGATGAGGAATTAAACGTATGACAGCTGAATCTACCTTTGGCGCTGGCGTAAAAGCTGATGGTGGTACAGCTAAAATAGAAATTATCTGACAATAATATTGCGCCATAACGCTAAGGCGACCATATGCTTTAGTATTTGGTCCTGCAACTAAGCGATTTACAACTTCTTTCTGAAGCATAAAATTCATATCAGCAATAGCATTAGTATAAGTAAAAAGATGGAACATTAAATGAGTTGAAATATTATAAGGAAGGTTACCGAACACCCTAAGAGGTTGACTTTTTTCTTTCGCTATTGCGCCAAAATCAATCGTCATTGCATCACTTGATATAATTGTTAGCTTAGCACTCAGCACAGGATGCGCAGCTAAACGGGCAGCAAGATTACGATCTAACTCAATTACCGTTATATTTTCTATATGCTTAGTGATAGGTAATGTTAGAGCACCTAAACCAGGACCAATTTCAACAATAGATTGATTAGATTTTGGGTTAAAAGCAGCAACTATATTGTTAATAATAAATGGGTCAGTTAAAAAATTTTGCCCAAAACGCTTACGGGCAAAGTGCCCTTCATGGATTCGTTTGTTCATTATTATTTTGTATTAATTTAATAGCTAATTTTAAAGCGGTCATAAAACTATTAACATCTACCTGCCCACTTCCTGCTAACTCGATGGCTGTACCATGGTCAACTGATGTACGGATAAAGGGTAAGCCTAAAGTAATATTTACCGCGTGGCCAAAACCTTGATATTTTAGAACAGGCAGACCTTGATCATGATACATAGTTAAAATTACATCAGCTTTGTTCAGATATTTTGGTTGGAATAAAGTATCTGCTGAGAAAGGGCCATAAAGTTGCAATCCTTCATGACGTAATTTCTTGATAACTGGGACGATAATCTCAATTTCTTCATATCCTATATGTCCGCTTTCGCCGGCATGAGGATTTAATCCACAAATGTAAATAGCAGGTGTTTTGATGCCAAATTTATATTTTAATTCGTGATTTAAAATATAAATAACTTCTTGTAGACTCTGAAAAGTAATTGCATCTGAAACCTGTTTTATAGGTAAATGAGTTGTTGCCAGCGCAACACGCAATGTTTCTGTTGTTAACATCATGACGACTTTTTTTGTTTTACTTTTATCAGCAAAAAATTCAGTATGCCCGGTAAAGGGAATTCCTGCATCATTGATAATTCCTTTATGAACAGGTCCGGTAACTAATGCTGAAAATTCACCTGTCATACAACCATTATAGGCGCGATTAAGCGTTTCTATTACATAAGTGCTATTTTGTTTATTAAGTTGACCTGCTTTAACCGGTGCTGATAATTTTATCGGTAATACCGTCAATGTTTTTGCAGCTTGGTTGTTATTCTGTACTTTAGACGAATAGATAGTTAATTCTAATTTTAAGCCAAGTTGATTAGCTCTAGTTATCAGCAGGTCTGGATCAGCACAAACAACTAATCTAACCGGCCAATTTTGTTGAGCTAGTTGGATTAAAATATCAGGACCTACTCCTGACGGTTCACCAGGAGTTAGAACGATAGTATTAGTTTTTTTACCATAAAGATTACTGTGCATGACTCTCATTAAGAATTTTTACATAAGCAGATGCACGTAGTTCTTGCATCCAAATTTGCGCTTCTTCGTTAAATTTACGATTGAATAATAAACGATAAGCATGTTCTTTCTGTATTGTATTAGTTTTATCAACTTGGCGAGTATCTTCCATCTGAATAATATGCCAACCAAAAAGAGAGTGAATTGGTTGACTTGTTTCACCTTTATTTAAACGCATTAAACCATCACGAAATCCTGGATCATAAAAATTAGGGATATTCCAACCAAGGGAACCACCATGTAATGCAGACCCTGGATCTTGTGAATATTTTTTAGCTGCTTCGGCAAAGGTTATTTTCCCTGTTTTAATTTTCTGAGCAATTTGTTGTATTTTTTCATATGCCTGTTCATTACTTATAATAGGTGAAAGCTTAATAAGAATATGACGAGCTTTCACTTCGGTAACCAAAATCGGTATATTACCACTTTGTATATCATTAAGTTTTAATATATGAAATCCGATACTAGAACGAATAGGTCCAATTATATCACCTTTTTTAGCATTCTGAATTTGTTGAGCAAAAACGGTTGGCAATTCTTCAACCTTACTCCATCGCATTTGTCTACCTTTTAAGACATTAGAATTAGCAGAGTAAGTAATGGCCAACTTACCAAAATCAGCACCTTGCTTTAATTGGGTAATAATTTTATTTACCGTATCCATTGCTAATTGACTTTGTTTATTAGTTGGATTTTTTGGTAGTTGTATTGCAATATGGCTTAAATTAACATTAGGATTCTGACTAGCTCGTGAATTAAGTTCAGCAACCAGTAAATCGACTTCTTGGGGAAGGATAGTAATCCATGGACGAACCTCATTATTACGTACTTCTGCGATCATTATCTCTCTACGAATATCGCTACGGTAATTTTCTAAATTAATGCCATTCATTAACAAACGCTGTTGTAGTTGATCAACTGTTAATCCATTTTGTGCGGCAATATTGGTAATAGTAAGATCAATTGATTGGTCAGGGACCTGAATCTGCATTTTTTCGGCTATTTGTATAATAATTTTATCAATGATCAAGCGTTCTAATATTTGGTGATGTAATGCATTTTCATTAGGAATTTTCTGTCCTGTATTTTTGGCGTTTATTCTTAATATATCTAGCATATTATCTACGTCACTTTGTAACACAACGCCATCGTTAACAATAGCAGTCACTTTATCCAATTGCTGTGTGACTGCTATCGTAGTAGTACTGACTGCAAATAACAAGCCAATAATCAGTTTTCTCCAATAATTCATAAAATTCTCATTTTGTTTAATTATATTAAAACTTAATTCTATTTTAAATTTCTTTTATTTGATATATGAAATATTTTAATTTTATTAAAAGGCTTGCTGATAAGATAAAATAGTACTAGCAAGCATATTCTGACTTCTAAAGTTATGATTTTTATTTAGGCCTCTTAATTCCAAATTGATTAACCATTGATTATCATATTGACTACTAAAGTTTTGTTGTTGCCAACCAACGATTTTGCGCTCATAACCAATATTAATTGACAAGCAGCAAGTACTATACTGTAAACCGATTAATCGACTGGCAGGTTGATTTTCTTTTAAATCATGGTAATAAGAGCTAACAAAGTTCCAGTTATCACTTAAAGGCCAACTCACTACTGCCCCGATTTGAGAAATTTTTTTTTGAAAAGCTGATGCGTTTCTAACAGTTGCTTGAATATAATCGCGATTAACAAAGCGGTAATTTATCTGAATTAAACGATCTGAATCCAAGCGATATTCTGTTACAATATTTCCCATCGTGATATCACCAAGTCGATTATCATACTGAAGTCCACCTTTTAATCCCAAGTTATCTGTTAAGCGTAAATAAGCATCACCGGCCCATAATAATGAGCCGGTATTACTTTTATTCTCAATAGGTAAATCGAAATCTTCAGTTCTAGGGGGCTCAAAATAGTATATTTGTCCAATAGAAAAATTAAAACGTTCAGTTAATTCTTTATCATAAATACGCGTAGTGATACCGGTCGTTAATTGATTAGCTGAAGCGATACGATCTAGTCCGCTATAGATTCGGTTACGGAATAACCCATTATAATCAGCCTTCAGTAAAAAGGAATCATAATTATTAATATTACTTTGATCTCGATAAGGTACATAAAGATATTGCACTCGAGGTTCTAACGTTTGCACATAATTCCTATTTATTAGTAGATCAGACTCGAAAAGCATTTCTACATCAGAAGTTACTGATGGTAGTACACGAATAACCTGTCTTTTTAGCGGGCTATCAGAGAGGTTAGCGGGGATATCCTGATCATAATAAGTTGCCATCACCCTTACAGTATTGTTAATACTGGCCCAGCCATTTGCTAATACTAGATTCAGTTCTGGTTCAATATGTAATCGCGTAGCATTAGGATTATTGGTTTTAATACTAATAATGCGCGCTGCTTGAACATAAGTTTTTAGATCAAATGGCCCTAGATCATATCTGTAATAGTTAAGGTCTAATTGTGGTTCAGTTTTGTAAGCTTTACTATTGGGTAAATCGACAAAAATCTGAAACTGTTTATGTGTTAAGGTTGCATTCCAGTTAAGTTTAGCATAACCGACACTGAATTTCTGAGTAGCATAACCATCAGTACTATTACCATATTTAGACGTAAAATCAGTGAAATATTTTGGATCACTAACCTTGATATAATCAACATTAAAACGCCATACTTGATCCAGTACACCCGAATGACCCCAATATAGAAGCCAACGATCATCACTATCACGAGTTGGATACTTGTCACTATTTTTATCCTTAATATAATTACGGTCATTTTTTAGCCAATCAATAACAACAGTACCAGTACCAGCACTAATAAGATAACGAAACTTGTTATTCAGTTTTATACCACGAAAAGTCATAAATTGTGGTGTAATGGTTGCATCGTAGTTAGATGCAATGTTCCAGTAAAAAGGTAGTGAAAATTCTAAGCCTGATCCCTTAGAATAACTACTATTAGGTAATAGAAAACCAGATCGACGCTTATTGCCAATCGGCAATTGTAAATAAGGGCTATAAAAAACTGGGATTTTAGCAAGGCTAAAGCGTGCATTCCATATTTTGGCAACTTGTTCTTGATGATCTAAAATAATTTCAGAACCAATAATGCTCCAGCTATTATTATCTGGAAGGCAGGAAGTAAATATACCTTTTTCTAAAATCGTATACCGATTTTCACCGCGCAATTTTATTTTATTTGCATAGCCGCGACCTAGGCGACCTACCATCAAATAGTTACCATTTTCAATATCGGTATCTTTATTATTTAAATTTAACCGTGCTTTTGACCCTTTTAAGATAATTTTTGGATCATCATAATGTACATTTCCTGTTGCGATTACTGTACGCAATAACTTTTTCCTGTTCGTTTTGGTTTGGGTTAATCTAACTTCATTAGCAGTAATAGTCTGATTCCCTTGTTGAATATCTACATTACCTTTATATTCGATGAAATGAGGATATTTACCAACAACATCTCTTGCGGTGATATGAATGGGAAGATCATTGAGATTACCTTTCATGATAGATTTAGTATATACCGGTACCCCTAGCATGCATTGTTCTGTTAGATCAGCATGGATTTGTTGGCTATGAACAGTTACCCAAATTATGGTAGCAAATAGTGTTGGATGATTTTTTTTTATCATTCTATATATATTTCCTTCATCAATATTATCGTGTAGGCAAAATTAAATAATTAGTGTATTTAAAGACTCTTGCATGCATAAAACAGCATCAGCTATATATTAAGTTTAATAGGAACAGAGTAGAATGAGTAACATTATAATGCAAATTATACTCAGAGAATTGAGGAATTGAGGAATTGAGAAGTTTATGCGGTATTATGGAAAAATTACTGGTGTTATCTTGGGAATCATGTCTGGCACTCATATTTGGGGTGTTATCATTGGCTTCATTATTGGTCATGCATATGACAAAGCAACAGAAGAAAGAAATTTAGAAAAAACAAGTGCTAAAAAGAGCTGTCAGAAACTTTTTTTTATTAGCACATTTCAGATTTTAGGGCATTTAACGAAAACAAAAGGTCGAGTTACTAAAATTGATATTAAAATAGCAACTGACCTGATGGACAAAATGCAGTTGCATGGTGATGCTAGAATTTCAGCACAAAATGCATTTAGAGAAGGAAAGGATCAAAATTTTCCTTTAAGGCAAACGCTAAAAAAATTACGTCAAGTTTGTTTTGATCGATTTGATCTTATTCAGATGTTTTTAGAAATTCAAATACAAGCTGCTTTTGCAGATGGCACTTTACATCCTAATGAACGAAAAGTGTTATTTATTATTGCAGAAGAATTAGAAATTTCACATAATCAATTTGAGCAATTCTTACATATGATGGAAGGCGGACGACGGTTTGAGCATACTAATAATTATTCTTATGAATCTAATCGCTATCGACATAATACTCAAAGACCAAAATTAGCAGATGCATGTAAGGTTTTAGGTGTACAACCTAATGATGAACAAACTAAAATTAAACGAGCCTATCGTAAATTAATGGCTGAACACCATCCAGATAAATTGCTTGCTAAAGGATTACCACCAGAAATGATGGAAATCACTAAACAAAAAGCACAATCAATTCAAGCAGCTTATGATTTAATCAAAAAAGAATATCACTTTAAATAGTTTATAGTATTCAATATTAATTAAATAAGTTTTCTAGTTAATAGAAATCTGCTTTACAAGTGAAGTAAATACCTGATCCAAATTTGCATGAGTAATGTAAAACTCTTCTTCTATGTATATAGAAGATATAAAGAGAGTATTAATGCTGCTTTAATTGGCATAAAATTGATTACTAATGATAGGATGACCTATTACCATATCCCAAAAGTAGTATGGTTGTAGTATGGTTACTTTAAATAATTCAGATTTAATTTTTAATTATTTTTTCATAAACTTGCAATAGAATTTTACTACTAAATATTAATTTTGGTAATTCCTGATTATGAAGTTAACTATATTGATGCAGAGGAGATATTAAGCTCTCGATCAGAATTGAAATAATACCTTGAAGCTCACATCTTTAATGGATCATTAAATTACTAGGCCATGCTATTCATTTGAGAATAGCACCGACTGCTTAAATCGATATTCCATACTAAGCCCTATACACAAAGGGAAGAATTTATGTTTTTTGGTGTCTGACCTTTTACAGATTAAAAGACGATCTGTAAATTTCTTGTTATTTTCTGTAAACACCCAATAGATAGGCATGAGAGATGCTTGATTAAGATCACGTAAATAAATGTCGAATATTGATCGTAATCTTTGCCTTTTAAAAAAGGATAAAAATTATCGAGTGGCATTATATAGCTGCAAAATAATATCGTGAAGTTTTGTTTAACATTTATGAAAATATATTTTACATATACGTGAAAACAGTTAGTAGCTTTTAATCGCTTTATACTTCGTCTTTCGCTGGGAGTTATGCTAATTTTTAGTGACGAGGTTTTGGAGATGATAGGTATCCTGATAATTAATTTTATGAAAATGATGTCAACAATAGAGAGAGATGATATGCTATAAAACCTAGTCTACAGATATCTCGAAACCAAATATTACCTATGATCCCTTGCATGAACTTATCTGTAATGGTGCAGGCAAGCTGATAGAGAACTACGTTAAGGCAGAGTTCAACTCGGAGGCATCCTGCGATAAGATACTAAAACCCCGCCTTTTCTATGGGCGTCATGCCGTTGACCATAATAATTATCTGCTATATCTAACCATACAAGACTGATATTGTAGATATTGAAATTAATGTGCCTAGAATTAAAATAGGATAGCAGCAGCAACGAAATATGCTTCAAAGTGCTCATTGCTACTATCTTATCTAAATGGTGTAAAGCGGCAAATAATTGCTACCATAACTTTATACCTGCTAAGAATCTATCCCTAGATAAGTAATTTTAGAAAGCCCTGAACGCTCTTGGTGAAAATACATGGGGGTAAAAACCTTTCCATCCTGCTAAAGAGATCATCAGCGGACTGAAATGGAAATAGTTTAAAGAAAATAAGTAATGACGGCTATGTGATTTAAGCGATACATATTAACGTTTATCTCTTAGCTTAAGACATATATATCTTGCTATCAAGCAAGATCATTACCTTTACCTGTTTCTTAATTATCAGCGATATTGCGGTATGAACGTAAGGAGCTCATTACAGTTGAAAATGGTTATCAAAAAGTTAGAGGCAACCTGGACCGAACTTCTTAATGGCCTGAAAGAACGGGTTTAACCATATATATCAGGCTTATTACGAGATACAGGGTACACCACTCCTTGGTTTTTGAAATAAAATGGAAAGAGATATTCCCGGCATACAGTACTAATATTGTTAGGTACACAAAACAGCATTGGTGCTAAATTACTTCCAGAATGGATGTAGTATCGAAAGTTAAAGTGATCTGCTGAAGGAATCTGGTTAGCAAAAAGTCATGATGTCGCTAATAAATTCCTTGATGTTGATGTTTTATTAGAAAGGTTTTTAACGTATCCTGAAGGGATAAAGAAGCTGAAGAGAGCAAAGAATAGCTATAGTTAAAAATAATCCCTTCAATGCTATTTAAGTTGACCTTTCCTACTCAGGAAAGCTAGAAGTGCGTAAGGAGATTTGATCTTCTTTGACCTTAGCTAGCAAAGAAACAACGTTAAATTTAAGGATGGAGAACAGATTTATGAAGTATCAAAACTGGGATAATAATCTCCCCTTATACACCATATTTCTAATAGCTCAATAAAGATTGCATATAGAATAAGCCAAAAACCATTGCACTTACTAATAAGCCTTATAAAGCTCAGTGAAATATCTATTAAAACAAAACTCAAATATTTTTTATTATTGATTCCGGGCGCTGTCTTTTCTTTTAGCTATTTAATATTTTATATATTAATATACTATAACTAATATTCATTGATATTTTGAAATCTTTTTTAATCTATTTTTAGTAAAAATTACTATCTTACTCAAGATTCTAAAATGTCTGATAAAATTATCTATATAACCTATTAAGAAAAGTTATTAGCAAAATCTAGTTGTATAACGATCAAGCTATACTATTCTACTCTAGTGGTTTGTGAATTTGTTAGCCCCAATTAAATGGGGCGTCATTTATTACTATAGGATCAACAAGTCAACTCACATTAAGGTTGTTTTAATTTTTCTAAATAGACCAAATTAGCTTAAATATCATTGAAATAGTTGTTTTCTAGAACTACAAGTGCTTCGTACATCAGCCCCATAGACTCAACTGTCGCAAAAACAATTCAATAGGATTTGTCGTTCTTATTGATCTTCAGTGCACTAACAAAGAACCGTAGAATGCCAGCCATTCTTTTCATTATTTCTACAGCTTCTTTGATCGCTATAGGATACGTTGAAACCTTGCTAACAAAGCATTAAAGCCTTTATTTATCGGCATCAACGACTTCTCTGCTACTAAATCTCCCGCAGCTCAACTTTAACTTTTGGTTATATGCCTTTGGGGAGTAAATGCAGTATATTACCTATTTTATGTATTCAAGAGCGTTAGTCCTGCATATTCTATAATATCTTTGTGATTGTATTCCAAAAAACCAAGCACCGCTGTCCCCCGTACCAAGTCCTTAGAAATACGATTAAGTTACGTGCTCAAAGGTCATTAAGAAATGAGACCTAGTTAGCTTCTGACTCTTGATAAGCATATTCAGGCACATTGAGCTCCTTATGTCAATGTGCAGTTCCTCAATAATGAGTAACAGATAAAGGCGATCATCTTGCCTGACAAAACAGTTATGCCTTTAGCCAAGAAATAAACGTAATGTGTATTGCTTAAATACGGAGATACAATTTACTTAATGCTCTTCAAGGGATAGCAGCTGTTTCAGTCTGCTAATGATCTCCTTAGCAGAAAGACCTCATGTTTTTCACCAAAACGCCCATCGAGCTTCGTAAAAAACACCAGTGGAGATGCTTTTCGCATCTCTACCAGCTAATAACATGAACTCTTTAACGGTTTTTTATACCTTTCAGATAAGACAGTAGTAAAAAGTTTTAGAAACGTATTCCATTACCGTTACTATCTTAACCTTAGGCATCTAAATCTCAATATTCCCTAATATCAATCTATATGGTATTCGCTATGTGATAAATTAAATAATCGTTACAGATGGCAGCCTGGACGCTCGCGATAAAATAGTGTTCAAGATGTTGTTGGAGCATATCTTCAAGCTCCGCCTTAACAGCAGTGCTATCAGCTTTACCTGGCACATCTATTACGAATGAGTTCATGAAATGGATTATGATAATATCTGGTTTCACGGATATCTGTAGGAGTAAATTTTTATAAAATATATTCTCTGTTATTGAAATTGTCCACAAAAGTTAATCAGCTGATTATACCAGGATATCCAAAATCATATATATCAGAAAATAGGTATACTCTTTACTAATTCAATCATAATTTTAATTAAAAATATCAATAAGATAGAGAGTTACCTTATCTCATTTTTAGATTACAGTAACTAATAAAGTTCTCATATCGTAAAGGGATATTTAATTGCATCATGATATTGATAACCAATAACTTCAAAATCATCACTACTTACCCAAGTTTCAATATCTTTTAATGTCTTAATATCAGGATTAATGCGCAGCTGCGGTAAAGAATACGGAGACCGCTTCAACTGAATATCTCGCATAATCGAAAGTTGATTTTCATAAATGTGAGCATTTACTATCTTATGATAAACCTTACCTGGTTTGTAACCCATGATTTGAGCAAAGAGCGCCAGTAAAACAAAGCATTGAATTTGATTAAAATTTAACCCTAAAGGAACATCACAACTACGTTGATATGAAGTTAAATACAGAGTGTCAGCTAAAAGAGAAAAAGTGTGCGTATGCATACAAGGACGCAAACAGCCTAAGTCAAATTCACCTGGATTGTAAAAAGTGATTATTTCTGCACGATCATCTATTCCAACAGAAAGATTGCTAATGACTTTTTGTAGCTGATCTAAATAACTACCATCAGGACGCCACCAAGATCGTCCCTGAACACCATAAACACGCCCCATATCATCTTCACCTTTACGGTTTGGATTATTAATCCATACCTGATTTTCATTGGCATTAGCATTCCATGTATTACAACCAATATCTCGAAATTGTGCAGAGTTAGAATAACCTCTTAAATAACCTAATAATTCAGCAATAGCCACTTTATAAAAACTTTTACGAGTTGTAATTAAAGGAAATTGGTTATTTGCGACATGATATTCAAAATCAGCATTAATAATGGTTAAACATCGAGCACCTGTGCGTTTATTCTCCACCCATTGACCTTCATCAATAATGCGGTGACATAAATCTAGATATTGTTTCATTATTATTACTCGCTTAGAATCTATTATTTATTTAAAACTATAAATAAAAAAACGTATTAAAATCTGATGCTATTTATTCTTTTCTATACTTTATGATTAGAAAATTAAATCGCTCTTTAATAAGAGATCAAAAGCTATCCATTCTTACTAAAATAAGATAGAATCAACTTACTGGGTTTATTATAAGTAAAAATTTTATCGGAATATTTATTCTTTAAATAATGCTCTAATTTTAGAGATATTAACTATAGATTTAACTTTTAATAACCCTCAATTTTTTGCGAACTGTTATCTTCATCACCTTTCACATCTTAGATAATAATGTATTTCGTTGAAAATTTGATAATAAATCATAGTAATGCACCATTTTGAAATGCCTCGCCGAATATAGATAATATAGTGCCCAATTATCTCTTTTAGTGTCAGGTGGAAGTCCATGCTGCCAGTACTGCTTAGTTTACTGCTTATAGTATAATGTATAACCACTTCCATCTTGCTAATGCCGCAGAATTTTGATGCAATATCGATGATCCGTTCAAGATGTAGCGCTAGATGTATTTCATGCTATATCAGACCCCTTCTCATTTTTTTAGTAAAATGCGCTTTCTTCAGTAAGTCTATACTTGTACCTTCAGATAACGTTACTGTTTTTTTGCAACGCGGGAGATATACCAAAGGACTAGGAAAAGTATTGAGATTTTATCAGGTCATAATTACTATAGCTATATACTCATTTATGGTATATGAGAATTTGAAGATAATGGCGTATTCTGTTGATTAATTTGTAAATAATTTTAACAACAAAGAAATGATATGCATGAAAAATCTACTATTACAGACATCCATAAAATCAGATATTACCTGTGATCTATTACATGAATTTATTAGTAATAATGTCAGGCGGCTGATAGCACCGTTGTTAAGGCTTATCTTAAAACCATAGTTGCAATAACATGCTGAACACTGCTTTATTGATGTGTGTTAATTACCTATGGACTGTAATGGTGGTTATCTGCTTCAGCGAATTATGCAGAATGATATTAATGATGTTGAGATTAAAGTCTCTAAGATCAGAAGATTACAGTAATAACAGAATAATATAACAATAGCTAGTTACCTACCGCCTTATCTGAAGCGTATAAAAGTAGAGAAGAATTGTTATCATGACTGTTCTACAGATTATTCACTCGTGATTTTCATGAAACTGCAGAACGATTCTTAGTAAGAATCACATGGTCTTATCCTGCCCAAAAAACCATCAGCAGATTGAAACAGAATAGCTTAAAGAGTGCAAACAAAGTCTGGTAATCTCATACCCCCCATTTTTGTGTAATTAAGGGATACGCATTACGTTTATTTCTTAGCTGAAGGCATATTATATCGTTTTGTTAGGTAAACTGATCACCTTTACCTGCTTCTCATTATCGGCGATGGTACCGTACATGTATGGTAAGGGGAGATAACTGAAGTGAATGATCCTTATCGAAAGTTAGAATCAAGCTAGACTGAACTTATTAATGGTCTGCGAGCTCGGAGTTTAACTGTATCTCCCAGGGCTTTAGTACGGAAGACGGTGTCTTTGATTTTAAATGCAATGGCAAAGATATTTCCAAATACGTAGCATCAATGTTATTTGGTATACAAAATAGCTCATATGCTTCCTTTTACTCCCCAAAACCATGCAACACTGAAAGTTAAGGGTAAAATTCTGGAGATCTGGTTAGCAGAGAATTATGATACTGCTAATTAAAGCCTTTAATGTTTTTATTGGTAAGGTTTTCAGAATATCCTGTGCAGTGATAAGAAGGCGAAAAAAGATAGAGAATAGCTGCTAATATTCCATGTCTTCCCGTTAGCGCACTGTAACGTCATAAGAACGCAAAATCCGATTTAATCGGATTTTGCGATAGTAAGGATATAAAGCTGAAGCGCGAAGCACTATGCTTCGAGAAAGCAACCCTTTCAATGGTGTTGAAGCTGATCTTTTTCTGCTAAGAAAAGATAGAACTGTGGCTAAGGGGAATTTAAGCTTCCTGACTGATCTTGATGATAACAACATCCAAATTAAGAATGGAGAATAGATTTTTGAAGGATCAAAATATAAAGTAATCTTTTAACCGTTATGCAGAAAATATGCTAATAACTTTTAGCTCTATTGTACAGAAGATAGATGATAACGCCTCAGAAGATTTCTTTGACTGCTCTTTTTTTTGAAGAACAACTCATACCATACAGTATCTTTAATATTCAGATCAATACGGGTGACGGAAGATATGAACATACAGATTTTATTAAATTGTCAACCATAAATGTGAAAAATCGCAAATTATATCAATTTCAATACCCTATTTGCGGCCCACTTCTGCAGTATATAGTGCAAGGTGTAGTTATAACCTAAGCGCAAAATAGAGATTTTAATAAATAGAAGTTATTATAAAAAAGCTAAAGAAAGAATGGGGATAGTGAAAGTAATGCGATTGCGAATTGCAATCGAATAAAATTCAAACCTGATTTGAGAATCACTGTTCAATATCTTTGAAATCTCATGAACTGCAGGCTTTTGACTTACAGTTTTAGCAGAAAATGACTGTAGGGAAGATTAAGGGGGAATTATAGTAGTAATCATCCAGACACCCTCATAATACAAATTATTCAAGCAAGCATTCATTCTACAAATAGATATGTCCCTCCAAGTTAACACTTTCACCGTGTTTTTAAGAAAGTTATTTTACTTGTCATCAATAGTAAAAAGCAGTTTAGTTGAGCAAAGGAGATCATGTGGTAATTACTCTCTGTATATGTTTTAAAGAAATATAAATCGTCATCCTATCCTAATATTTGTAAAGGCTATCCAGCCAAGACATCTTTGGGTTTATTCCAAGAGGCGAAGAAGATGGGAATTATCCCTACTTCTCTATAAGAAATAAATTCATCAGAAAGCATATTTCAGTTATTGCTTCTTAATATAATTTTATCAGCGTCATGAGCTTGGTCTTGACGTTATTCAAAATCTTTAATAATCCTGAGAAAATACGGAAATACTTGCGTGTTAAAAATTGGGGATCAATAATTATATGAATTACTGCATATCCTATTTTGAGTGTCATAAAAATTTAATCGGTCTATCATCATTAATTTTAGGAAAGGGAGATCATAAACCAGTTCGAATAAATAGATGGTGTACTATGTGAAGTTGCGTGTTATCTTACTGATTTAGCTGATTTACATTTTATAAGATTTATTCTGAGGCATCTATATGAATCCCTTAAAATTAATATATCGCAGAATAAAGACAGTGCTCAGATCATGAACATTATAAAAGTAGTATAATGGCGGCGTTCATACCATACAATACTACATTCTTAAGTAATTAAATAACTTTTGCAATAACTATCTTTCTTATGGGCCCAGATCATCATAAAAATACCAATAATGATCATAGGAATTGATAAAATTTGCCCCATACTTATACCAGCAAATAACCCCAACTGCGCATCCGGCTGACGGAAAAATTCAATAAGAATACGAAAAACACCATAACTAATCAAAAATAATCCTGACACACTACCAATTTGACGAGGCTTACGAATAAATAAATTTAAAATAATAAATAAAATAAGCCCTTCAAAAAACATCTCATAAAGTTGAGAAGGGTGTCGTGGTAATACACCAAATTTCTCTAAAATAGGTAATAAAGAAGGATCTTGACTAATAACCTGAACGTCCTCTCCCCGAGAGCCTGGGAACAACATTGCCCATGGGGTGTCTAATGTTACACGCCCCCAAAGTTCGCCATTAATAAAATTACCTATACGCCCCATACCTAATCCAAATGGAATTAATGGCGCAATAAAATCAGCAACATGGAAAAAATGGCAACGGGCTCTATATGCATATAACCATATGGCACATATCACACCAATTAACCCACCATGAAAAGACATTCCTCCGGACCAAACTTTAAATAAATATAAAGGATTGCTCAGAAAGGCTGGAAGATTATAAAATAAAAGATAGCCTAAACGTCCACCGATAAATACACCTAAGAAACCAATATAGAGTAAGTTTTCAACTTCATTTTTCATCCAGCCGCTATTTGCTTTGCTGGCTCTCCGCTTTGCTAACCATAAAGCGAAAATAAATCCTACCAAATACATCAGACCATACCAATGAAGGGTTATCGGACCAATCGAAAATATAATAGGATTAATATTAGGAAACACAATATAACTACTATTCATGATCTTGACTCTTTAATTTTATAGAACTTGATATAATTGTGTGATTGAATAAGATTTAAAATCTAATGGATTCTATTAAATAGATTCATTAATAAATCTATTTAATGTATATTTTACTAAGTAATTTTTAAAAAAATAAAGAAGAGTAGCTTTCACTACCCTCTCATCGCTTTCAAAGGGACAGAATTGGCTATTAAAATTAATATACTTTTAATAAATTTATTTAGCTACGTTATAAGCCTATAGGTATGGCTTTTATTTGATGTCACTGCACTATTTTGGAGTGAAATAACCATTGGAGCAAATTCTTTCATAACGCGTCGATAAACATCGCGTTTAAAAGAAACAACCTGACGAATAGGATACCAATAACTCACCCAACGCCAACTATCAAATTCAGGCGTTTTACTTGTTTGCACATTAATATTATGTTCATTACAAAGCAATTGTAACAAAAACCAACGTTGCTTTTGGCCAATACAAACTGGCTTTGTATCCCAACGCACCAAACGTTTGGGTAATTTGTACCGTAACCAGTTCCGGGTAGATGCTAATATTTTAACATCTTTATGATCCAACCCAACCTCTTCGAATAATTCCCGATACATTGCCTGTTCTGACAATTCTTTAGGATTAATTCCCCCTTGAGGGAATTGCCATGAACACTTCCCATAGCGACGAGCCCATAAGACTTGACTTTGGCGATTACAAATTACAATTCCTACATTCGGGCGGTAGCCATCATTGTCAACCATCTGACTACCTCGTTAAAATTTAAAAGATAACTTATTGTTTTATATTACTCTATATAGTAATCCTTTATCAAATATAGTATTTGCAATTATAAGATAACATCTTACAATAAAATCACCTCAATAGGTAGGGTTCTAGCTATCAGCTTAATATTATTAATAGCTGGCTAGAAAAACTCGTCGAACTTGATTCTGATTAACATCGTCGTACAGATTTAAACAATCCTAATGATTTATTCATTCATAAATAGTTTCATTAACTGTCCACTCCTTATATCCTGCATTATTTTGATTTAATTATATAGGAAAACTCAGTATTGAAAAATTTACTATTAAAAATAGTTAGTGCTAACTTAATTTGTTGTTCAGCTTTTGCTCTACAACAAAAACCTATATTAACTGTTTACACTTATTATTCCTTTATTGCAGATTGGGGGCCAGGGCCTGTAATAAAGCCTGCCTTCGAGCAAATATGTCACTGTAAACTAAAGTTAATTGGCCTAAATGATGGGGTAGCGTTATTAAATCGCCTTAGAATGGAAGGAAAAAACAGTCCAGCTGATATTGTTCTCGGACTTGATAATAACTTAATTGATCTGGCAAAAAAAACGGGCTTATTTATGAAAAGTCAAGTTGATACCAGTCAACTGAAATTACCTATAAAATGGAATAATAATATTTTTATCCCTTATGATTATGGTTATTTTGCTTTTATTTATAATAAAACGCGGATCACTGAAATACCTAAAAGTTTCGATGAACTTATTAATAGCACCAAACTATGGAAAATTATTTACCAAGATCCACGTACCAGCACACCAGGTTTAGGGTTATTACTTTGGATACAAAAAATTTATGGAGAAAATAGTACCCAAGCTTGGCAAAAAATAGCTAAAAAAACTGTAACTGTTACCAAAGGTTGGAGCGAATCATATGGATTACTCTTAAAAGGTGAAAGTGATTTTGTTCTAAGTTATAGCTCTTCACCAGGTTATCATCTGTTAAATGATAAAAAAAATAATTATGCTGCTGCACTATTTAGTGAGGGGCACTACCTGCAAATTGAAGTAGCTGCTAGATTAGCAACAAGTAAACAACCTAAACTAGCTCAACAATTCATGCAATTTATGCTCTCACCAACATTCCAAAAAACATTACCGATAACCAATTGGATGTATCCGGTGATTGATATTCCTTTAGTTGACATTTATCAACAAATACCAGTACCAAAAAAATCATTGCAATTTAATGCAGAAGATATTACTCAACATCGAAATCAATGGATCTATTTATGGCAAAATGCCGTCAGTCACCAATAGGCAGTTCACTTTGGCTTAACATAGTCGCGTCCGGTCTATTAATCACTATTGCAGTAGTCACTTTTAGCACTTTATGGTTACATGCTTCCCAAATAAGTTGGGAAGAATTTATTGATGATAGTTATTTATGGCATATCATTGGATTTACATTTTGGCAAGCATTACTATCAACCTTATTATCGGTTATTCCTGGAATATTTCTAGCTAAAGCTCTTTTTCGACGGCATTTTAAAGGTCGGACGCTGTTTTTACGTTTATGTTCAATGACGCTAGTATTGCCAGTACTAGTATCTATTTTTGGCTTGTTAACCGTTTATGGTCGTATGGGATGGATTGCTCAACTTTGTCAATGGTTAGGTATTAATTACCAATTTACCCCTTATGGCCTAAAAGGTATTTTATTAGCACATGTCTTTTTTAATTTACCTTTAGCTAGCCAGCTGCTATTACTCTCACTAGAGAGTATTGCAGTTGAGCAACGCCAACTTGCAGCGCAACTAGGCATGAACCGATGGCAAAATTTTCGGATTATTGAATGGCCTTATCTTAGGCGACAGATTTTACCAACATCTGTCCTAATTTTTATGCTTTGTTTCGCCAGTTTTTCTACCGTACTGACACTTGGCGGTGGGCCTGCTGCAACCACCATTGAACTTGCCATCTATCAATCATTAAGTTATGATTTTGATCTCAATAAAGCCGCTTTGTTAGCTTTAATTCAACTTTTTTGCTGTTTAGGGTTAGTATTATTAAGCCAAAAATTAAATGTCGTATTTTTCGTTGGCGCTAGTCAACAATTACGCTGGAAAAATCCAGCTGATACTCGATGGCAGAAATTGTCGGATATATTACTGATTGGTATAACTCTATTTTTCTTAATTCTACCTTTATTAGCTATTATTATTGATGGTTTAAACTTAACATTATTACAGGCATTACAACAGCCAAGCTTATGGCAAGCATGCATTAATTCGATTTTTATCGCTATTAGTGCTGGAGTACTTTGTATTATTTTTACTATGATGCTACTTTGGAGTAGTCGTGAATTACGTCTTCGTGGCTCAATGCTACTTCATCGAATCTTTGAATTAAGTGGATTATTAATCCTAGCGATACCAAGCATAGTTTTAGCAACTGGGTTCTTTTTATTACTTAATAATACCGTTATTTTAGCTTACTCTCATTATAGTTTAATTATCTTGACAAATGCTTTGATGGCTATTCCTTATGCCTTAAAAATATTAGAAAATCCGATGTATGATTTAGCTGAACGTTATAATTTATTATGTATTTCATTACAAATAAAAGGCATAAATCGACTAGTTTTAATTGAATTAAAAGCCTTAAAACATACAATAAGACAAGCCTTCACTTTTGCCTGCGTACTCTCAATAGGTGATTTTAGTATTATTGCGCTGTTTGGTAATGAGAACTTTCTTACCTTACCTTATTATTTCTATCAACAATTAGGATCTTACCGTAATAATGACGCGGCAGTTACTGCATTATTAATGCTATTAGTTTGTTTCAGTTTATTAAAATGTTTTTCAGGAAAAGAGCATGATTAAATTAGATAAACTTGTCTATTGTTATGAAAATCTAATAATGCACTTTAATTTTCAAGTAAATAAAGCTGAAAGGGTGGCTATATTAGGCCCTAGTGGTGCAGGGAAAAGCACTCTACTAAATTTAATCGCCGGATTTCAGTATCCAAAAGAAGGTAAAATTTGGCTAAATAGCCAAAATCATACCAATACATCACCTGCCAAGCGGCCAGTTTCTTTCCTTTTTCAGGAAAATAATCTCTTTTCTCATTTAACTGTTTGGCAAAATATTGCTTTAGGCATTTCACCAAATTTACGTTTAAAAAGATTCCAACTTTGCACAGTAAAGAAGATCATAGAACAAGTTTCACTTAATAATTGTATAACTCGTTTACCGGCTCAAATATCAGGCGGACAGCGCCAACGTACTGCGTTAGCACGTTGCTTAATTCGCCAAAAACAAATTTTGTTATTAGATGAACCTTTTTCTGCTCTCGATCCTGCATTACGTAATGAAATGCTCATATTACTTAAACAAATATGTAATGAACGTCAATTAACCTTACTGATAGTTTCTCATAATTTAGAAGATACTAACCAAATAGCAACTCGATCTATTGTTATTACAGATGGGAAAATTGCCTATGACGGTCAAACCGATTGGTTAATTAATGGTTCAACGCAAGCAAGTATGCTGCTGAGCATATTTCATTCCTAATTTTATTTATAAAATTAATTATTAATTCATACTTTGACGGGTCATTAGAATTGGAGAATTATATTCATTTCTGTTGTAATAAGCTTTTTAAAATGATGATGTTTATTCTGCTAATTAATTTTGCGGATAATTTCAACAATAAAGAAATGATACATTATGAAATGTCTACCCTAAGATATCCGATAAACTAGATATTACCTGTATCTCTTGCATGAACTTATTCATAATGCTATTGGAAACTAATAGGCACTGCGCTGTTAAGGGTGAGTTATAAGGAATGCTGTGCCAAAGTGCTGAATGCTGCCTTGTTGGCTTGATGCCAGCACATGCGCGTCAACCGTAATAGTTATGTGCAACAGCAAACTATATTGACTGATATTGCCGATGTTAAGATTAAAGTACTTAAAGTCTAGGAATCACGATGGCAACAGAATATACTTTAATAGTTCCTTCCTACTTCCTTATTATGAAGTATATAAAAGACGATGAAGAGCTGGCTCTCATACCTGTACCTGCGAGCCATATCCACCGGTAATTTTATAATTCTAGAGGCGCGATTCTCTTGGTGAAAAAGTACATAGCCTCCTTATCGCAGAGATGATTAGGAGACTGAATAAGAATACCTAAGAGTATAAGCAATGATGCTTACATGATTTAGCGATATGTATTACGTTTATTTCTTGACCGGTATCATATACCTTATTCCTATCAGGCAAAAGCATTAGCTTTTGCCTGCTGCTGATTATCGGCATCACTATGTATGAAATATGAGGAGATTATTACACTTGATGATGCTTATGAGAATAAGAAGCAAATTGGGCAGATAAATTTTTAATGTGGCCAGTGATGGCGTTCTTTAATCATCTCTCGAGGTCTACTACAAGAGACAGTGCTCTTAATTTTAGAATAGCAATGCTAAAGAGATATTCCCGGATATTCAGGAGCAATGCTGTTGAGTACACAAAATAACTAATGTAGTTAGTTTTACTTCTTAAAGGCATGCAACTAAAAATTAAAGGTGAGCTGCAGGAGGTTTGACTAGAAGAAAGTCGCGATGCCGCTAATAAAATTTAATGTTTTGTTGCAAAATTTTTAGTATATTGCAGCGATAAAGAAGATAGAGAAGGAGCGAGAAGAACAGCTGACCATTCTATGATTTTTCATTAGTGCACTGGATATCAATAAGAATGACGAACCTGATTGAATCAGTTTTTGTGATAGTTAAGGCACGAAGTTGATATCTAAGCACTTGTAGTTTGAAAAGCAACTCTTTCATGGTATCTAAGCTGATTTTGTCTGCTTAGAAAGCTGGGAACTGGTTAAGATAATTTGACCTGCTAATTTCCTTTTGTGATGAAATAAGCATCAATTTAAGGATGGAAATAGATTTATGAAGCATTATATATCAGATTTACTAATAACTCCAATTGTTATGATTTAAATAATCTTCTTAAGGCTAGAATAATTAGATAAATAAAACAATTTCATATCATGAAATCTACTCAGACATATTTTTAGTTAGCTGATATAATTGCTCACATTTTAAATGCAGAATTCATCACTAATAGTTCTCTAGTTACTATAACCTTATTAGACTATAGTGACTTAACGTTATCCTTCGTTGGTAATGGTTTTACACTATTTATTATCTTTTGAGCAAAAGATGGAGACTCTTTATCAATAATTAATTTAAAAAACGGCTAACACATTACTGGATTAAACTCTTCAAGAATCTTATTACTCACATGACCTTGTCGGTTTTGAATGATTCAGACTTAAACTTGTTCTTTCCTTTTATTTTCTTCTCTCCCGCGTTTTCTAGTTTTTCTATGTAAAATAGAACAATTCTCTTTTAAAATATTCAGGGAATTATTTTATTAACTTAAATAATACTACTTAGTATATATTTAAATTAGCTGCCATCACTGAAGAAAGAAACCAGTGACCTTCATCTAAACGCTATTTTTAAATCAATGCCTATTTGTTTTTCTTGCTTCCATCAAGTCAAGTTATTTAAGATACATTGCAGATAACTAAACCATTTGTCCTTGTGATGTAGTTTTACTAAAGACTTCTGTAAGATCTTAAATCTTTTCCTGTAATCGGGGATTTTATAACGATATTGCTGAACCCTAATAAATTTCTCCAGAAATCATATGTTCACACTGTAATAATATAGGTAGGATAAAGTAGAATCGGTTTCTTCAAAGCATTATTAATATTTAGGTATAAAATTACTATACACAATTAATAAGATGTAGCTTTATATTAACATAGAGTGAAAAATCTCTTTGATATATATGACTGTTTCCTTTTATTTATAGAAAATTTCTTGTAGGGAATCTATTTCTTAATAGTATAGGAGATTCCTACCAACAACTTTTGCTAACATAACTATTAATTCTTAATTTTCTATTAAGTAGATCAATCAACACGTTGCTCATAGTCCTGCAAGCTATTTATCTGTTCTTGCGTAATTTTAATTCTCTTTTTAAGAATGAAATAATTTTATTGAGTGATATATCATCTGCAAGCCTGGCTCTGACTGCATAATCTATGCAAGCGACTGTGCAACCCCAAGTTGCTATCGTCTAACAAGGTTAGTATTAATATCTGCAACCGAGAATAATTAGCAGCCAAATCGTACTTAAGCTAAGAAATAAAGTCTTATTATATTCAAACTCTTTGGTGTGTTGTGTATATATAATAATGCCGTGATAGTTTCTATCTTCTATTTTAACTGTTAAAATGCAATCTATTATTTTTCCATATCCGATACAGCAATCTTTCATGCTTTTTCAGTATTGCAATACAAGATTACACACCTAACATTAAGATGAGTAGGAAAGCTATAATAAAAAAAATTTTCTAGTTTTTTACATAAAAATTCTATCCGATTTAATCGGCATTGTGGTTTCACATTTAACTTAAATATTGCTTTCATTTTTTTTTGAAATATTCTTTTAATAAAAATTTCTTGCCACTTACTAAGGCAAATTAGTTTCTAGAAAATGGATGCATACATGATAAAATTAATGTCTACATGGAGCGAGCAATCCTTGCTCTCTTTTTATTTGAATCTGATACTTTCTAGCCCAGATTTTGGTAACATGTAGACAATTTATAAATATTTTACCTTTTGCACTGGCGGTATTACTGCGATGATATTCTATCACTACATCCATATTAATCCAAACTACTGATTGCTCGTATCCTTACTTAAGGAGTTTAGTTACTCCATGCTTTTCAATAAATTTATGATAATTCTTCATGCGGTTTTTCCTTATATATTTAAGAAAAATCACATAAGTCGAACAGACTGAATTAAATAAAGTTTCTTGTCAGTTATTCAGATTTTTAATTAATTTTTCTCTTTTCTGAGTAGTATCATCAGACTACTACCTTTTTGATCATTCTCCGTGAAATAATACTTTTCATCCAGTTCGATTCTATCTTGCATCTGATTAATAATTAGTTATATTAAATCAACCAAGTTAAGTAAGTTAATATCTTAACTTACTTCTAACTCAATTATCCTATCAAACACGCTTATCTATAAGTTCGTAACTATAGATGATTATCATTAAACATTTTTCACTCTTGAAAAATCAATAAATCTAACAGATAGCTTAAGCACTATTTCTAGTAGTGTAGATACCCATAAGTTAAATTTAGCCGATCTCTCTTTGAGCGCTTTTGATGTTTTCGCTATAAAGTTTTATAGGAAAATTGACAATATTGTTTACTCGGGAACGTTAAATCTTCAGGTTTTGTTTTAGCTTTACACGTATAGCATTAATGTATTCGACTATCTAGAATATGCTCATAGCAAGTCTTTAAATAAAAATAGTATGATAATATTTAATATTGTATTGATTATGCTTTCTTTTAAAATGAATATTTACTGCACAAGAAATCAATTTATTGAGGCTTGTCAGTACTAATTAATTTCCTTAAAGGCTTATTAGGTTGATTTACTGAGTAAATATAACTTTAAATAAAGCTCCCGCTCTGCTCCATGCAGTTAATAAGCCTGTTTGATATCTATCCTTGATAGTATTTGCATCGTTATATCTAGTCAGAAATACCTTGAATATCTTCGGATTTTAACTTTTTAAGTAGTATTGAACTTTCAAATCTCTCACTACTGATGTTATAAACAAATAAACTTAAAACAGCTTTCTGCAAAATTAGTAAGCACAGAACAGCGATATAATGTTCAACTATGACAAGTGTTACCTGAAAATCTTGTTTTGTTAACACGTTGCATTATTCTTTGTTATAAATTGGCACTGGCATAACATCCTTTGCCGGTATGAGCGTGACAGACAGTGTCATATACCACACTCCCCCCGCCGGCATCACGATAGGGTTTAGTACTTATCTTCATCATACTTTTACCAAGAGATGAAACAAGTGCTAATACTTTTTTTGCTGTTGACAGAAAAAGATGTTTTTTAAAAATTCATTACCTATTTCTTGTTTTATAGGCAGCGCTCTTTATAGAGATAATACCAGTTTAGGACACGTTCAGAATTAAATAAGATAATGCTTGTAATTAAAGTCAATTCACTAAGATAATAACGCGCACCACAAAAAGGAACATCATTTCGTTATAACAATAGGAAGTGCCAGTTTTACATTTTCAATGTTATTCATAAATAACTTTGTTTATTTATTTAGTTTAGCAGAATGTTAACGGTTAACAATATTTATTAATAATCACCACGAACTTACCGCCGCCCTTGATATCGCTGTTTCATCAATTTCTTTAATCTCATCACTCCTACTTGTAAATCATCATTCTAAATATTCATTTTGGTTAACACCTCTCCAACACACATTTTCTATAGTTATCAATATTTTGTTTTCTCTTATCTGGAAGACATAAATTTAATAGCACTGAGATTTCATCATAGAATATTTGATGATCATACTGTATGCAAGGCTTAGCAACGCGATTTCCGTCATATGTTTGAATTTCTTTACAGCATTACTTAATATATTAAGCAATGGACATTACATACCAAACAATGGTTAACGCTTATAAAATAGAGTTCAATAATTATTTGTTTATTACTAATTTTATTGGAAAATATTTGTCCATAAAATTTTGAAATGATGAATAATGCCTTAAACTGGATAATACTATTATTATAAATAGTAAAACATTAAAACAATGCAAGGTACAGTAGAAAAATAGTTAAAATAAAAAATACGCTTCCTTTACTGTTGCTTCTCTTTCCGTCTTTTCTTATTTCAGTAGAAAAAATAACAGTCGTCATTTTTAGTTATAAAACACACTTCATTAGATTTTTTAATTCTTCATAGAAGCATTTTGTATATCTATCAGAAGGAAAGTAATATCATAATTGTTTTTCTGCTTAACGATACTAACGATACTATATTGTTCAGCAGTTTTTTACTTAAGAGATAATCTTGTTGTATAGCAGATTCCAAAAGATTACACTTTAACTTTTACAGTTAGAATTGAATGCATCGTGATTTTCAGTTAAAATTCGGCTATCACCTTGCTTTTATCGATGATATCATCCAGTTTAAAACTAAATTCAGCATCTATTCTTTAAATACTTAAATAGGCGTTTGCTACTTATCTTTATAAATCTTAGATGTATTACTGATTAAATATATTTAAACAACTGTAAAGTTTTGGTATAAGAAAAACTTACAAACTTTCTTAATTATCCAGTATTGTGTTTGGTTTCATCTTTTTATTCTGTTCGAGTTTTACAGCTATGCACCAGAGTTTAAGGTTAGTATTAAATGTTTTCTCAACAGAATATCTTTTATTCGTGTATTTCTTAACCAGCCTATTTACTTATCAAGTACTAATAATCTTATATCAAAACTAGTTTTTATGAAAATATCATTTAGTTAATACCTTAAATTTAATAAATTCTATCTTATACTATTGTAAGTCTGTTTAGTGCTAAGGAGAGTTTTATGCCGTATCATCTAAAAATACTGGTATTGAGATTTTAGCACCATTTAAATTAATTCTAGCTCATGCTGAGTTCATACAACCATGTATAACCAGAACTTCCTCACATCTAACAACAGAGCACAACCGCCACCGTCATTCATACGGTTAATCACTTGCTCCAGGATAAATCAGGACGATTCATCCAGTAATAGATTATTGATAATAATCGTCAGTTTCATTGCCTCATGGCACGTATTTGATGATATTAATAATATAAGCTTTTTCTCTTCGTTGTCGAACTGAATCCCAACCTCATCGATGATAAGGAAATCGAACTGAATATGACATTTAATAATCTTAACCTCTAAGAAAATAGATCGGAATTTTTCTTCACATTGATTTAACCGCTTTCATAATCTATAAGTTTGTCATGAATAGCGTATAACTTTGCTTTGCGTTAATAACGTGCTTTCCAATAGCTAATATCAGAAAACTTTTCCTATAGTAACTTACTTACACATCACTAAACCGCTACAATCTTTAAAACGTTTAAACTAATGGGTTGGATAGGCGTTGCAAAATTTTAAGTAACATACTACATTTGAATTCATTGCCTTGTAAGTTTCCAGGATGTATATTAGAAAAGCATTCATGCAGGTTCAAAACTCCATAAACATTTTAATTTTACTCCGTTTACAGTATTTCTCCTTCTCTGCTTTCATTTACTCTAACTACATTATTTTTCTATCAAGAAATAGCAGGGAATTTGGTTTTTATTACATTTTTTCCGTAGAGTAATATTCTGGCAATAGCAGTTTTTAAACACGCCGTGCTTGTCAAGGATTACATCCCTTTCCTAGAAAATTATGCACTCTACTGGCTTAGATGGACATTAAAATTTGTAGTTTTAACACGCACGGTTGATGATTGCTATGTTGAATTTCATAGATAGTCGCTTGCTCAATTAGATTTTTTGATTACCTCGTAGTCCTTGTTAGAAAAATTATCTAGATAGATTTAGAGCTTTATTTACTGAATAATTATGAGCTAACGCGGCTCTAAGTCCTTAGTAGCTATTTGTAATTCTGGCATTAATAATTTATTGAGATGATATTCGTTCTCACGATACTTTCTTACAGCTTAATAACTTAAGTCATCGTCATCTAGAATTTAATGATTTATTGATTTCTTTATACGCGATAAACTACAGACAGGAATCCAGATTGGTTTTAGTAGCGAATAGAGTAATTCAGTATTAAAAGTATTGACTTTAGGCTGCGTAAAACTTCCGTAGAATTATAAAAACGCTGCTTTATAAATAAGCATCTACAATCCGGACTCTTACGGAAGAAAATCATTTCTGATTTTATTCCTACCAGTTTAACAAAAGATTTTTACCTGTAGAGCTTAAATCTATTTAAACTCCACACTGAGTTCTCCATATTGGTTAATTATAAGTGAATCAACTCTGTCAGAGAGGATCATCACCACAATCTAGTACTTAAAAACTTTCTAATGCACTTCAAGTCAAGATTAATAATTTTTTCTTTAGCCAATCGGTGAGATTCTTCAACTGATTTATTGGTGAATACCTAAAATTCATTTCTAAACTCATCTCTAAGTGAATTAACAAAAATGCTCTTAGGTTATTCTTTCATCTGTTGGGGCAAAAGGGGATGGTTTATTTAGTTTTGATATATTTTCTAGTTTTTCTTTTATGTTTACCTGATTTAGGTATGTCCTTTTCTTACCTGATTCGGGTAATATTTTATTGAACATAGCAGACTTATGCTATAAGCAGGGCAGATACGTTTTCTTCAGAAATGTTTATTAGCTAAGCACTTTCTTAGACTCTGCGATATGTTAATTTTCAGGAATTCAGCAGATGCGTAGCTCAGAATAATTCTATTAGAAAGCGTAAATCAGATAATCTAGAAAGATAATACGTAAGTATTATCTACATCTAATCACGATTATTCGTGGTTTTGAGCACAAACGCCTAGACTAAGGTGATGATTCTTGATATAATTCCATTGAGGAAGGATGACTGATAGCATCCTTTCTGATGAATTCATTACCTATATGGAACAGAGGTTAATCTCCATCTCCTTTTATCCAGGAGATAAACATAAAGATAATTAGAGCAATAAACCTGATGAATGCGGACAAGAATAATGATTTTAATTTTTCTTTCTCTGTAACGATATCCAGATGTATAGCTTTCTATCTAGCTAAAATACTTTTTACCATTGATAATGACTGGAATAAATTTCTTAAAAATAGGCTAAAAGTGTTAACTTGTGGACTCATCTCCTATCTATCGAGCAAATCCTTTTCTATGGCATTTATGCCATTTAAATATCTAATGATATTACTACTTCTCTCTTGAATGTTCTCGCTGCCCGTTTTTCTGCCAAATCTATAAGTCAAAATCTTACAAGTTCATACGGAATCAAAGCACCTATAGCAACTGGTTAGCACAACAGGTGCAAATTTTACCTGACTGCAACTTATAACACATTACTTTTACCATCCACCTATCTTCTTTAGATTTTTTTAACAAAACTAGTCGTTACTCAATGTTCTATTTTGCGCCGATACACCATTTCACTATGTTGCAGTGGGGACACAAACAGGGTATAGAATTGACATCTTTTCTGATTTCTGCAGTTATTGCAGTTATAATTAACAACTCATAAAAACATTCGCATACTCATCTCTCTATCACTTTTAACGATCTAGACATTAAACATACTATAGCATACTCTGCTCTTTAAAAGAGAAGGATCGAAAAATCTAGCAAGATACTATTATTAGACTAATTCATCACAGCGATAACTGATAAATCCCAGTAACCTTTTCTTAATCTTTGGCATATCTGTGCCAGGAAACTGTAGCAGCGTTACCTAAAGGGGGCAGTAGAGGATACGGTTATTGGAAAGTCCGCTTTCTTAAAAAGATAAAAGGGACGTAGTATAGAGTAAAATATCTCTAACGATAAAACATTCTCCAGGTATCTGCGTTAAAATGTGGCATTCCTTAGAGGAGAGTAATTGTACATTATTACTATGACCACCAGACTAAGTAGGTACTGGCAGAGATCTTGTCGTAAGAAAAATGATCAGACACTATATTAGTGATATTCTGGTGAGCATTAAGATTGTGCGTTACTATGGTTTCTTGTCGAATCATCAATGCGAATCACATTATTATTAAAGATGTATAAGACACTGTAGCGATGGCTTCCAAAAACCGAAAAAGCAGATTTTCTGATCTAATGAAAAGGGATTCCTACGCATAGATTCATATAAATGCATTCTGTCTGAGAAAAGGGTACTTTTTATCAACACTCAAGCCTGCTTGATCAGGAAAACGGAATTGTTATCAAAAAAATACATAAAATAGAAAAATAAGAGTTTATTAAGCTAAACCTAGAGTTAATATCACTAAATTAGCGTATTAGATTAAAGAATACACACTTCAATGAAATCTAACTTATAATAGACTCAGTAAATCAATTCTATCTCTTTTTAGGAAAAAAGAATGGCTTTCACTCTTCACTTAATAGCAATTTAATTCCTTAAGCATCAAAGCGGTTTTTAGCAAGTTATCGCAGGATGAATTCAAACTCCGTCTCAAGATCACTGCTTATCAGTTGCTTACCACAATTAGGGATAAGTTCATGCAAGGAGATCAGAGGTAATATCTAGTTTTGCAAATATCTGTAAGGTATATTTTCATGGAATTTCATAGCTATACTATTGAAAACATTTACGAATTTAATCAGCAGGATACATTTCATCATTCTAAAATCCTATACTTCAGAGCGTGACAATTTTTTTAAAACACACTTTATGATTATATTTTTTATACATCACCCGTTCAACGGTATCAACTATTGCTTGAGTATGCGTATCAATTTCAATATTAACTTTTTCTCCAAGACGTTTTTCTGAAATTGTAGTACGCGTAATGGTTTCTTGGATTAGATGGACACAAAAACGATTATTGATCACTTCTACTATTGTTAAGCTAATTCCATCAATACCAATAAAACCTTTATATAAAATATATTTCATTAATTTCTTATTATGCATATGAAACCAAATTTGCAAATTATTTTTAGATTTAAAAATTTTGGCTATTTCAGCGGTAATAATAATATGGCCCGACATGACATGACCACCAATTTCATCGCCATATTTTGCTGATCTTTCTAAATTAATCATATCGCCTAGTTTTAAACTACCTAAATTTGTCAGGCGCAAAGTCTCCTTTATTAAATCGAAACTTACTTTATCATCATTAATGCGGGTGACAGTTAAACAGCATCCATTATTAGCAACAGAGGCACCTGTTTCTAAGCCTTCTAGTAATTCATTAGAAAATTTGACGGTATAAGTACGAAAATTAACGCTATCTTTCACCGCAACTAATGTTCCTTTTCCTTTTACAATGCCTGTAAACATATATTGAGTTCTCAACTTTAATAGAAATATTAAAACTTATTCTACGCAAATTTTTCTAGATAAGCACTCTAGAAATAGATAGAAAAACTCTCTACCTATTTATACCTATAATTTTATTAAATCGATACAAAAAAATTTTAGGATCATTGAGTTATTGATAAATCTATAGTAATCAGCTTTAACTAAGGGTAGTTCTCTTACTTAACAATTTAAAATCACCTACTAGTTGATTAGTATACAGTTGTTATAGATAATATAATAATTCAGATCAATTTAATGAATCTACTATATAGGAGTTTAAATTATGTTAATAACTAAGCTAGTTCTGATAAGACACGGCGAAAGCAAATGGAATAAAGAAAACCGATTTACGGGTTGGACTGATATCGAACTTTCCAATAAAGGCCGTGAAGAAGCAATATACGCAGGACATCTATTAAAAAAAGAAGGTTTTGTTTTTGATTATGCTTATACCTCTCTTTTAAAACGTGCTATTCACACATTGTGGAATATTTTAGACCAAATAGATGAACAGTGGATAACAGTTGAAAAAAATTGGCGACTCAATGAACGCCACTATGGTGCGTTGCAAGGTTTAGATAAAACAGAAACTGCAGCAAAATATGGTGATTATCAAGTTAAACTATGGCGTCGTAGTTTTAAAATTACACCTCCAGAATTAACTAAAGATGACCCTCGTTACCCTGGTAATGATCCTCGTTATGCAAATTTAAACCCATCAGAAATTCCTATTACTGAAAGCCTATCTACCACAATTGAACGTGTTGTCCCTTATTGGGAAGAGGTGATTAAACCTAGAGTTGCTAAAGGCGAAAAAGTGATTATTACAGCTCACGGTAATTCATTACGAGGATTAGTTAAACATCTGAACAAGATGAATGAAGATGAAATCCTTGAACTTAATATTCCAACTGCCGTTCCACTTATCTATGAATTTGATGAAAATATGAAACCTATAAAATATTACTATCTTACTGATTAAGCTGAAATAACTGATAAATCCAATAGGTTTTGTTAATCAATGTAACCATAATAATTAATTGAATACATGTAAGGCAACTTCATGGCCTTATTAACATTAATTGTACGCTTTTATGGAATACTCAAATAGCTTCATCTAAACGATATAATAATTTCTCACCATCTTCCCAACCAATCCAGATGTCTAGTATACTTCTAAAATTTACTAGTATTTTCTTTTAGTTATATTTAACTTCACTCTAAAAGATAATTTTAAATCATTACTACCAGAATAATTGTTCTTCACTATGACATATTTAATTATCAATATTCAGCTACTTCAAACTGCTTTTTATATTCTTACAATAATTTGCATGACTAAAATCAATCATAATATTGACTAATAACTCTTATTTTGCAAACGTTCTTTAACGCTCTTTGTATCTGATTTATGAGTTATTTTCATCTCTAGTATATCTGGTTATATAGATGATGGTACGATATATTCTGCTAATTAATTTCGGGGATAATGTGAGCAACAGAGAAGGTGATATCCTATAAAACTCTAGCCTACGAGGTTATTTGCGAAATTAGATATTACCCCTGATCCATTATATTAACGAATCTGTAATAGTGAGAGGTAGCTGATAGCACCATTGTTAAGGCGGACCCTCCAAGATATATTCTGATATATACTCAATGCTGCCTTATTAATAGGACCCGCCAATGCCGTCGACCGTAATAGTTTTTGCTATAGTGAACCATAGAAAAATAAGTACTGAGGATGTTGAGATTAAAGTGATCTAAAGGTCAGGATGAGAAACCCTTAGTGGCACCGAAATATGCTTCAATAGGTTATTTGCTAGCCCACGCTTACCTTGAGCGTGCAAAGCGGTGAAGAATCGCAAGCATGGCTTGTATAGCTATGAATTATTTCTACCGGTAATTTTCACGAAACTATTATGTCGCTTCTCAGCAAAAAGCACATGATCTACTGTCGGTAAACCATTAGCAAATTAAAACAACAATACCTTAAGAATATATAAAATAGTAGCTGTATGATTTAAGCGATATATGTTACGTTTATTTCTGGGCTGATGGCATACGTTATTCTGTTAAGCAAAATAATCACCTTTACTTTCTGGACATATCAGGCTTACTAGACTATGAACGGAAGGAGCTCGTTGCGGTAAAAGATGGTT
Source organism: Arsenophonus sp. NC-WZS1-MAG3 (assembly GCA_052174535.1). Taxonomy (GTDB): domain Bacteria; phylum Pseudomonadota; class Gammaproteobacteria; order Enterobacterales; family Enterobacteriaceae; genus Arsenophonus. Next base: position 4,544 of record JBQMRQ010000033.1, on the reverse strand, counting down.
ATCGAGAGATAGAAGCGTATTGAGCAAAACTTCTTAATTTAGCTGCAAGCCCAGAGTTTAATGGTATCCCTAATGGGATCCCTCAGACTTGTTGAGATGGGAATATGATACCATTAATTTTTAGAATTTAATAAGAAAGATCTTCCCGGAGATAGATGCGTAGCAATAACCCTGTTAGGCAGATAAATAGCTAATGCACTGCCTTCCTCCTTCCTAAAAAGGATACAACTGAATAAGAGTTATCTGCGATAAATCGAGCTAGAAGAAAGTCGCGATGCCATAATAAAGCCATGATGTTTTATTGCCAAGGTTTTCAGTGTATTCTGCAGTGATAAAAAGTTGAAAAAAGAACGAGAAATAGCTGGCATTTTATAGCTTCCTATCAAGGCACTGGGTCTCAATAATAATGATGAATTCAATTAAATTAACTTTGCGACAGTGATCCCTATAAAAGGAACTCGTAAAATACTCTCGTTTGAAAACAACCCTTTTAATGGTATATAATAGGTATTCCTATTTGCTCAGAAAAGCTAAAAGTGGCTAATGAGACATGATCTACTGACCATGTGATGGTAAACAATGCCCAATTTAAGAATGGAGAATAGATTTACGAAGCATCAAGCGTAGTGTAGCCTAATCATCATGTGGCAAATTTTTGTTAATCTCGCGTACAGAATTCAAACTTGTGAACAATTGATTAAAAGTAAATAGATTTATCTTATAATTCATAGATATAATCATTTTTCTATGTCCTATGTTGAAAAGTGTTTTAAGCAAAGTATGGATACTTCAGACTATATTAGCAAAGATTGCTTATAAAAATTTCTACACTATGTATAAAGGATTTTCGATACAGTGATTGTTATGAACAGCAAAGAGAGTCATATAAATTAAAGAAATTTTTTCTTATTTCTCTATCAACATCTAAAGCTGCATCTCATTAGTTGAGTTGATTAAGCTGTAGGATGATCTTATTGTATGTATTGAACCAACTCATTCCACTTTATTCTGGCTATATTCTCGCAGTGAACAGTTATCCACTGTGTGGATTTCATTATGGTTACATCGATATCATTGAAAATCTCCCAATTACAGAGAAAGATTTAACAATCGTACTAGAAGTACTCTTGTAAAACTACATCACAAAGATAAATGATTTAATTATCTAAAATGTATACTGAATAAAATGACTTTACTGGAATCAATAAAACAAATAAGGATTGATTTAAAATAGCATTTAGATGGGGTATCACTGCTTCTTTTCTTCAACGACGATAGCTAACTTAAATACACTAAGTGTATTTTAAAATCGACAAAATATCTTCCCATAAATCATTTAAAAGAAAGCATTATATTCTACATAGAAAACGTAGAAACGTGAGAGAAGAAAGAGATAAAAGGAAAAACGAATTGCGGTCTTAATTTTTAGAGATTAACAAAAGGGGATATTCATGTGAGCGATATAATTCTTGAAGAACTTAATGTAGAGTGTGTTGGCTGTTTTCTTGAACTGATTCTAGATAAGAGTTCATCCTTTATTCAGATGAATACTAAATGGTATGAAATCGCGTTTGCCAGGGATCATAAAATTAGTCACTATTGCCCAATAAAATTTATAATCAACAATTTATATGTAAAAATTCTAAATTTTAAACATGAACAAGTTATATCAGTTGATTAAAATATCTCTGAGCAGATCCTAGTCTAGGGTCGTTTTATTTACTAAATTATTCAACCTGAAGAGAATTATTTGAAATTAAAATAATAAAAATATAAAGGTGACTACAACTTTTCTGCGAGAAAAGTAACAATCTAGGCACACCCTTTTAAAACCATATGACACTATCAGCAATAGATCAGTTTTCCGCTACTGACTGGTATAAACAGACTTTTCATGACATAATTCTTTAACCTGTTTATCCAAAATAGCTCGCGTTAAAAAGCGAGAGCAAAATAGTTTTCATTCGGTTTTTTTACGGTATCAAATTTCTTAAACATCTCGCGGATACAGACTTTGGGTTATGAAGAGTATTGGGAGGTGATTTACAGTATAATATCGACCTGTTTGCCCCAGGTACAAACACCGTTATTATATTAGCTCCTTAGTTTGTATAATACACTCACTGATGACAGAGTTACAGTGCCGCGTGATAGTTAATGACTCGGTTAATATGAGGCTCGCTAAGAAAGATACCTAGGTAATACCATTACAAAAGTCCATCCACTGTTCGTATCCCATTCCAGCTACGTAGATATCATCTACGAGAACACCTAGCAGTTCGTTTAACAAAGATTCATAATATTCAAAACGTACAAAATAACTCGTCAGGAACTGCCTCAAATATCTAGTAGTCACTAGAGAAACTCTTCCATGCGCGATCAGCGTTACACCGAATAATAAGTTCTTTGATCAAGCACCTACTTGGAATAGGATCTGAAACTAATCTCACAAAACCGAGTTTCTATATCCACGATGTAGTCTCCCTATTAAAGCCAAAATTGATCAGTCTCAACAACCATTAAGAGATCCCTTGTCTTGCTCTAGGCCGATGCCGTCAGCCAGTTATAAATTGCTCTAACTAAGCGCAATACTGGCCGCATAATATAGTAATAGTTAATGCTACTAACACTAAAGCTATACGGCCTACTTGGTATCATGCTCAAAAAGCGTAATGTTTAAGAAGTTTGCATTCGTCAACGTTTCTTATAATGATTTTCGAGACTATACAGCTCAGTGGCTTATTTTGCAATGGCAAAAACACAGAAAATTTCTGCGTCAAACAGTACAGCCCCACCCCACCAGCAAACATTGTGATATATCTTTTTTGGTGGGGTTAGCGAATAATTTTCTTATGTAAGTTTTATGGTATTTTAAATTTCCTATAAATACCATTTAAAGATAAACAGATGCACACTGTCTATCCTTAAGCCTCAGATGCACACTTGTTCAGCCAAATAGGCATATATAGGCAGCAACATCGCGGCTCCTACCTAGCAATGTAATTGATTAATTAGTCACGCATCCAGAAAGGCATGCAGCGCCTCATGTGATAGGTTTTACTTACACCATTATCCTAGGCTACCGCCTTTTGCATAATAACAATCACAGATACGAACTAACCTTATCACGATTAGTAATTGTCCGCTGTCCAAAAACTATTAAAAACCTCAGCGCATCTATCAGTAAACAGACACAATAAGATCGTCAGTATCATGCTATCGTCGATGAGTAAATCCATCCTATCTTATACCTACCTCCCCCCTTCGCATTCATCCAACCCAAATATAAACTTCACTCATTACGTCTTCCGATCAAAATCCCGCACATCACTGAAAAAGTAGATGTTGCAATGAGATATTATTCATTAAGTTTATTTCCCTAGTTAATGCAGGGCTCATATCAAGCTATCGACGGCGCCGTCAATACCGGGTCCTTCCCTGTAGCGCTTTAACTCTGCTTGTACGATAAATCCTCCTACGGGTCAGTATTAACGTTATGCGTTTCTCCTGGTCTACATCTAGATCAAACTACACCTTATTAATCAACAGGTCTCTACTCAGCATTGATAGAGGTGATATATAGAGGTAGGCAAGATGGTTGGTCTATCACAGTTCTCTGTTTTCGCATCAGGACTCCTTTCTTTTATCACAACTGGAAACTGCTCTAATTTGGTCAATACCTTAGCCACTTTCCCGCAGTCCACCTCCCTAATGCGCTTACGAGATGAGTTTTCTGTGAGCTAAAATGACTTTGAAACAGTAACGTAGAATCGCGAGATCTCATTGCTTTTTTCATTTGGAATAGCACGCAGGGCATTGCTGTTGAGGATTACCACGTTAACCGACCTCACCAAGGCGTACTTTTAATCAAATAAATGCCAGCAACGGTAGCCGCAAAAGTTCTTTCTATACTCGGGCAGACAACATCTCGCTGCCAGCAGAAAGATATTGGTGTCGGTTTTAGCAATCTTGGTCTGCATCATGTCCGGTTATCACCACTCCCGTCGTGATAAATCTACATAAAATCACAGATTCTCATCTTACTATGTAAGATGAGAATCTAATAACCCAGTGCGGGGTCTGCTTAGGGTGCATGAATCTAAGCGATGGAGTAACTTTCTTCCTTACTACACTAGATCCGATTAACTTTCCAACCAGACAATATCATTTTTCCCTAAGCGAAAACGAGGGTAAAGTCGTAAGGGTTAACATCATGCCAACGCCATGTTTTAAATAACTTCCGCTAGACTAACTGAGCAAGGATGTCAACATCTCTATATCTTGCAGTACAACTATTGCTAGATGCAGCGTATTTTTAATAGCTGCATCCAGTAGTGCAAGTAGCTCGGTTGCATCCTCTTCCTATCGCGCAGACGATTTTGATGGAGCAAAGCGCTGCTCAACTAGTCGAATAACTTGATAGTCTACTGCTGGAGTGCGGCGATTACATGGAGATTAGTGCGCTTACCTAATTTTTTATCTTTCCAGCTATTGGATAAAACCAACAAACGTTATATTTCTTTAAGAAACCACTTAAAGACCAG
>JBQMRQ010000032.1:0-423 GCA_052174535.1 Arsenophonus sp. NC-WZS1-MAG3 | reverse complement strand
GTATTGATTTTACTCATTAAGGAAATATGTATTATTAAGGATAACACAATTTATTCCTTACCTGATTTGTAAATTCCTTCATGTGAGCTAATACTTTGTTAACTTCAGGCATGACATCACTTCCATCAACTTCAATTGGTTTATTGCTACGATTACGTAAAGCAATATGTAACACAGCACGATTTTCTGTAAAATTTATCTTTTTCCCAGAAAACATATCATCTCTGGCAGCTTCTACCTTACATGCCCTAGCCTAGAATCAAACTTGTCTTCATTTATAAAATTATTTAAATGTATAACAATAAAAATTATTACATTCAATACGACAATTTAAAATAATAAAAAACTTAATAAAAATTAAAATCTATCTTGTTAAATAGCAAAGTGTAAATGGAGTTTAAAAAATAAGTTATATATACTATT
>JBQMRQ010000031.1:0-13763 GCA_052174535.1 Arsenophonus sp. NC-WZS1-MAG3 | reverse complement strand
CGATGTTGAGATTAAAGTACCTAAGGTTTTAGGTGTGGGATCGCAGTGCGATAGAATATACTTCAAGAGCTAGTTGCTAACATCTTATCTGAAACGTATAGAAAGCCACAAAGAGTTACCTACCATAATGGATTACCTAAAAGTTATTAGTAGATCTAATATTATAAATGGGGGGTCCAGGCTACGTTCTACTTTGATGCTTCCTAAGTCTGTTTTTCATTCTTAATTAGATAGTGTTGACCAGCAGAGTCAAACAAGTCAAATCCCATTAGTTAGTTCTAGCTCTTCTGAACAGATGAGATCAGCTTAAATATCATTTAAAGGGTTGTTTTATTAAATTATAACGATTTTCGCTTCAGATTCATAGCTCACTATCACAAAAGCAGACTCAATCAGATTTATCATTCTTATGAGAACCACAGTGCAGTAACGGGAAGCTATAGAGAATAGCAGCAATTCTTCTCAATTTTTCTCCAACATCCTTATTGCTGCAGGATACTCGCTAAAAACTTTTCCAACAAAATATCAAAGAGATTTATTAGTGGCATTACAACTCTTTGTTAGCAGGACCCTCTTTCTATAACTTGGCCTTAATCTTTCGGTTGTATGGATTTAATGAAGTGAAGGCAGCATATTAGTTATTTTGCATACCTACCAATATTGCTACTTCGTATAGAGGAATATCTTTGTTATTGCATTCTAAAAATCAAAGGCATTGTCTCCTATAGAAACCCTGAAATATATAGCTAGTTACTCGTTTGCAGATCATTAATAAGTTCGGTCTGTTTTGCTTCTGATTTTTAATATGCATATTTTATTACAAGAAGCTTTTTACATCCATCCTTAGTACGCTAATATAACTAGCAGGAAGATGCAATCAGGTTGCCTAATAGAGGATCACATATATCTTTCGCAAAAATAAACGTAATGTGTATGATTAAATTGTACAGCTACTATTGTCTGTTATTCTTTAAGGCATTGCTATTTCAATCTTCTGATGGTACCTCCAAAAAGACCATATGCTTTTCAACTATCATTTAAAATGTTATTAGGAGAAATCTCTTATACTGTATAAAATTTTCCCTATAGAGGTTGCCATAAAAAGAAACAGTTATAGACCAAATAGACTCTTCCTTATTCCCCTACCAATATAAAACTGAATCTCATTAGTTATCTTGGTAATAATCTGTTGAATGATGTTGATTTATATAATAAAATAACTTATTTCACTTTATCTTACTCATATTATTACATTGAACACAATATCTATTGTAGGCAAGTTACACAGTAATATATCATTCCGAAATCTCCGATTGCAGAAAGTATTCAACAATCTGTTTAGAAGTCCTATAGCGAACCTATATCACAAGAATAAATGATTCAATTATTTATAATGTAGCTTGAATAACTTAACGTTACGGAGGAGTGAGCAAAACAAACAAGTATTGATTTAAAAATAGTATTTAGATGGTGTCACTGTTTTCTTGCTTCACCGGAGACAGTTAATATAAATGCACTAAGTGCTATTTTTTAAAGATAACAGAATATTTTTCCATGAATTCTTTAAATAGAAGCGTTATATTCCACATAGGAAAGTTAGAAAATCAGAAGAGAAAAAGAAAAAAAGAACAAATTATGCTCTTAATTCTCCAAGATTAAGAGGGATTATATGAACAATGATATTTTGAAGAGTTTAATGTAGAGTATGTGTTGTCTGTTTTCTTGATCCGATTATCGATAAAGAATCTATCTTTATCTTGGATAAAGATAAATGGTACGGAACTTTTCCGGGTAGCATAAATTAATTATCATTATTTAAATAATTTAAGCAATCAAAAAGTTATTTATAAGGAATTCTAGATTCAAAATATGAACAGTTATTTAATCTGATTAAAAAGATGCTTAAGTTGATTTCATAGTATATGGTTTTATTTACTAAATTATTTTCATGCAGAAAATAGTGTAAAACTACAATAATTGAAATACAGATATACCTACAAAATTATTCTAGAAATAAAATAGTAACCTTTACTAACATAGACGAAAACTTATTCTTTCTCTACAGTATTCCATTGGCACATTAAAACAATAATGAATTTAAGAATATAGACAATGTTTGCCTATGCTCTTCAAGCCATTCCCGCTACATTTATTTTTTGACCAATAGCATATGATATTCTTTCAGGAATACTGATCGTCTTTACTGCTGTTCATTATCGACATCATTGCATTATGGGCTTGCAATCGCTCAGCTTAACCGTATCTCTGGTATTGTTGTGAGAGACGATGCTCTTAGTTTTTAAGATATAATAGTAAAAATATTCTTGGACATGTAGAATAAATACCATTAGCTATTTTATATAGTTAATGGACTTGCTTTAACTTCATAAAGTTCATGTAACCGAAAGTTAAGGTTGATCTTCTGGAAATTTTGACTAGTAAAGAGTCGTGATGCTACTGATAAAGCCATTGATATTTTTGCAAGGTTTTGATAGTAGCGTATCGTTCAGCTATGAAGAATCTGGAGAGTAATCAAGAAGAACGCATGACATTCTACGACCTCCGTCAGCGCACTGGTTGTCAATAAAACGACGAATACGATTAATCGGATTTTAAAACAGTTGAGGATGTAAAGCCGATACTTGAATAACTGTGATTTGAGAAAAGTAACCATTTCAAATGGGTATTAAAATTGGCTCCATTCAGTCTGTTCAGAAATGGTAGAGAATGTAGCACAATAGTATAAACAGCGTAGCTACACTACTTCAGAGAAGTTCATAATCTGAATACTGTTTTATACTCTGAATATATTAATTTCAGAAATTTATCCAGATGGCTTAGAATAAATCGTTTAGAAAGCGTAAACTAGATAAATTAGAAAGATAACACTAGATTTCACATGTTACATCCTCCCTATTCATCGAAAACAATTTATTATCTCCATCCCGAAATGAATGATGACAGATTGACTGATTTCTTATAACAGAAAAAAGAGGCTATATAAAAATATGTTCAACTATCCAGTAACCATTCTTTTCTCGGCATGCAAGTATTATTCACCTCTAGTCACGATTATTCAAGGTTTTGATCAAACCAGTGATTGACAGGATCAAGTCGATGACGCTAGATATAACTGCATTTATAGATAATGACTAACAGTATGCTTGCTAATGAATTTATCATCTATAGGAAACTAGGAATAATTCACACTTTTTTCTATCAGGGAGAAAGATAAAAATATGAGTGCGTCGATAAACCTGATGAATATGAACAGGATGAGAATTTCTATGCTTCTGAAAAATACCAAGTGCATATCTCTTGCGTAAATAAACTATTTTCACTATTTATGAAGGCTAGAATAACTTTCTTAAAAAAAGACGATAAAAGTATTAATTAATCCCTCTAGCTGTTAAGAAAATACTTACCTGCAACACTTGTATTATATTGGATATCCGCTGACACTGTTGTACTTCTCTTAAATGGGTTCTGCCGACGTTTTTATTAATGGTTTAAATTAAAATCCTATAACTCATGCGACATCAAACTACTGAGCAGTAGTTAATAACATAGGTTTATATTTTATCCACCTACAACTAGCAACATATTATTTAACTCTTATCCAATTTTTTAGCTTTTTTAATAATAATTGGCTACTCTTAATCCTCTATTTTGCGCCACTGTTCTACTATATTATAGGTAAGCACGTAAACAAGAGGGGTATTTGAAATTGCTATCATCTGTGTCTTTCATATTTATGATTAACAACTCAATCAACATTTGCCTGTTAATATATCCATTATTCATAGCAGTCTGGATATTAAATATGCTGTATAGCATAAGTTATTCTTTAAAAAAGAGAGGGGAAAATCTGCTGATCTGCTATTACCGACTGATGCGTCACAGTAATAACCTGATAAATCCTAGTGTTTTCTGATCTGTAGAAAAATCCGCGCCAGAAATTAACGGTATGATAGGATTACCTGAAGGCATAATTCGGATGTTACTGGAAAGTTATACACTTGATAAAAAGATGAAAGGGGGCGTTACATAGTCTGAAATACTTTCGTGCTTCCTATCTTAAATGTTACAGTATCCAGTTCAAAACTGCGGCATTATCGAGGTAGGAGTAGTTATATTATCATTGCTATAAGCATTGTACTCAATAAATATCGGCACTAGACTCTGATGCAATAAGAGATAATATATCTCTATATTATAGCCTATTGCGATATAGTTATTAAGCTGGTGTATTACTCTATGGTTTTTTATTTCAGCGTAAATAAGATAAATTACTATTGAAGGTATATGTGTATAAAGCATTACAGAGATGACGGCTCGCAAAAAATCAGGAAAACTGAGATGCACCTGTTTTAATGAAAGGATTACTGCGTAGAGCTTCATATAAATGAATTCTGTGTGGCAACAGGCTACTTTCATTGTCGCTCAAATTGACAAACAGAAAATAGAATTGTTGTCAGAAAATACATAAAATGGAAAAACGATCGTTATTAAGTTAAACCTAGGGTTAATATTCCTAAAATTAGTGTATTAGGTCAATAAAGCATGCTTCGATAAAATTTTAATTTATAACAGATATCTAGTAAACTGATTTTATCTTCTCTTTTTAGCAAAAAGAGGTAGTTTTTAATCCGTTCTTAAAGAGCGATCAGTTCTTAACTATGAACTAGTTCAGGGAATTTGCTTACTGATTCAATAGTGATAAATAATATCTAATTTAAAGATGGAGAAGAGATTTACGAAGTATAAGAGTCAAGGCTGATCAAGCCATACACTAAAATCTGCTAATAACTCTGGAATCTACTTAGCTATCTTATAATCGTCTGATATAACTGTTCATATTTAAAATACAAAATTTCTTAGAAATAACTTTATAGTTATCAAGCTTTATTTAGGCTATACTGACCGATTTTATGCTCGCTGGTAAAGGTTTTATATAATTTAGCTCCATTCGAGAAAGGATCGACTCTTATCGATGATTGGCTCAAAAAAAGCTAATATACTCTGCATTAAAATTTTTAAAATATTATTGCTCACGATTACCCCCTCTTAATCTTGAGCGATTAATAAGAGAGATTTGCTCTTTTCTTTAACTCCTTTCCCGAGTTTTTTATCTTTCCTATGTGGAAAGTAGTGTTTTTCTTTAAAAAATTAGGGAAAAATATTTCATTGATTTTAACAATATCACTTAGTGTATTTATGTTGACTGTCTCCACTAAAGCAAGGAAATAGTAATGTCATTTAAACATTGTTTTAAAATAAATACCTATTTGTTTCGTTGATTTCCGTAAAATTAAATTATTTAATATACATCACAGATAACTAAATTATCTATCCTTGTGATGTAGTTTTATCAGAGGACTTTCAATAAATTTGTTAAATCTTTTTTATGCAATCGAGAATTTCGCAACGATATTCGCTATAACCCTAATAAATGTCCCCCAGTGGATTATGTTCACTGTGATGATATGGGCAGGATAAAGTAGGAATGAGTTATTTGAATCTGTGAATTGATATCATATGACAGAATTATCCCGAATCCATTTAATATCTAATAAGATAAAGATTTATGTTGCATAGAGTGAAGAAAGAATCTCTTTGATCTATATGAGTGTTTGCTTTTTTTATGGTAACCTCTGTATCAAAAATCTTTCTTAAGAGATTTCTACCAACATAGTTATATGCAAACCATTAAATCTAAGATAAGGATGTAATTTCATGGAAATTGTATTTTGTTTATATAAATATTTTCCTTTTGGCGGATTACAAAGAGATTTTATCCAGATTCTATTTGCTTGCCAAAAATGGGGACATCGAATACGTGTTTATACAATGATATGGGATGGTGAAATCCCTGCTCATATTAACATTATTATAATTCCAGTTAAATCATACACAAATCATGGACGTAATGAAGCATTTTATAATCAGGTCAAAACACATTTAACGCAACATCGTGCTGATATTATTGTTGGTTTTAATAAAATGCCAGGATTAGATATTTATTATGCAGCAGATATTTGTTATGCAGAAAAAGAAAAAGGTTTTTTTTATAAACTGAGCAAACGATATAAACATTATATTGCTTATGAAAAAGCTGTTTTTGATGCAGATAGTTACACCAAATTATTAATGCTTACCCAACATCAAATTAATAATTTTAAAAAATATTACAAAACATCTGACGAACGTTTTTATTTATTACCTCCTGGAATTGATCCTAGTAAAAAATATGATCAGCAAATTATCAACGCAAAACTAATTTATCGTAAAAAAAATGCTATTTCTAAAGATCAATTTCTTTTATTACAAGTCGGTTCAGATTTTAAACGTAAAGGCGTAGATAGAACACTTAAATCAATAGCTTCATTGCCTGACATTATAAAAAATAAAACTATCTTAATGGTGGTAGGAGAAGACTCGCCTACCAGTTATCAACGGTTAGCAAAAAAATTGAGAATAGATAAACAAGTTTTATTTTTTTATGGACGTAATGATATACCTGAATTGATGGCTGCTGCTGATATCTTAATCCATCCAGCCTATCAAGAAGCTGCCGGTATAGTATTAATCGAAGCTATTGTGGCGGGCTTACCTGTAATTACAACAGAGATTTGTGGTTATGCACCCTATATCAAACATGCAAATTGTGGCATAGTAATAAATGAGCCTTATAGGCAAAAAAATCTTAATAATGCTTTAAGAGCAAGCTTATCTAATAAATCTCGATTAAATCAATGGGTTAAGTCTGCATGCCGCTTTTCTGATACCCAAGATTTATACAGTTTACCTGAAAAAGCTGCAGATATTATTTTGGAGTGCCACCAGCATGCTTCAACTTAAACAACCTTTCAAAAATTTATGGAAAGATAAAGATCCTTTTATAGAAATAGAAAAATTAGATGGTAAAATTTTTCGTCAATTAGAGACACGTAAAACATTATGCTTTAAGGTTAAAGCAAAAAATTATTTTCTTAAAATTCATTATGGTACTTCTTTAAAAGAAATTTTAAAAAATCTATTTTCTTTACGCTTACCAGTATTAGGTGTAGATAGAGAATGGAAAGCAATTCATTGCCTATATGAGGCAGGAATTGACACAATGCGTGGTAAAGCTTTCGGTCAAAAAGGAATTAATCCTTTACGCCGTAAGTCATTCATTATTACTGAAGCGCTTATTCCGACTATTAGCTTAGAAGAGTACTGCGCAAATTGGAAAAATTCAGCCCCCATATTTAATACTAAAAAAATATTAATTTTTCGAATGGCTGAAATAGTGCGTAAAATGCATAGGTGTGGTATTAATCATCGCGATTGCTATATTTGTCATTTTTTATTATACTTACCATTTGATGGCGATGAAAAAAAATTAAAGATTTCAATCATTGACTTACATCGCGCACAGATACGTCAAAATGTACCAAAACGCTGGAAAGATAAAGATTTGATTGGATTATATTTTTCATCACTAAATATTGGTTTAAGCTATCGAGATATTTTTCGTTTTATGCAAATTTATTTTTCTGATAGTTTAAAAAATATTCTTAATAATGAGCAAAAATTGATATCAAACGCTAATATTAAAGCAATAAGAATAAAAGAAAGAACTATTAGGAGAGGATTATAACTCTAAGCATTTTCTTTTCTAAAAATTTTAGAAAATTGCACTATAGTATATATATTTTTAAAGTGTAGCTGAATAATATAAGAAATGCAGCTACCATTACTTTTTGTGGATGTGTTCATGATCTGAGTATTATTATAACTCTGCGATATATTAATTTTATCTATTTTAGCAAAAGTTGTTCCTATAAACTCATTATACTGCATGAAGGATTTTCGCTATAGCGGTTTTACTATGGAAAGCCAGCATACAGCTTAAAAGACTTTTCAGTTACTCCATCCCAACATAAAGCTGTATTTCATTAGTTCGCTCGGTGACAATCTATTTGATGATATCAGATCATTCATTAAAGAAACTTATTCTATTTTATTCTGTTCATAAATAACAAAAAAGATGTTATCTATTATGGGGGGGCACCTACACACATTAATTAGAGTTATAACGATATTGTTAAAAAATCCTATTTTGCAGAAAATATTTAATAATCTTATTGGAAATTCTTTGATAAAACTACAATTATAAGAATAAATGGTTTTGTTATTTGCGATGTATGTTGTATAGCTTGACTTTACTGGAGTCAGAAAAATAAACAGACATTGATTTAAAAATAGTGTTTAGATAGAGAATCATTGGCTTTCCCCTTTGCTTTAGCGTAACAGGGGTAACATAAATATATTAAGTGGTATTAATGAAGTCGATAAAATATTTTTCCATGAATTCTTTAAATAAAAGCGTTATATTCCCCATATAGGAAATCTAGAAAATGCGGAGAGTAGAGGAGATAAAAAGAATAAATCGTAGTTTTTAATCGCTAGAGATCGGTAGGGTGTGTTAATGATGAGATTCTTAAAGAGTTTAATACAGAGTGGAGTATGTTAATTATTTTCTTGAGCTGATCATCGATAAGAGTATATCTTTTACTTGGATGAAGCAAAATAAACAAAATCTTTGCTAGAAACTATGAAATTACTCACTATAGCTTAATAAGGCTTGATAACTATAAGATCTATTGGTAAGGAATTCACATTTAAAATGTGAACAGCTATGTTAGCTGATTATAAGACTAACTGAGTAGGTTTCATAGTGCAGGGTGCTTTTATTTACTAAATTATTTGGTCTGGAGAAGATTGATTGAACCAGAACAATTAAAATATAGACGTAAGTTCCCATATTCCTCTACGAGCAAGTAGCAACTCTTGAAAATAAACCATTTGTTATCTCAATAACAAGCATTAAGAAGAGTTTACTGAGCTTGACACTACGTAACTATTGAAATGTATACTATATTTAGTTGATTGCCATCAATTAATATTTGATTAATTTGACTCAACTAAAAAAGTACTTTACTGAAAGTAAACAGGCAATATTAGTATTAAATAATTATTAACATATTCCGCTGACCAATCGTCATTAGCTAAAAGCTTTTAAAGAAGCATTAGGATAATACTAATTTTATGCATAACGTTTTAATAAATAAAAATTTAAATAAATTAATATTCTATTAATTAGATGTTATGATTACTACGAGTACGTAATCCAGTGTTATTATATCTGTTATTACGACTACGGAATTGTTCACGTTCAGTGCGACGTTCATTATCAAAACGGTGTCCTCGTTCGCGTAATTCAACACCATTACGATGTCTACTATTACTATGATGCTGAAACGATTGTGCTTCACCTAGTAATTGCAATTGCATTGGCTTATTCAAAATACGAGTACGTGTCAAATGATTAAGTAATTCTTTTGGCATACCTTTTGGTAATTCTATCGTTGAATACGAGGCATACAACTTAATGTTACCAATATAACGACTATTAATATCTGCTTCGTTAGCAATTGTCCCAACAATGTGACGAACTTCGATGCCATCATCACGACCAACTTCAATACGGTATAATTCCATATTACCGACATTAGAGCGTTCTCGATGCGAAGTACGCTCACGCTCAGAACTGCCATTATTGCGATAACGCCTATCACGTGAATTAAACTCACGTTTTGCACGACGAACAGGATCAGCTGGCAATATTAGTGGTCGATCACCTTGTGCCATTTTTAATAGTGCTGAAGCTAAGGTTTCCATATCTAGATCATCATCTGAAACTAATTTAGTCAGTAATGTACGATATTTTTCTAAATCACCGCTTTCCAATTGCTTTTGAATATTTTCAGAAAATATAGCTTGTCGACGTTTACTTAAAAGTGCAGAACTGGGTAACTCAACTTCTATAATTAACTGCTTCATGGTACGTTCAATATTTCGTAATAGTCGACGTTCATGATTATCGACAAATAAAAGAGCACGTCCAGCTCGACCTGCTCGACCAGTACGACCAATTCGATGCACATAAGATTCTGCATCCATCGGTATGTCATAGTTAACAACTAAACTAACACGTTCAACATCTAGACCACGTGCTGCAACATCAGTAGCAATTAATATATCAAGACGACCATCTTTTAAACGCTCTAATGTTTGTTCACGTAGAGCTTGATTCATATCGCCATTTAGAGCTGAACTGTTATACCCACTACGTTCAAGCGCTTCAGCAACCTCTAATGTGGCATTTTTAGTGCGTACAAAAATAATTGCTGCATCAAAATCTTCAGCCTCTAAAAAACGAACTAATGCTTCATTTTTACGCATGCCATAGACAGACCAATAACTTTGGGTAATATCTGGACGTGTTGTCAAACTGGATTGAATATTAATTTCTTTTGGTGATTTCATAAAGCGACGCGTAATATGACGGATTGCTTCCGGCATTGTGGCAGAAAATAGTGCCGTTTGATGCTCTGTAGGGATCTGACTAATGATGTTTTCAACGTCTTCAATAAACCCCATACGTAACATTTCATCCGCTTCATCAAGAACTAACCCACTTAAATGAGATAAATTTAACTTCCCTCTTTTCAAGTGGTCTAATAAACGACCCGGTGTTCCTACTACAATTTGCGGACCTTGTTTTAGTGCGTATAACTGCGAATCATAACGTTGTCCACCATAAAGTGCGATCACATTTATTGAACGCATGTGTTTAGAAAATTCAGTTATAGCTTCTGCAACTTGTATAGCTAACTCACGTGTTGGTACCAACATTAAGATTTGAGGGGCTTTCAATGTGATATCTATATTATGTAATAGTGGCAAGCTAAAAGCAGCAGTTTTACCACTACCGGTTTGTGCCATACCTAATACGTCATATCCATCTAATAAATAGGGAATGCATTGCTGTTGTATTGGCGATGGGTTTTCATAACCAAGGTCATTTAGTGCAGAAAGAATTGGTATTGATAAACCTAAGTCAATAAAAGAGATTTCAGTCTCATTAGTCATTCAAAAGTGCCTCACTTATTATGGTGGCCAGTTTACATAACTTTACGAAAAAATTTCGATTATTTTCACTTAAAATATGAACTAGCTAAAATAATTCTTATTAAAAGAACAATAATCTCTTATCACAATCGATAAAGACTTAAAAAGTAGTGATGAGATATGTTCGTCGATACTGCCTAGCCTGATATTGAAAGGTGTTGTGTTACGCCTGACTAACAAAACAGTTCTAACAGATCACACACAGCGATGCTCAATAAAGTTATGTGTGCGTTTCTCTAGCTACTATCAGTTTAAGTAATACTATATAGCGCTATGATTATCCCCAAGACTTAGGTTTTATCTAAATAGAAGTTAGTTTCACTAAAATGCTCAGTGGAGAGAAGTATTATCTGTTAAGTTTTTTCAGACGAACCCAACCACCAATGTTTTTTTCACTGATTTTACTTAATAGAATTCAACTATATTCCAAGTGTCCCACACATTGCCATTGCCGCTTGATTATAATTGAGATAATAAATTAGTTTATGATATTTTAACTCTATTTCTTTCTCTGGTAAATAAAGCTATAAGCTGCGGAAAAAATAATTTTGATCTTGTCGATAATACACGAGTTCAGCGGATCACCATGAGTCAATTGATATCTATTATTATAATACAGCATAATATCCCGATTTAGGTATACAAACTTATAAGTTGGATCAAGCTTTAAAATTAAATTAAACGCTCAATAGGCAAAATAACAAAATTATCTGCTTGTAAAAAATATATTCTAAAAAATTAAAAATTTCCGGAATATCAGGAGCTATAACTAGCGCTATAAGTAAAACATTACCTGCTATCGCTCTTAATCCAAGACTATCATACAACAATACGGCATTCATATAAAAGTTATATGAATCTATCATCTTTGATGATAGATTTACAAAAATCTGTTCAATGCAAGCCAATATTATTTCTTGTTATAATAGAATAGTAAAAATTTCACTTTTATTTCAGTTTCACTGCTGCAAACTGATAATAAAATAATAGAAGCAGTATAATGGCCCAAAGTAAAAAAGAATTTATTCCACTTTCTTAAGGAAAGTGAATAATCAATATCTCCCGTGAATCTCCATAATTACCAGAGACTCAATTATTAAAAAACCGAGTATGTCCTCTTTTTACAGGACATCAAGCATTACGTCAAACTATTCTACAGAAATTTGTAAAATCTGTATTTATATTCCAACTAACTTTCTGTAGAAAATGCCTCTTTTATACTAAGGCGAATACGACCCTGTCGATCAATTTCTAACACCTTAACTGACACTTCCTGACCTAACTGTAAATAATCAATCACTTTTGCAACACGTTTTTCTGCTATCTGAGAGATATGCACTAATCCTTCTTTGGCGCCACCGATGGCAACAAAAGCACCAAAGTCAACAATACGTGTGACTTTGCCAGGATAAACGCGACCAACCTCAACTTCTGCGGTAATATTTTCAATACGACTAATAGCTGCTTCTGCTTTAGAGTTATCGGTTGCAGCAATTTTTACGGTACCATCATCATCAATTTCAATCGTAGTACCAGTTTCTTCAGTTAATGCTCTAATAACAGAACCACCTTTACCTATCACATCTTTGATTTTGTCAGGATTGATGTGGATAGTATGAATACGTGGTGCAAATTCAGAAATTTCCTTGCGAGGACTATTAATAGCCTCTTCCATGACACTTAAAATATGTAAACGAGCCCCTTTTGCCTGATTTAAAGCAATTTGCATAATTTCACGCGTAATACCTTCAATCTTAATGTCCATCTGTAGAGCACTAATACCTTCACGACTGCCTGCAACTTTAAAATCCATATCGCCTAAATAATCTTCATCACTTAAAATATCAGAAAGCACAACAAAATTATCGTTTTCTTTCACTAACCCCATTGCAATACCTGCTACCGCTGCCTTAATTGGAACACCGGCATCCATTAATGCTAGTGATGCCCCACAGACGGAAGCCATAGAAGAAGAGCCATTAGATTCGGTAATTTCAGATACTATACGTATAGTATAGGGAAACTCTGACTGCTTTGGCATCACCGCTAATACTCCACGCTTAGCCAAACGTCCATGGCCAATTTCACGACGTCTTGGTGAACCAATAAGGCCTGTTTCACCTACTGAATAAGGAGGGAAATTATAATGGAATAGGAAACGATCAGTATATTCACCCATAAGCTCGTCAATAGTTTGCGCATCACGTTCAGTACCAAGAGTTACTGTGACCAACGCCTGAGTTTCTCCGCGAGTAAATAATGCTGAACCATGGGTACGAGGTAATATACCGGTGCGGACATCAAGTGAACGTACCATGTCTTTTTCTCGCCCATCAATCCGTGGTTCACCTTTTAATACTCGAGTACGAACAACTTTCTTCTCTAAACTGGAAAGAATTTTATTTATTTTAGCAGAATCTAAAGATTCATTTTTTGCTAAAAGGGTATTTGTGACATCTTCTTTAATCGTATTAACATTAGTATAACGTTCTTGTTTTTCAGTAATATGATAAGCATAACTTAACCTCTGTTCAGCTAATTCAGTGATACGCTTATGTAATTCTTGATTAATCGATTCAGGCTGCCAATTCCATTTTTCTTTGCCAGTTTCAGCTGCTAAGGCATTAATATTCTTAATCACAATTTGTTGCTGCTCGTAACCAAAAATAACTGCACCAAGCATCTGCTCTTCCGTTAATAAATCAGCTTCAGACTCCACCATTAATACCGCATTCGACGTA
>JBQMRQ010000030.1:0-64722 GCA_052174535.1 Arsenophonus sp. NC-WZS1-MAG3 | reverse complement strand
TAGATATTAAATATACTATATGGTAGATTTGCGCTTTAAAAAAAAGCGACGAAGAAATCTGGTAAGGTGCTATTATTCGGCTGATTCGTCACAACTATAATTTGATATTAAATCTTAGTGTTTTCTCCTGTTCTTGTTACATATCCGCTACAAGAAGTACTGGTAGGGTTATTTGAAGAATGCAGTTACAGGGCAGTTACTGGAAATGCACTTCACTAGAAAAATAAAAGTGGAATAGCATAGGATAAAATACCTTTATTGCTATCCTTAATTCAATATCATATCCGTATTAAAACTGCAAATTTACTAATAGAAAAGGTTTTATATATCAGCACTATAATCAATAAACTAATCAGTGCTCAAGGCGAATCCCCTGAACTAGAAATGAATGATCGAGCGCTATATTAGCTATAATTTTGTCTAAACATTTTAAGATAATGCGTTACTATAGTTTTTTATCGAATCGTAAAAGATATACACTATTACTGAAAGTATACTAAGAAAATTAAAATGATGACTTGTGAAAAATCATGGAAAACCAGTGGATTCGAGCCATTCTGATAAAAGAATTCTTCTACGCATAGATTTGCGTATAGTATAAATGCATTCTATGTAGCGTAATCTATTTTTATCAACCTTTACTTGGTAAGCAAATAACGAAATCCTTATTAGAAAGGATGCATAAAATTGAAATATAACGATTATTTCCCAAACCTATGATTAATGTCTATAAAATTAGAGCATTAGATTAAAGAATACACATCTTATAAAATTTTATTTTATATAGATTCAGTAAACCGATTTTCCTATTTCCTTTTAGCAAAAAAGGAATGCCTTTTGATCTTCACTTGAAGATCAATTCAATTTCCTAACTATCAAACTTTTCATGGAGTTATTCTAGGGCTTCTTATCTCTGATATCTTTCTAATGACTATTAATCTATATACCTAAAAAGGGATTAATAACCTCCTTGACGATAAAAAGATAAACAGCTTTTTTTAAAAAAACAGCATACGTAGACCAACAGCAGTTGTCTATATTTATAACAACGTGTAACACCGCTAGTTTTCCTAGAAAGTATGCCAAATTACCACAATTAAGCTCTGCGTCATTATAAAAATAACAATAGTTATATTATAATAAACAGGAATCCTCCTTAATAATATAAATTAAATTCAAATTATATTATATGATGAATTAATTTTTGACGCATTTATTATTAGCTTATAGATATATTAACATCCATATCTTTAAAAAAACGCTAAAAATCCTTCTCATAACTCTAATTCATTCACATTATAAAGTACAAGTTGATGATATTATGTGATCTATTGGTAATCTATAATTTAGAAGAAATGCTAATCTAAGGAATTATTAATGGCACTGCATGTGTTGTAGAGCTAGGATTTCTCCCTTTGCCTACATATTTTCTATACATAAATAGATATATTAATCATGAAATTCATGCAGAGCACTAAATTAATACTAAAGGTGAATTAATAGGAATTAATATATTCTTTTTTGATAACTTATAAATGGTTTTATGCTTAAGGAGTTCAAGTTTTACTATGCTAACTGAATTAGCAACTAAATTATAGAAAAGCCTATTAATGATAGGCGAGTGATCTGTAAATTTATCAGTATCATTACTGCACATAGACTTACCCTGATATTCGCATCATAATATTAATAAAATTAAACGATTACGTATTTTTAGATTGCAGTAAACTGGGTCCAAAAAAGAAAATATCGGTTTTTAAATCAGTTATAATATTATTATTTTCTAAATAGTCAGTCAGTTATCTTTACTACAGAAATAATTAGCCAAGTTATTAAAAATTAATTCAGGCAGTATCGTATAGCAGCCTCAATAGTACGCAACGACGAAAATGATAACTGCTCATATTAAAATTAAAAAGTACAAATAGTAAATCATTATTACAATAACTAAAAATTAACAATATAAAACTAAACTATTAATTTTAATTTATAAAATAGTTTATTATATTTCATTTGCGGTAATACGCTCTATGTTTGCTCCTAAATTACGTAGTTTTTCTTCTATTTTCTCATATCCTCTATCAATATGATAAATCCGATCAATAATTGTTTTTCCTTTTGCAATACAACCTGCAAGCACTAAACTAGCCGATGCCCGCAAATCTGTAGCCATGACTTGAGCACCTGTAAGTTGTTCAACACCATGACAAATAACGGTATTCCCTTCTATTTCTGCATGAGCTCCCATACGAATCAACTCTGGGATATGCATAAAACGATTTTCAAAAATAGTTTCTGTTATTGTACTAACACCTTCAGCCACTAAATTAAGTAAACTAAATTGCGCTTGCATATCTGTTGGAAAACCAGGATGCGGTTCTGTTCTGATACTCACTGCTTTTAGTCGCTTATCATGCATATCCAATTCGATCCAATCTTTACCAATTTTAATCTCTGCACCCGCTTCACGTAATTTAGCTAAAACTGCATCCAATATAACTGGTTTAGTATTACGGCAAATCACTTTTCCTCTAGAGACAGCTGCTGCAACAAGAAAAGTACCTGTTTCAATTCGATCAGGTAAAATTTGATAAACACCACCACCTAAGCGTGCGACTCCTTCAATAATGATGTTACCTGTACCTGCACCCATAATCTTTCCTCCTAATAGATTTAAAAAATTAGCTGTATCTTCAACTTCAGGTTCACGAGCTGCGTTTTCAATAATAGTTTTTCCTTCTGCTAGGGTTGCAGCTGTCATAATAGATACGGTGGCACCGACACTAACTTTATCCATAAAAATATTAGCACCTTGCAAACGACCATCAACTGATGCTTTAACATAACCTTTATCTAAAGTAATTTTAGCACCGAGTTTCTCAAGCCCGGTAATATGTAAATCAACTGGACGTGCACCAATCGCACATCCTCCAGGTAAAGACACTTGGCCTTGACCAAAACGAGCAACTAATGGTGCCAAAGCCCAAATAGATGCACGCATCATCTTAACTAATTCATAAAGAGCACAAAATTTGTTAATACCACGTGCGTCAACAAAAATAGCACCATTACGCTCAACTTTAGTACCTAACTGATTAAGTAACTCAATTGTTGTATCAATATCTTTTAGCTTTGGAACATTTTGTAATTCAACAGGTTCTTCTGCTAATAACGATGCAAATAATATCGGTAGTGCCGCATTTTTCGCACCAGAAATAGAGACTTCTCCTATCAAACGAGTTGGCCCCTTTAATCGAAACTTGTCCATCAAAAAAAATCTCTATGAGTAATATTTATATTATTAATGTAAAACTATAGGTTAAAAAGCATTAAGCTTACGATCTCTTTGTCCATTCTGCAGGGGTATAAACTTTAATTGATAATGCATGGATCTGGTTATCTGAAATATATTCCATTAGTGGCGCATAAATCATTTTTTGCTGATTAACCCTACTCATTCCATTAAACATTTCAGCAACAACAATTATTTGAAAATGGTTACCATCGCCATTGACAATTACTTCATCAAGTTTCAATTGTTCTATTAATACTTGCTTTATTTTATTTGTATCCATAATTTAACTCAATTTAAACATTAAAAGATAATGCATCTATCTTAATCAATCGATTATCTATTGAAAATTAAAAAACGCCCTTGGCATCAAGATGCACAAGAGCGATTACATATAAATTATTTTTTAAATTTATGACCTAATTAATTCATAAAATTTCAAGCTTATAAAGATTAATAAGGGTATTAAAACACTCACTAATCCTTCAAATATCCATTTATTCTCTGATGCTGTTCTGATTTAATCTAATAAATATACCGAAATCGGTAAAATCGATCTAAAGCAACTTAGAAACATTAATCGCATTAATACTTTTTAGCAACTCATTTCTTTATCTCTTGAAAACGAGCAGAGATCTTTATCAAGCTAACCAGATAAAATAAACGTTTGATCTTTCTGCAATAAAGTTAATGTTAGGGTATCATGATTTTTTTATTTTTTAGAATAATGTAATTTTTGCGATACTGAGCAACTCTTGTATTAATCCGTCAATGTCTTTGACACCTAAAATATTAACCCATTTGTTTTATTTACTTATAATTTACACTGACATCTTCAGTGATAATAGCATAACCTTCCTAATATCCTATCTTACTATTTTTACGCAATTGAAAATCAAGCTCCATAAGTGGGTATGTTGGGTCTGTAAATTAATAATTGTTAATTGAATAACAAGCACATTTCTATATCACCCAGTAGTTCTTCTGACCTAATTTGATATGCTTACCATAAGAGCTATTTTGCTAAAAATTGCCATAATCTTGCTCTAAATAGGCTTTAATCTGCCTGAAATAAATATCTAGCTAGGTGAAGGTATCTTATACTATAAGATTCTAAGATAATGTTCCTGTATACTTAATTTATACATAAAGGATAAATCTCTTCACTAACAACACTGCATAAGTAATCTTAATTTTATATGATTACAGGTTCCTTATTTTTTAACCGCATAAAAGTTTTGCAACGGCTTCTTGTATTAGTTTATATGAGTTTATTTAATCTATCGCTAATAAAATTAGCGCCAACCATTAACAAAAAACTATTAATAAATATTTAAACATAAAATATGTTTCTTTTCTTATAAAATAAGATATTTATAATGTGTGTTGTGAAAGATTTTCTTTGTTTCAGAAAATTAAGTTTCCTCTCTTGTTCTATTTTAACTATTAGGATCTGCCATTTTCTATAATAGAAATTATTCAACTAAATATTCTAATTTTATAGCTGTTTTAGTATTTTTAATGCATCCACTGTCCTAGCTATATTTATTTTTGATGCATGGAGTTTCGGAGATTCTGTCATATCCTGTAATTAATTTTATGAATGATGCAACAACAGAGAGATGATATGCCATGAAAAGTCTATCCTATAGGTATCCAATAAAGCAGATATTATCTATAATCCCTTCCATCAACTTATCTGTAATGCTACTAAGAAGCTGATAGCACTGTTGTTTAGACTGAACTTAAAGTCATACTTTTCGATAACGTGCTGACACGCTGTCTTGTCGATGAGTGTGTCTATGACATCATCCGTAACGGTTATGTCCCCTAAAAACTATATAAACTAATATTAGCAATGTTTATATTTAAAGTCGTTAAGATTATGAATTATAGCGATAACGAAACATCCTTAAAAAGCTTGTTAACTACCGTCTTATCTGAAGCATAAAAAAGCGTCAAAGAATTGTTACTATAGGCTGTTTGTACCTATGAGGTATTTCTATTGCTGATTTTTTACAATGCTCTATAGCAATTCTTGGTGAAAAAGTGTATTACCTCGCTACCAATAACCATCAGTAGCAGTAGACTGAAATAGAAATGTCTTGAAGAATATAGGCATTTGTGCTTGCGTAATTTACGATATCAATACGAGTTATGTTAATTTCTTGTCCGATGATGATATATAACGCGCTGTCAGGAAAATGATCGTATTTTCTTGCTGCTTCATTATTCTCAGTACTTCTCATTGATGTAAGGAGTTGGTTTGGGTTAAAATGCTTATCAAGAATCAAAGCGAAACTGACCTAAACTTCTCAATAACTACTGAATGTATAATTTAACTATATCTCACAAACTTGCTATGAGAGAGAAGTGCTGTTGTTGTTTTTGGAATGAAATGGTAAAGATATTTCTGGATAATGCAGAGTTAACCTCTTAGCTCTAGAAGATAACTAAAATTCTAACATTCATTTTTTAAAAATATGCAGCATCGAAAGTTAAGAGGGTGAGCTGAGAGAAGTCTGTCTACAGAAAGCTGTGGTGGGTAATAACAAAGCCTTTAATACTTTTTTATTAGGAAAGGGTTTCAGAAAGTACTGCAGTGATGAAGACACTGGAGAAAAATCAAGAGGAATAGCTGGGATTCTATAGCTCCCTCTCAGCCTAGTGAGCGTAAATTAAGAAGGACGAATTTAATTAAGTCTGTTTTTGCAAAAGTGAAACTATGAAGCTGATACGCAAAAGCACTTTGTTGATTAATCTATCTCAATTATGGCATGAGATCTGCATAGCTATATTGTTTTTGTAAAATTAATGATCTAAATATTGCCTTATACTCTGCAATATATATTAATTTTTTTAGGAATTTAGCTAGATAGTTCAGTTTGAAATAAATCTGCTAGAAAGCATGAACCTAATAATTAGGAAGACAACATACGACTTCACGTATTACACTCCATAGTTATCTGAAATGCTTTATGATTTTCCTTTAAAATTAATGAGGACAGATCTATTAAATTTTTTATGATACCAAAATAGGCTATACAGAAATGCGTTCGATTCAACTTCAAATTTTTTCTTAACATCCAAGTATTATCTATTTCTAGTCACTATTATTTTGAATTTTTGAAAACGTTCATGCAAGTTCGATAATGCTGAATATAACTGCATTGAGGAAGAATGAGTGATATTATGATTCCCGATAAATTGATCAGCTATAGTATTATAGGTAACAGGGGTAATACAAATCTCTTTCGTTTACCAGAATAAACATTAAGGTAACTGGGCAAATAGACCTGACAAATACGGACAGCATAATAATTTCTATTTCTCTGATAAGAGAAACCTAAGAGGGTAATTTATCAAAACCGAGATATCCCCACAACTAAACTGTTCTTCACTCTTGATAAGGGTTGGAGTAAATTTTTTAAAGATATGGTAAAAGTATCAACTTGCAGGTTGTTTATTTGTAGAGAGAATCTTGTCTGCAAAACTTATGCCACTAATATATCCAGATGACGCTACTCTCCTTAGGAACCTCACCTCTTCTTGAAGTTTTCCCTGTCGCGCTATTTTTCTTCAAAATGTGGGATTATGTTAAAAGCCTGCAGTTTTTGTAGCATCAAAACTACTGAGCAATAGTTATCAGCGCAGGTTTATATTTTATCCACCTGTAACAACTAGCAATACATTAATTTTAATTCCTTATCTTATTTTATCTTTTTGACAATGACTAGACGATACTCAATAGTCTTTTTCAAACTACTACTCACACTTATATCACAGTGGAGACGTAAATAGGATATTAAATTGGTATCTTCTGTGCCTTACACATTTGTGGGTGAGAACTCAATTAATATTTAGATATTATATATCCGTGTCACCCATGCTGGAAGTTTAATATTAACCATACTGATGCATAGTGTTGAGTTTCTCTTCAAAAAACTGGTTGAAGAAATCTGGAGATATACTGTCATCCAGCTGCTAGATCACAACTGTAGTATGATAAATCTCAGGTATTTTTTGTCTGAGTAAATTCGCACTAAGGAAGCAGTGGCAGCGTTACTTGAAGCACAGTAGATCCTTTATTGAAAGAAAGTACACTTTACTAAAAATAAAATTGGTGAATATAGCGTAAAACACCTCGGATCATATCCTAAACGTCCCAATATCCGCATCAAAACTTCAGCTTTTTCAAAGAAAGGAAGGGGGAAATTGCACATAATAATTACTATAACTACCAGACTATGCAGTATTGACATCAGATCCTGATGCAGGAAAAGATGATTGGAAGCTATACATGCATTTTTTCGTTAGGTATTTTGAATGATACCTTACTATGGTTTTTTATCAAATATAAATGAGGCATACTATTAGCAAAGTTATGTAAGGCATTGAAGATAACAGCTCACAAAAAAACCGAAAAAACTGAAATTCCCGCGCTGTGCTGATGAAAAAATTCCTTAGCATAGATCCGTACAAATGCATTCTATGTAATAATAGACTACAACGCTCTACTTAAGAAAAAAGTAACGATGTTGTTGTCAACAACACACAAAAATAAAAACGATTTTCATTAACCCTAATATAGGATTAATGTCTTTAAAATTAAAGCATTAGATCAAAGCATATATACTCTGATGAAATTTTAACTTACAATAGATCTAGTAAACCGATTTCTGTTTTTTAGCAAAAAAACATGATTTTAATCTTCACTTAAATAGTAATTCAATTTTCTAATCATCAATGACTTTATTAGTGACATCGCGGCTCTCTGCTAGACAAACCTCCGGCAGCAACCACTATTAACTTTCTGTTAGCACTCCATTTATAGAGTAAAATTAGTGCATTAGCTATTTTGTGTAGCTAATAGAATTGTCCCACATGTGTCAGGAAATATCTTTATCATTGCATTCCAAAAAAAAGAGTACAATATCCCCGTAGAAAGCATATATCTACGGTTAAACAGCGTGCTTACCAGCCATTAAAAAGTTAGTCCTCCAGTTTTCTTCTAACACTCGATAAGTATTTTCAATCGTAATGAGGTCTCCTTATATTTATGCGCAGTACCACCAATACAGTAACTAACATGCAAAGACATCAGCTCTGCTTAATTGAATGACATATAATGGCCTTCAGTCAAGAAATAAATGTAACGCGTGTCGCTAAAAATCACATAGCCGCCATTATCTATGCTCTTTAAGCTATTGCTGCTTTAGTCTATTGATGTGATCTTTTCGACAGAGGGGGGAGAACCCCTATTACACTTTTTATCAAGAAGCGGGTTAGGGATTCATAAAAATTATCGGTAATAATATATCCTTCCTTTGGGGGTACATAAAACCATAGTAGCAACTCTTTACCGCTTTTGCACGTTTTAGATAAGGCGGCAAAGGAAAGAGTTGTTGAAGTATATTCTATTTCCAACGTGGCCCCTGACCTTAAGCACATTAATCTCAATATTGCCAATAGCAGGTTATTTGGTTCGCTGTGCCAAATAACCGTTATGAACGTCGACCAAAGGTAGTGTTCAGGATGTTGTTTCAGCATCGCTTCGAACACAGCCCTTAACGACGGTGCCTATTAGCTACCTCTGGCGTTATTACAAATTAGTTCATATAATGGATTGAAGTAATATCTAGTTTTACGTCTAACCTGTATGGGTAGACTTTTATGATATATTATCTTTCTATTGTTAAAATTATCTATCAAATTAATCAATACGATAATATGCCAGCGTCTTCAGAAATCCTATAACCTCAAAATAAACATAATTCCCACAATAAAAGCTCATGAAATAAATTAATTGTAGATAAATGGCAATAGCACGTATTAATTCGCTTATCATGCCATACTACTCGATAGTTCAGGAAATATAAAGATTCGCTTTTATCACTAAATCCACTTCTTATAGTTTCATCACGAAAGGTATTTTCGAATAATTTCTGCAGAAAAATAGTATATTTACGTAAAGAAAAGTAATATGTTCAAAAATATTCATATCAGTAAACAAGGCATTAAATTGAAAAACCTGCTCATTTTCTTACTAGCAGGATAAAACTTCTATCATATTTATATTAATATTGGAATATTAATACACCATTAAAGCTAAATTTCTCATTTATCTAGATATAATTATTCACAATAAACGTAACTAAGTTATTTTTCAATACATGAGAACTCATGATCATGATAAATTTTTCTTTGTGAGATCATTAAACTCATATTAGTAAAAGTTAGCCTACAATCAGAATAAAAATATCTTTAATTTCTATGAATTATCTACGTATTTCTTCATGAAGAAATACTTTTTCTGTCTAATTATCATTTAAGTATATATTTCTCACTAGAAGTATACTAACAAAATTAGAATATAACATATTTGCTATAAATATTATTATTAATTTTACTTTTGTTTATTACATCATCAGAATAAATAAATTTTCAAGTGTCATTCATAGTAAAAATGCTTTTTTGTAAAAATGTAAGCTACAGATATAATATGTTGATAACACTGATATACAAAGCAAGTGATATAAAAACGAGCCTTACTAAGGGTATATTACTAATATAATTAAATTATTTATTTTAAGTTTAAAAATAAAATGTCTGAAATTAATTTTAAAAAAATAGCAAAAAAAGTATTGGAAATTGAACGCAGTGGGCTTGCTAATCTGGAACAATATATCAATGATGATTTTAACCAGGCTTGTAAACTAATTTTTAAATGTACTGGCAAAGTCGTTGTTATGGGAATGGGAAAATCAGGCCATATTGGCCATAAAATTGCGGCCACATTAGCTAGTACAGGAACACCTGCTTTTTTTGTCCATCCAGGAGAAGCTAGTCATGGGGATTTAGGTATGATTAGCGGTCAAGATATTGTTCTAGCGATTTCTAACTCCGGTGAGTCAAATGAAATATTAGCACTCATTCCAGTATTAAAACGTCAACACATTATATTAATTTGTATAACAAAAAACCCTGCTAGTAGTATGGGTAAAGCGGCAAATATTCATCTCTGTATCAGAGTACCACAGGAAGCTTGCCCATTGGGTCTAGCGCCAACAACAAGCACAACAGCGATGTTAGTTATGGGAGATGCTATTGCGGTCGCTTTACTTGAAGCACGTGGTTTTACTGCTGAAGATTTCGCACTTTCACATCCAGGTGGCACCTTAGGTCGTAAACTTTTATTAAGAGTAAGCAACCTAATGCATACTAATAAAAATATTCCTAATGTAATGAAACATGCAACATTACAACAAGCATTAGTGGAAATTACTTGCAAAAAGCTAGGTATGGTTGTGATTTGTAATGAAAAAATGCAAATTGAAGGTATTTTTACCGATGGTGACTTACGACGCATCTTTGCGATGAATATTGACTTAAATAATGCTAAAATTGCCGATGTGATGACAGGCGGTGGCATTAGGGTAAAACCCGATATGCTAGCAATTGACGCCTTAAATTTGATGCAACAACATCATATTACTTCATTATTGGTTGCAAAAACAGATATACTTATTGGTGTCATTCATCTGCATGATCTTTTGCAGGCTGGCCTCATCTAATTATTATGATCAATAGATGAATGATAATAATTAAATAATAACCTGTTATGTATCTATATAATAACATAACTTTAAAAAGTACTTTATAAAAGTACTAATTTGTGATTTTGATAGAATCATGATAATTACTTTAATTTATAGGCAAATAATGATGAAGAACTAAAAGCCTTCAATATAAAGAATGGTTTAGGGTATCCGTTGTTTACTGATCTCTGTAATTAAAATTTCCATTATTACTAGACGTAAAGATAAATTATTAGAAGATTGTGCTAAAATATTTTATATTAATTATCCTTACCAATAGTAAGATAAAATTATCTTATAATGATCTAATAACCCGATTAAAACTCCAATTTTAACAGATTATTAATAATGATTATGATTTAATTGATTCTTCTATCATGCTGAAGATAGAGTTTTCGATTGCTATAGCAGATCAGCATCCAATACTTTAAAATAAAGGGTATCATGCTACATATCAAGCATGGTGACAAAGAAGGCGCGGATGTAAATTTATGATCTTAATCCTACTTTTTCAAAATAAATAGAAATGCCTACATTCTATCAATATAGACAAAAATAAAACAGCGATGAGTAAGCTTAAGTTTTTGCTTAACATTATATTAATACTGATTATTTTAGTGCTTATTGGCTGGAAGTTAGCTGATTTTAATCAAGCAAAAGCACCTGTTATTATTAACAACAGTCAACCAAATTATCAAACTAGAAATGCCATTACCCATGTCTATGATCCCATAGGTAAATTGATTTATAAGATAATAACGGATGAGACATATCACTTTTCAAATAATAAAATCAGCTGGTTCATTAATCCAGTATTAACAATTTATAACATAAATAGTATTCCTACTTGGGCCGTACGCGCCAATAAAGCTAAATTAACAAATGATAATATGCTCTATTTATATGGTAATGTCCAAATAAATAGCTTGAATTCAACTTCAGATTTACAACAAATTTTGACGGAAAATGCCATCGTTAATTTAACTACCCAGGATGTATCATCTGATGATAAAGTTACGGTAATTGGTATTGGTTTATGTTCAGTAAGTATGAAAATGCGCGGCAATATGATAACACATACCGCAGAATTAATTGAAGATGTTAAGACCTATTATGAAATGCCCAATAAGCAAACAGATCACGAAGGAAATAACTAAATGATATTTGTAAAAAAAATCTTCATTAATCTAGTATTGACTATCTCAATATTCATATTGAGCTTTCCAACAGTAGCTCTAAAAAGTAATGATTCTCATCAACCAATTCAGATTAATTCAGTTAAACAATCATTTGACTTAGAAAAAAATATTACTATATTTACAAAAAATGTTATTATAAAACAAGGCTCTATAGATGTTAGAGCTGATAAAGTTATCGTAACTCGTCCAAACAGCGATACCAAAAAGATAATTATCGAAGCCTATGGTACACCAGTGACTTTCTATCAATTACAAGATGATGGTAAACAGATTAAAGGTTATAGCGATAAAATACGTTATGAAATGGAGAAAGAGCTGATTATCCTAACAGGTAATGCTTACCTTGAACAATTAGATTATAATATTGCAAGTGAGAAAATTACCTATTTAATTCCAACTAAGAAAATGGAAGCCTTTAGTGACAAAGGGAAGCGAGTAACAACCATATTATTACCTTTTCAACTACAAAAAAAAGTCCTGTAGTGAAAAGTATAAATAATAATATTAAAAAATAAAAAATGGCGAAATTAACTGCAAAACATTTAGCAAAAACATATAAAAACTATAAGGTTGTTCAAGACGTTAGCTTGAAGATTAATTCTGGTGAAATTGTTGGCTTATTAGGGCCAAACGGTGCAGGTAAAACAACTACCTTTTATATGGTAGTTGGTATCGTTTCCCATGATACTGGGAAAATTACTATCGACGATGAAGATATTAGTTTTCTGCCACTTCATAAACGAGCTCGTAGAGGAATAAGCTATTTACCACAAGAAGCATCAATATTTCGCCGGTTAAACGTTTACGATAATTTGATGGCAATATTAGAAATTCGCAAAGATTTAACATTAAAAGAAAAACAACAACGCGCAGAAGAATTGATGGAAGAATTTAGTATTTCTCATTTGAGAAATAACCTCGGTCAATCGCTTTCTGGCGGTGAACGACGCCGAGTAGAAATATCCCGAGCATTGGCTGCTAATCCTAAATTTATTCTTTTAGATGAACCTTTTGCCGGTGTTGATCCAATCTCAGTATTAGATATAAAAAAAATAATCCAACACTTGAAGGATTATGGTTTAGGAATATTAATAACTGATCACAATGTAAGAGAAACATTAGATATCTGTGAACGTGCTTACATTGTAAGTCAAGGTCATCTTATCGCTCATGGAGCCCCTAAAGCAATTTTAGAAAATGAACAAGTCAAACGTGTCTATTTAGGAGAAGGTTTCCGCCTATAAGCGTGATTCATTAAAAAGTTAGTAAATTTTTTATTATTTTATTTTCAAGAGGCTTGGGTAATTTTCTGAAATAGAAATTGCAACTCTGACTCAATTAATAGCTAGAGTTAATATCATAACTACAACAAGATATTTATTTATTGCAACTTTTAATATTAAAACTTGAAAATAAAATTCAGTAAAATTTTGAAATCAATACTTTACTTGAAAAACACGAGATGACCTTTTATCAGAAAGTTGAATATCAGATATTCATGATAATAAGGTAATAAAACTAGATATTTTTTAAATAATTGAATAAAATAATTTGTCAAATAGACAAATTACCTTTAAATTATACTTATTCTGATCTATGTGTTTAGATATCCTGTTATATTCTACTAATTAATTTCGTAGATGATCTTAACAACAGAGAGATGATATGCCATGAAAACTCTACTCTACAGTTATCCACGAAACCAGATATTACCTATTATGCTTTTACATCAACTCATCTGTAATACTGGCAGTTAACTGATAGCACTGCTCTGTTGATATGGAGTTCTAAACAATGTTGCAATAACGTGCTGAACATTACTTTATCGATTGACATTTCATGCGTCAACCATAACGGATTTGCTACAGCAAACCATGCAGACTGCTTTAACGATGCTGAAAAGTTAAATTTGAATTATTAAAAAACTATACTATTCATCCTGGAAGTAACAATTGTTAAATAACAATGACACCATGAGACTAAATGTAGATTATTAATGCTGGTATCGTTCATACCAGGTATCTATTATAGATCTCTAGTATGATTACTATAAGCCAATAAATCCAATGAACAATAAAAAAATTATCGTTAAGCTCGGTATTAACCCCATCATGTTACTAAATAATGTGCATTGCACGAGCAAAAAAGAGCATTAGAAATTATTAGTGAAGTTGCTGCAATTGCACTAAATGTACCTGAAAATATTATTTTTAACTCATTATTAATCCGTGAAAAGTCGGCACAACCGGTATCAGTGGAGGTATTGCAATCCTTCATGGAAAATTAAATGAAAATAATTCATCCAACGCAGTCAGTGTTTTTCTCCATTTAGATGAACCGATTGCTATCGATGCCATTGATAATCAGCCAGTTGATTTATTATTTGCATTAGTAGTTCCTTCAGAGCAATGAAAAACACATTTACATACACTCTCTTTAATTGCCAAACGATTAGCTGATAAAAACCTATGTCGTCGTTTACGCACTGCACAAAGTAATGAAGAACTCTATAAAATCATTACTGAATAACTTTTTCTAAAAAATCTAAGCTAAAATAATAATTTTTATCATGAAAAAATTTAAGTGTATAACTTATGGTACTGATAATAGTCAATAGTCGCTCTAGTTCAGCTAAATAAGTTGTTCTGCGAACACTTAGAGCATATGAATTTTTATTGCATTAACAATCTGCTCCTTATTTACTAACAGAATTAACAAATATACTTGCTGAACAACAAACTTCTACTATTACGAATATTAATATTCTTAATATGGCATATAATTCAGCAATTTTGAAAAAGCGTTAAAAACTCTATCTGCTAATTTTCATTGCAATTATTTTTTGATGAATATCGTAATACATTAATTAGAAGATGTTAATGATATACACCATCTACATCAACTATCCAGTAAAAATTTATCATTAGAAAATTCTATTGATGAGGAAAATGATCTATTAGAACTACTTCGCTCACACGCCAATTTAGTTATTAATACCTTTGAAATGTTAGTACATAAACTAACTAAAATGCTTAGAACTTGTTTATTAGATAAACAAGAATCTGAATTGACCATAGTATTTAAATCCTTTTTCTTTAAATATGGTATTCCGTACCCCTATGACAGATCTCAATTTCAGCCCTATTACAGCCTTTCTTAACCGATATACAGAAGTGCATAATTTTATCTATCAAACATATAGTTATATTGAATTATGATTACCTATATTAGAATCTAATAATGATGCTATTTGACGATTGCTATCGGATATACTAACTGTAAATACCATTCAGTTTATGTTGCCGAACAATCTGGCTAATTACTTTTGTTCAAAAAGTAAAAAAATGTTCAGTCGCATCTTTTACATTAGAAAAGAGAATATCATAATGTTCTGATAGAACATTATTATAAAACAGCGAGAAGAAAAGGTATTCACTATAAATTATAAAACCAGTAATAAAGTTTTATAAACTGATCTTTAATCAGTTGAATTTTATTGTGCTATTATACAATTACCTATAATAAAAAGATAAAAGCTCAAGCAAATAGTGTTATACTTATTCTTATGCTAGACTCAAAACAACATGCTTCTATTGATAAATAAGTAACAAGTCCAGATAAAGATCTAGCACTAACAGTAATTATTTAATTTTTCTTTATAAACTTAAAAAGATGATTATAATTAATTTTTTAAAAAAAAATTAATCAATTAACGTTATTAGTTAACCGCCCCCATTTATTACTTCAATATCAAGCGATATTCGCTAACATTATTATTCTCTCAATGTTATTTAATTTACTCTAGCAAATTAAATAAAAATTATTCTGACATACTAAAATGCTACTGAGTTAACTTCAACCTAATTGATAACTCCATCATTAGACGGAGATTAAGCTCTTACTACTGTAAAATTTATATCATTTTAATCATTTAATTTTGTTAAATTTTTTATTTACCAACAGTAATTATTAGCAAATTTACTGATTTAAAATATACATTTCTCAATAACTCGGATATAATAAATATTAGCGGATGGTATTCATCCTATTTTTATTTTTGGTTAAAAACCATTAGTATTATTATGCGCTTTAAGCAAAAATTCTTGTAATTATAAATATTAAAGACGGTAATTAACTAATACTTAATAAGAGTGATAACAGATTACATCTAAAGATACTGAATACAAAAATCAACTACGATAGTTCTAATTATTTAGAACTCGCTTGTCAGCAGCAATCTTCTATTTAATCATAAACTGGATAAATTGATCCATATTAAAATGTAATTAAACATCTGCTGCTAATGTTAGTAATAAAAAAACAATTGTGATTAGATCATGTTGTTAATTTTAGTTATCTTAAAATTAGTGAAATTCTTATCCTTCTTTCTGAATCATGAAAGAAGGTATGATTATACCGGCATAATAGTAAACATTACTTATAATGCAAGGGTTTTTTATCCGTTATCCATTTTACTTTTAATTCAGGCTGACCTTGAATACATTGACCTGATTGGGTAATAAATACCCCAACAGCTGCAATAAGTTCATCATTATAATAAATTAAAGGCGTTCTATCCCTTAACCAAGGTGCTACACCTAACTCCTGCCAAAGCTTTTTACTCTGTCTAGCATGTTGCCGACCAATAATTTTAATATTTCCCTTTAATCCAAATCGAATAGTAACCTTCTCATTTGGTAATGGCGCACGAAACTGCTTTCCTTCATCTGAGATGGATAACTTACCTAAGTTATCTGGCAATTTAATTATAGCAGGGAACTGCCATACTAAACAAATTTTAGTTAGATCGTTAAATCGTGGTAACAACCAAAGCTGTTTTTTAAAACGTCGGATAACATTGTTATTAGCTAAAATAAATTCTGGTTCTGCATCTGGACGCGCACAGATCACGTCTTGCCAAATCTGTTTTAATTGAATACGAGAAGGCATCAAAATTTGATGCAAACTCAACCAACGACGTAATATTGCATTACGTTTTATTTCAGAATAACTGCTTAAAACATTAAGCTGTAAAGCTCCTTCTGCCATTACTAACTGAGATAAATAATCTTGCAGTAATTCATTTAGTAAGGATTCTTGTTCTGCACATAAACTGGCACTTCTTGACACTGATAGAGAAAAATGCGGCCAACGCTGCTTAAAACGCGGCATTATAGTTAAACGTAAAAAATTACGATCATAGTGTTGATCTTTATTACTATCATCTTCTATCCAAGAAAGCATTTTTTTTTGAGCATAAAAAATCAATTGCTGGCGGCTGAATGATAATAGGGGTCTTATTAAATAAGTATCAGAAAATGGAATAGAAATTGGCATGGCAGATAAACCTGCTGGCCCACTCCCCCGTTTTAATGCCAATAAAAAAGTCTCTGCTTGATCATCTAAATGTTGGGCAGTAGTAATTATTTCCTCTGGTAATAATATTTCACTAAAAACTTGATATCGTGCATCACGCGCCGCTGCTTCGACCCCTTTTTTAGATGGGTCAATATAAATATGCTGTGAATAAAACTCTACTTGCCAGTCAAAACAAACTTTCCGGCAATGAATATCCCAATTATCAGCTTCATCACTCAGTCCATGATGGACATAAACTGCACGGATGTTAAGGTTTGGTATTGTAGTTTGACGTAATGATACTAAGGCATGTAATAAAACTGTTGAATCTAGTCCACCACTGAAACCTATCAATATTCGACGTGTAGAACCTATGGTTTTTATAATTTTATTCAGTAATTCAAACTCATTAGGATTCATAATACTCTTATTACCTCTATTAGAATTATTATTGTATATTTTATTGTGTAAAATAAATTTTTTTTAAAAAATTAAGAATAAATTTTTATCCATGATTTTCTAATGATCATCAATGATAAAATTTAAGCATTAAAAAATGAAAATAATCATTAATAGTTATTTTATTTTTATTTATTGGTTAGCATAAAATTAACAATAACCACACGCCATTAAGCGTTGATAACGACGATTTCTTAACTCTTCAGGACTAAATAAGTCGATATCACTTAAATCATTTAAAATACGCTGCTTAAGATTATACGCAATTTCTTCATAATTACGATGTGCGCCACCTAACGGTTCTTCAATAATGTTATCAATCAGATTAAGTGATTTTAAACGTAAAGCGGTGATCCCCATCGCTTCAGCAGCTAATGGTGCTTTATCTGCATTTTTCCAAAGAATAGAAGCGCAACCCTCGGGTGAAATAACAGAATAAGTACTGTACTGTAGCATATTAACTTTATCACCAACGCCAAGTGCTAAAGCACCACCAGACCCACCCTCACCTATTACTGTACAGATAATAGGAACAAAAAGCCGAGACATTTCACGTAAATTACGAGCAATCGCTTCAGACTGACCACGTTCCTCCGCCCCAACACCAGGATATCCTCCTGGTGTATCGATAAAAGTAATAATCGGTAACTTAAAACGTTCAGCTATTTCCATTAATCGTAAAGCCTTACGATATCCTTCAGGTGCTGGCATACCAAAATTTCGCCAAATTTTTTCTTTTATTTCACGACCCTTTTGATGACCAATAACCATTACTGGACGTCCATCTAATCGAGCCAATCCACCAACAATAGCTTTATCATCAGCATAAGCACGATCACCTGCTAGTTCCTGGAAATGCGTCAATATACGTTGAGTATAATCCAGAGTATAAGGTCGCATCGGGTGACGAGCAAGTTGTGCTATTTGCCAAGCACCTAAGTCAGAAAAAATTTTGCGCGTTAACTCTAAACTCTTTTCACGAAGTCTAGCAATCTCTTCATCTAGGTCAATACCTAGCTTGGCATCATCCTGACAATTTATTGCCATTAATGAGTCTATTTTTGCTTCTAACTCTAGAATCGGTTGTTCAAAATCTAGAAAATTAAGATTCATAATATTCCTATTTAATCAAATTCTAATTCTATCTGCTGATTTCCTAGTAGAGTTCGCAGCTCAATTAGCAAATTGTTAGTTGGAACAACTCGCCAAGTAATGCCTAATTTTAATTTAACGCAAGCACCTTTCTTTTGATAATAAAGATGAACCGGTATTGTTCCTGAACGATAAGGTTCTAATATGTCACGAAGACGATTTAATAATTGGTCATCCACTTGTTTATCTATCAATGAAATAGTAATACCTCTAGCGTACTTGTTACGAGCTTCGCTAAGTTCCATCAGTTCATGAACATACATTTTATTACTACCATTAAAATCATTAAAACTGATCTGACCTGTTGCAATTAATATTTTATTTTTTACAAGTAGATGTTGATACCTTTTTAAGGTATCTGAAAATAACATTATATCCAAGCGTCCAGAACGGTCATCTAAAGTAGATATACCTACTCTGTTGCCACGTTTACTGGTTACTACTTTAGCTGTCAGCGCTAAACCAACTACTGTTGAGATCTCTCCACGAGATATTGAGTTCACATCTTTTAATCTCAATCCACTGCTATAATATTCAATTTCAGGCAAATAAGCAGTAATAGGATGTCCAGTTAAATAGAGACCTAATGTCTCGCGTTCACCTTCTAATATAAGATGTTCAGGCCATTTAGCTACACTATCATAAGATTGTTCAACCTGATCAGGTGTTTCAGTTAATACCCCAAACATATCAGTTTGTCCAATAGCTTCTGATTTAGCATGTTGACTTGCTGATTTTAAGGCATCTTCTAATGAAGATATTAACGCAGCACGATGCGGACCTAAATGATCAAAAGCACCTGACATAATTAATTTTTTCATCACTCTACGATTAAGCTTTTTAGTATCAATTCGTGCACAAAGATCAAAAATTTCTTTAAAAGAACCTCCTTTTTGACGCGATTCAATAATAGTTTTTATTGCACCTTCACCAACACCTTTAATTGCGCCAATGCCATAAACAATTTCACCGCTAGCGTTAACATGAAAATGATATAACCCACTATTAATATCCGGCGGTAATACTTTTAACCCTATACACCAACATTCATCAACTAAACTAACTACTTTCTCAGTATTATCCATATCCGCTGTCATAACTGCTGCCATAAATTCAGCTGGGTAGTGTGTTTTTAACCAAAGAGTCTGGTAAGAAACTAATGCATAAGCCGCAGAATGTGATTTATTAAATCCGTAACCAGCAAATTTTTCCATTAGGTTAAAGATTCTTATCCCTAATTCACAATCAATACCATTTTTAACTGCTCCCGCTTCAAAAGCGGAGCGTTGTTTTGCCATTTCTTCAGGATTTTTCTTACACATCGCCCGACGGAGCATATCTGCTTCCCCTAGCGTATAACCAGCAAGCACCTGAGCAATTTGCATAACTTGTTCTTGATAAAGAATTATACCGTAGGTAGGCTCTAAAACCGGTTGCAATAAGTCATGTTGCCATTCAACATCAGGGTAAGAGATAGCTTCGTGTCCATGCTTACGATCAATGAAATTATCTACCATCCCTGACTGTAATGGGCCTGGACGAAAAAGTGCAACTAAAGCGATTATATCTTCAAAGCAATCAGGGCGTAATCGCTTAATCAAGTCCTTCATACCCCGAGATTCTAGTTGGAATACCGCTGTCGTTTCAGCCCGTTGCAATAGTTCAAAACATTCTTGATCATCAAGAGGGATTGTGATGATATCAATGGGCGCTAAATTTTGTTTTGCAAGACGTTGATTAATCATATTTAACGTCCAACTAATGATTGTTAAAGTCTTAAGACCAAGAAAATCAAATTTTACCAAACCAACGTATTCAATATCATTTTTATCAAATTGGGTAAGCGGATTTTTCCCTTCAGGATCACAATAAAGAGGTGAAAAATCCGTTATTTTAGTTGGCGCTATTACTACTCCACCAGCATGTTTACCTACATTACGTATTACACCTTCAAGTTTTCGTGCCATATCTATTAATGCCTTAACTTCTTCATCAGCATAATACATTTCTTGCAATTCTGCCTCTGCTACGAATGCCTTTTTAAGGGTCATACCAGGATCCGGCGGAATTAATTTCGCGATCCGATCAACAAATCTATACGGATGACTTAGTACCCGACCAACATCTCGAATAACAGCTTTTGCAGCCATGGTACCAAAAGTAATAATTTGTGAAACAGATTCACGAGTATACATTTGTATAACATGTTCAATGACCTGATCGCGTCTTTCCATACAAAAATCAACATCAAAATCAGGCATGGAAATACGATCAGGATTAAGAAAGCGTTCAAATATAAGATCAAATTGAAGTGGATCCAAATCCGTAATTTTTAGTGCATAAGCGACTAATGAACCAGCACCAGATCCTCGTCCAGGACCAACAGGGATACCGTTATCTTTTGACCATTGAATAAACTCCATTACAATCAGAAAATAACCAGGAAATCCCATCTGATTAATCACTCGCAACTCGATATCTAAACGTTCATCATATTCTACTCGTCGTTCAGCTCTTTCTTTCTTATCAAGATAAAGAAATTGCAAACGTTCTTCCAGACCTAATTTTGCACATTTGATAAGGAAATCTTTCGTTTCCATATCACCAGTAGGAAATTTAGGCAAAAAATATTCACCTAAAGGCATCATCACATTACAACGCTTAGCAATTTCAACACTATTTTTCAACGCCTCAGGAATGTCGGCAAACAATTCAACCATTTCCTGTTCACTGCGTAGATATTGCTCAGGAGTATAATTTTTCGGTCTTTTTTGATCAGCAAGTGTAAAACCATCGTGGATCGCTACCCGTATTTCATGTGCAGCAAAATCATCACTATCAATAAAGCGTACATTATTAGTGGCAACGACCGGGAGACCTTTTTGTGCGGCTAATTGAACAGCGGCATGTAAATAACTCTCTTCATCAGGGCGCCCAGTTCTGACAAGTTCTAGATAATAGTTATCTGAAAAATGGATTTGATAAAAATCTAAACATTGTTCAACCAGTTGTTGATTTCCACGTAATAAAAATTTACCAACATCGCCCATATAGCCACCAGAAAGTAATAGTAACCCCTCTTTATAGGTTACTAATAATTCTCGCGTGATCGTTGGTCCGATTGTATCATAGCCTTTTTGATAGGCTGCAGAAATAAGTAGTATTAGATTATGGTAACCTTTACTATTCCTGGCTAAGATAGTTAAATGAGCAAGTTCATCACTGAGTAATTGGTTTTCTAGATAAAAATCTGCACCAATAATTGGTTTAATTCCAGCAGAATATGCTGCACAATAAAATTTTATTAAACCATAAAGATTAGTAAAATCAGTTATTGCCAATGCAGGCATGCCTAATTCTACTACCTGATTAATGAGTTGGTTAATTTTTGCTAATCCATCAATAATAGAATAGTCACTATGTACGCGTAAGTGTATGAAATGTGGTTCAGCCATTTTCTTAGTTATACTCTTTGCAACTCAGCATTCGACTAACAGAAGTATAATTTTTGTGATGAAACTGTGTTGCACCATATTGATTCAATTTTTCTAAATAAAATACTGCTGGATATCCTTTATGTTGAACAAAAGAATCCTTTGGATAAAGGATATGTAACTTTCGTATTTCCCTATCTCATGTCACTTTTGCTAATAGTAACACGACACTAATTTCTTGCACTAAACTATCACCTTTAATAGTTGCTTGAAAAGGTAGATGAAAATCTAGGCTCTTATTCTCATCTATCAAAACGAAATCAAGGATAGTAGTAAGATTCTGCCACTTCTTTATACATGGATAAAGAAGTGGCCTGTAATATATTAATTTTACCTATCTCTTATAAGCTCTACACACTCCCTATACTTTAAGATAAAGCTTTATCTTAAATCTCAATATAAAGTGTATTACGCCGTTTTTCGATTATTTTTTAGAATTAGCTAATCTTATTATTGACTGTTTAGATCTAAAATCACAGCGACTG
This sequence comes from Arsenophonus sp. NC-WZS1-MAG3, assembly GCA_052174535.1. GTDB lineage: Bacteria > Pseudomonadota > Gammaproteobacteria > Enterobacterales > Enterobacteriaceae > Arsenophonus. Next base: position 41,685 of record JBQMRQ010000030.1, on the reverse strand, counting down.
TTACCACTGATTCGACAAAAAGTCTTAGACCAAACCTCATAAATACTGGCAAAAATTTTTATTTTAAAATAAATAAAATAATTTATTTTTTACTTAACTCTAAGACGGCTTCTGCCGCTTTCTGATTAGCCTCACAAAGAATATTTTCATGTAGTTGTAAAAAGATTTGTTTTAGCTTTTTAACTTTTTTTTTATCTATTAGTAGAGACTTAAGTGAATTAGCTAATAGTTCAGGTTGACAATCATCCTGAATAAATTCTTTAACCAACTCTTTGCCAGCCAATAAATTTGGCAATGAAATAAAAGGAATTTTAACCAGTCGTTTAGCTAACCAATAAGTTAGTGGTTTCATTCGATATCCAACTACCATCGGGCACTTTGCTAGCATACATTCTAATGAAGCCGTCCCTGAAGCTAATAAAGTTACATCAGCTGCAATCATAGCTGTCTGTGCTTGGCCATCTAAAATTTTTAGTGATAAGCTTGGCGAAATCTCTCGATAAATTGCTTCAAATTGCTTCCGACGTTCTCGATTAATAACAGGAACTAAAATTTGCAAATTAGGGAAGTCTTTTATCAAAATTTGTGCAGCGCGTAAAAAGATAGGACTCAGCATTTCAACTTCAAAACGACGACTACCAGGCAAGATTGTTAAACACTTAACATCATGAATTATATTTAATTTTATTCTAATAGTCTGCTTATCAGGTTGCAGTGGCACACTATCAGCCATAGCATGACCTATAAAACGACAAGGAATGTTGTAGCGGTCATAAAACTTTTTTTCAAATGGTAACAAAGCAAGTACCAAGTTGGTCGCCTCTCTTATTTTAAAAACACGATCCTGCCTCCATGCCCAAACAGAAGGACTAACGTAATGAATGGTTTTGATACCTATTTGTTTTAATTTTCTCTCAAGGGTAATATTAAAGTCAGGTGAATCTATCCCAACAAACACATCAGGCTGCAATTTAATAAAACATCTAATTAAGTCAGCCCGAATTTGTAATAAACGTCTTAGTCGCCCTAAAACTTCAACAATCCCCATCACAGAAAATTCTTCCATTTCATACCAGGACTCACAACCTTCTGCTTGCATTAATGGACCTGCAACACCAACAAAATACGTATTAGAAACTCGTTGTTTTATCGCGCTAATAAGACCTGCACCAAGTATATCACCTGATGCTTCTCCAGCAACAATACCAATAATCAAAGGTCGTTGTTGAATTGAAACTTGATAACCATTTACCAAAGATTCCTCCTATTTAGATTACTTATTAATTACTGTTTTCCTAAAAATAGTATGGTTTTTTAAATAATTCAGATTTAACTTTAAACTGATATTTCATAAACTATAATGAAATTTACACCTAATACTGATTAGAGTAATTAATGGCTATAAAACCAAACATATCGATACAGAGTGATCACAATCTTTTAACTAGAATTTAAAGTAATTAGTTTATCTCTCATCTCTCTATGCATCTATTAGATTGCTTACCATACCATTCGTTTAAAGATAATATCGACGGACTAGAATTTAGTATTCTATTATATGAAGCTCTGCACATAAACAATTGAATTCCTATTTTCAGTGACTAAATATTTTTGCAAACTAAAAAGACGGTATCAAGTTCTTTTCCACTGTTTATAAGTATCTGATATATAGTGATATGAGACATGCCAGTTAAGATCACATAAGAAATGTTGAGCATTTATTCGCTATCTTGTCTTTACCCCTCCTCTATAAAGATATATAAAAAACTAATTGATGGGTGCGATCATTATCTCCTAATAGATAATATCATGAATTTTCATTTTGCATTTGTGAAAGATATTTTAAATCTAGGTACAGATAACCAAAACAGGCTCATAACTTTTAAATACTTTATACTTTGGCTTTTCGGTGCTTTAATTACTTCATTTCATGCAAATCCAGACCTTATTCTCCTATATAAATAGCAATTCAGATCAGATAGAGATAGAACGGAATTCAAAATTAGTGTACGGACTGCCTCTAGCAGATCGTAGAAAAAATGATTTTTATAGAAAAAGACTATAGATTTCTGAGCGGGGGGAACATCATCAGTAAACAATTAGGAATGTAGCTGTGATTATCAATATGATCTTTCTTCTTCTTTAGGAAAAAGAAGTTCAGATTTTTTATAATGCTTAACAAAATTAAACGTAGTCTACTCTTATGTCCTTAAGAGTAGCACTGATTTTAGGTGTTGTAGTTACCTGGTAATAGATCCTCATGATCATAATATCTGAATTAACTATATCCATCAGTACCTATCTTAGCAGTAAATAGGGTTGTGCAACTATGGTCTATATAATGTTCCTGAACTAAAAAGTTAACGAATAATCCCACGATTAGATTGCACCGAATTCTCTAAAAAATTACTTAGTATTTTTATCTGTTGATTATTTTTACCTAGTGCAATCAATTCTTGTCTAGCCTCGTCTAGCGTTTTCCCACAACGATAAAGGATCTTATACGCATTTCTAATTGCATGTAGTGATTCTTTATCAAAGCCACGACGTTTTAAACCTTTAATATTTACTCCATAAGGAGTTGCATGATTACCTTGAGCAATGACATAAGGCGGAACATCTTGAGCAACACCGGAACAGCCACCAACCATAACATGAGCACCAATTTGACAAAATTGATGTACTGCACTCATGCCACCAATAATGGCATAATCATCCAGTTTAACATGTCCTCCAAGGGTACCATTATTAGCAATAATACAATAATTACCTAAAAAACAATCATGAGCGATATGGGTATTTACCATCAATAGATTATCATTACCTATTTTCGTTAAACCTTCGCCTTGTAGTGTACCACGGTGAATAGTACAACTCTCCCTAATTCGATTACAATCACCAATCTCAACTCGAGTTAGCTCTCCTTGGTATTTTAGATCTTGATTAATTTCACCTATACTAACAAACTGAAATATTTGGTTATTACAACCAATTTTAGTATTACCATTGACAACTACATGCGATTTAAGTGTTGTATTTTCACCAATGTTAACCTGAGAACCAATATAACAAAACGGGCCTATATGGACATTTACACCGATAATCGCACCCTCTTCAATAATAGAAGAGGGATGAATAATCGCTGTTTTATTAATCATATCATCCCTCATTTTATACTTCTTGGCTACGAGCACACATCATTGTCGCTTCACAAACAACTTTTTCATCCACTTTTGCAATACTTTTAAAAAGCGTCAAACCACGTTTAGTTTTAACAAACATTATATCAAAAATCATCTGATCGCCAGGTTGAACTGGATGTTTAAATCTTGCTTCGTTAATACCAGCAAAGTAATACAGTTCACCAGACTCTAATTTTCCAATACTCTTAAAGGCTAAAATACCAGCCGCTTGAGCCATAGCTTCAAGAATTAATACTCCAGGAAATATTGGTTTATCCGGAAAATGACCTTGAAAAAAAGGTTCATTAAAAGAGACATTTTTTACTGCACGTAAAAATTTACCTTCTTCAAAATCCAATACACGATCAACTAATAAAAAAGGATAGCGATGAGGTAATAACCCTAAAATTTCTTCTATATCCAGAGTATGTTTATCACTCATAGAAAAGACTCTTCTTATTTAAATTTAAAAAAATTAAATATGAATAACACGGCCTGCTTTAACCCTAAATAAGGTATTCTGCAGGCCGCAATTAATAAATTTACACACGGTATATTTAGTTATCTTTACTAAATATCTTACGTTCTAGTATCTTCATGCGCTTAGTTATTTCATTAATATTCAAAACTAAAGCGGCTGTTTTTCTCCAAACCTTATTTGGTTGTAATGGAATGCCAGAAGAGTATATTCCTGGCTCACTAATTGGACGCATTACCATTCCCATTCCAGTTATTGTAACTTTATCACAAATTTCCATATGTCCATTAATAACGCTAGCACCACCAATCATACAATATTGGCCTATTTTTAGACTACCGGCCATAATAACCCCACCAGCAATAGCTGTGTGATCACCGATGATCACATTATGAGCAATTTGACATTGGTTATCAATAATGACCCCATCACCAATAATTGTATTATCTAATGCACCCCGATCAATAGTGGTACAAGCACCAATTTCAACATTATTACCAATAATAACTGAACCTAATTGAGGTATTTTTATCCATTGCCCCTTTTCATTTGCATAGCCAAAACCATCTGAACCAATAACTGATCCTGATTGGATCAAACACTGTTTACCTATCTCAACGTTATGATAGATAGAAACATTTGCCCATAAACATGTAGACTGGCCAATTTTGACTTTTTTACCAATAAAACAACCTGCACCGATAATAACTTGATTACCTAATATTACACCTGACTCGATAACAGCATTAACGCCAATGGCAACATTTTCACCAAGCTGAACATCTTCCGCAATAACCGCAGAAGGATGGATATTTTGTGCAGGTTTAGGCGTTGTATCCAAAATTTGAGCTAATTGAGCATAAGCTAAATAAGGATCTTTAACCACTAAAGCTGCTATTTTACTATCTGGCAGATTTTTCTGCTTTAATACAACTGCAGCAGCCTTACATTCTGCTAATTGCGTCAGATAAGAACGGTTATCCGATGATAAAAAAGTAATTTGCCCTTCCTTAGCTAATTGCATAGATCCAATACTAGTGATGATGATATCACCATCACCATGTAGCTGCGCATCTAATTTTTTGGCTAAATCAGCTAATCGAATAGAAGCCATCTATTATTTAACCTTTTTATTAACCAGATCAGTAATATTTTTTAGGTTAGAACCGTTTTCTGGATAAAGAATCGCATTTACGTCAACAACCAGGTCGTAACGCTCCTTTTCTGCAACTGCTTTTGTTGCTATCTTTATCGTTTGCAATATTTTATTGCGCTCTTCTTGTTGACGACGTTGGTTATCTTGTTCAAATTGCTGTGCTTTTTTAAGAAAATCTGTCCGCTTAGCTTCAAACGCTTGCAAATCTTTCTCATTAGGATTAGCGGCATTTTTTTGTAATTTTTCCGCTTGAGCCTGTAAATCTTTTTCCATATTCTGTAACTTATCATCGCGTCCTTGAAACTCTTTTTCAAGTTGCTTAGATACCGCTTTACTGATTGCTATGTTCTGAAAAAGTTCCCCGACATTAATAACGGCAACCTTTTCTGCATCTGCATTGGTAGATACAGATAAAATCAAACATAAACCGACTGCACACAACAATTTTTTCACACTAAACACCCCTTATCTCTTGATCTGATCACAATCGAATCAATAAATTAAATTGACGTTTTACCACGTTCTACCAATATTAAACTGAAATTCTTCAGACTTATCACCTTCATAATCTCTTATTGGTTTTGCATAAGAGAAGACCAATGGGCCAAGCGGTGAGATCCATTGTAATGCAATCCCTATCGAAATTCGAATATTGGATGCCTTACCATAGTCAGGCATTCCCTCTCTCCAGTTTGCGAGAGTGTTACTCCAATTCGAATCCCATACAGTACCCGCATCAATAAAGAAAGAAGTTCTAATTGAATTAGCATACTTTTCATCAATAAACGGAGTTGGCGTAATTAACTCTAATGATGCTGTTGCTATTGCATTTCCGCCAACAGCATCCGTTGATGGACTACCTGATTTTGGACTTACTATACTTTTTTTTTCTTTAAGATAAATTGCTTTAGGACCGATATTATTAGAACGGAAACCACGTACAGTACCAGCAGCACCACCAGCATAAAAGTTTTCATAAAATGGTAATTCTTTACTACTAAAACCATTACCATATCCTAACTGTGCACGGCCTAATAATACCCATTTTTTATCTTTATCAATGGGATAATATTGTGATGCATTAAACTGAATCTTATAGTATTGGTTATTGGAACCTGGAATAGTAATTTTACTATTTAATGAAGTTTTATTTCCCGTAGTCGGGAAGAAATCACGATCTAGATTATTATAAATCCAGCCTAAATTAAGGGTAAAATCATTAGCGATATAATATGCTTTATCATTAAAATTAGGATTTTCGCCCATACTTTGTAAATAACGCCACATTCCAACTTGAGCTTTCATGTCAGATAAAGAGTTATGAACAAAACCTGCTCCAATTCGAAATACATTATTTTCATTAAAAGGAAAACTCAAAGTACTATGAACACCATAAGTTTTATTGTTATAGCGTGAAAGATCGGCATCCTTAGCACTAAAATCATTATAGAATAATCGTCCGCCTAAGCTAATACCATTAATGGTAAAGTAAGGATCTATTAATGATAATTCCGCATAAGTTGAATAATCATTCTTACTCGCACTAATACCAACTGCATTACCAGTACCAAGCCAATTTTTTTGTTGAACACTAACTTTGAAACTGATGCCACTTTCAGTACCGAAACCAATGCCAAAGTTCATAGAACCGGTATTACGTTCTTTAACTTTATATATAAGATTAACTTGATCAGGTATAGCAAGTACACGTTGAGTTTCGATATCGACGGTTTCAAAAAAACCAGTCCGATTTAATCGTTCTTTACCAAGATTAACCAAATCATTCTCTAACCAAGCGCCTTCCATTTGGCGCATCTCACGACGTAAAACAGAATCTTTACTAACATGATTGCCAACAAAACGAATTTGTCGGACATAAAAACGATTTCCCACATCAACATTCACATATAGTTTAACTGTTTTATCTTGATCATTAATTTCAGATTTGGTAATAACACGAGGATAGGCATAACCATAACGACCAAGAAAATCCTTAATTTTATTCTCCATCTTCGTAACTTCAATACTATTATAAAGCGAAGAAGGTTTGATGGTAATCAATTGATTGATTTCATCATAATGACCAGCGGTTTCACCATTTAATTCAACATCCGATATATTGTATCTGTCACCCTCTGTTATATTGATAGTAATATAAATATCTTTCTTATCAGGTGTCAGACTGATATTAGTTGAATCGATATTAAATTTGGCATAACCTCGCTCTAGATAAAAACTGCGCAATGTTTCTAAATCGTCAGCCAGTTTTTGCTTTTTATATTTTTGATCAGTAATAAAATTCCACCAAGGAATATCATCACGTAATTGAAAACGATTTATCAACTCACCTGTCATAAATGCTTTATTACCAACGATATTAATCTGTTGGATCTTAGCTGAAACTCCTTCAGAAAAGATTAATTTTAAGTCAACACGATTACGCGGTAGCGGTGTAACTACCGCTTTAATTACCGCATTATATTTACCAACACTGTAATAAAAATCTTTAAGATCCTTTTCGATATTCGCCAGTTTTGTGCGATTTAGAGCTTCACCAACTCGAATATTAGAAGATTCAAGAATTTGATTTAATAAATCGTCTTTAAGCAATTTATTAGCAAAGGATGTAATCCTTACAATAATTGGTCGTTCTTTTACTTGAACTATCAGCACATCTCCATCACGCAAAACTCGAATATCTTCGAAATTACCTGTTGAAAACAGCGCTTGAATAGTACGACTTATATAATCATTATTAATCATATCTCCTACTCGAACAGGCATATTCAATAGTGCTGTACCAACGGAGACGCGTTGAAGACCTTCAAAATGAATACCTTGTACTACAAACCCGTCTGAACCATATGCAGGGGCACTGCTAAATAGCAGTGTTGCTATGAGCAACTTTTTTATCGCCATTGTTATTTATGAGTGTTCCTAACTAATCTCTCTTAAAGACGAGAGAAATCATTGAAAAGTGCAAGCCCCATTAATAATATCAATGCAATAGCACTAATACGATAGCTGAAGTCTTGTACACGCTTAGATACCGCCTCTCCTTTAATTTTTTTAATTAACAAGAAAAGTAAGTGCCCACCATCTAATACAGGTAAAGGAAACAGATTAATGACCCCTAAATTGATACTAATTAATGCAATAAACATCAGATAATATACTAACCCAGACTCAGCGGAAATACTGGCCCCTTTTGCAATAGAAATAGGTCCACTAAGATTAGTAAGTTTAATATCACCAGTAACAAGTTTACCTATCATGCTAACTGTTAATTTCATCAACTCCCAAGTTTTATCCGTTGCCTGGTACAAGGCATAAAATGGACCATATTTATGAGTAATTTTATACTCATCTGCAAGTGGTATTACTGATAATTCAAGCCCAGCAAATCCAATTTGCCGGCCTTTAACTATCGTTTTTACTTCCGGTGTTAACGTTAATTGCTGCTGTTTAGCTTGTCTTTCAATCGTCAATAACAATGGAGCATTAGGATTTTCTTGAACAAGATAGGTGAATGGATGCCAAAGATCTATCATCTGCTTACCTACTTTTACAATTCTATCTCCTATTTCTAAACCTGATAATGACGCCGCTGAACCAGGTTGAATATTACACACAACAGGATCTTGCCTGGCACTAACTGGCATTATTCCCAAAGATAAAACCGGATCTTGAGTCTCTGGATCAAAATTCCATTCCTTTAAATTAATTAGTTTTTTTATCGGTATTGAATTATCACTAGGTAAAACTTTCAAGTTTAATTCTTTATCACCAATTTTACTAATTAAAGCAAAACGAACTGCGTTCCAGTCAGTAGTTTCGATACCATCTATTGATTTTAGTTCCATACCTGGTAAAATATTTGCTTGTTCAGCAATCGAGTTTGACTGAATACCTTCAATAACTGGACGCACGGAAGGTATACCAATAATGAAAACTAACCAATACATAAATATTGCCAACAAAAAATTAGCTATTGGTCCTGCAATAACTACTGAAGCACACTGACCTACTGTTTTATTATTAAAAGCAAGATGGCGACGCTCTGCTGATACAGGAGCAATTTGCTCATCTAACATTTTAATATAACCCCCAAAAGGGATCAGAGCAATAACAAATTCTGTACCATATCGATCAACTTTACTCCATAAAGTTTTTCCAAAACCAATAGAGAAACGCTCAACATAAATACCACATCGCCTAGCTACCCAAAAATGGCCAAATTCATGCGCAATAATTAGCACACCTAATGCAATAATAAATGTAATTAAACTCCAAAAAAATTCCATAATTTATATTAAAAACTAAAAAAATGACCATGTCAATCCTGCAAAAACAGGTATAGCCGATGTCAAGCTATCGATTCTATCTAATACTCCACCATGTCCTGGAATTAAATGACTACTATTTTTGATGCCAGCTTGACGTTTAAACATACTTTCCGTTAAATCGCCAAAAATAGAAATAATCACAACAATAATAGAAGAAAATAATAAATTCTTGGAAATTAATAAGACAGGAATAAATAAAATAAATAGCCAGGCTATAATACCTGCTGTCATTATACCACCTAACATACCCTCCAGAGTTTTACTAGGAGAAACCTTTGATGCCAGTTTGTGTTTACCAAATAAATGACCAAAAAAATAAGCGCCACTATCTACACTCCAAACTAATAGCATCACATAAAGCACCCACCAAGCACCGATAAAATCGTCAACATAATAATCAATACTTTTTAATACCAAGATGCCACAGTAAAAAGGTAAAATAGTTAAAATACCAAACAAAATTTTTAATATTACTGACTGAGACCAGAATCGAGCAGAAGCAGGAAAAGTAACAACCAATATTACTGCAACTAACCACCAAACTAATCCAGCTGATAAAATATAAATAATCAAAGGCTCTGCTCTTAATTGACTAAGATCCTGAAATGACAATTGTAATCCTAATAAACAAATACCAAATAAAACAGCATATATAATTCGTTTAATCTGTACTATCCAACCAATAAATTTGCTCCATTCCCATGCAGCTAATGAACAAATAATAATGATAACATAACCAAATAAGTTAAGAGGTAAGAAAAAAAGTGCAGCGATAACTAATGGAATAAGTATGATAGCTGTAATGATACGAGCATTTAAATTTAGCAAAAGCGCCCCCTCCTATTTTTCATTGATATCATCAGGACAAGTATTACCAAAACGTCGTTTACGTTGATTAAAAGCCACAATTGCACTTTTGAAAGTTTCCTCATCAAAATCCGGCCAGAGCACATCGGTAAAATAAAATTCAGCATAAGCGATCTGCCATAAAAGAAAATTACTAATACGATATTCTCTACCAGTTCTAATAACTAAATCAACAGTTGGTTGATCATATAGACTAATAAATTTATTTACCGTATCTTCGTTAATATTTTCTGGTAATAATGAACCCGCCTTAATTTTTTTAGCAATAAGTTCCATTGCATTGGTAATATCCCAACGACCGCCATAATTAGCAGCAATATTGAGTTGCAATCCGGTATTATTTGCAGTTAAGTCAACCGCGTGTTTAATACGATTTTGTAATCTAGATTTAAATCGACTTATATCGCCAATAATCGTTAATTTAATATTATGAATATTTAAGTTTTTAACTTCATCATCTAGAAACCAAGTAAAAAGTTCCATCAAAGCAGTAACTTCACTTTCTGGTCGACTCCAATTTTCACTACTAAATGCATAGAGTGTTAAAGATTGAATTTCATTTCTAACAGCAAATTTAATCACCTTTTGCACCGCTTCTGTTCCTGCTCGATGCCCATTAATTCTTAACTTTCCATGCTGTTTCGCCCATCGTCCATTACCATCCATAATAATAGCAACATGCTTCGGAATTCGTTGCTGTAAGCTATGATTATCATACATAAGTTTCATGCCAAAAGAGTTCCTTTACTATAAGCTAACTGTTAAATTCCGAAAGATAGTATGGTTTTTTTTGAATAATTGAAATTTTACTTTGAACTAATCTTTAATAGACTGCAATGGAGTATTACTACCCAATACTGATTGGGTAATTCTTGATTCTACAGATAAATATATTGATGCAAGGTGATCTAAAAATTTTCAGCAGAATTGGAATAATGGCTTTGCAGTCTAACTTTTATGCGTCCATTAAATCATTCGATCATGCCATTTATTTCAGGATACATCGGTGTTATAAATCGGTGTTCTATATCAAGTTCTGCACAACAAACAGGTAAATTCATATTTTCTGGTAACTGAACGTTTTCATAGACAAAACGATCTGTAAGTACCAGATGAATAGCCATGGACATGCTTGGTTAAGATCACGTAAAAAGCATCAAGTATTGGACACAGTCTTATCCTTGTAAGAATAGATAAAATACATGGAGTAACGCACTCTATAACTTATAAAAAATAAAGTCGTCAAGTTTCGTTTGGTATTTACATAATACAGAATATATTCCAGATTATGTGCAGATAATTAGGATAATAGTTTTAATGCTTTATGCTTTATCCTTTGCTTTCATTTGCTTTCCGCTTCTTCATTTTACGCAAATTCTCCTTTATGCCTATGTAACCCATTGATCCAGAGCAGATCGAGATACTACGAAGTTCAGAAATTCGTGTATAGACTTGCCAGAAAATTGGTGAGAGGAATAAAACATTTTTCATAAGGAATGGCTACAGATTTTTGAGCGGTCGATAACGTCATGATAAAACGATAGGAATATAGCTGTAATCTCATCAACGTTATCTGGTTTTTGTCATTCAGCAACAGTAAGTTTAGAGATGCCATAACGCTTAGCTAAAGTAAATGTAACAACTTTACTAGCCTGAATAGCAGATCTTATTTTAGGTGTTGAAGAACTTCATGGCGATAGAACCTAATCATCATGATATTTTTCCACCAACTATTTCTCTCAGTAGTTATATTGCCATGAATAAGAGCTAAGACGATGAGAATTTATATAATGATTCTGCACTAAACAGTTAACCAAGTTATTATTGTTTAAAGACTAACTGATTATCTTTGGAAGCAGCGTAATTAAATTCAGAAACAGCTAAGTTAAATTTAATTAATTATTCAATAATTTTAATTAATCAAAAATTGATAAAGCACGACTATTAATTCGCAATTTTTTTCGCATAAAAACTAATAATTTTATATTTTTTTATTTTTATCTAGAAATAGGTTTTAATAAAATTAACATTCAGTTTTTGCAATTAACAGCATTAAACTATTCATTAACTTTAAGTTAATCATAATATTATTACTCTAACTGTTTGAGGACCTTAATTAAGATTTTTAGTAAAAAATCCCAAAAAAACATAAACATCTTTTCCTTATTTATTTATGAATTTAGTTCCCAGTCTTAATCAGTAAGACTGCATCAGATTAAGTGGATGTAATACGACATATTAGGTCTGATAAAATACGAAGATATTTTTAGAGAATGATGAAATCTTTTGACGTAAAATTTTCTTCCTGCAGAGCAGTGCCACCCGGACATGATAACCTTTAAAAGTCAATATTTCAAGTCAGGCATTTCTAGAGTAGATAATATCCCACTGTTCAAAACGCGCTACATTTAAACAAACTAATTTTCCAGTAATATTGCATTAAACTGTTAATTTCTGACTATATATTTACAGCAGATCTCAATCAATTATTCTACTTGTATAACAGGGTTTAGTTAACTATATTCTATACTAACAAACAAATTCTCATATCAACTATTTTGGCTGGTAAACTTGTAATAAAGATAATTAATACCTATAAAATTTTAAAATAAACAATTTTAATCAAAACAGTAAATGGCTATCATTGGGTTATTTATATCATTTAACGTTAATTATTGCTGCTCTAATGATAGTATGGTGTAAAATAAGTGGACAAAATCTATTTCAATAGCAATAGTTAGTGAATTTATTTATTGTAATATCAATGTATGCTCTTATTCTAATAAGAGAGAATCTTAAGCCTTAAACTTATCTAAATAACGACAGGATTAAAAATGATTGATGAATTAACCGCTTTGCGTAAAATAACAACGGTTGTAGCAGATACGGGTGACATTAGCATAATAAAGCTTTATAAACCTGAAGATGTAACAACTAATCCCTCCTTGATCCTTAATATGGCTCAGATACCAGAATATCAGCCACTTATTGATGAAGCAATCACCTGGGCACAGAAACAAAGCCAATCGCATAAACAACAAATCATTGATGCGTGTGATAAATTAGCTGTTAACATTGGATTAGCAATCTTACAATTAATTCCCGGAAGAATTTCAACAGAAGTTGATGCGCGTCTTTCCTATGATACCGAATCCTGTATTAAAAAAGCGCACCGTATTATTGAACTTTATAATCGTGCAGGCATTAAAAATGAGCGTATTTTGATCAAGTTAGCTTCAATTTGGCAAGGGATACGCGCAGCAGAACAGTTGGAAAAAGAGGGTATTAACTGCAATCTAACTCTATTATTCTCTTTTGCACAAGCGCGAGCTTGTGCTGAAGCTGGTGTTTATCTGATTTCACCTTTTGTTGGTCGTATTCTTGATTGGTATAAAAAGAATACTAATATAAAAGAATATGCGCCACAAGAAGATCCTGGCGTTATTTCTGTTACACAAATTTATAATTATTATAAACAACATGGCTATAAAACGGTGGTAATGGGAGCAAGTTTCCGCAATAGAAGTGAAGTTTTGCAATTGGCAGGCTGTGATCGGTTAACTATTTCTCCAGCATTACTTAAAGAACTTTCTGAGTCACATGGTGAAGTGGTACGAAAATTGATATTTAATGGTCAAATTCAGTCAGCGCCTAAACCGATCACAGAAGCAGAATTCTATTGGCAACATAATGCTAATGCCATGGCAACGGATAAACTGAGTGATGGCATTCGTAAATTTGCTATTGATCAGGAAAAATTAGAAAAAATGGTTGCAGAAGCAATTAAATTACGTTATCGCGCTAAATAGCGTTAAATTTTAAAGATAAAATTTCTCTATACGTCACATCACACACTGACTATGTGCCTATTATTAACAATAGGCTATACTGGAAAAGTTGTTTCCTTGCAGAGTAAATTATTGTAGCCACATCATGTGTTTCAATTCTTGTGATTTTAAATAATCTTCTCCAGGACAGATAACGAGTTATTAGTAAATCTGTTGTATGAGCAATTTAGGCTACCTCTGCTCTGATACTTCGTTAATCTGTTCTTTCATCATTAAATTTGACGTTCTTTACCAACATGGTCATAAAGCAGGTCAACTCTTATTAGGAGATCTCATTTTTAAACAGATAGGAATAGCTTAAATAGTATTAAAAGGGTTGTTTTCTTGAACTATAGTGCTTAACGGGTCGTCTTCATAGACTCGCTGTCACGAAAAACCAATTCAATTAAATTCGTCATTCTTATTGACATCAGTACATTGACTGGAAGGCATGAAATGCCAGCAGATCCTCTTGATCTTCTCTAGTTTCTTCATAGCTACCAGGAAGACTTTGCTAATAACCTTGTCAACAAAGCATCAAAGGAGCTTTGTTGACGGAATTACGATTCTCTGATAGCCAGACTTCCCTCAGCTCAACTTTAACTTTCGGTGTTGAATGTCTTTGTGGAATAAAGGCAGCATATTAACTACTTTATCTATTCAACAACATTATTTCTGCGCATCCAGAAATATCTTTATATTCATTTCAAAAATTAAAGAGCACTACCTCTCGTAGCAAGCATAGGAGGATATATTTAATCCATTCTTTAGTAGGTCATTAAGAAGTATTTAACCCACAAGTACACTTCTAACTCTCGATAAACATCTTTTAGCACATAACTGTTTCCTTACGTCCATGTCCAAATGCTGCCGATAATGAGCCGCAGGTAAGGCGATCCGTTTTGTCTGACAAAACGGTAATAATGACTATCAGCTAAGAAATAAATGCAGGTATATCACTTAAATTACGTAGATATTATTACTTATACCATTCAAGGTATAAGTCTTTTACTTCTTCTAATGTTTTCCAGTAGAAAACCATATATTTTCACCGAGAGGCGGCATATAGGGCTTTATGAAATTACTCATGAATCTATACAGGCATAGAAAATAGCTCTTTTCGCCACTTATCTGTGCGCTTCAGATAAGGTGATAAAACAAGCTATTAAAGCATATTTTATTGCCACTAAAATCTATTAACCTTAAACACTTTAATCTAAAGATCCTAAATACCAGTCTAGATGGTTCGTTGTGGTAAATTACTGTTACAATCAATAGGGGTAAAATCGCATCGACAAGTCAGTGTTCAAAATGTCATTACAGGATCCTTTCTAGCTCAATCTCAACAGCGCTGCTATCAGTTACCCCTAAGGACGCCATTACAGATGAGTTTATAAAAGCAAACACAGGTAAATATCTGGTTTTATGGATATCTGTAAAGTAAATTTTCATCTATATCATCTCTCTGTTGCTGAAATCATCTATAAAATCAATTAGCAGTATATTACACTACCATCTTCGAAATCCTATATATTAAAAATTAGCGTAACTCAATTTCCTTAGACGATTTCTAGCTTCTATAAGCAAACTAGAGAAATTAAATACTATTGAAAAGATTTTTTAAACATAGCCACCTATCCTGCTTCTAAGCTGTTCATGAATTAAGTACTATTTTATACTCTACGATATATTATAATTTTTAGAAATTCATCCAGATGACTTAAGTATAAATCTTTCTAGAAACCGTAAACTAAGTAAAATCAAAAAACTAATACATAAGTCACATATTAGAATTGCTTTTTATCCAAAACGCTTTCTGGATCTCCTTCTAGAAATTAATGAGGAAGAGACCAAACTGAATTTTTATTGCATCTCAAAAGAGACATGCAGCAATTTGCCAACTCTGATCTTATTTTTTTTGACATACAAAGTGTATTATCCTCTTCTAATTATAATTATCTAGAGCTTTAAATAATGCCATTAAGAATGAAACCAATGATACTGAATATAACTGCATTAATAGATAATTAATAAATTATACTTATCGATGAATTGATTACTTATAGAGAACTGGGAATCATTCTTCTCTCTTTTACTCCTGGAAAGAGTATAGGATAACTTAAGCCAAATAGAGATGACGAATTGAAACAATATTACGATTTCTATTTTTCTTATGAAAGAACCAAGAAGTTAATTTAACCACATGCATATCTCCTCCGCCCAATTAAACTGCTTTTTATCATTAATGACGGCTGAAACAAATTTTTTGAAAACATACTGAAAATATTAACTTTTAGACGCATCTATTTATAGAGCGAACGTTTGCCTGTATTATTTGCGTCATGAATCTCCGGACGACTACTGCTCTAATTCTCTTTAATGTTTCCACTGTCGTTTTCTGGCAAATCTATAAAATCAAAGCTGATAGTTCATATGACTTTAAAGGTATCGATTAATGATTAGAGCATAACAGATTTATATTTTACCCAATTATCACTATTAACATATTACTTTCACTATCTCCCCATCTTCTTTGTACTTTTCACAATAATTAACCAGCTACTCAATGTATTTTTCCGCGCTATCATTCAACGCTATGTTGCAGCTGGCATGCAACAGAATATTAAAATTGGTATCTTATCTTCCTTATACAGTTATAGTTAACAATTCAATTAACATTCGCATATTCATGCCTTCCTTATTAGTAATAATCTGGATATTAAATATGCTGCATAGTGATTTCTTCTTCAAAAAAAAGAGCGGTCGAAGAAATTCTATCGAGCCCCTGTTATCCTGCCGTTATGTTACAGTTATAACCTGATAAATCCTATTGTATTCCTGATCTAAAAGATATCCACACCACGCAAAGAAGTAACGGCGTTACTCTGAAGCCATAGTGTAGACATTACTGAAAATACACTTCGCTAAAAAGATGAACTAGCCCATAGCATAGGTATAAATACCTTTGGTACTATATTATCTATATTTCATTAGATATTTTAAGATGTTGTATTATATAGCTTTTTCTTAAAACGTAAATAAGGCACACCTTACCAAAGGTGTATAAGAAGATGCTGAGATGAGACGGCTCAGAAAAAATCAGGAAAAACTAAGGTTCACCGTTTTGATAAAAGAATTTTCACATTTATTCATATAAACGGATTCCGTATAGTGACAGGCTACACTTTACCAATACTCAGCTTCATTAGTCAGTTGGATACTAGAATTAGTGTTAGAAAGAATCCATTAAAATAAAAAATAAGCTTTACTAAGCTAAATCTAGAATTAATATCTATAGAATGATTGCATTAGATAAAAGAATATACACTCTGATAAGATTTTATCTTAGAATATAGATACTAAACCTATCCTTTCCTTTTAGTAAAAAGATAGTTTTAGTCTCTCTTAAAGAGCAATGAGATCCTTGAAGAGTTTAATACAAAGTGTTCTAGCTATTTTCTTAAACAGATTATCGATCAGAATCTATTCTTTCATTCGAATGAAGTTAAATGATATGTAACCTTTACTAGAAAAAATAAAATTAGTCAGCTTTACCTAATAAAGTTAGGTAACTAAAGATTTATTAATAAGATATTTTATATTAAAATATAAATTATATTAGCCTATTAAAAGGTATAGCTGAGTAGCCCGCACCTCTTATATGTAAAGAGTTATTTATTTACTGAATTATCTGACCTGGAAAAGATTATTTAAAATTATAACAATTAAAATACAGAGATAGCTATAAATTATTCTACGAGCAAAAAATAATCTTTCTCAATATAGTCCAAAAATCATCAGGCAGAAAATAGCAACGATTAAGTATAATAGAAATTGAAGAATGGAACGACAAAAAAAACTTAAAATTTATCCTAATTTACTTAATATTTAAGATCTTTCTTAGCGGAAACTGAGTGTCCTAATGATGCAAAACAAATAGAACAATGAAGGAGTATACATTATAAAACTTGACAATCCATGCATTAATAATAGCAAAACATATCAATATGGATAATCTGGTTTGAATGGTTAATAGCATTTATATTTTTTAATTCATGATACTAAGCATGTATTTGTACTACACATGACAAGAATAACAAAAAGTAAGAACTTTTAAAGTAATTATATAGTATTTTACAAAAGAAAATTATTATTAAAAAAGAATCAATCTTAATGAAGATATATGGTGAAATTGGCTAGCTGTGCAGAATTTAAACCTGCAACCAAGGAATTAGAAAAATTTAAATATTACTACTACAACACTAATAAACCCTAATATAATAACATTTAGCTTTATAAGAAAACTGTTAGTTAACGCTTTAATATCTTTGTGGACTAATGATCTTTCAGAAAAAAGATCTTTACGGACGTTATAAATTCAATAGATATGTCTTTGCAGGCATCAGCTATTTAAGTTTCATTTTTAAAAATGAATCAACTTTATCAAATCTACCGTCCGTTCTTTACGAACATTGCCTAAATCTTATTTAGTTGCTATATCAATCACCTCGTATGATTTACAAACATCTAAAAAATTGTTTAACCTAAAGCTTTTATCAGCTAATATTCAAGCGTTTCAACAAATTTTAATGTATCAAATACAATCTTAACATATTGAAAATCCTACTTTTAGTAAGTAAAACCTATAATTATTGAGAAAAAGAAATCATGCATTTATAGTTCTTGAAATATGATGAATACACTATAGAAACGAGATACTGCACCCGAAAAAGTAATTCAGTTTTAATGTTCTATTTCTATAGAAATTGTTATGGTCGAGTAATAAACAATATATAACATCTTACACTTTACTTGAAAAAAAACTGTTGACTGTCTTCTAGCAGAATTTAAGTACTCGACACCTGTCACCAATCTGAATAATGGGCCTCATAAGAATCTAGAAGAAGATTAAAATTAATAATAAACTTTCGAGTTATATTCATTTCTGTTGTAAATGGTTTCATAAATGAAAGCATATCTTTCTGATTAATTTTGTAGATTATTTCAAATAAAAAATTATATATCATGAAAAGTTTACACTAAAGATATCTAAGAAATTAGATATTACTCTGATCCATTACATTAACTTATTCATAATAGTAACAGGAAAATGATAGCACCATTGTTGAAGAAGATCTTGAAACCATGCTGTAACAAACATGTAAACACTACATTATCGATGACAGAAAAGCTGGTCACCAGTAATGATTACTTGCTACAGTAAACTTATATAAAATAATATTATGATATTAATCTTAAAGTATTTAAGATGAGTGGGATAATAGTGGTAACGGAATATACTTTTAAAGCTCCTTACTAGCGCATTATCTGAAATGTGCAAAATAGTGAAAAGTTGCTACTATGGACTATATCTGCAAGATATATGTCCACTAGTAATTTTCACAAAGCTTTGCTGATTTTAATTAGAAGCACATGATCTTTCTACTAGAACCATCAGTAGACTGAATAGGGAATACCTTGAAGAGAGCGTAAATAATTGATCCCTGCCTAATTTAAGCGATACGCGTTATGTTTATTTCTTGATTAAAAAAATATCTAATGCTATTAGCCAAACTGATCCTGATCGTCTACTAGTTATATTGACAGTACTGCACATAGATATAAAGAGCTTGTTACAATCAAATATGGTTATTGAAAGTTAGAAGTAAATTAGACTAAACTTTTCAATAAACTACGAATGGTGGGTGCCTTAATGGTATTTCCCAAGTTTACTAATGGAGACGAGAGTCCCATTGATTTTGAATCCAATATCGGTCAAAGGCTACCCCCTGATATACAGCATAAATACTATTTTGGTATACAAATAGCTAATGTTCTGGATTTACTCTCCAAAACTATGCAAGACCGAAAGTTAAGATTGAATTGCGAGAGGAAACTCTGGCTAGTATAAGTTGTGATGTTGCTAATAAAGCCCTTGATATTTTTTGGGAAGGTTTTTAGCGTATCCTGGCATTATGAAGAAATTAGAAAAAGATCGAGAAGAGTTGCTAGCATTCCATGCCTTCCACTCAGTATAGTGAGGTCAATAAGAACAAGGCACCTGATTGAATTAACTTTTGCGACAGTGAGACTATGAAGGCGATGTTCGAAGCGCTGTAATTCTAGAAAATAACCATTTTAATGATATTGAAATATATCCTTTGTCTGCTCAAAACCGGAAGAGGATCTAAGGGAGTTAATCTGCTGATCCTGCTGATAATAAATATCTATTTTTAGGATGGAGAATATATTTACAATCATCAGGGCGAGAAGCCTAACCGTTATACACCAGATTTTATAGTAGCTCAACAGCTACCTTGTTGAGGAATATTCTCTTTTCGATAAGATTTTTCTCCCTGACCTTAAATACTTTAATCTCTGCATCGCTAATACCAGTTTATATGGATAATTATGACAAACGTCCGTTATCTCTAACAGACGAGATCCGTAAACAAAGTGACCATTGAGTATGTTGTTCAACATAGGGTTGATCACCAATCTTGATAGCTGTACCTATCAACTTACTGGCACCATTAGATGAATTCATGCAAAAAGCCACAAATAATATATCTAATTTCACAGATATATGTAGAGTACACTCTTTATATCATATCGCTCTCTGTTGTTGTAATCATTCATAAAATGAATCAATAAGATATACTACTTTTTCAGAAACTTCATATATCAAGATAAGCATAATTCACGATTTAATAGGCCTATATAAAGATGGATTGAAAACCATTCTCTCAATCTCTAGTAAGATATTGAGAGAACATCGATATGGTTCGCCTATAATAATTAGGAATTATCCCAATTAGTATTGATTAATAAACTCCTTTACAGTCTATGAAATTATCTCAAAGTTAAACCTGAATTCTTTAAAACTACACTCTTCATACTTTTTTAAAAAAAGTAAAAACTAATATTGTTGACATATCTTATATCGATAACTTAGTGTTTCTAACTGACTTAAAATAGCCTGGAAAAGTCTTGGCGGTACAATTTGGATCTAAAATAGTAACTGGCATATCTGACAAAGCGACAAGTGAAAAACACATCGCTATCCGATGATCATTATAAGTTGTTATTTTAGCATGCTGCCATAATTTAGACGGTAAAATACGAATATAGTCACGTCCTTCTTCTACTTTGGCGCCAACTTTTGTTAATTCAACCGTCATAGCATTTAATCTATCAGTTTCTTTTAGTCGCCAGTTATAAATATTACGAATAATCGTTTCATCTCTAGCAAAGAGCGACAGCGTCGCAACCGTCATCGCCGCATCCGGAATTGAATTCATATCCATATCAATACCAATTAACTCACCTCGTTGACATTCTATAAAATCTTTACCCCATCGTATTTTAGCACCCATTTTTTCAAGTACAACAGCAAATTTGGTATCACCTTGCAAGCTATCTTTACCAATACCTGTTACCCTAACAGTACCGCCTTTAATTGCTGCTGCCGCTAAAAAATAAGAGGCAGAAGAAGCATCGCCCTCAATACTATATTTCCCTGGTGAAATATAGTGTTGTCCAGCTTTAATATAAAATTGATAATAGTGTTGATCGTCTACTTCAACACCAAAATTACGCATCAATGCTAGGGTGATATCAATATAAGGTTTAGAAACAAGCTCTCCTTTTATTTGGATAGTCGTATCATTCTGCGCTAACGGTGCAGCCATTAAAAGTGCAGTTAAAAACTGGCTAGAGATAGAAGCATCGAGTGTAATGTTCCCACCTTGAAATCTTCCTTTTATCCTTATAGGGGGATAACCTGGTTGCTCAAGATAATCAATAGTTGCTCCGTTTTTCTGTAGTGCATCAATTAGATGACCAATAGGACGTTCTTTCATTCTTGGTTCACCTGTTAAGACAATATCATTGTCTCCTAACGCTAAAACAGCACTTAATGGACGCATAGCTGTACCCGCATTACCAAGAAAAATTTCTAAACCTTTTTTATGATTAAAATACTGCCCACCACCTTTTATAATACAGGTAGTAAAATCTTTAGATAATTTATATTCAATACCCAATGTTGTTAAAGCATTAAGCATATGACGAATATCCTCACTAGCAAGAAGGTTGGTTAATACAGTTTGACCTTGCGCTAATGCAGATAATAATAGTACCCGGTTAGAAATACTTTTCGATCCAGGAAGATTAATAGTACCTTCAACGTAAGAAATGGGTTGAATTGTTAGGGATTGCATTAACAATGAATTCTCCAATAATACAGTTGGATAACTTAGTTAAATCACATTTATATTTATATAATAAAGTTAGACCGTATCTTTACTAATCTAATCCATAAAGGATTATTTAATTTATTTATTTCTCTGTTCAAAATCAATCATAAAATCAACTAACTTCTGTACACCAACCAATGGCATAGCATTATAAATTGAAGCACGCATCCCGCCAGCCGTTTTATGCCCTTTCAGAAAAAGCAGCCCTTGCTGTTCTGCTGCTTTAATAAATTCATTATCTAAGTTAGGTTTTACTATTTGGAATGGAATATTCATTATCGAACGATTAACTGGATTGATTCGATTAATATAAAATTGACTATTATCAATAGCATTATACAGTATACAGGCTTTCTCTTGATTTCGTCTTTCTATTTCTTCTAACCCACCCTGCTGTTTTAACCATTTAAACACCATTCCTGAAAGATACCAAGCAAAAGTTACTGGCGTATTATACATTGAATTATTTTTAGCTAGTATCGTATAATCAAGAATAGAAGGTGTCGCCTTTTTTGCTCGACCTAACAAATCTTCTCGAATAATAACCAGTGCAATACCTGCTGCCCCAATATTTTTTTGTGCACCAGCATAAATAACACCAAAACAGCTGATATCGAGTGGCCTCGATAAAATCGCTGAGGAATAATCAGCAATCACAATTTTATTACTCGAAAAATTTGGTGATGTATGGATAGCAATACCATCAATCGTTTCATTCGGGCAATAATGAAGATATTTGGCACTTGTTGTTAATGGCCATTGATCCATTGCTTTCACACTCAAATAAGCTGATTTTTCTAGCCGAATATCAATTTCATTAACAATACAATATTTTGCCGCCTCTTGCGCAGCAGATTTTGCCCAATAACCGCCAATAATATAGTCAACATTTTCATCAGGTTGAAATAAATTTAATGGTAAAGCGGCAAATTGACCTCTTGCACCACCATGACAAAAAAGAACTTTATAGTTTTCAGGTATTTTTAATAATTCACGAAGATTTTGTTCAGCTTGCTTGACTATCTCAATAAATGCTTCACCACGATGGCTTATTTCCATCACCGAAATACCCATACCGTTCCAATTACAAAGTTCTTGTTGTACAATATGTAAAACTTCTACTGGTAACATGGCCGGACCAGCGCTAAAATTATATACCTTATTCATCACCTTACCCTTATTGGCCTAATTTAAACTTTTACTATTATTGATATCTGATTAGGTTTTAACATTACTGCGACCCACTGCAATAATTTAATTTTTAATTTTATAAATAAAATAAATAAGCTAGCAAATAGTATTTTTAGATAACGATTTAATACTTATTAAATATTATTTATATTTCATTGGACATGCTGTTTAAGTTAAGGCTAATTGTAATAAAATACAGCCTTTTATAAATTCAAATGTTTTATAACAACAAAACCATACTTACTATTGTTCATTTCTACGTTTATAATTATAAAACTTATCGAAATGCAACTAGTACAATCAACTATACTGCCTTATTTTTCTGCATCAGGCAGTATATTAAAAATTTTATACGTGCTCTATACATAATACTGTTATTTACTTAGCACTTTAATTTGATAATAGATAATGACTTGCACTGATAGTTATTAGCAAAGCTATATTGTATGAGACGATTATGCTATGTTCCACTCTCGACGCTTCGTAAATCTATTTTCCATCCTTAAATTGGATACTATTTATCACCAACATGGTCACCTAATTAAATCTCATTGTCCGCGATCTCTGCTTTTCTTAGCAGACAGGAACAGCTCTTAAAGTATTGAAAGGGTTGTTTTTGAACTACAGTGTTTCTGTATTAAACTCATGAGCTCACCCGTCGCCAAAACACCAACTCAATCAAATTCTTCGTTCTTATAACGCTACAGTGTACTAACAGAAGAGATAGAATCTAGTAACTCTTATCGATTTTTTTCCAGCTTCTTCATCGTTGCAGAATAAGAGTACTTCGCTAAACATTTTATCAACAAAACATTAAACTTTATTAACGGCATCACGACGACTCTATGCTATCCAAATCTTCCGCAATTCACCTTAACTTTTGATTGCATACATTTGGGATGAAAGTAGCATATCAGTTATTTTATGTACCCAACAGCGTTGGTGCTACATGTTTTGTAATATCTTTTCCTAATTGCATTCTAAAATCAAGGATATCGACTTCTGCAGGAATCTAATAAGATACGGCTAAGCCACACCACACTTAACGGATGTTAAGAAGTTTGGCTAGTTTAACTTTTGTTTGTTGATAATCATCTTCAATAGCAATTAGATCCTTATATCCATTCCGCAATGATGTCGATTTGACCAGAATATAAAGCAGCCTTTCAGATTGCCTGAAAGGACGATGATGTTATCAGTACAAAAATAAACATTAGGCGTGTATCGTGTAAATTACGTAAGCAACAACGCCTATATTCTTCAAATCATTCTTCTTTAAGTTTGCTAATGGCTCTCTCAGAGAGATCTTATGATTTTTTATCGATAAGTAACTCCAAATATTCATAAAAATCAACAATGGTCATTCTTTGCAAGCATAGCCATATCGTATTAACTTTTCTGTATTTTTGTAAGTTCAGATAAGCCGGCACTAACGAGGAGTTATTAAAGTATATTCTAATTTCTGCTGCAATCTCTTACTTTAGGCACTGTAATCTCAACATCCCCACAATTACCAATCTGTATAGTTTTCTGGGCAAAAACCGTTACAGGAGATGGGTATGGAGTTAGGAGATACGCAATCCGACAAAGACAGCGTTCATTTATGCTCTTCCAGAAATAGCTTCGAGCTCTATCTCAACAGCGCTGCTATCAGCTATCTTCCACTTTTACGGATAAGTTCATGTAAAAGGAAACATAGATAATATCTGGTTTTGCGAATATCTACATAGCGGATTTTCATGGTATATCATCTATCTATATATTGTAATTATTTACAAATGCAATCAGCAGAATACGTTAGGATCTCCGAAACAATACACCAGAAATAAGCAATAACTCAATTTGAGTATTGACATCAATTCAATCTTTTTAATCAAAAATAATTTTATTAGATATCTATAATTTCTACCTGCTACTGATGATAATAAAAATTGATTAAGATCCTAGGTTAATCAGTAATCATTAAATTAAAAATATGTTTTATAAAACATCAATAATAGCTTTGCATAAAGGAATCATATTCTGTAATGTTAAGCTAGCGACATTAATTCGGCCTGAACTAATTGCATATATAGCATGTTTTTCACGTAACTGAGTTACTTGGTCTTGATTAAGACCAGTAAAAGAGAACATACCGTTTTGCTTGCTAATAAAACTAAAATCTTTCTTAGCACCTTTTTCTTGTAATGTATTTACAAATAACTGCCGCATACGTTGAATACGCTGCCGCATTACTGTTAACTCTTCGCTCCATTCTTTCTTTAGAAATTCATCGGATAAAATAGTGGTAACAATGGCTGCACCGTGGAGAGGGGGATTAGAATAGTTTGCTCTAATAATCAATTTTATTTGACTAAATGCTTGCTCTGCTTGATCACTATCATTAGCAATAATCGTGCAGGCGCCAACCCGTTCATTATATAAGCTAAAATTTTTTGAGTAAGAACTAGCAATGATAATTTCAGGATTTTTATTGATAAAAATACGTAAACCTTTAGCATCTTCTTCCAAACCTTCAGCAAAACCTTGATAGGCAAAATCAAAAACCGGTAATAAGTTTTTTTCTGCTGACATAGTAGATAGAATTTCCCATTGTTCTGGCGTTGGATCGATACCGGTAGGGTTATGACAGCAACCATGTAGTAATAATATATCACCCGGCTTCGCATCTTCTAAACTAGTTAACATCCCAGTAAAATCTAAATTATGTTTTTCAGCATCATAGTAATTGTAATGACAACTTATCAGATTAGCAGCTTTAAATATATTCTTGTGATTTGGCCAGGTTGGTTGAGTAATCCAAATCCGTTGTGCAGAGGTCTGTTTAGCAATGAATTCACTAGCAATACGCAAGGCACCAGTTCCGCCTAGTGCCTGTAAAGTGCGAGTACGATTTTGGGCGATAATTGGATGATTCTTGCCAAACAATAATGTTTGAGTAACGCTAGCAAATTCTGCTATTCCGCTAATAGCGAGATAATTTTTAGTCACTTCGTTTTCTAACAGATATTTTTCTGCTTTTTTTACGGAAATAAGAATAGGGGTGTCTCCTGACTCATCCTTATAAACACCAATACCTAAATTAATTTTTTGTTTACGCGGATCAGTATTAAAACTCTCTGCTAAGCCTAAAATAGGATCAGCAGGAGCCGGAATAATATTTTCCAACATATTTATAATTTCACTAATTAACTTTTAATTTAGTAATCCAAGAGATCTATGATAATGCGGTAAAAATGATTTTCAACACTCTGTGATAAAAATAAAGTAAACTTATAATATTATCAGGTTAATATTGTTAACCTGATAATAGTATATTACTATTTATTAAATATAAATTGATAAAAAGCAGCGCTTGCTACTATAGCACTGCTTTTTAAATTTACGTTTTCACTTTTTCTATTAAATTACCGCTAAATGATAATTAGAATTGATAAACTAAACCTAAACCAACCAAGTTATCACTGCCAATACCATATTTTTTTGTAAAAGCATTACTATTGACTAGGTTGATTTTATAATCAACAACTGCGGTCAGGTTTTTATTGAAATAGTAGAAAGCACCAAGAGAAACGTATTTCACTAAATCTTGTTTTTGAGCGTAGATAACATCAGGCAAATCTTTCCCTTTAGATTGCACATAAGCAATAGATGGTTTTAGACCAATTTCATCAAACAGATACTGACCAACCAATTCAAAGTTCTCAGCTTTGTTAGCGACTCGAGTTAAGCTAAGATCAGTAAGAGAATCTATACCATGGCCAAAGCTAGTCATATTACTGGTTTCACCATACATTGCTGCTAAATACAGGTTATTAGCATCATATTTAATACCGGCGTTCCAGGCCTCAGCACTATTACCACCAGCGCCGCTTAAATCTTTATTTTCATCAGTCATACTACGATTAGATTTTGCATAACCTGCACCTAATGCAACTCCCCAGCCGATATTATAGTTAGCAGCTACACTGAAACCATCACCGTTATTTTTTAAGTAATCTGAGGTACCTGATTCGTTACTTTTTGTATTTTTGCCTTGATACTGTATGGCAAAGTTTAATCCATCTACTAGACCAAAGAAATCTGTACTACGATAAGTTAACAGGTTGCGGGCAGTTAAGTGGCTATCAGTCTGAGATATATAGTCTGCACCATAAAGAGGCAGAACGTTAGTCCATGCGCTGACATCATAAAGAACACCATAGTTTCGACCATAGTCCAATGAACCAAAGTCAGCAATTTTTAAGCCGGTATAAGCTATATAATTTGTATTTTCGTTCTCAGTTTCACTTTTATTAGTTTTAGGTTCTAATTCAAAACGACCAAAACCAGTTAGTTGATCAGAGATCTGAGTATCACCTTTAATACCAAAATTTACACGTGAATCATTACTGCTACTGTTTTTGCTAAATAAGTGACGAACGCCAACTTTACCATATAGATCCAGTTTATTGGCGTTTTTGTTATAGATTTCAGCTGCGTTTGCTGTACTAGCTAACAACGCCGCCGGGATAACTATTGCAAATATATTGCGCTTCATCATTATTACCCTCATTGGTGTTATTTCAGACACCTGCCACTGCTAAAATAAATTCCCAACCATTGAGAACTATTTCTAATAGCTTAGTGTCGTCTTGTTTCTGCGTCCAGTGTTCCACTGGATAATATTTTATTTACTTTGAATAATACAAAAATACAATACTTCTTACAAGAAAAATTTTATATTTGAAAATATAAATAATGGGAACGTAGCATAGTATGGTGTTAGCAGCAACAACTGCGCTACTTTTGTGATATTCATGATCTGAGTACTACTTTATACTTTGCGATGCATTAATTTTTTAGAAATTTAAATTTATATAGATATAACTTTGAATAAATCTTATTATAAGGATAAATTGGGTAAATTAAAACAACCACACAACTTCACGTATTACAGAACCTGTTTATCCAAAGCGCTTTATGATATATCTCTCCCAAGAATGAATAAGAGTAGATCGACTATTTTTTATAACACCAGAAAGAGACCATACAATAATGCATTTACCTCTCTCGATCCCAATTCTTTTCTCAATACGCAAATATTATGCGTCTCTACTCTATAAGTCATAATTATTCTTGGTTTTAAAAACAGGCGACCAAAAATCAAGTCGGATGATGCTAACTTCAACTAGAATTGAAGTAGAATCAATAAAATATGTTTGTCGATAAATTCAGCACCTACTTATATGGAACTAAAAATGATAATTCATGTTTTCTTTTCTCCCCCTAGACAAACACAAAGATAGTTAGGCCTATAGATATAACCCAATGTTTATAGGGTGACGATTTCTATTTTCTCTGGCAAGATATCCAGATATATACATATAATCCCTGTTTAACTAAACTGATTTTTACAATTAATAAAAGCTGGAATAACTTTCTTGAAACATTATAAAACATTATAAAAGTGTTAACTTATGGACCAATTTGTTTTGTCAAACAAATGCTTTCCTGCACTACTTATTCCATGTGGTGTGTCCGGCTGCTAGCATTGTACTCTTATAAATATTCCAACAATCATTTTTTACGAAAGTTATAGAGTTACAAAAGTCTGCAGTTTATGCAGCGTCAAATATACCGATCGCTGCTATATTATAGCAGGTTCATATTTTATCTGATTGCGACTAACAATACATTAATATTTTTATTATTATACTGATCTCATTATTGGCTTTTTTACAAAAACTGACCGCTACTAAAATCTCTGTTTTTAGCTGCTACCTCCACGCTATGTTGCAGCGGGCACGCAACAGGATATCGAAATTAGTATCTTAATATGCTTTATGCAATTATAGTTAATAACTCAATTAACATTCGCATGTTTATGTCTTCATCATTCAATAATAGTCTAGATATTAAGCATTCTGTATAGAATAACCTCTTCTTAAAAAAAAGAGGTAGAAGAAATTTGATTAGGCCCTATCATCCGGCTTCTGCGTTATAACTATAATCTGATAAATCCCAAGTAGTTTTTCTGGTATTGGGTAAATCTGCGACAATAAGCAGTAACGGCGTTACACCTGAAAAAGAATAGTAAGAACATTACTAAAAAATATGCATTTCGCTAAAAAGACAAAAAAAAGTGGCATAGTATGAAATAGCTCTAGCGCTACCTTAAATTTCCAACCATTCATCTAAAACTACGATATTACTGAGAGAAAGGTAGCACATCAATTACTAATGATAACCCATCTAAGAAGTATAATGTTGATCCTTCCCCTGACGCAAGAAGAGATGATTGAACACTATATTAGCTATATTTCAAAAAGGCATTTCAAAAATTCTATATTACTATGATTTCTTGTTGAATCCTCAACGAAGCAAATTATTATCGAAGATGTTATAGGTGTTTGGAGATAACGGCTAGCAAAAAACTGGAAAAACCGAGGTTTTCCTTTCTAAATAAAAGGATTCCTGCTCATTTATAGATACGTATAAATATATTCTTCATGACGACAGGATATTTTATAGATGCTCAGCTTGGGTGAGAAGGTAAGAGAATTGTTGTCAACAACAATCTATAAAATAAAAATAATTCTTGTTAAACTAATCCATAGGATTAATTTTACTAAAAATTAGTAAATTAGATCAAAATACATACTCTAATGAATTTTTCATTTACAGCAGTTTCAGTAAACCAATCTTATCGCCTGTTTAGTAAAGGACGATGATCTTCTCTCTCTTTAAAAGAGAAATTTAATTTTTTAACCATAAACTTTTTACTTTTAATTATAATTAAAAGTAAAAAAGCCAAAGTTATACTGCCAGGAAAATTAATATTTCATGATCACATTTAGGAAAATCAGCGCAAATAATTCCAACTTTGAAAAGAATATCTTGCATAAAAATTAACTTATCTACTTAATTAACTTAAGATAGAATATCTTGTCCTATACTACTGTGTAGTATAAAATAGCTAGTTTGATATCAATGAAATAATTTATTACCCGCTCATAAATAGCAAACTAAAGTAAAATCTGGAAATAAGTGCGCCACACTAAACATTTGGTTTTAAATAGCAATCCATTTATCAAAAACTTACCTTCTTTAATTATGAATTATAAATTGATACTGAGAAATATGCTGCTAACTCAGCACAGATGTAGATATAGGTGCATGATTAAATGTCCATAGATTATTAATCTATACTTATAATTTTAATAAACACTTTGCAATTTCAGCAATTAATTTTGCTATTCACTACTAGTAATAATAACAAAATTTAAGTTTCTTTTATCCCAAATTAACGTTTAATTTTACATAAAATCTCGGTTACAGAAATAATTTAAATTTTATATAGTAGTAAAGAGTAGTAAAGTCCATTACTTAAATAAAAATTTATCTAAAAATAGATTTACTATTTTCTAACAAGTGCATCCCCTGTATCAATATTGATATACTATTATTAGTATAATAGTAGAGTAGAGTATAATCTACTCCGTCCGATCATATTTTTAATTCTGCTTTACATTATATGTTTATGTTCAACTCCTTTTAATATAAAAAATTCATTGCTCAATTATCGTTGTTGAAGCTATCTTAATAATCATACTACTTTTACGTTCAAGTAAATTATTGAGTTTCGACTAAGCAATAACTAAAAACTAGTTGAACAAGTTCATTGCTCCTCAATAGGGAGGATAACAAAAAATAAATTTGATCAAATAATTTCGTATTAATAGGTTTAATTTTATTATTACGACATTCACATAATAAATAATTAAACCTGTCTAATGAGTTATTAGTAAATCTAGTGTATGGTTATCAGGCTATGTTCTACTCTAATGCTTTATAGAATTTGTTCTCTAATCCTTAGATTAGACGTTTTTTACCAGTAGAGTTAAGAGGTCAAATCCCCCTTAACTAGTTCTATGTTCTTCATTGCTGCAGGATATCCTGAAAACCTTTCCAACAAAAACATCAAGAGATTTATTAGCGGCATCATAGCTCTCTTTTTAGTTAGCCAAATTTCCTAACAAACTCACAGCTTTTAACTTTCGGTTGTATACCTTTAGAAAATGAAACCACTGCATTAGCTATTTTATCTAGCTAATGGCATTATAGTCCTGTATGTCCTCTGGAATATCATTGCCATTACATTTAAAAACTAAGAGCACCACTGTCTCTTATAACAAAATTTAGAAATGCAGTTAAGCCACGCGCTCGCAAACAACTGAGAGATTAGACTAAGATGGTTTCTGCCTCTTGATAACCATCTTCGATATAATTATTTTCTTATATTTATGCTAAGTGGGGTCAATAATAAGCAGCAGGAAAGGCGATTATCTTGTCTGACAGGGGATATATTGCATAAATACACAATATAAACGCGTAACACGTATCATTTAAATCACGCTGGAACCATTGCTTTTCTGTTCAACTCATCGCTGTTTCAGTTTACTTAATGGTAATTGGCAAGAATATACCATCTTTTCCCCACCGAGAAGCGCCCCACAATATTGCTTCGTAAAATTACTGGTTGTGGGGTTTTATTGCCTCGCATATATAGGCAATAGTAGCAACTCTTCTCTGCTATATTACGCTTCAGGTAATATAGTAAGTAAGGAGCTCTAGAACATATTTCCTTGTCGACTTTTACGATCAATACCCCGATCCTTAGGCACTTTAATTTTAATATGGTTAATACCAGTCTGTATTGCTTCGCTGTTTTAAATAACCGCTAAGAAAAACAATAATAGCGCCTGATAAAGCAACTGTTCAATATGTTGTTGCAACATGCCTTCGAACTCCGCCCTTAACAAAGGTACTCCGCCTAAAAGTTAGCTAGCACGATTACGAATAAATTCATGGAAAGGGATACACCTATAATATCTAGTTTCAGAAATGCCTGTAGGGTAGGCTTTCATGGCATATCATCTCTCTGATGTTGAAATCATTCATGAAATCAATCGGCATTATATGCCGCACCATCTCCAAAACATCAGAAATAAGTATAACTCTTAATATACTGTTTACTTATCAAAATCATCAAGCTTAAATAATAATTTTATTATTAATTTTTAATAGTATTTTTCTTCAAAGCTAAAATAGCCTAAATTTTTCTAAATTTTATTTTAGCTAAAAAGTACTTCTATAAAGTTTAAATCCTCTTATGTTAGATAGAAATCTAAGCATCAGCAATTACTGTGACTTTACTTAAATTTAATTTATTTTCAATTTTTCAGTTCATCTGCATTATGCGTTAAATTTGTTTTCAAAGAGATTAAAGAAATACCTGAGTTCAGATAGTTCTATACTCTGTATTTTTAGTGTTTATAATGATCAATGCCTCCATAAATAATGTTTTATTAATGCATTATTTCTTAAGTATATTATTCATTTATTAATAATTTATCTTGCACATATATACATAAACGAATTAGCATAATTTGTTGATATGCTAGTTATAGCGGAATAGTTGATTTTTGCTATTACTCTTTAGGTTCATTAAGTAACTATTTAATTGAAGAAAATAAAGTTTCTATTTGTGTTTATTGTGTTTGTGTGATTTTCATTATTTAAATACTTTATTAGTTTCAGTTGAAAGAAACCAAACTATCATAATGAATACAAATTTTATATATATAAAAATAAAAATTATGAATTATAGATCTATAAAGTGATGAGGTAATTTTGTTTGTAGATTGCACCCTATTAATATTGACTTTTATAATCAATGTTATGATAGATTCTAAAATAGAGAAATAACGTGGCTAAAAAGATTCAAGCTATTCGCGGTATGAATGACTGTCTTCCTGCCGATATTCAATTCTGGCAAAAAATTGAAAAAAAACTAAAACAAATCCTTAAGAGTTATTGTTTTAGTGAAATTCGAACTCCGATCGTAGAACAAAGCTCTTTATTTTTTCACGCAATAGGTGAAGTCACTGATGTGGTTGAAAAAGAAATGTATACTTTTAATTATGGAGATGGTAACAGTTTAACACTGCGTCCAGAGAATACAGCCGGTTGTGTACGTGCTGGGATCGAACATGGATTATTGTATAATCAGCAACAACGTCTATGGTATTTAGGCCCCATGTTTCGTTATGAGCGGCCACAAAAAGGACGTTATCGTCAATTCCATCAATTAGGCGCTGAAGTTTTTGGTTTAACTGGACCAGCTATTGATGCTGAACTTATCATTATGACAGCACGTTGGTGGCGTGAATTAGGGATTGCTAAATATGTTTCACTGGAGTTAAATTCGATTGGATCATTAGCAGCCCGAGCAAAATACCGTCAGGCATTAATTACTTTTTTGCAACAGTGTGAAGATAAATTGGATGAAGATTGCAGACGTCGACTATTGACTAACCCATTACGCATCCTTGATTCAAAAAATCCTGACGTGCAAAAACTACTTAATGATGCTCCATTACTTGCTAATTATCTTGATGATGAGTCAAAACAACATTTTATTGAACTTTGTAAGTTACTTGATATAGCGGGTATTCAATCTCGAATTAATCAACGTTTAGTTCGTGGTTTAGATTATTATAATCGTACTGTATTTGAATGGGTTACTAATGCATTAGGAGCACAGGATACTGTATGCGCTGGGGGTCGTTATGATGGTCTGGTAGAACAACTTGGCGGGCAAGCGACCTCTGCGGTGGGTTTTGCAATGGGAATGGAGCGCATAGTATTATTGGTTCGTCAGATTAACCCAGACTTTGTTTCTGAAAATAACTTAGTTGATGTTTATTTGATTGCTTGTGGTGAGGCAAGTCGACAGGCAATATTAGTCTTGGCGGAAAAAATTCGTGATAAACTACCGAATTTAAAATTAATGACTCATCATAGCGGTGGTAATGTTAAAAAACAGTTAGCTCGAGCAAATAAATACCAGGCGAAAATTGCCATAATTTTAGGTGAAGATGAGTGTAAATCTGGTAAAGTCACAATAAAAGATTTACGTACAGGTGAACAAGAAAAAATTTCTCAGCAGAATATTTCTGTAAGTTTGACTAACCTTTTAGATTAAAGGAGACTCTGTGGAAATCTATACCACTGAAAACCAGCAGATGAATGCTATTAAATGCTTTTTTATAA
Source organism: Arsenophonus sp. NC-WZS1-MAG3 (assembly GCA_052174535.1). GTDB lineage: Bacteria > Pseudomonadota > Gammaproteobacteria > Enterobacterales > Enterobacteriaceae > Arsenophonus. The sequence continues at coordinate 7,283 of JBQMRQ010000030.1, read as the reverse complement.
ACAATGCCAAAGCGTTAGTAATTTGGCTAGCTCTTGGAGTTAGTGCGATTATTACTTGGAATTATTGGCAATCATATCAGATAAATAATTTGCAAAAAAGTGCTCAAATTTTTGAACAAATTTCTTCTCAACTGCAGACAGGTTCAAAACAAGCGCTTGTTTCTGCTAAGCAATTTGCTAATGAAACAAATAATATTTATGGTGTATTGACAAATATTCAATTAGCTAAAATTGCTGTGGAAAAGAGTGATATTATTGGTGCAGAAAAAGCATTGCTAAATGCCCTAGATAAGGCAAAATTAGATGATCTTAAAGATTTAATCAATATAAGATTGGCACGTGTACAATTAGCTTTAAACAAGACAGATCAAGCTCTGATTACGTTGACTCAAGTTCATAATAAAGGATGGAGTATGATTGTTGAAGATATTCGTGGCAATGTTTTAGTAAAAAAAGGTGATATTGCTGCTGCTCGTGCGGCTTACTCTAAAGGAATTGAATCAAGTGGATCTGAAATAATGAAGGCAATATTAAAAATAAAAATCAATAGTATCTTACTAAACTAAGAGGAATGTTACATGCAATTGGCTAGAACGCTTTTAGTTGGTTTGTTAGTAGTGACATTATTAATGGGATGCTCAACAGAAAAAGATTCTGTCATGATCTCTCCTCTACCTGAAGTTAACAATAAATTTACGCCTTCTATCATCTGGCATCATTCGATAGGAGATGGTAGTGGAGAATTTTATTCTAAACTTTCACCGGCTTATGATGATTTTATTGTATACGCAGCTGATCGTAAAGGAACGGTGAAAGCAATAGATGTTGATTCAGGTGCGATGTTATGGTCAATTGATTTATCACAACAAGTTGGTTTTTTCACAGCTAATTTGCCAGCCTTACTTTCTAGTGGATTAACGGTTTCAGGAGATAAGCTTTATCTTGGAACAGAAAACGGAAAAGTTATAGCATTAAATAAAACTAATGGAAAAATAGAATGGGAAACCGACGTTTCCGGAGAAGCGCTTTCCCAGCCAGTAGTTAGTGATGGTTTAGTATTGATCCATACCAGTAACGGTGTATTACAAGCGTTAGATTCACAAACTGGGAAAAATAAATGGAGTATTAATTTAGACACTTCGACATTATCAATAAGAGGAAAGTCATCGCCAGCTACTGCCTATGGGGTTGCCATTGTTGGAAGTGTTGGCGGTCGTATTACTGCCATAATACTTGATCAAGGACGAATTGCTTGGCAACAATATATTTCTCAGATCCGTGGTACAACTGAAATTGATCGTTTACATGATGTTAATATAACGCCTATTATTGATACCAATTCAAGTACTATCTTTGCTATTGCGTATAATGGTAATTTAGTTGCAATGGATATGCGCTCTAGCCAAATTATCTGGAAGCGTGATTTAGGGACAGTGAATGATATTATTGTTGCCAATGACATTATCTACTTAGTTGATCAAAATGATCGTGTGCTAGCAGTTCACAAAAATAATGGTATCACATCATGGACTCAAGATGCTTTATTACATCGCAATTTAACTGCACCAATTATTTATGATGGTTATTTAGTGATTGGTGATGGAGAAGGTTATCTTCATTGGTTAGATACTCAAGATGGTCAATTTGTAGCACAAAATAAAATTGATAGTTTGGGTTTACGTAGCCATCCAATTATTGCTAGTGATAAATTACTTATTCAGGCAAAAAATGGAACTATATATCTTATTGAACGTTAATTGCTGAGATTTTCTTATATTCTAGATAAAATTAATGGTTACTAATTTCCGTATCTGTTTTATTTTTTTAGTATTCCAAGGAATAGAATCAGAATATTGATTTTGATTTTTATTAGGGATCTTAAAATGATAACTATTATTTCGCTAGTAGGACGTTCAAATGTAGGAAAATCTACCTTATTTAATCGATTAACTCGAACTAGGGATGCGCTGGTTGCTGATTTTCCTGGTTTAACTCGTGATCGAAAATACGGGAAAGCAGAGTTTGCAGGACAGAAATTCATTATTATCGATACCGGTGGTATCGATGGTTCAGAAAAGGGAATAGAAACCCATATAGCTTCTCAAGCCTTACTAGCAATTGAAGAAGCTGACATTGTTTTTTTTATAGTTGATGCTCGTTCAGGGTTGATGCCGTCAGATTATGAGATTGCAAAATATTTGCGCATTCGCAAGAAAAATAGTTATCTGCTAGCGAACAAAATTGATGGTTTGAATATTGATATGGTTTTAGGAGATCTTTATACACTTGGCATCAAAGATATTTATCCCATTGCTGCATCTTATGGACGCGGTGTTACTCAATTAATTGAAAAAATAGTTTCTCCATATTCAACAAAATTAACCAATAATATTGAATTATTACCAGAGGAGGCAGCCAATAAGCCGCATTGGCTGCCTCAGAAAGAAAAAGAATCGATCGACAATAGTGAAGAAGAAGCCTTTGATTCACGTTTACTTCCAATTAAGTTAGCTATTGTTGGTCGGCAAAATGCCGGTAAATCAACTTTAACTAACTGCATTTTAGGGAAGGATCGAGTAGTTGTTTATAACATGCCAGGTACAACGCGTGATAGCATTTATATCCCATTAGAACGAGATGGATATAAATATGTACTGATTGATACAGCGGGTGTTCGTAAACGAGGAAAAATAACTGAAACCGTTGAAAAATTTTCGGTGATCAAAACATTACACTCAATTGAAGATGCTAATGTTGTTTTACTTGTTATTGATGCCAGAGAAGGAATTTCTAATCAAGATTTATCATTACTAGGCTTTATTTTAAATGCTGGGCGTTCTCTAGTAATTGTAGTTAATAAATGGGATAGTTTACCCCAAGAAGATCAACAATCGGTAAAAGATATTCTGAATTTGCGATTAGGTTTTATTGATTTTGTTAAAGTGCATTTTATTTCAGCTCTATATGGTATAGGTGTTGATAATTTATTTGATCCTATTCATAAAGCTTATGAATCAGCAACACGGAGATTAAGTACATCCTTATTAACACGCATTATGAAGATGGCAGAAGAAGAGCACCAGACGCCTCTGATACGAGGCCGCAGAGTAAAAATAAAATATGCTCATGCGGGGGGTTACAATCCACCGATCGTGGTCATTCATGGTAATCAAGTTGCTGAATTACCCGATTCTTATAAACGTTATTTAGCGAACTATTTTCGCCACACATTACAGTTCATTGGAACACCAATTCGTCTTCAATTTAAAGAAGGTGATAATCCTTATGCTGGCAAGAAAAATAAATTAACACCAACTCAGTTACGTAAACGTAAACGTCTAATTGCACATGTTAAAAAACATTAATGACAATTTATTTACTTCAAAATAAATGTTTTAATGTTTATATTAACTCACTTTCGATTTAAAGTGATTATAATTTTTTATCTAAATTGGCTCAAGATGATAGTTATATTCCATCTCTCCTTATGTGATAAGGAGATTAAAATTAAATCCGCTCTACTATCAGTTACTATCAGTCTCTAGAAGTTATTAGTAAATTTGATATATGATGGATGATCATGGTACCGTTCTACTCTAATTCTTGATAAATCTGTCCTCTATCTTTTATCTTTAAATTGAACCTTCTTTACATCAGATCTACCAGCAAGCCTAAGCTCAGCAATCTAAGCTCGTTCCCACACTTTGAGCTGAATTTTAGTCTTTTTTAGGAGAAAGAAGCAGATTTACGAAGCATTAGAGCGCAGAGTCTAACTGTTATACACTAGATTTGCTAATAAATCTATAAAGTAATCTAGATAATATTTAGCTTAATCATTTATTCCTTATTTTTTATGACATAAGGATCAATGGTATTCAAATATCGATAACTTTTCTACAACTAAATTAGTACACCTATTCATATAGAATTTTTGTATTATTGGCATAATAATATGCTCTCTAATCTAGAGAAATAGATTATTTAAAATATTAATAAATGAAATTATCTAATTTAATTAGATAGAATTTACAGAAAAAACGCAACAATACCCCTTAAAATATAAAGATTTATTCATTCAGAATTTTATTCTCTCACAATTATCTTGTTATAGTAATAAAAAATTGAATATCTTTTCCTATACTTTTATTATAGGTATTAATCTACAAAGCACTAACTGACTTCATATAAGAATAGAATCAGTTAATATTATAAAAACTTAATTTATAACCGCTACGCTGAGTCAGCGTAAACCTATTGTGAAATCTTTTTCTCAGGCGTTACACTTACTTCTATTAATTAAAGAAAATTCATTTTTTAGCAGATAAAATCTTAGATTTCAACGAATTATTGAAATTGTCATGACAATTATCCTAAATAATAAATTTTTGATGTTGGTTTATATTATTTTATATAATACTCAGTTTAATATTAAGTAGCCGATATCTGTTTATTTTTGATTAGCCGCCAAGTAAATTATTTAGCCGCAATTACGCTATTATCAATTGGCTTGTATATTTTAGCTTTGTTATTTTTACCTTCTATCTTTTAATCATTTTTCCTATCACCTTCATTGTTTGTTAACAGCTGCTGATAAATTTTTATACATTATTTTTACTACAATCATACTGAATTTTCTCATTTTTGAGATTGCTTTTTCGCGCTACAACCTCTATTTAGCCCCAATTACTATGGGGTATTAATAAATACTAAAAATAATGAAATGGCACGAGAATGTCAATTCATGTTTATTTATATGGAAATTATTTTTAATTGAGATATTATTTGCTACCTGGAATTGGCAAAAATTAGGTATCCCATAAACCGTCAAAACCATTTACTAAATTAAATCCCCCCAATAAATATCTTTATCACAGCCATTTATTGTATAACATTTAATGTATATTTTAACTAAAACAAATTTTTATTGCCCAACAACTATGCAAAAAGCTAATTATCCACTATTATTACATAATACAGCACAAAATTTTTTAAACGTTACAGTTATCTTGATAAAGTGGAATATCAAGATAAAATACAACAAGAAAGTAACTTTTTATCACTATCTATTAAATATTCACTAAAACCACTTAGCTACCAAAAATAGATACCAAAGTATAATTTATTACTATTTGTATTTAATAATATTAACTATCAAAATAGCACTGAAGATATGCTAGCTTTAAACGCTACTAAAGTAATCAGTATACAATTTAACCTGCATATCAGTGCAGGTATTCAAAATTAACAGATCTTATTTAGCTTATTCTACGGTTTATTACCTAGTTATTTAGATAAAATACTTAATAGCAGAAAATCTTTCACCCTACTTGAAGTTGAAGCATTCAAATATCAAAACTATCAATTTTATCTATTTTCATCGAGTGGATTTAGCTAGCTATTATTCCACCATACAATTATATCGGATTATTCGTTATCTAAAAATACTGTCAAATAATTATAAAACTACAGATTAATCAGTTAATTATTTATAGATAGTATCTCGAAAAGCATATTCAGTAGTTTTCTTTATCTTAATTTTAATGATTTTGATAATCAAAAATTAAAAAGTAATAATAAGTTAAAATTAGATCATGAGATTAAACGCATACTTAATACATTAAAACAAAAAAATATATTAAATGATATCTTTATTGTCATTACGGCAAACAATATTAGCAATACAGAAACTCATGAGCCAATAAATGGCTTACTAACGGTAAATTTAATTTTAAACAAATAAAGGTGCCTTTATGGATATATTAACCTAACAATACCTCAATACAAAAAATTAATAAGCTAACCAGTCATCGAGATATTATGACTACCTTAATGCAACATTTTCTATATGAAAATAATTCACTAAAAGATTATTCTCAAGGTGAAGATATTTTTACCTTATAAACGTAATCAATAATGGGTTTTATCAAATAATGAACAAGTATTGATTATTAATCTTGCTAATAAAACCCTATACCTTAATAAAAATAGAGAGGTTTATTTATCTTTAATAATAAGATCAACATCATAAAAGATGAAAATATGATTTAACTAAACTACTAAGAGCTTTTGACAAATCTACGATTTTAATCTTAGTTAATAACTAAAAATTAATCAATAGTAGTACTTACTATTGATTTTAATCTAAAAAATAGTATGGTATTATGTTTTTATCGGCATGTAGCGCAGCCTGGTAGCGTACCGTCATGGGGTGTCGGGGGTCGGAGGTTCAAATCCTCTCATGCCGTTCGATATTTGATAAAAAATCAGTTGGTTATAATTAATTTTTGTGTCTGAAATTTAATCGTAGTAAAATTAGAATAAAATTGGTAAATAAATTTACTTGTTAATAAATGCCAAATAATTTTTGATTAAAAATTATCCTGCTGACTCATCAATAACTAGATAAGTAGTTTTTAAATTACTATCTATTTTATCTTATTATTATAAATGAATAAATCCATTCCAGCACCAGAAAGTAAAAACTAGCCATAAGGCTTACCAAGCCCATATAGAAAAATAACGATATTATTAAAATAAATAAAAATATAAAATCAATAATTTATGATAATAAATTATCATATAAATTATCTCGAATATTAATCTAAAAACTAATTACTTTTATACTAAAAGTAACTTAATACTATAAATTAGAAAAATATAATTAATTTAACCTTTTTAAATAAAAACAATAAACAATAAATTAAATAGAATATTGAAACAATTTCCATCGAATTATGCTCATTTCTGATGTTTTTGGTTCGACGATGGTAAGCTAATTATTATGCTGATTAATTTCATACATGATCTCAATAACAAAAAGATATGTCATAAAAGTTACCATAGGTATTCGTGAAATCAAATATTATCTGTCCTCTTTTGCATGAACTAATTCGTAATTGTTGTGCCAGATGTTGATAGGCGCCATTGTTAAGACGGATTTTGAATCTATCATGTGACAAGCATGTAAATACTGCCTTGTCTATGGTACTCAAAGCTTTATCGTCTATAATGATTATTTTCTACAGTAAACTATACAGAATGATATTGAAGTGTTAAGATTAAAGTGTTTAAGATAAGTGAATAGCAGTAGTAACGAAATATACTTCTAAAACTTATTACTTTCACCTTATCTTAAGCGTGCAAACTATAGAAAAGTTGCTACCAATACCCTGTATATGTAAAATATTATCTACCAGTGATTTTTACGAAATCCTAATCCGCTTTTCGATAAAAACACATAATTTCTTTACAGTACTATCAGTAATTAGACTAAGACGCCAATA
>JBQMRQ010000029.1:0-2811 GCA_052174535.1 Arsenophonus sp. NC-WZS1-MAG3 | reverse complement strand
TCAAGATGGAATAAGTAACAAGATAAATCCCTTAATTAGAACGATAGCACATGCTATGGTGTGTTCGGTGTACAGAGTTTATTACGCTGCTTCTAATATGTTTATGATCTAAGTACTTTTAGACTCTAAAATATGTTAATTTTTTAGTAATTCATCTAAATGGTTAAAAAATAAATCTTCTGGAAAGCGTGTAAAACCGGGTAAATCAATAAAATAACACGTGATTTAACCTATTACACCGCCTGTTTATTCGAAGCGTTTTATAATTTCCCTTTCGAAATTAATGATAATAGACCGATTAAATTTTTAGCTCTCAAAATAGGCCATACATCAATGCATCCGCCGACTTCGCGGTCTACAACTTTTTCTCGATACGCAAGTATTATCCACCTATAGTCACGATTATCCGTAGTTTTAAGTAAATGACTAAGATCAAGCTAATGACGATAGATAAAACTGTATTCATGGGAATAATTGAACAAATATGCTTGGAATGAATTCACCACTTACATAGAATTAGGGATAATCCACACCTTCTTAGGCTCTTGGTATAAACATAAGGATAATTCATTCCATAGAGGTGATAAATGGCAGGATAGGATGACAATTTCTATTTTTCTGGAAATAGACCAAGAGAATAATTTACCCAGATATATATCCCTCCACAATCAACTAAACTATTTTCACCATTAATAAACAGCTGTAGATAATTTTCCTTAAAAACACGGTAAAAGTATTAATTCTCAGATCTAGATATCTATCAAGCGAACGCTTGTCTACAGAACTTCTTCCATGTTGGGATTTATCCGACTCTATTACTGTGACTTTCCTGAAATTCCAATAATCGTTTTTCTGCCAAAACTCTATTTAAAAGCCTGTAGTTCATGCGATTTTAAAGTTACCAAGCACTGATTAGTACAACAGGTTCATATTTTCCAGACTATACGATTGATAAGATATTACTTTCACTATGCCCATCTTTTTTGGATTTTTTAATAATAATTGGTCTGCTACTCAACACTCTATTTTGCACCGCCAGCATTTGCGCTATGCTGCAGTGACACACAGATGGAATATCAAAATTGATATTTTTGTGCCTTACATGCTTATAGTCGACAACTAAATCAACATCGGTCCTATGTTCAAATCTCAGTTACTTATTGCGGGATTAGATATTAAATAATCCTGCATGGAGATATTGAGTTATTCTTTAAAAAAAACGGTCCAAGAAATTTAGCGAGATCCTGTCATCCGGCTGCTACGTCAGATAACTATGACCTAATAAATCTCAGTGCTTTTCTTAGTCTTAGAATATATCTACCCCAAAAAGTAGTGTAGTGTTGTCTGAAAATATAGTATGGGGATGTTACTGGAAAATGCACTTTTTTAAAAATACAAGAAGAGCTGGCCTGGCATAGCATAAAATACTTTTGGTACTAAAATACCCGGTATCTATGTTAAAATATGAAATTACTGAAAGAGAAGAGGTGGTTGTACATCAACTATGACAACTAAACTGAAGCAAGTGTTAGCTGGCAAACAGATCCTGATGTAGGAAGAGATAATTGAGCACTATATCAGAAATATTCTAACAAGGCATACTAAAATATAGTATGTTACTATATGATTTTTTATCAAAACTTCAACGAGAGAGACTCTTACCGAAAGTGTATAAGGCACTGTAGGATGATAGATCATAAAAATAGGGTTCGCTTTTATGATAAAAGCGATTACTGCGCAGAGATTTGTAAATGTATTTTGTATAGTTTGAGGATACCTTATTAACATCAAGGCGGTGTAGCATACTGTACAGCATGGCTTCGATCTCCTGTTCAATAACAGTGCTATCAGATGGCTGCACGCGTTATTAACGGATGCGTTCATACAAGGGGAATCAGAAGTAATATCTAGTTTCACGTCTACCTATAAGGGTAGACTTTTATGGAATATTATTTCAATTTTATCGAAATCATTCATAAAATGAATTAGTAATATACACCAGTATCTCCAAAACTTTATATACTAGACATTAGCATAACTCTTAGCCGTTCAAGAAACTGAAAATTTAAATGCAAGGTATTTTTTTTATTTTTATTTTAGATAAATTAATTAATTAATTAAGTCAGAATTCGAATATATTAATTCATTTAGCTATGATAAAAGCTAATCGTAAGAATTACGATATCACTCTATTTAACAAATAAAAAATTAGAAATTTCATTAAATCATTAGCATAAAAACTCTATCAAAATATTCAGGCAGAGGGGTGAGTAGTTCAATTAATTATTATCACTGCGATAAATTCATTGAATAGCCATATATAAAATTTTTTAGTTTTGTAATATCGAAATTTTAACTGTATAAAACATAATAGAATACTTTACAAAATACTAATAATTGAGGTTTTCATAAACTTTTAATCATAACTAAAACTTTATTTATCATTTACCTTTAAAAACTGTTAAATTGTGCTTTAATCATTCAAAAATTGACTAATCTTATCTTGTAACTAAATTTACTCAAACATCAATGCATATGATGCCATTATTCATATTATTCATGTTAATCTAGGATTTTTCTCTGCAAAATAGCGTATTAACATTAAAATCAACCGAATATGCTAAATTGCGTCTTTTCTCATTTTTCAGAATTAGATTCTAAAAGGTAAAATTAAAGAGTTTTCAATAAATTCAATAAGACTATCAAGAACTTTTTAATTAAAAAAAGTACCAACAAAGTACTTCTTGAAATACAGCAAGATAACTTACCAATTTAGTTGTGGTAATGCTCTGACTTCCATCGCTCGTTTCT
>JBQMRQ010000028.1:0-46619 GCA_052174535.1 Arsenophonus sp. NC-WZS1-MAG3 | reverse complement strand
CAGGCAGAACAACTAGCCAGTTCATGCGTGGGCTAGAATCAGTTGATTATATACTATCTCACTCAATTTTAATTCTAATATCAGATTGGAGGTCTTATTTGCTACCACCATCTTACTAGGTAGCCGTTTCTTATAAATAACTTATTCCCCTAATTCTTCATCAGACTTAATTCCATTAAGGAGGACTTTTTAACTAAAAAATAATTTATTTTCATCTATATATTAAGTATTTTAGATACCGTTAACTGCTATCATAATTATAGCACCCATTGTAGATCTTCTTACTAGTTATAACACAGCGCGGTACCGCTGTATAATTCATCGCTACTAGTTCACTACATACCTGATGCATATCGCCCCTGCTAGCATTTCGTGGAAATTTTACCGCTTATTTCACGTTAGTAATTAATTGTTTGGGGGATAACTCAATACAGTGCTCACTGCATACTACTATCAGATATGCAGTTGCCTGTTCAGGTTTATGAGTAGCAAATACTCCTTTTTTTTCTGATAAGTCACCTTATCAAATACAAATTCCTGTATCATAACGCGAATATACCAGAGAAATGCCATTATATAAATGCAGCGTGATCACCTATTTCAGCATAATACGTGGTGAGCATTATCCGTGCTTCTGCTAAGCAGAAGCCATTAATCCCGGTTTAACACTACCTGTTCTCTATCCATGGCAAATTTACTTGTATCGATCATATTCAGTAGATAAACCAACAAGAGACATCAGGTTAACTCGCTGTAACTATACCGCCTGCGCGGGTCAGCGCCTAAAAATATTTTTCTGCTGATATCAATAGTAATAGTGAGTAACAAGACTGTTATCGGTAATCACGGATCAAACCCCCCTCCCGTCTAATGGTAAACCAAATACCGGTATAATACGGCAATTAAAGGATTACCAAGCATCGTCAGCTTAATGATATTAAAACTGATAAGTTGCACTTGATAAAGACCAGTATAGGAAAATGAGGACATCATCTATTCTGACAGCATATATTTGCTCTCAATCTGTTTAGCTTAGCAAACGCATACTGATCGAGCCCTAATATTAGCCTATTTAAATGCTACATTGCCCTATTTGGTTAGCATAACAAATTAGTTTTATATACTAAATCGTATGTTAACCTTTTATAAGTCAGTACTTGCACCGTATCGTTAAGTTAACGCACTTGATCTTTCAAGCGCAATGCGTCACCAGACTGGAGTTATAAGCTGTTGACAAACAGCTTCTTGATTAACAAGAGGATACAGGTTGATAAATTACTGGTTTTAAACAGAATCACTATTACATCAAAATCTACGAATGAGCAGTCATAGATAAAAACAGCATATTTTGCATAAAAGTGCCTGCGCTAAAAAAGTGGAGGAGGGGGAATTCCCCATGGCCAAATGCTCATCATCCTCAGCGTTCATACCCCATTCGTATTCAGCATGATATTTGTTGACCTGAATCTACTCTCATTGATAGTTTCCCAGGTAATGATTATAGGCTGGTGCCAGCCATTAACCTTATCTTTTCCCGTTTAGTTGCAGATTGACGATGCATCCTGTCTACTCTTGATACTTATTTTTGGTGATAGCCTGACTTCGTTGTCGATGATAAATATCAACCTATCCCTGACGAGTTAGCCGTATGCTTAAAAATCTCACTTTCGTCACAGAGAGGAGACGAAACCGCGTCAGTAAATTATACCATGTGCGTAGCGGTTTCTACTGGTAGATAGTAAGCGACAATCAGCGTTAGGCGGATTTCCCAACATTGTAAAACTGGAAAAGGCTACTAGGTATTCATTAGAATACAGATTAAATAGTACTATCCTACAAAAGTCTCTCGGTAGAAGAGATGTTAATCAATAACTGCTCATGCCAAAACTAGCTAGAGGGTGTTTCCAATGCCACTACTTATGGGTGTATATCATCTCGTTTCTCTAAGTTTAATGCCACTTAACCTCTGTTTATTTGTGAGCCTAATTGCGCTGGTAGACGATAGCAGCAGAAGATTTATGCGCTCACGTAAACCTCCAGCGTGCTTTGATGTAATTTGCATCGGAGCTCAAAACTTCTGAGCCTCCACTGTTTTTACCTTGAGCACATTGAGCCTGTCAGCAAAATTTACTCGCTGTTTATCGCAGTCCATTACCGTTTTATTCGGTTAATCTCAAAATATAATACTCCCATAACATAACGCTATCTTGGTTGTTAATATACAAATAACACTAAATTACCTATTCGCCAAAATTAGGTAGCCATAATCCTTATTATCTTAACTATTGCGTTATAATATCGGTAAATAGAGAATACGCAGATTATCATAACTGGGCAACTAAATCTGAACACGGATGTTTTTCTAATCAATATTGTTCACAATGCCAATCATTAATGTGTAGCCCCTTTCATGATTGTTTCCGATTTAAGTATTAATGGACTAATGCAATTGGTTTTTATCCCATCACCTGCTTCTAGCGGGATTCTCTACCCGAGATGATTTCCTATTCAGATGATCAATGGGGGCTCCTAACCCAGCGTCAATTTATAGATATAATTTCTTTATCAGAAAAGAATTTATCTGATTTCGATAATAATTCACACTCGGTAAAGAGGATCAAAGTCCTCAAGGCATAGCTGTTAAACTCAGATTGATCCCCATATTATACGCTAATTTTAAGGTTGCTATCCGTTAATATTCATTATGCCACTTCCATATGGGGCCCCGTATACACTTTTTCGATAGCTTCCCCTTTTCTCGGTGTCATTTTTCTAACTTTTTCTAATCTTAGTCTATTGGAACTTATCGTGCATCCTGATTAGGTATTCACCGTTTCTCCTTTCATCACTTCATGCATTCTGCTATCGCATTGAAGCTGATGGATGAAGAATTGTTTCGCTATCTGTTCTGGTATTTGATCTTATTCTGCTTTATAGGATACGGTTAAGCATATTGGGTAGTAGAAAAAATTCTTCATATAGTATAAGGGATTTCTATAGCAAGAATTGTGTCAACAGCTAATTTATTTCAGTCATGGTCATAAATCTTAAAAAATCATCTTCCTAAGCAGAGAAGAGCACTTTTCTGGCTTCTTTTTAATTTTTGAAAATTTATAAAACTTTTCTAAAAAAGAATGACCAAAATTACTAGCAGAAGATATAATCAGCGGAAATAATATATTACAACTGCAAGCAATAACTTCTAATAATACCATAAATAAGTACACTAGCTATACTTAAAGAATAAGTAAGTATGAAGCAGGCTAACTAAATAGTAGATTTGTTTTGTTATAATAAAAATTCCGATTAATCAATAAATAAAAAATACTTAAGAGTCATAATAATATTTCTGATTATAATTAAGGTAACTGATTAGAGGTTATATCTCTATTTTATTGCCTTTTAATCTTATATAAAATTATTACTATTTTAGTAAAAGTTATTGGTAGACATCCATTCTACTGTAAAAGGATTTTCACTACAGAGAGCTTGCCATGGCAAAATAAACAATCATAAAGATCAAAAAAATTTTTTTCTTACTTCATCTAATATAGACTACATCTTATTAGTTATCTTGATGATAATATGTCGAATGATATTAATTTATACATTAAAGTAACTCATTTTACTTTACCCTGACCATATTGTTATAATGAATATCTTATCCACTTGAAATATTCATCTATGCCTTACAGTGATATTGCTGTAAAATCCTTAATTACAGAAAATATTTAACAATCTTCTTAAAATTCTCTAGTTAAACTAGATCCTAAGGATAAATAGTTTAGTTATCTGCGATATATGCTGAATAGTTTAACTTTACAGAATTCAGCGAAATAAACAGGCATTGACTTGAAAACAGCATTTAGATAGGGGGATTCTGCTTGTTTCCTTACTTCCGTGTTTCAATGATAACAACCAACTTAAATGTACTAAGAGTGGTATTATTGAAATTAATAAAATATTTTTTCTTAATTCTTTAAAGAAAATTGTTATATATGACATATAGGAAAGGTAGAAAACGCGGGAAAAGAAGAAAATAAAAGGAGAAACGAATCGTAGCATTAATCTCCTGAAATTAAGAGAATTATATGAGCGATAAGATTCTTTAAGAGTTTAATACAGAGTGTATTAGCTATTTTTGAGTCGCTCATCGATAAAGAGTTCATCCTCTTAGCTCAGATGAAGAAAATAGTACGAAATATTTGCCAACAAGCATAAAATTAGTCATCATTATATAATAATGCTTGATAATTAGAAAATTCTTGGTAAGAAATTCCAAATTAAAAATCTAAATAAATTTATAAACTGATTAAAAGAATACTCCAGTAGATTCTATATTATAGGATTATTTTATTTACCCAATTATCTAACATTGAGAATGTTAATTAAAATTAGAAGAATTAAAAATACAAAAGTTGCTACAAATTACTCTGTGCACAAAGAAAGAAACTTTTGCTAAAATAGCCAATTTTATTTATTAAAATATTTATATATTAATTACAATGAAGTTTTAAATTATTTATTGAGGTTAACTTACTTGTTACAATTAACATTGATACTTCTTTCATAAAATTTAATCAGTTACATTAAAAATTTTAAAAATATTTCATTAGGAGTAAAGAGTGATATACAAGGAGCTCATTTACGCTGAATTAGAAGAAGCTGCGCTGACATTGAAGAATTTTCTTAATAACAGGGAAAATATCAAAGCAATTGAAAAAGCTGCGATTATGTTATCAAATGCTTTTAAAGAAGGAAGGAAAGTACTATCTTGTGGTAATGGTGGATCGCACTGTGATGCTATGCATTTTGCAGAAGAATTAACTGGGTATTATCGTAAAAATCGACCAGGTTATCCAGCTATTGCGATTTCTGATGTTAGTCATTTCTCTTGCGTTGGTAATGATTTTGGTTATGACTATGTTTTTTCTCGTTATATAGAGGCTATAGCTAAAAAAGGGGATATATTATTTGCACTTTCAACATCAGGTAATTCTCGCAATATTATTAAGGCAATTAAGGTTGCACGTACTAAAGGTATGCAAGTGATCTCTTTAACAGGTAAAGAGGGTGGAAAAATGGCAGGAACTTCTGATATTGAGATCAGAGTAGCTCATTTTGGCTATGCTGATCGAATCCAAGAAATTCATATTAAAGTGATTCACATCTTAATTCAACTAATAGAAAAAGAAATGATAAAATAACACTACTATATAGTAGTGATGAATATATGATGCAACTTTTGGCTATCTAAGCAAAAATAGCTGGTAAAAATTTCTTGTACTGTATGAAGGGACTTTTGCTATAGAGATTATTATAAAAACCAATTAGTAACATAGATCAAAGAGACACCTCCTCACTCCTACTAATATAAAGCTGCATCTCATTAATTACCTAATTAGGTCGGCGATAATCTATTAGATAATATGGATTCATACATTAAATTAACTCATCTAGTTTATTTGCATATATTGTCATACTGAACATGTTTTTGCTGGAAATTCGTTCATTAGGGTTGCACCGATATCATTGAAGAATTCCAAATTACAAGGAAATATTTAATAATCTAATTAGAAATCTTCTGGTTAAACTAGATTAGAAGGATAAATAATTTAGTTATCTGCGATATATGTTGAATAGGTTAACTTTACGGAAATTAACGAAACAAACAAGCATTGATTTGAAAACAACGTTTAGAATGGGTGTTCTGCTTCCTTGTTTTAGTGATGACAGCCAACTTAAGTTCACTAAGTGGGATTATTGAAGTTAATGAAAGATTTTCCTTTAATTCTTTAAAGAATATTATTCTATCTAACACATATAAGAAAAGTAGAAATAGGGGAGAGAAAGAGATAAAAGGGGGAAACGAATCGTAATCTTCATCGCTCGAGATTAAAAAGATCATGTGAGGAATCAGATTCTTAAAGAATTTAATATAGAGTATGTTAGCCGTTATTTTGAGTCGATCATTGATAAAGAGTTCATCCTTAGCTCAGATGAAGAAAAATGGTTCGAATATTTGCCAACAAGCATGAAATTAGTCATAATAGTCTAATAAAGTTAAGTAACTATAAAGTTATCGGTAAGGAATTTTCATATTTAAAATATGAACAGTTATTTTAGCTGATTAAAAGGATACTTAAGTATATTCTATATTATAGAGTCCTTTTATTTATCTAATCATCTGATCTTAAGAAGATTGCTTAAATTCAGAAAAACTAAAATACAAAAGTTGCTATAAATTACTCTGTGCACAAAGCAATAACTTTTACTAATGTAATTGTTTTATTCTTCTTTAAAAGGCAAGACATCGGTTGATGCTCTATACTTATTATGTGATCTTAATCCTGGTATTTCTATAGCTATCCATTGGATACTTATAGACAATGGCAAAAAATTTACAGCGATTTTTTGGTCTATAAAAACGTTTAACTACCGAAAACAAGAATTCGAGTATTTATATGCAAAGCTTGATATAGAACACTGATTTAGTTTACTAAATCACCATCAAATTAATCCTAGTTAGGAGCTTAAAGTCACTCTGCATTAATATATTTAGCTGTATAATCAAGAACTACCAATCAGTATTGGGTAGTAAAATTCCATTGTAGTCCATAAAAACTGCTTTAAAGGTAAAGCTATATTATTAATAATATCATTACTTCTTCTAGAAGTAACATCTAATCACTATTTATCAAATACATTTCCAATACTAATAATTATTCCAATAATTCATATAGACAAATTAATTTTAGTTTTTCATCTAAAATATTACCTTAGCGATTAGCAATCAACTATTACAGTCAGAAGACATTACATCATACGTACCAGTATATAATAAAAGATTAAACAATCTCCAAAATATAAATTTCAGATAATAAACAAGAAACAACAGCGCCAATTTTATCTGGGTAAAAAATCACCAGATTTACATAGAAATTAAAAACTAGTATTTATGTAAATTTCCATCAGTAAAATTATAACTATCCGCTGCCAAGGCTATCAAGCCTGTCAAGGCTGTCAAGACTGTCAAGACTGTCAAGATAGAAATATAATAATGATAATAACCCTACATAGTAGGACGCATTAGATTATTAAATTATTATCAACTAATAGATAATGATTTTTGCATCTTTTTATTGCTCTAAATTCATCTATAAAAGTAGGCCCTGATTCTGATGCTAAATAACCATCAGGCTCAATTGAGTTATTAGTAAATCTAGTATATGAGCAAATTAGGCTACGCTATACTCTGATACTCTTTATGCATCTGTTCTCTTATCCTAAAATGAGATATTGTTTATACCAGTGTCAGCAAGTTAAATTCTTTTAGTTAGTTCCAGTTTTTGAGAATACTGTAGCAGCTTAAGTACCATTGAAAAGATTTTTTTCGCGAAGCACAGTGTGCTTCGCGCATTAGCTTCATAGTTTTACTATCACAAAGCTGATTCAATCATATTCGTCACTCTTTATTAATGCCCAGTGCGCTGACGGGAAGTTATAGAGTACTAACCATTCTTCTCGATCTTTTTTCAAGTTCTTCATCTCTTTAGGGATACTTATCCTGATAACTTTTCCAAAAAAAACATCAAGGACTTTATTAGCGGCATCACGGCTCTATAGAGTAGACTTTCCCTCTCTACCGCAGCTTATATTAACTTTCGATTAGATACTTTTAATCCAGTAAAACCAATATATTAGCTGTTTTATATACTAACAGCGTTTGTAGTACATGTCTGGTAATATCTTTACTATTAACATTCTAAAAGCAAAAAGCACATCCTCTCTTTAATCCTGAGAGATACAATTAAACCCCGCGCTTTTTAGCCATTGATAAATTCGGATCAGTTTGCTTCTGATTCTCGATAAGCATACTTAAGCGCAGGTAGCTCCCTTAGCATCCATGCAGCGTCGCTGATAATGAGCAGTAGATGAAAGCGATCAGCTTTCCTGACAGAACAGTTTTGCCTTCAGCAAAAAATAAAGGTAACACCTATCGCTTTAATCACGTAGGCACTATATCTTTATACTCTTTAAAGAATCGGTGTTTCAGTCTGCTTATGATTTCCTGACGGAACGTCATGTATTTTCACTAGGAAACGCTCAAAGGCTTAGTGAAAATCACTGGTGGATAATACTTTATATATACAGGCGCCATGGTAGTAACTCTTCAACATTTTTGCACGTTTTAAATAAGGCAGTAATAATAAGCTGTTGTGAAGTATATCCCGTTCCTACGGTAAGATCCCCTAACCTTCGGTACTTTATAATCTCAATATTAATAATATCAGACTTATATGATTCGTTGCGTCAAATAAGCGCTATGGATGACAGATAATCTATCGACAAGTCGCATTCGGCATCTTGTTACATCTATGACTTTAGATCAGTTCTTAACAGTTAGCATCTGTCAGCTTCCTGAGACTATTATAATGAGTTAATTATGCAAAAGAATTAGAGGTAATATCTAGTTTTATGGATATCTATTGGTAGTATATTTCATAGCATATATCTCTATATTATTGAAATCATTTACGAAATCAATCAGGAAGGATACGCTAGCATCTAAGAAATCCCATGCATAATAATAAATGAGCATAACTCATCAGATACACAAAGAGGCTCTTTTTCGTTTTCTTCTATATAAAAATAGAAGATTAATTCCTGGATTCCACTCTATATCATTTTTAATAAAAATATTAGCCAACCTTCATCATAATAATGATGAAGCATTGACACTTTTAATATTAATATTATCTAGATCATATTAAAAATAAATGTAAAAATTAATTTTAGATCAGAAAAATGAATTAATAAAAATCAATTAAGGGTGACTATAAAATATAGTTTTATCAAATGTATACTATTCTAGATTATCAATATAGTAGCTATATTTATTTTATTAAAAAATGAAACTAGATTCTGATTTAATCATCATATTTTATTTAAATAATTAATGCAATCGATAACGCGATTAGCTATATTACTAATCATCATAATGAATTTATTTACGATACTTTATCGAGGTGAAGTGAAAAATTTTAGATATTATGTATTTAAAAGTAAATAGCACAATATACAGAAGCTTAGTTCTTTTGTGCCACTAAAGAACTAGCTAGTATTGATTATTCTTAAAATGTTTTATCATTAACTAATTATAAAATTCATATAATATATAAAATTCATTATACTAAATCTCTAGCCACTACTAATATTCCGATTTATTAAAAGATAGTAAATATGAAGTCTTGTTTTTGCTAAAAACAAAATTTATTATCAGGTATATTAAATAAATTGAAGATGATAAAACATTATTGCACCAATGAATAGCACTAAAATTAAACAAAATGAATAAAATAATAACTTGTAGTTGTTTTTAATTCTATATCTATAGGTTATAAATAACCGATGATAATATTTATTCTTTAATTTTACTTAAAGGTACTATTACTTTAACATGTTAATTTCAGAAAACAACAGAATTTATTCTGTTAGCCAACTTAATCAAACAATTCGAAAATTACTTGAACTTCAAATTGGAAGAATCTGGCTTAATGCAGAAATTTCTAATTTTTCTCAACCGGCTTCAGGACACTGGTATTTAACTTTAAAAGATGAAAAATCACAGGTACGAGCTGTGATGTTTCGTGGCAAAAATATACGAATTAATTTTCAACCACAAAATGGTCAACAAGCACTAATTCTAGCAATCGTTTCCTTGTACGAACCAAGGGGGGAATACCAATTAATTATCGAAAATATACAACTTGCGGGTGACGGATTATTACAACAACAATTTGAAATATTAAAACAAAAACTTTCAGTTGAAGGATTATTTGCGCAACATTATAAACAAGCACTACCGATGCCGGCAAAATGCTTAGGTGTCATTACCTCAGTAACAGGTGCCGCATTACATGATATTTTAAATATATTAAAGCGCCGTAATCCTTTATTACCTATCATTATTTATCCATCCGCTGTACAAGGAGAAGATGCCCCACGACAGATTATTCGTGCTATTGAGTTGGCCAATCACCGTCAAGAATGTGACGTACTCATTATTGGCCGAGGGGGTGGTTCATTAGAAGATTTATTGGCTTTTAACGATGAAAAGGTTGCCAGAGCAATTTTTGCTAGTCATTTACCAATTATTGCTGCGATTGGGCATGAAACCGATTTGACTATTGCCGATTTTGTGGCTGATTTACGAGCCCCAACACCCTCAGCTGCGGCAGAATTAGTAAGTCGTAATCAACAAGAGTTACTTCGCCAATTACTTGAACAGAAACAGAGATTAGAAATGGCGATGGATTATTTTTTAGCGCGCAAACTACGTGTTTTTAGTCAATTACAAAATAAATTACAGCAACAACATCCTGAATGGCGGATAACGCGCCAACAAAATTATCTAATCAAACTACAACAAAAGCTTGTTACCACCACACAAGAATATTTACAAAAAACCAATCGTCAGCAATATAATCTCGAACAACATTTAATACTATATAATCCGCGTCCACAATTACAAAATTATCGCCAACGTTATATTCAGCAACAATTTCAATTAAACCAATCAATTGCTCAAATGCTAAGCCAATATCGTGAAAAATTTAGTGTCAACTGCTCTCGCCTTGAAGCAGTAAGTCCATTATCAACATTAGCGCGCGGTTATAGCATTAGCGAAACATCTAATGGACAGGTTTTAACCAAAACACAACAAATACATATTGGAGAAAAGTTAATAACTCGATTTCAAGACGGCTGGCTTGAAAGTGAAATCTTATCAATTAATAATATTACTTAATTTAAATAAATTTTTATTTATAAAAATATATTTATTAACTTTATAATAATTTATTATCTAAAACTAAATAAAATTTATTAAATATCAAAATTAGGAAGATATTTTTTATTATTATCTAGCATCAAAATAAAAGCATATTCTAATGCAGTATCTTTTAAACGGTTAAAACGACCAGATTTCCCACCATGACCTGCTTTCATATTTGTTTTTAACAATAAGACAGTATTACCAATTTTATACTGCCTTAATTTAGCTACCCATTTAGCCGCCTCCCAATATTGGACTTGTGAATCATACAAACCGGTCGTAACTAATAAATTTGGGTAACGTTGATATTTAACATTATCATAGGGACTATAAGATTTTAGTCGAAAATAAACAGCTTGTTCAGCAGGATCGCCCCATTCATCATACTCTCCAGTTGTTAATGGGATAGAGGGATCAAGCATTGTCGTTAGAACATCAACAAAAGGAACTTTAGCAACCACTCCTCGATAAAGCTCCGGTACCTGGTTAATTACCACCGCCATTAATAAACCACCAGCACTTCCACCCATCGCATATACTCGTTTTGAATCAGCATAGCCATTTTTAATTAAAATCTTAGTTGCATCAATAAAATCACTAAAACTATTGGCTTTATTTTCAAGCTTACCTTGTTGATACCAAGCTTTACCTAAATCACCTCCACCGCGAACATGCACTATTGCATAGACAAAACCCCTATCTAATAAACTCAAACAAGATGAACTAAAAACTGGATCCATATTGATACCATAAGCACCATAACCATAAATCAAAATTGGATTTTTGCTTTTTTGCCATAAATCTTTACGATATACCAACGAAACTGGCACTTTTGTCCCAAATTTTACATTAACCCAGATACGTTCACTGGTATAAAGTGACTTATTGAATCCATTAATTCGTTGTTGTTTTAGCAATTCACGCTGCCCAGTTCGCATATTTATCTGCATAATAGATATTGGTGTAGTTAATGAGGAATAGCCATAACGTAAAGTCTCGCTATTAGGTTCTGGATTATGATCAATCCATGCACTATATACCGATTCATCAAATTGAACCAATCTTTCTTGTTTTGTCTGCCAATCTATCTGTCGAATATTAATTAATCCATTATGACGTTCTTCAACAACTAACCAACGGTTAAAAAAAACAAAATTTTCTAAATCAATATCTTTATTCGGAGTAATAATTGTTTTCCAGGGCTCATCAATTGATTGAGTAGCATATAAACCAAATTGCTCTAATTGATGATTAGAGCGAATATAGAAATTATCACGAAAATGGTCTAAATCGTATTCACGTCCAGTTTGGCGTGATGAAAATACTTTAAGTGCTTTTGTGGGATTATTAGCATCAATTAATCGATATTCAGATGTTGCTATGCTAGTAATCGATAGCAGAATATACATTTTTGAGGTACTTTTTGTCATACTTAAGTAAAATCGATTATCATTCTCCTGATAAACTCTATAATCTTTAATACCCTCCTTTCCATATTGATGACAATATACTTGATAAGGTAATAGTGTTTGTGGATGATTACGAATATAATAGAGTTTTTGACTATCATTAGTCCATATAATATTGCCAGAAGTATTTTTAATTACTGCATTCTGCCATTTTTTACCAGCTAACTGTCTAAATGAAATTTCAAATTGACGGCGTCCTTGAAAATCTTCAACAATTGCTAAACAATCATTATCTTCAGAAACAGCAATCCCATACAATATATAAAATTGATGTCCCTTAGCACGCTCATTACCATCAACTAGTATCTGCCAATCAGCATCTTTCTTAATACATTTACGTTGATAAATAGGATAATTTTTACCTTCTTCATAAAGGGTACAATAGATATAACCATTATAAATATAAGGTACCGATTGATCTCGCTGTTCTATACGATCGACCATCTCGTCAAATAATTTTTCCCTTAATACAATGCCAGATTTTAATACCGTATTGGTATATTGGTTTTCTTTAGTTAAATATTTAATAATTTTTTTATTTTTTCTCGTATCATCACGTAGCCAATAATAATTATCAATACGGATATCACCATGTAATAACATTTTATGTGGTTGTCTTTCTGCCATTGGAATTATCATTTTTTTCCTGTTAACTGATAAATGCAATCATATTTAATAATGATATTATTAGTACAATATTTAAACAGCAATAAAAAATGCTGAGTTAATTACATATTTAATATAATTTTTTATTGGAAAATTTTTAATTATTTACTATATATAAAATTAATAAATAAAAAATTATAATTATAATACTAACTATTTTTTAAATAAAAATCCAAATAATTAATTAATAAAATTAATTCATATATTTTATCTTACCATAAGATAAAAATCTCTGTACTTGTAAATAATAGAAATCTAAATCAGTAATTAATTTAATCTATAATATCTGAGCTTCTGTTTTTATTGAGTTATTAGAAAATTTGGTGTATGATGACAGTCGTCAGATTACATTTTACTCTGATACTTCGTGAATAGGTTATCAATCCTTAATTAGATGTTGTTTACCACCAGGGTTTCACTGCTATATCAAATTTAGAAAAACTTTCTATAATTTTCATAGCGTTATAATTTTATATCATCTCTTATTACAGTAAGAATTAATTCATATCGATATCTGACAGTGCAGACAATATAGCTAACTCAGTTTTATTATTTTAGTAATGATAAGAATTTTTTTCATCTAAACTCTCTCCTAAGTGAGGAAGGGTATTGTAAGTATAATTTTATTGCTAAGCTTGATAGAAGAGCTAATTAAATTTTAATTATTAAACAATATAGTAAGTGCGATTATTAAATATAATTAATTAATATAAACCTATACAAGTATATAGGGTAAAAATATCTCTGATAGAGATATATTTAATATTAATAATAAAATCAAGTAAATCAAATAAGATAAATGATCCATTGGTAAATAAGAATTTTATCTGATAATGAATTTAATTATGGCTAAAAATTCTTCTTTTATGATGATCAAAACCGATATTTTACCGCTTTAACTAGTATAGTTAATAACTGTTCAGTATCTTGCCAACCTATGCAAGGATCGGTAATAGACTGACCATAGATAAGAGGCATACCAGCAATAACTTTTTGGGTACCTTCTATTAGAAAACTTTCTGCCATAATGCCAGCGATAACCCTCGAGCCTTTTTGCAATTGTTTAGCAATATTTTTAGCAACATCTATTTGGCGTTGATAAATTTTTTGACAATTACCATGACTAAAGTCAATAATCAATTGCTCAGGTAATCCCAATTTACGTAATTGACGACAAACAACTCCAATATCTTCAGCGCTATAATTAGTCTGTTTTCCTCCTCGCATAATAATATGAGCATAAGGATTACCTGTTGTTTGATAAACAGTCATTTTACCATTTTTATCAGGTGATAAAAATAGATGACTAGTACGTGCAGCACAAATAGCATCGATAGCAATATTAATGTTCCCGTCAGTGCCATTTTTAAAACCTACCGGACATGAAAGTGCTGATGCCATTTGTCGATGGATTTGGCTCTCTGTTGTTCTGGCACCGATAGCTCCCCAGCTAATAAGATCGGCTACATACTGACCGGTTATCATATCTAAAAATTCGGTTGCCGTTGGTAGCCCGAGTTGGTTAATCTTAGTTAGTAGCTCACGAGCTAATCGTAGACCTTTATTAACTTGACAGGAATTGTTTAGATCAGGATCGGAAATTAAACCTTTCCAACCAACTACTGTGCGTGGTTTTTCAAAATATGTACGCATCACTATTTCAAGATAATCTTGATATTCAACTCTCTGCTTAACCAACATTTTTGCGTATTCAAGTGCTGCTTTCGTGTCATGTACTGAGCAGGGGCCAATAATTACTAATAGTCGGTGATCTTGGCCAATTAAAATTGATTCAATGGTTTTTCGTGATGCTGTTACATTTTCAATAATTTCTTTGGATAAAGGAAATTCATCTTCCAGTGCTTTAGGGGTAATAAGGCTATCGATAGGTTTAGTTCTTAACTCATCGGTTTTATACATATTTATCTCATAAATACTTCAATATAGTCGATTTTCTTGCAAATAAATAAATAAATTAGTTATTAGCAAATAGGGTATATGCCTGTCAAGGCTAGGCGCTGCGTTAAAGCTTCGTAAATCTGCTATCTATCCTTAAATTAAATGTTGTTTATCACAAAAGTTAGCAGGTAAACTCTCCTTAGCAACTTATTCTAGCTTTTCTAAGCAGATGAGAGTAGCTTAAATAACATTGAAAATTGTTTTATCGCGAACCATAGTGCTTCAAATATCAGCTTTGTATCTTCACTGTCCAAAAGATGATTTTATCGGATTAGTTATTCTTTATTAGACGCCTCAGTGCGATGACGGAAAGGCATAAAATGGCAGCAGCTCTTCTCGCTCTCTCTCTAACTTCCTCATCATTTAAGGATACGCTGAAAACCTTGCCAAAAAAATATTAATGTTTATTAGCGGCATCATAACTCTCTTCTAATCAAAGCTCCAGAAGCTTACCCTTTACTTAGATTGCGTGCCTTTAGAGAGTAAAATTACAAATGGATTAGTTGTTTTGTGTAGCTAATACGTTGGTGCCATATTCCAGGAATATTTTTGCCATTTCATTCAAAAAACTAAAAGCATCAGTTCCCGTAACAAGTTTGGAGATACAGTTAAGTCTACCGCGCTTTATAGGGCATTAGAAATTAAATCCAGTTTGATTCTGACTCTCTTATAAGCATTTTCAACTATAACAGCTCCTTATGTTCATGCACAGTGGTTGCTTATAATAAGCAGAAGATAAAAGTGATCAGTTTGCTTGATAGGACTGCATATGCGAATTACCTAAAAATAAAGATAATACATATCGCTTAAATCACAAAGCTAGCATTGTCTATATATATACTCTTCAAGCTATTGCTCTTTTAGTTTTCTGATAGAGTTCTCTCGAGTAAGTATATTCTTTTCACAAAAAATTGCCTTAGAGCTTTATAAAAACCAGCAGCGGATATGCCCTTATAGATATACAGCTATGGTAACAATTCTCTGACGTTTTTGCACACGTAAGATAAGACAGTAAACAACGAATACTAAAGAATATTTCGTTGTAGCTACAATCTTTGATCTTAGGCACTTTAAATACAAACATCGGCAATATTAGTCTATATAGTTTTTGGAGCACATGACTCTTACGGACGATGGCAATAGCAGCATTGAGAATGTTATCGCAGCATGGATGATTCGAGCTCACCACCCATAAACAGCGATGACTTATAGAGCTACCCTTATATATGAGTTCATGTAAGGAATTAGAGGTATATCTAGTTTCGCAGATACCTCTAAAAAGGTAGACTTTTTATGATAATATCATCTATTTAATGTTCAAATCATTCATGAATTAATTAGCATGATACGCTAGCAGCATCTTCGAAACTCCAATGTATTAGAAATGAGCATAATTCAAATTGAATCTAATAGTTATTAAAATGTTATTAAAGTAATAAATCAGCGTTTCTCAGCTAATTTTAAATTATTAAATATATAATGAGTTAAATCTGAATATATCAATAATTTTACTGAACTCTCTCTTCAAGAGAGCAATTAATTATATTTAATATATTGAATATTATGTATTCTAAATAAAATTTCTATCTTAGTTAACTCTATCTGATTTTGATGCAAAAGCATAACGACTTTTTTTGATAGTGTTTATCATTAGAAAATTAAATCTCTCTTTTAAGAGATACTAAAACCACCCACTTACTGCTAAAAACAGATAAAATCAGTTTATTGATTTATGTAAGTAAAAAATTTTATCGAAATGTATATTTTTTGATCTAAAGCAATAATTTTATTAAAAAAATCATAAATAGTTAGACTTATAACTATTATTTTTCTATTTTATGCATTCTTTCTGAGAAAAATTCCGTTGTCTGTTTTCCAAGCTGAGCATCGGTAAAAGTAACATATTGCTACACAGCATAAATTTATACGGGATCTGTGAATAGGAATCTATTTATCAGAACAACAAAACCATCCCGATTTTTATAGTTTTTTACGAGCTATTATCTACAGTTCTTTTATACATATTCAATAATAGTGTGCCTCATTTCCTATTTGATAGGAAATCATAGTAACATAGCATCTTAAAATGTCTCCCCGAATATAGCTAATATAGTGCCAAATCATCTCTTCTTACGTTATAAGATTTTCTACTAGTACTACTTAGCCCGATAGTGATCGTAATAATATACAACCATTTTCCCTTAGATTAATACCGTAACTAATTTTAATGCGGATATTTGTGAGTGTAAGGGTAGCGCTATAGATATTTCACGCTGTCACGCCCACTTTCATCTTTTTTAGCGAAATAGACTTTTTCAATAAAGTCTGTATACTATCCTTTTAAGCATGCTAACACTGTATTCCTAGCACGGATACACCCCCTAAAACAGACCAGGAAAAGATAGTGTGGGTTTATCAGACCATCGTTGTGACGTAGAAGCCGGATGACAGCGGACCATCAGATTTATTTAACCAATTTTTTGAAGAACAGATCATCTGATACAGCATATTAATATCCAAATTCCTATGAGTGACGGAACGATGAACATACGAATATTGATTGAGTTCTCAATCATAAGTATGCAAGGGCACAGAGAAGATACTAATTTCTATATTTTGTTGCGTGCTCACTTCGACATAAGTTCGATTGGTGGTTAGAATATAGAGTGTTGAGTCGTACAAACCAATTATTGTTGAAAAGGTCTAAAGAATATGGGCATAGTGAAAATAATGTTTGCTAGTCACAGTTGATAAAATATAATCTGCTATGCTAACCACTGCTCAGTATCTTTGACGCCGCATGAACTCCAGGCTTTTAACTTACAGCTTTAGCAAAAAATGACTGTGAGGAATATTTAAGAAAATCATACCAGCAATCATCCAGCTAAGCATCCCAATGGCACAAGTACTTACAGACAAGCATTTACTATATAAATAGATGCGTCTCCTACAAGGAGACACTTTCATGGTATTTTAAGAAATTTATTCCAGTCATTATCAATGGTAAAAAGCAATTTAATTGAGCGAAGTAATATATATTTCATAAATTAGTCTCTAGACATTTTTCTAGATAAATAGAAATCATCATACTGTTCGCATTCTTCAAGTCTATCAACGTAAATTTATTTTTATGTTTATCTGGATTCCGAAAGAGACAGAAATTATTCCTACTTCCCTATAAATTCTGAATTTATCAGCAAGCATGCTTTCGTCATTGCCCCTAATGCAACTATATTCAACATCAGGAATCATATTTATTTCTAGTGATGGGTTTCAAAGATAATACTGGTACCCTTTCTGATTGATTTCGTGAATGATTTCAATAATATAAAGATGATATACCATGAAAAAATCTAAACTACAGGTATCCGAAATTAGATATTACCTGTGATCCTTTGCATAAACTCATTCGTAATAATAGAGGAAGTTGATAGGTATCTGCTATTGAGGCGGAGCTCGAGCCATATTGCTCAACATACTAAACATTGCCTTGTTAACGAGTGACCATGCCGTCGACCGTAATGGTTATTTGCCATAACAAACCATATAAACTGCTATTGGTGATCTTTAGATTAAAGTGCCTAAGGTTTATTGATTATATAATCAACGAAATATACTTTAACAACTAGTTACTCCACTCATCTTGTCTAAAGTACGTAAAAGCGAGAAGAGTTATTTTTATGAGTGTGCCTGCGAGGTATAATACCGCAGGTTATTTTCATGAAGCTTTAGTCTTTTTTGATGAAATCACATTGTCTCTATGCTCTTAAGTACCATTAGCAGACTGAAATAGTAATACCTTGAAGAGCATAGGCATTGCTGCCAGCATAATTTAAATAATACGTACTACGTTTATTTCTTGGCTGATGATGATAATGGTGACGTATAGCGTACTGATCAGAGGCAAGCTGATCGCCTTTTCTTGCTGGTAAAATCTGCTAAGAAACTCTCACAACATGGATATAAGAAGTTCATTGTAGTTGAAAATGGTTATCAAAAATCAGAAATAAACTTGAAATAACTTTTCAATAACTGGTGAGCGGCGAGTCTTAACCGTATATCCATGATTACATGGAGATGATGTTCTTGATTTTTTAGAATGCAACGATAAGGATATTCCTGAACATATGGCAACAATGGCGTCGCTAGACAAAATAACTAATGAACTATGGTTTTACTCTATAAAAGCATGCAACCGAAGTAAGGGTAATCTCCAGAAGATTTAGATAGCAAGATAGTCGCGATGCCGCTAATAAACCATTTGATGCTTGTTAGCGAGGTCTTAGCGAAGTATTCTGCAGCGATGAAGAATCTAGAGAAAAAACGAGAAGAGCTGCTAGCATTCTATTACGTCCTATCTCAACGCACTGAGCATTAATAAGAACGATAAATCCTATTCAATCGGATTTTATGACAGCGAGGATTCGAAGGTGATCCCTCGAAGCATTATCATTCCAAGAATGTAACCCTTGAAATGCATTTAAGCTACTACAGTCTGTTCAAAACAGATAGAATCTACTAATGGAATGTTAAGTTCCTGTGACCTTTAGTGGTAAACAGTATCTAATTTAAGGATATAGACCAGATTTATGAAGCATCAAATTGGATATTAATAGTCATATACTAGATTTGTTAATAACATGGTATATTATATCCCATTTAATAATCTTATAGAAGATGAACTGCAAATTCATTATTTCAATTATTATAAAAACTTGAGATTATTTTGCATTAATATATTTTGATGTACAATCAGAAATTAGCTAATTCAGTATTGGGTAGTAAAACTTCTTTGTAATCTATGACAGATTAATTGAAAGTTAAACCTGAAATATAAAAAACTACACTGTCTTCCGGGAAGTAACAGTAAAATATAAAGAAGAGCTGAATTACCAACTACTTTAGATTTTAGCAATTAATCAGAAGAATTTCTATTATCATTCTAGTTTTGAATAAGTGCATTTATGTAGTAATTAAATGCTGGTAGGAATAAATAAGCACTAAATAGACAACTATCTTAGAAAAGATTATTGCTTTCTTTATAGAGCAATTTGTAGCCACAACTATATTTCAATTATTGTGATTTCAAACAATTTTATTTAGACCAGATAATTCGATAAATAAACGAACTCCCATATCATGAAAAGTATTCAGCTTAGCCTTATAAGCATAAGGATCTGATATAGCTGTCTATATTTTTAATATAGAACCATTATCAATAACTCTCTAATTATAGAGTTTTATTATACAATTATGACTAATTTTATATTAATTGGCAAAGCGTTTTTCATACCCTTTAACTTCATCTTAATAAAGAATACCTTTATTGATGTGATTAGATTAAAAAAACGGCTAACATACTCTGGATTAAACTCTTTAAAAATATCATTGCTCGCATGACACTATCGATTTGATCGATTAAGATCGTGATTTATTCTTTCCTTTTACCTCCTCTTCTTCCACATTTTCTACTTTTTCTATGTGGGATATAACAATTCTCTTTAAAGGATTCATAAAAAATGTTTCATTGATTTCAATAATATAACTTAGTGCATTATGTTACCTGTCGACGCTGAATTAAGGAAATAGTAACACTATCTAAACTCTATTTTTAAACCAATTTCTATTTATTTTTCTAACTTCCCCGTAAAGTCAATCTATCCAAGATAGATTGCAGATAATTAAACCATTTATTTTAAAATAAAATCTTGTTAGAAGACTTCAAATAAAATTATTAAATGTTTTCTTGAAATTGTAGATTTTTGAATTAAAATCGCTACAAGCATGATGAATATTCAAAATCGGACAACATGTTTATTGTGATAATATAGAGAAAGAAAATAAACTAGATTGAGTTCATTCAATGCATGAATCAAGATTATCTAACAGATTATTATTGATTTAACTAATGAGATGCAGATTTATGTTGGTAGAGAGTGTGAGGAAAGAGTCTCTTTGATTGTATAACTGTTTTCTTTTTCATGGCAACCACTGTAGCAAAATTCTTTATACAGTAAAATACTTTCTACTAACAACATTTACCGACAAGCCTAAAAAATACAGCAATTTTCTTTGATTTATACTTTTTTTAAAATGAAGAAGTGATGAAAGGTATTAATTTTATCAAAACAGATAAAACAAATTATATATCCGAAATTTTTTATAAAAACATGAATATTACAGATAATTGCAAGTAGATATTTGTTATATTTACATCCCTTATAACTAATTAACATCCTCCTCAAGATGAGGGTTCTGCTCATCAGAACAAGCTTATGCTACAAATTTATTATTCTAATCAATTAAATATTCATAAAGAAATTATTTCTAGTTTAATTAAAAATTATCCATTGCCCAATGCTTTTTCACAAGAAATTATTTTAGTTCAAAGCCTAGGTATGTCGAAATGGCTACAAATAAATCTTGCGCAAAGTATTGGAATTGCTGCTAACATTTCTTTTCCTCTACCGGCAACTTTTATTTGGAGCATGTTTACTCGGGTTTTACCTAATATTCCGCAAGAAAGTGCTTTTACCAAAAGGGCGATGGCTTGGAAATTGATGACAA
The DNA here is from genome assembly GCA_052174535.1 of Arsenophonus sp. NC-WZS1-MAG3. GTDB lineage: Bacteria > Pseudomonadota > Gammaproteobacteria > Enterobacterales > Enterobacteriaceae > Arsenophonus. The sequence continues at coordinate 25,121 of JBQMRQ010000028.1, read as the reverse complement.
TTTTGCCTTCCGTGCTACACGAACCTAAATTTAAATTTCTTAAACCATATCTCAATGAAGATCTTGATAAACGTAAATTATATCAATTATCAGCTCGTATTGCAGATCTATTTGAGAAATATTTAATTTATCGTCCGCAATGGTTAGAAATTTGGCGAAAAAAAGAATTAATTGAAGGAATAAGTGATAATCAGCAATGGCAACAATCTCTTTGGTTAGGGTTGATAGAGTATACGGAAAAGATTAATCAACCTAAATGGCATTTTGCAAATCTCTATCAGAGATTTATACAAAGTTTACAAATTAATCTACCTTTACATATTAAATTACCAAAGCGTGTATTTATTTGTGGTATCTCTGCATTACCTCCAGTTTATTTGCAAGTATTAAATGCTCTTGGGAAGCATATAGATATTCATTTAATGTTTACTAATCCATGTCGTTATTATTGGGGGAATGTTCAAAGCTATACTTATTTGACAAGACTTGAACAGCTTAAATTAAAAAATTATCAAGATCAACTTGAAATTACGCGTTTCAAGGGAGAAAGTTCACCTAACACCTTATTTAATAAACAAGGTAAACAATTTTTAGCTAATCCATTATTAGCTTCTTGGGGCAAATTAGGCCGTGATAACCTCTATTTTTTGTCTCAGCTGAAGGAATCTAATAAAATTGCTGCTTTTATAGATTTATCACGCGATTGTTTATTACATCAAGTTCAGCAAGATATTCTAGATTTAGAAGATCATTCTCAACTTGGTTTAACTAAAGCTAGTTATAATAATAGTTTTTCAAAAAGGAAATTAAATAAACAAGATAAATCCTTAACATTTCATTCATGTCATAGCTTACAACGTGAAGTCGAAGTATTGCAAGATTATTTATTACGTCTATTTGAAGAAGATCCAAATCTAAGACCCAAAGATATAATTGTAATGGTGACTGATATAGATAGTTATGCACCTTATATACAAGCGGTGTTTAGTTATATGTCACCTGAACGTCGGCTTCCTTTTTCTATTTCAGATCGAAAAGCCAAGAAAGTTCATCCTATTTTACGGGCTTTTATTTCATTACTTGATTTACCCCAAAGTCGTTTCACTACAGAGCAAGTATTGGCTTTGTTAGAAGTACCTAGCTTAGCTCGCCGATTTTCTATCTACGAAAATGAATTACTTTTATTACGTCGATGGATTAATGAATCAGGTATATGTTGGGGACTTGATGATGAAAATCTTTCTATGCTGGAGTTGCCAGCAACAGGACAAAATACCTGGGCTTTTGGTTTAAATAGAATGCTGCTTGGTTATGTAATGGATAGCCAAGTAGGAATATGGAATAAAATTTTACCTTATGATGAATGTACAGGATTATATGCTAAATTAGCCGGGCAACTTGCCGCATTTATTGATTCATTAGCTGATTGGAGAAATAAACTTAATCAGGAACGAAAATTATTAGAATGGTTACCATTATGTCAATGTCTTTTAGACGCTTTTTTTAAGACTGATGAAAAAATTCAACCAATATTCGTATTTATACTCCAGCAATGGCAAAAAACCATTGAGGCTGGAATAGTGGAAAAATATGAAGAGCTAGTTCCTATATCGCTTATTCGTGATGAGTTAGCAACATGTTTTGATAATAAAAAAATTAGTCAACGTTTTCTTACTGGTGAAATTAATTTTTGTATTCTAATGCCTATGCGTTCTATTCCTTTTAAGGTTGTGTGTCTATTAGGTATGAACGATCGGATATATCCATGTTCAATACCTCCATTGTGGTTTGATTTAATGATTGAACAACCACAACTTGGTGACAGAAAGTGTCGAGATGATGATTGTTATCTATTTTTAGAGGCCTTAAATTCTGCTTCTCAACTATTTTATCTTAGCTATATTGGGTATACTATGCGTGACAATCAACCAAATAATCCATCGGTTTTAATAAATGAATTAGTTGATTATATTAGCCAAAGTTTTTGTTTAGAGGGTGATGAACATCTAAATATTGATCTTAGTGCTAATAGAGTAAAAGAACATTTAGTTATTAAACACACGCGAGTCCCTTTTGCTACAGAGAATTATTTACCTAATAGTCTTCATCAGAGTTATGCTAATGAATGGCTATTAGCAGCCAAAAAACAAGGTAATCTACAGCCTAAGTTCTGCACATCGTTAACGCCAATAATTGAGCCTGAGAATGAAATATTATTAGAGCAGTTACTCTATTTTTATCAACATCCAATCCGTGCTTTTTTTCAAAAAAGGTTAAAAGTTAATTTTTTTAATGAAAAAGTACAATTACCCGAAAATGAGCCTTTTGTTATAAATAACTTACAACGATATAAGTTTAATAAACGCTTACTTAATGCTATGATTCATGAAGAGTCATTAGATGAGCTATTAACTACTTTACGAGCAACAGGTGGATTACCAGCAGGACATTTTGGCCAAATTTATTTGGAAAAACAGATCCAAGATCTGCAGCCATTAGCTAATAAAATAAAGATAAATTGCCATGAATATTTTAACAAACTATTTGTTGAACCCTTCGAAAACGCTCGTTTGTCTGGAGAATTACAAAATATTCAGAAAAACGGCATTATTCGTTATCGCCCTGCAAATTTAACAATTAGTAATGCTTTATCACTATGGATAGAACATTTAATTTTTTGTTTAACTGTTAAATCTGGTGAAAGTTATTATTGGGGAAGAAATAACAATGAATGGCGTTTTAAGCCGGTAGACAAATATCAAGCAAAAGTATATTTACAACAACTTATTGATGGTTATCAAGAGGGAATGAATTCACCATTACCACTTTTTAATAAAAGTGGGTGGAATTGGTTAATGTCATGCTACAATAAAAAAACTAATCAATTTAATTTTGAGTCTGAAACTACTTTAAAAAAAGCAAAAATGCAACTTATCCAATCTTTACAAGATACTTATAATCAGTCTGGTGAGATGAAAGATAGATATATTAATCGAGCTTTTAATAAAATTGATAGCAATTTACTTGAAACAATACAAAAAAAGGCACGTACTTATTTATTAGCAATGGCAATCTTTAGAAAAAATGTAAAGAGGATCTAATTAAGATGTTTCAAATAATAAGGAGTTATTAGAAAATCTAGTGTATATCAATCAGGCTAAGTTACGCTCTGATTCTTTGTGAATCTACTATTCATCCTTAAATGAGATATTGTTTATCGCTAGAATCAGCAAGTAAAATTCCTTTAGTCAGTTACAAACTTTCTAAGTAGACTGAAGCACCATTAGATGCTATTAAAAGAATTATTTTTATCAAAGCACAGTGCTTTGCGCGTTATATTCGTAGGATCATTGTGCAAAATCCGACTCAATTGGATTTATCACTCTCATCGATACCAAATGAGTTCAAAGGAAATCATGAAATGCTAGATGTTCTTCTCGTTCTTTCTTCAGCTTCTTCATCTCTTTAAGAATATACTGAAAACTTTGCTAATAAAATATCAAGAAATTTATCAGTAGCATTAGAGCTATCTATTAGCCAAATCTCCTATCAAATTTACAGCCTTAACTTTTGATTTTATGCTTTTGGAAAGTAAATTGTCAATACATTAGCTTATTTCATGCACCACCAAAACAGTACTTGTCCTGCGTGCCCGTGAATATCTTTTCCATTGCATTACAAAAACTAAGGTACCTGTCTTCGTGCGTACAAAGTCCAGGAAATACGGTTAAGTCCAGTCCCCGCTTAGAACCTATTGATAAGTTTAGCCAGTGTGCTTCTGATTCTCAATAACCATCTTCCAAGATAATTACCCTCCTTACATCTATTAGACAGTAAGGCTGATTTAACTAGCAAGTAAAAGGTAGATTAAGTTGTCTAACAATGGTATATGTCATTGGTTTAGAAATAAATGTTAGCGATATCGCTTAAATCACGCAGCTGGCATTGCCTGTTACTCTTTAAGCTATTTCTATTTCAGTTTGCTGATACTACTGCATATAGAATATTTGTTTTTCATCAAGAAAGATCTAGATATTCATAAAATCACTGGTGAAATAGGCGCCTCCCGAAGGGAAAGATAGAAAGATAGAAGGATACTCCAAGCAAGGTAAAAACTTTTTAACCTTTTAATGCTTCAAATAAGACGACAGAAAAGAAATATTGAGGTATATTCTCTTATCGCTACGATTTTCCATAATCTTAAGCACTTTAATCTTATTATCGCCAATAATAGTTTATATGATTTATTATGGTAAATAACCGTTACGGATGACGGCATGAGGCCCCCGACTTGATAAGGCGGGCTTGAGCATGTTGTTCCAGAATGCTTTAGAGCTCACCCCACCCTCAACGGTGCTATCTATCAACTGTCTAAAAACTCACCATTACGAAAGAAGTTATCCAAGGGATCAGAATAAATATCTAGTTTTGCAGATATCTATAAGATAGACTTTTCATGATATATCATCTCTGTGTTATTGAAAACATTCATAAAATTAATCAGTATATATAGGCCAGCATATCTGAAACATAGACACAAGAAATAAGCATATCTCTATAGAAATTTTTATTTGGATTATTTCAGTGAATTAAAAGAGTTTACACTACGTGGGTATCTATTTAGTTGAATAAAAATTTAAACTATAGTTAATCAGGAGAAATAAATGTTAAAACGTGAAATGAATATTGCAGATTATGATCAAGAACTATGGGAGGCAATGAAAAATGAAATTAAACGTCAAGAAGAACATATTGAGTTAATTGCTTCAGAAAATTATACCAGCCCAAGAGTTATGCAGGCTCAAGGTTCTGAACTTACGAATAAATACGCCGAAGGCTATCCTGGTAAACGTTATTATGGTGGTTGTGAATATGTTGATATTATTGAACAACTTGCTATAGATCGCGCAAAAACTTTATTTGATGCGGATTTTGCTAATGTTCAGCCACATTCAGGTTCACAAGCTAACACTGCTGTTTATATGGCCTTATTACAACCAGGTGATACGGTATTAGGTATGAATTTGACCCATGGTGGACATTTAACCCATGGATCACCCGTCAATTTTTCTGGCAAACTTTATAATATCGTTCCTTATGGAATTGATGAAAAGGGTAAAATTGATTATAACGACATAGCTAATAAGGCACAAAAGCATAAACCTAAAATGATTATTGGTGGTTTTTCGGCTTATTCAGGTGTGATAGACTGGGCTAAAATGCGTCAAATTGCAGATAGTGTAGCTGCTTATTTATTTGTTGATATGGCGCATGTTGCAGGTTTAATCTCCGCTGCTGTTTATCCTAATCCCATTCCCCATGCACATGTTGTCACAACAACTACTCATAAAACTTTAGCCGGACCTCGTGGTGGTTTAATTTTAGCTAAAGGTGGTGATGAAACGTTTTATAAAAAACTAAATTCCGCCGTATTCCCTGGTGCTCAGGGTGGTCCATTAATGCATGTTATTGCTGGTAAAGCGGTTGCGCTAAAAGAAGCGATGGAGCTTGAATTTAAAACTTATCAACTGCAAATTATTAAAAATGCAAAAATGATGGTTGAAATCTTCATTAAGCGTGGTTACAAAATTGTTTCTAGTAGTACAGAAAACCATTTATTTTTATTAGATTTATTAGATAAAGGGATCACTGGTAAGGAAGCAGCCGCTGTTCTTGGTCATGCTAATATTACTGTCAATAAAAATTGTGTACCGAATGATCCTCAGAGTTCATTTATTACTTCAGGTATTCGTATTGGTTCACCCGCCATTACTCGTCGTGGTTTTAAAGAAAAAGAATCAGCTGAATTAGCCAATTGGATATGTGATATTTTGGAGAAAATTGATGATGAAAGTCTGATCCAGAATGTAAGACAAAAAGTTTTATCAATTTGCCAGAATTTTCCTATTTATATATAAATAAGTTAAAATTTAATGATCTGTTTCAGACTATTTTAGTTATTAACTAACATTAACTTTTTATATTAATAATCAAATAGGAATATAATAATGTTGATTCCATCAACACATTGACTAATGTTAACTTATTTTACTTATTTTTTTATTTATGGCATTTTTTGCTTTTATTACAATTTACCTAAGTTCTTAAGAACTTGAGACCAACATAATTGGTGTCTTATTAACTTCAGGTTTTACTGATTGTTTTATTGGTTCTTTTATGAATATACCGATACTGAAATAAACCAATCACCTCATTATTACTTTGCGTTTATTTTCTTACTTAATCCTGATTTTACTGTTGTATTTATCGTAAGTTTCTATTAATTATAATTATCATTTTAATATATTAGCTTTTAATCTGCTTTTGCCGATGACATCTTTAACTGAGTACATTAACCATAAATTAGTAAAAACAGTTAATATTGATTATGGAAAATTTTTAGGTTTTAAGTTTGATTGCATTTATTATTATTGATTCTCGAATCGATTACTTGCGAATAATAATGGATATAAAATAATTATTTATATATTACTTATCAATATAATTATTATATTGTTGACAATGTCATTAGAACATAATTTTTTACTTAAAAGCCACTTATCATAAGATCAATAATTCAACTATATCACTGAAGCAATTATTTGGCCCTATTATGGCCTTTAAGTATTATTACTGAATTGATTATATTTATATTTATCCGTTTTCTTTTTCGTTATTAGAAGATATAAGTAAATTATCATTGTTATCATCCAATTGCGTAGTCATTTATTGGGATTAATGGCTAATTTATCGCTTTACTGGTACTGATAGTTAGCCACTTTTACATAGTGGTACTTTTACTATTTATTATCTTTCGGCAATGCGTTTTATTAGTACACACAGTAGCAGAAAAGGTGAAATTATTCCGCTACAAGCATTTTATTCGCTATATTGATTAGAGAATAATTTAGTGATAATGAACAATTATAGGGGGTTTTATATATGAACATTTACCTTTTTACTAAAACCTAGATATTTGGTTAATAACATTAATTGCTATTCTAGGAATATTTTTCGACCGAGTGGAAAACTCTATCATTAGATTAATGGAATAATGCAGCTTTTTAAGCTAAAATTGTTTATATAATTTGAATAAAATATAAATATTAACCAACTATAAACTATGCAAAAAATTTTTTTTCTTAAAATTAAGAAAACTAACCAATCGTTATCTCCCCCTTTTTTATCTAAAAAATAATAAGGGTTTCAATATTTTATTGAGAGAAATAAGGACCGATAAGTAAGAATAAAATATTTGAATGGTTATTTACCTAATAAATCTATGATGAATCACTGCCATTTTAACAACTACTACAAATTAATAATGATATAAGCATTAAGACATTATTAACTAAATACAACTATTTAGTATTACTATTTAATTATATTAATTAGCATTTTAATGGTTCACTTAATTCAGTCTGAATTTCTGTAACCATTTTTTTTACTATCCGTGGACTACCAGCCAGAAGATTTCCAGATATGAGATAATTATGTCCGCCAACGAAGTCGGTTATAATCCCACCGGCTTCACGAACTAATAGTTCTCCAGCCATAAAATCCCATGGTTTTAAGCCTATCTCAAAAAAACTATCGACTCGGCTAGCTGCAACATAAGCTAAATCCAAAGCCGCTGAACCAGTGCGGCGAAAATCAGCACATTTTTTAAATAATTTAGTGATAATATTAATATATGTACTTGAATGTTGTTTCACTTTAAAAGGAAAACCAGTGGCAATAATTGCCCCCTCTAATTCATTATTATTTTTAAGACGAAGCCGGTAACCATTTAATTGTGCTCCTTGGCCACGTACTGAAGTAAATAGCTCATTAAGTATAGGATTATAAATAGCGGCAATTTCTGTACGGTCTTTAATCCGCACTGAGATGGAGACAGCAAAATGAGGTAAGCGTTTAGTAAAATTGCTTGTTCCATCCAATGGATCAATAACCCACTGAATATCTTTATTTTTACGAAGTATTTTACCACTTTCTTCCGTAAGAATAGTATGATCAGGATAAGATTTTTGAATGACCTCAATAATGATTTGTTCTGCTTTTTTATCAATATTGGTCATGAAATCATTTTGACCTTTCGCTATTATTTCGATGAAGTCAGGTTTTTCATAACTTTTAGCAATAAAGTTACCTGCCTGACGAGCTGCTCGTATAGCAATAGTTAGTATTGGATGCATAGATTATTTCCACTTGAATGTTAAAAAATAATAATTAAGTCAATTCAGTATTATAATATAGATTCGTCAGCATGAATATAATTGCAGTAAAATAGTCTGATAACTAACACCAAATAAAGATAATCATGCTAGAAAATATTCGCGAATTATTTTTGTTGAAACTTCGCATACCGGAAATATAGGCTCAACTGCCAGTATGATAAAACAATGGAACTAACTAATTTATATTTAGTTAATCTACTTATATTGCTGGATTCCTAAGCTGTCGTATTATCTTCTGACGGCAGTGATATTATTGGTCAAACTACTATTGTAGAAACATTAGATCAAGCTTTGCTTGGATACAGTCTGGTAATTGAAACGAGAGCGTATGCGTTCGTACTTTATCATAGGCACAGATAACGCCTAGAGAATATGGCGAAAACCATCAGTTAGATAATAAATTTCTGGTGGCTATCATTTTTTGGCACGAATGTGTTAGTCTAACAAATAAAGAACTACAGAAACTTCAATATCATCTTTATATTTCAATAAACCCTAAATAATATAGCTCACTTAATTTAGTAATTGCTATTAAATAAATCAATTATGAATTCGTATACCATACCTAGCAATAAATAAAAATTCTCGTTAAAGAATAATGATAGAGTATAATATCTCTCAATTGAAGATATTGAACGTTTTTATATTCATCTTGAAATAGTCTTCAATATATCTCAATTTATCAGAAAGCACATCACCCTGGACAAATTATGAATAAATTGCGATGTTTATTTACTCAAGGATATCCTAAAATGCAAGAACTCCATATTTTGCATGGCATCTTCAGAGCAATTGAAAATGGAATAAATAATAGTTGAGTAAATTAAACTATATTAGCAAAGATTCCCTGCTTTACTCGAAAAGCAATTTATTAGCCACCTCTCTATAATTTCAATTGTTGTGCTTTTAAACAATCATTTATAGATCAAATAATTCGGCAAATAAGCAGGCTTATACCATAAATTTACTCATCCACCATTTTAATTATCTGATATAACTGCTCAATTTTAAACGTAAAATTCCTTATGAATAACTCTATAATTAATCTAATCTTATTAAGGCGATTGTGAGTAATTTCATGGTTGCTAGCAAAAGTTTTCTGCCAGTTTGCTCAATCTAAGAAAACAGTAGACTTTTTACTGATTATTAGTTAAAGAAAACAAGCTAATACACTCTGCATTAAACTCTTTAAGAATCTCATCGCTCACATGACACTGTCGATCTTAGATGATTAAGATTACAATTCCTTTATGGTTAAGAAATTAAAACGTTTTTTAAGAAAGAACCAAAAATTATCTATTTTTTGATAAAAACAGATAGAAATTGATTTACTTGGTATATTGTAAGTTACATTTTAATTAGAGTGTATATTCTTTGATCTAATGTTCTAATTTTAAAGATATTAATCCTAGAAGGGGTGTTAGGGTTAATAGTTAACGGTTTTTGATTTTATACATTTTTACCAACAATTTTCTTTCCTGCTTGACAAGCTGAGCGTTGATAAAAAGTAGCCTGTCGCCATATAGAATGCATCTACTTATATCTATCAGTAGCAATTCTTTTATTATAATAGCGAACCTAGTTTTTCTAGTTTTTTACAAGCTGTTATTATATCCAGTGCCTTATAGATCTTCAGTAATAATATGCTTTGTTTACGATTCGATAATAACCATTATACACACCATCTTAACATGCCTAGCTAGCCAAAATATTTCTAATATAGGATTCGAGATATTTCTCATACTATGTTAGATCTCTCTTTCGTCTTTTTAATGAAGTGCACTTTCCAGTAACGTACTCGTACTGTAACTTTAGCTAACACTGACACTGCATCCTGAAGCGGATGTGCCAAAGAGAAAGAAAAAGCTGGGATCTATCAGGTTATCACTGTGACGAATCACCAGAATAGTGTATCATCTCGCCAGATTTCTTCTACCTCTTTTTTTTGAAGAATAGCTTACGCTATTATAACATCTTTAATATCCAGACTACTGCTACGAGTGATAGCTATATATGAATAGGCAGATGTTAATTGAGTCATTAACCACAAGTGTATAAAGCATATAATATAGCATTTAATACCTTATTTTCATGTCACTGCAGCATAGCTTGTATAGCGACGAAAACAGAAAATTGAGTATTCAAAAAAAACTAGTTATTTTAAAAAAGCTAAAAAAGATGAGGGTATTAAAAATAATGTATTGCTAGTTGCAATTGGATAAAATGTAAAGCTGTTATGCTAACTACTTGGTCGGTAGTTTTAAGACCGGATAAACTACAGACTTTTGATTTACAGCTTTACAAAAAACGTCGGTAGGAATAATTCAAGATAGGCACAGCAGTAATGCTAGGCCAGGGTGCAACCCCATGGTATAAGTGCACAATGAAATATTTGTTCAACAGATAGACGGATCTACGAGTTCATACTTTCATCATATTTTCAAGAAAATTATTCTAATTATCATCCTGTCTGCATTCGTTAAATTTATCAGACAAGCCATCTTTGTGTTTATTCTAAAAGTAAAAAAGATAGGAATCATTACTTATCTCTCTATAAGTAATGAATTTATAGGAAAACATACTTCAGTTATGCCCCTCAATACAATCCAGTCGTATTCAGAATCATTGACTTTTAGGTATAGGCTATTGTTTAAAACCTAGAATAATCGTAATTAAAGGCGGATAATACTTATATGTCTAGAAAAATTGGGAACCGAAAGTCCAGATTCATTATTGAATACCCTTTTTATATATCATAAAAAATTCAATTGATCTATTATCATTAATTTCAAAAGGGAGAAGATCAAAGCGTTTAGAATAACCAGGCGGTGTAACACGTAAATCGCGTATTATCTTCCTGATTTACCAATTTCTGCTTTCTAGGAGACTTATTTAGAGCCATCTGACTGAATTCTTAAAAATTAACATATCGTAGAATATAAAACAGTACTTAGATCACGAACATTTCTGAACTAACCTAATTATATTTGCGCCGCTCAACCAATATGGGGCTACGTTTTTCCTTTTATTCATCCTATTTCGCGTTTTCTATCTTTTCTATATGGAAAATAATGCTTTTCTTTAAATGATTTATAGAAAAATGTTTTATCAAATTCAATAATACCACTTAGGCACTTATATTGGTATTACCGCTCAAAAAAGAAAAACAATGATGCCACCTAAATGCTGGTTTAAAAATTAATGCCTATTTGTTTTGCTAACACTTGTAAAGTCAAGCTATTCAACATACATCGCAGATAACTAAACCATTTATTTTGTGATGTAGTTTTATCAGAAGTCCTCCAATAAGCTTGTTAAATTTTTTCCTGCAATTAAGAATTTTACAAAATATAGCTATAAACATAATGAATTTCCCTCACAGGAAATAATATGCTCACTATAACAATTTTAGCAGACTAAGTAGCATAAGTTGCTTTAATGCATAAATCAATATAATTCAATAGATTGTCTTTGATCCAACCAATCAGATAAAGCTTTCATGTTAAAATGGACTAACAAAAGAGTCTCTTTGATCTTATAACTCTTTATTTTCATGGCAACTTCTTTTCTAGTAGCGAAAATACTTCCATATATAAAGATTTTCTAGCAATAACCTTTGTTAACATAGTCATAAATTACCAGTTTAAATAGTTGATTAAAATACTCAAAAATGACAGAATTTTATCATATTTAACTATAGGGACATATCATGAGACTCACATCTAAAGGACGCTATGCAAGTAAACAGGGGGTTATAGATTCAGCATTACATTCAAAGACAGAACCTGTACTATTGGCTGATATATCGAAATGCTAAGGGATTTCACTTTCTTATCTTGATCAACTTTTTCTAAACTTCATAAAACGAACTACTTAGCAGTGTTTGCGGACTTAGCACAGATATTTATTAGGTCGGAAAGAAAAAATATTTTTATAGCTCAAGTTACTTTTGCTGTTGATTAATCTGTTTGTGCAACTCCCTGGTTATGGAAGAAAAGAGGAACATCAAGGTAAAGATCGTTATTTGACTCACGCGCCATGATACCGATTTAAACAACCGTATTAGCAGTTTTTTAGCAAAAAAACTTACAGAAATTGGTTAATAATCAATAAGTACAAAAATTACTTATCATTAAAATAATGATAAACGCTATCTAAAAGCAACTCATCAACTTGAATCTATTATTAATATGCAAGCATAAACTGAATGATTCTAAAAAATAGAATATTTGTAAAATAATAAAATTTTAAGACGTTTTTGTCTTGTTGGAGCTAATGAGTTAATGAAACTACCGATTTATTTAGACTATTCGTCGACCACACCAATTGATCCTCGTGTTGCTGAAAAAATGATGAAGTATATGACGATGGATGGAAATTTTGGTAATCCATCATCTCGCTCTCATAGTTTTGGCTGGCAAGCTGAAGAGGCCGTTGATATTGCGCGAAATCAGATTGCTGAATTAGTTAATGCGGATTCGCGCGAGATTGTTTTTACTTCAGGTTCAACTGAATCAGATAACTTGGCTATAAAAGGTGTTGCCAACTTCTATCAGAAAAAAGGTAATCATATCATTACCTGTAAAACTGAACATAAAGCGGTTTTAGATACTTGTTTCCAACTTGAGCGTAAAGGTTTTAAAGTGACTTATCTGTCACCACAAAATACTGGTCTTATTGATTTACATGAACTTGAGGCGGCTATCCGTGATAATACAATTTTAGTTTCTATCATGCATGTTAATAACGAGATTGGTATCATTCAAGATATTTCCTCTATTGGTAAACTTTGCCGCAATCAAGGAATTTTTTTTCATGTTGATGCGACTCAAGCAGTCGGTAAAATACCGATTAATTTGAGTGAACTTAAAGTTGATTTAATGTCTTTCTCAGCACATAAACTGTATGGACCAATGGGAATAGGTGCGCTCTATGTGTGTTGTAAACCCCGTATTCAACTTGAAGCTCAACAACATGGTGGTGGTCATGAACGAGGTATGCGCTCAGGAACATTACCTGTCCACCAAATTGTAGGAATGGGTGAAGCTTATCGTATTGCTAAAGCAGAAATGTCAGTAGAGTCTAATAGACTACACGCTTTACGCCAACGTTTATGGGATGGCATTAAGAATATTAAAGAAGTTTATCTTAATGGTGATCTGATAAATTGCGCACCTCATATTCTGAATGTCAGTTTTAACTACCTTAAAGGTGAATTATTGATGATGGCACTTAAAGATTTGGCTATCTCATCAGGTTCCGCATGTACATCAGCAAACCTCGAGTCTTCATATGTACTACGAGCATTAGGAATAAATGATGAGTTAGCACATAGTTCTATTCGTTTTTCGTTTGGTCGCTTCACGACAGAAGAAGAAATTGATTATGCTATCAAGGTAATCCATAATGCGATAGATCGACTGCGGTAATCTTTATCCTATACTTTTGGAGATCTATAAGTAGGATATAGATCTTAATAGCATTGAATGAGCTCATCATTAATATATGAATAAATAGTTTTACGAGTTTACAATATGACATATAGTAAGAAAGTGATTGATGATTATAAAAAATCCACATATCCATAGGTTAGTATGATAATGATGATCTAATAATAAAATTGGGAATAGGTATTGGTCTGAGTAGCTTCTTCTGGTTACTTCATGAAGATTAAGATAAAAATTAATGATACAAGAATTATTGAAGATACCAATTTTAAAACTTATAGCTGTAGTTCGGCAACTACCTCTAGTTCATTAGTAATAAAAAATACAAGGTAAGGCACTGAATGAGGTAAAGACTATAAGACTCTTCTCTTTCAGAAAAGAGAAAGTATGTTATACCCTCTCCGGTCAAATTTATTGTTCTATTTTAATAGAAAATTTAATTAAAGCCACAATTATAGGCTATAAAATAAGCGAAAAGACAAGTAGTTAATAAAAAATCTATTTAAAATCGTGATAAAATTTCTATTTTATTTTTATCTATAGTATTTATCTGTACTACTTTTGATTATGAGGTGTTGTTATGTTAACATCTCTAATAGAAAATCTCAGAGAGCATATTTTAATTATCTTATCTAACATAGAAAAAGTGAATAGTTACGTTCAAGCATTACAACTTTTAACTAATAAATTATGGCTTATATTCTTAAATTTTCAATATCATTAATGAATGATTATGCAATTCTTAAAGAAAAAAGCCTGAAAGTAATTGTTGATGGTAGCATTACTCATCTTAAGTAAGACAGAATTAGATCTTATTAAAGAAGCTCTTAATTAAGGTCTAAGGTTAATAACCCTAACAGAAAAATGAATGTAAAAGATGGGAGAGAAGAGTATGTGGTAAAAACTTTAACATAAGAATAGTTTATTTATTATTTACTTAAGTTCAAATATGAACAGACAATATGGCAAGTTTTTCAACCATCTGTTAATATTTTTAACCTAGAGCATTTTTGATCTACGATCATTATATTCTATTAATCTTATGCAATTAACTTATCGTTATAAGGGATAATAACGTCAGTATAATCCTGATCAAGAATTATTAGTAAATCTAGTAATTAATCATTAAATAGTTATGGTCTCCGCGTTGATGCTTCGTAAATCTGTCTCCCTCCTTAATTTGCCATTGTTTACCACCAGTGATCAAATAACTCTCCCTTAGCTGAGGTTCTAGCTTTTTTGAGCAGGCTGTAGTAACTTAAATAACATTGAAATAGTTGTTTTTCTCGAATTATAGTGCTTGAACATCAGCTTCATAGCTTTAACACTGTCGTAAAAGTCGACTTAATTAGATTTATTGTTTTTGACACCCAAGTGCAGTGATGAGAATTCGTAGAATGTTAGCTCCTATCATTCTTTACTACAGGTTCTTCATTGCTGTATAGGATGCTTATTCCAATAACTTTTCCAATAAAAATATCAAGGGCTTTGTCACCAGCATTGCGGGCTCTCTTGTAACCAGACCTCGCCTCCACAAAGCTCAGAATTAATCTTCGGGTGATCCCCTTTTCCTTTAGAAAAGGAAACCAATGTATTAGCTATTTTATGTATCAAACAGAATTGATATTTCGTGTCCAAGAATATTTTTACCATTGCATTTAAAACCAAGAGCGCCATCTCTTATAGTAAGTCTGAAAGATACGATTAAAATAAGTTTGCTTTGACTCTTGATAATTATCTTCGAGTGCAATGATCTCCTTAATATCCATGTGTAGTGATACTGCCTTTACCATAAGGTAAAGGCTATGATCTTGCTTGATAGAAAACAGTATATGCTATCAGCTAAGTATAAATATAGCAGGTATCGCTTAAATTACGTAGATATAATTCCCTATGCTCTTTAAGACATTGCGCTATTTCAATTTACTGAAGTTATTTCTTAGAGAGACTATGCTCTTCTTCACTAAGAGGCCGCCCCATAAAGCAAAACTTCGTGAAAATTATCGATAGTATCCGTCTTCTACGGATAGTAGAAACTCTTTGATGTTTTTATACCCTTAAAATAAATCGGAAATAATGAGCTGCTAAAACGTATTCTATTGCTGCTTTGCGATTCCTGACCTTAGGCGATTCAATCTCAAGATGGCCTTATCTATCTATATAAGTTTGGCGCAACAAATAACCGTTATGAACGACGGCATGTGCGGCATCGATAAAAGACAGCTTTGAAGTATGTTATTGTAATATAGATTCGAGCTCAGCCTAAACAGCGGTGCCTATTAACTACCTGGCACTATTACGGATCTATTTATGTAATGGATCAAGGTTAATATCTAATTTTATCTACCTGTATGGTAGAACTTTTCTGACATGTTATTTTTCTGTTATTGACAACATTCATAAAATTAATCTACATAGGATACGCCAGTTTTTCTGAAACTTCATATATAAGAAATAAGCATAGCCTTCCTATTGATTTGCTAACTAATCTGAAAGTAATAAATTATATAAACTGCAACAAGGAGTTATAATTAATACTTCTTATCAATCTTCAAAAGACCCTACGAAAAGGGATGAATATATACGCCTATGTCAAACAAAGGTTTGTTATTTCCTCATAAAGGAATCTGTAGTGAGATCTGCATTTCAATTGTTATGGTTTTAAATAATCTACTCTAGACCAGATAATTCAGTAAATAAACAATTTTATACCATCAATCTAACTTACTACTTAGCCATATTTTTAATTAGCTGATATAATTATTTCTATTCTAAAAATAGAATTTCTTACCAATAACTTTTTAGTTACCTAACCTTATTTAGGGGATAGTGACTAACTTTATACTTGTTAGCAAAGGTTTCGTATGATTTTGCTCTATCTAAATAAAGGGTGGACTCTTTATCAAAAATTGGCTTAAGAAAACGGATAACACACTCTGCATTAAACTCTTTAATAATCTTATTCCTTACATAACCTTTTGTAATCTTAAACTATTAAGACCACGATTCGTTTTTCCTTTTATCTCTTCCTTTCCAGCGCGCTTCTAGCTTTCCTATGTAGGATGTAATCATTCTCTTTAAAGAATGAATGAAAATATTTTATCGATTTCAATAATACTACTTAGTGCACTTAAGTTGATTGTTCTGATGAATCAAAGAACAGAGATGTAATCTAAACCCTGTTTTTAAAATTAATGCCTGTTTATTTTGCTGACTCCCATGAAGTAGTTAAGCTATTCAACATACATTGAAGATAATTAAACTATTTATCTTTATGATTTAGTTTCGATAAAAAGCTTACAGTAAGATTATTAAATATTTTCCTGGGAATTCAGGGATTTTGTAAATAATATCACTGTAATCCTAATGATCTATCTAACGGTTACATGCTCACTATAACAATATCTAGCAGATTTAAAGTGGAATGAGTTGTTTCAATACATAGATAAAAATCATCTGATAGGTTCTTGACGAACCATCTAATGAGATGCAGATTTATGTTGGTAGGGGCAAGAAAGTAATCCATTTAATCTGTATTAGTGCTTTCTTTTCATGGTAACTACTATAGTAAAAGCTCTTTTATAAAAGAATTGATTTCTACTAATGATATTTATCAATATACTAAAACTTTTTTATGGTATCTTATTTTTCTTTTCTTAAAGTCATTCGCAAAATCAAATTACTTATGTTCCATTTTGTATGAACTCATCCGTAATGCCGCCAGGATCTAATAGCACTGTTGTTAAGGCGGATATCGAAGCCATGTGGTACGATACACATGTTGAATACTGTCTTGTCTACGAATTATTATCAATCGTTTGTAACGATTATTTGCTATAATAAAGCATACAAGATAGGTATGATGATGTTGAGATTAAGATGTCGAAGGTTAGGGATCGGTAGTAGTAATTAAATATCTTTATAAAGCTCGTTTCTATCGCCTTATCTAAGCATACAAAAATCAATAAAGGATTGCTACCCATTTTATGTCTATTTATCCTGCAGAGACATTTTCACTGGTGATTTTTACGAAGCCATATGTGCTTTCTCAGTGAAAAGCACATGGTCTTTTACTAATATTATCAGCAGACTGAAATAGTAATAGCTTGCGTGATTTAAGCGATACCTGCTATATTTATTACTTAGCCGATAAACATATACCCAAATCCTGTTAAAGCAAGCTGATCGCCTTTGCCTGTTTGTTATTATCAGGAACGGGGCTCTGCCATGGATGGTAAGGATAGCTTGTTACGGTAGAAAATGCTTATTGAAAGTTAGAATCGAACTTACCTTAGTCGTATTTCCTAAAACTTACTATAGGAGACGATACTTTTCATTTTTATAATGAATATAAAGATATTTTAAGAAATGCAGCACGAATCTCTTATTAGATAGAAAAATAGCTAATGCGTTACCTTCACTTTATAAAGATATGCAACCGAAAATTAAGGATTAGCTGCGGTAGATTTGGCTGTCAAGAGGAGAGGCCTGATTCTGATAATAAATTTGATATTTTGTTAATAAGGTTTTCAAGAAAAAAGTATCATTCAGTGATGAAAAAGCTGAAAACGAGAAGAATGGATGTGCATTGGCTTTCCATTAATGCACTAGCGTCAATAAGAATGAGGAATCCAATTGAATTAGCTTTTGCGATAGTGAAGCTATGAAAGCTAAGGCACGAAGCTCTGTAATTTAATAAAATAATCATTTTAATTGTATATAATCTGCTTTCATCTATTCAGAAAAGCTAAAATAGACTAAAGAAGTAACCTTTGCCTAACCATGCTGAGAAACAATGTTCAATTTAAGGATGGAGAAGAGATTTACTAATAACTTATTTTCTTCCCGTATATGGGTTATTGTTTATATGAAATTATTCTGTTGCTTAAATAATTTTTTCCATCTAAGAAAAAAAATTTATAACATGTTCAAACAAACCTTTTGGTAACATCGCTAATTCTTTAACTTCTATGGAATTAGTATTTATTGCGTAATTAGGAAAAATTAAAAACGATTAGTATCCATATTTATATATTCCATAAATTTCATATCCCTAATAAAATTAAATTTTAAATAAAAAATTAATTTATTTATATTTGCAATATAACTTAATGATATATAATAAGATATATATAATATATACTATATAATTTTACTATGTTTTATATTTAACATAGTTATGTACTATAATAATTTATATTTATTTGTTTTAATCGTATTGTTGTTTTATATAAAAAAACTCTTTAATATTTAAATTTATTTTTTTAATTTTATTTAACATCAATTATGACAATAACCTATTATCCACTCTTAAATTCTATTAGAAGATTTCAGAGATTTTTTAATAAAAAAGTTTGATTTTATTCATAACTTAGCTATTAACTTTTAAATACAATTCATCAAACAATTATTAAAATTCAGTTATTGACTCTGAATTTAATATAAAATATTTAATAAATAAATTATACAAAATAATGATTAATTTTACTAATTTTGTATATAAAACAATCATTTGATTTATAAAAACTAGACCAAAATAAAAACAACACGTATAATACATCTCACTTATAGGCCCCTTGGCTCAGTGGTTAGGGCAGGCGACTCATAATCGCTTGGTCGCTGGTTCAAATCCAGCAGGGGCCACCAAATTTTTGCTGTGATAGAAGGCAATTAATATACTTATTAATATAAGTGTTTTTCTATTGTAAAGTCATAGACTTTATCTTTTATTTACATGGGAAATTATTACTGAGAAGAGTTATAGCTGATGATGATAAGCATCATCAATAAATTCAGTGCAATCAATATAAGCCATTGCTGTTATAAACCTGCTAACGCATTAATGTTGATGAATGATCAGATGTCAGATAATAAAATGTAATTAAACGTTATTACCACTAGTGATTAGTAAAAAATCATCTCCTAAGCTAGTTCCAGTTATTATGAATAGAATATAGCAGATTAAATAGCATTAAAAGGATTATTTTCTCTAAGCACAACACTTTTGTTTATCAGCTTTATAGGCTCATTGTAATAAAAGCTGATTTAATCGGATTCGTCGTTCTTATGATATCCAGTGCGGCTAATGAAAAAGCATAGAATGCCAATAGTAGCTCTTCTCGCTTTTTTACAGTTTCTTAATTTTCAGGAGTATTTATTCTGATAACTTTTCTAACAAAAACATCAATGATTTTATTAGTGGCATCAAGGCGTTCTGATAGCTAGATACACTACCCTAACCCACACAGCTATCATCCTTAACTTTCGTTTTTATAATTAAAGTAAAGCGCTAGCATATTAGCTGTTATTGTGTACTCAATAACGTTGGTCCTATATGTCCTGGAATATTTTTACCATTGCATTTAAAACCAAGAGCATCGTTTCTCCTAGCAAGATTAGGAGATATACCATTAAACTACCCGCTCATATAGCATTATGAGTTCGGCCAAGTGCAATCTTTGACTCTTAATAAGAATCTTTTAACACAACTTGTTTCCTTACGTTTTTATGCACAATACTGCTAATAATGAGCAGTAGGCAAAGGCGACCTGCTTTCCTGTCAGGACGGTTATACCATCAGGCAAGAAATAAATGCAAGTATATCACTTAAATTACGAAGCTAGCATTGTCAATGCTCTTCAAGGCATCGCTGTTTTAATCTGCTGATGGTATTCTTGCTAGAAATATCATGTGTTTTTCACTGAGAAGAGCTAACAGAACGCTAAACCTTTCTGAAAATCACTGGTGCCATTATGGCTTGCAGGATAGACATGATACAACTCTTCACTGTTTTTGTACTATTCGGATAAGGCGGAAGGAAAGAGCTATTGAAGTATATTCTGTTACCTCTGCGGATATTTATCCTTTTTAACCTTAGGTTCTTTAATTTTAATATCGCCAATAGTGAACTTTATAGTTCATTATGCCACATAATCGTTACGGACGACAATGAATGATAATTTGTAGACAAGGCAGCATTCAGAATATGTTGCAGCACGACTTTCGAGCACTGCTTTAAGAACGGTGTCTATCAACTGGCTATCAATATAGTGAATAAGTTCATGCTAGGGATTACAGGTAATATCTGGTTTCGCGAATTACATCTAGATATATTATTTATGGAATATCATGGTTATTTTGTTAAAATCATTAACGAAATTAATCAACAGGATATACTAGCATTTCTGAAACTCTATACACTACAAATCAGGATCACTCGATATTTAAATAAATTTTAGTTATTTATAATAAAAAAATATTTTTATCATATTCTATAATTAGAATGACAAAAGATTTAATTAAAAATCTATTGAGATAATAATAACATCAATAAAAAGCAGCTATAGATAGGTTATTTTTACTATACTAAAAATAAATAAGAGTTTTATTCATCCAAAAAACTACGCAACACTTCTGAACGACTTGGATGGCGCAATTTACGTAACGCTTTTGCTTCAATTTGTCGGATCCGCTCGCGGGTAACATCAAATTGTTTACCAACTTCTTCTAATGTATGATCCGTATTCATATCAATACCAAAGCGCATGCGCAGAACTTTTGCCTCACGGGTCGTTAAACCAGCCAGAACTTCATGAGTTGCTGATCTTAGACTTTCCGAAGTAGCAGAATCTAATGGTAGCTCTAATGTAGTATCTTCAATGAAATCACCAAGATGTGAATCTTCATCATCACCAATTGGCGTTTCCATTGAAATAGGCTCTTTAGCAATTTTTAATATTTTACGAATTTTATCCTCAGGCATTAACATGCGTTCTGCCAATTCTTCAGGTGAGGGTTCACGCCCTATTTCTTGTAGTATTTGGCGAGAAATACGGTTCAGTTTATTGATTGTTTCAATCATGTGCACTGGAATACGAATAGTACGCGCCTGATCAGCAATTGAACGGGTGATCGCTTGTCGAATCCACCAGGTTGCATAAGTTGAAAACTTATAACCACGACGATATTCAAATTTATCAACTGCTTTCATTAGACCAATATTACCTTCTTGGATTAAATCAAGAAACTGAAGACCACGATTAGTATATTTTTTAGCAATAGAGATAACTAACCGTAAATTAGCTTCAACCATCTCTTTTTTTGCTCGACGAGCTTTTGCTTCACCAATAGACATACGGTAGTTAATATCTTTTACCTGTTGAATAGTTAAACCAGTTTCTCCTTCAATCTGTTGTAGTTTTTGTAAAGATCGATATATCTCTTCTTCAACTTCAACTAATTTTTCAGACCAGAGTTTATTTATTTTTTTTGCTGAAACTAACCAATTAGGATTGGTCTCATTACCTGAGAACAAGGTAATAAAATTTTTTTTCGGCATTTTACATTGTTCAATACAGAGTTTCATGATAAGGCGCTCTTGAGAGCGAACACGTTCCATCATATCACGCATATTATTCACTAAATAATCAAACTGTTTTGGTACTAAACGGAACTCTTTAAAAATCTCAGATAACTGCTCAATTTCTGCTATTGAATTAGGATGGTTACGGCCACTTTTTTGGATTTCAATAGAGGTACGTTCATATTGTTCACGAAGCTCTGAAAATTTCTTCCGAGCGAGTTCTGGATCGATATTATTTTCATCACTATCATCAGCATCATTGTCTTCGTCTTTATCTTCATCTTCGTTATCATTTAGAACTTCTTCTGATAACACTGAAGTAATATGCCTTCCTGTCGATGCTATATCCTCTTTAATGTTTGGATCAACAAAGCCGGCAATGATATCAGATAGGCGAATTTCACCTTTTTTAACAGGTTCGTATTGATCTAATAGATAAGCAATAGCCTCAGGGTATTCAGCAAGAGAACACTGAACCTGATTGATGCCATCTTCGATACGTTTAGCAATATCAATTTCGCCTTCACGGGTCAACAATTCTACAGTGCCCATTTCACGCATATACATCCGCACAGGATCTGTTGTACGTCCTATTTCACTTTCAACACTGGATAATACCTGGGCAGCAGCCTCAACAGCATCATCGTCAGTACCACTGGCGGTTTCTGCCAGAATAAGATCGTCAGCATCAGGTGCTTCTTCCATCACTTGAATTCCCATATCATTAATCATTTGGATGATATCCTCAATCTGATCTGAATCGACAATATCTTCCGGCAGATGGTCGCTGACCTCAGCGTAGGTCAAATAGCCTTGCTCTTTACCTTTAGTAACTAGTAGCTTCAGCTGTGACTGCGAGTTTTGCTCCATAAGACGCTATCCACATTTCATAATTTTAGTTGGTATTAGTCGGCAAAACAAGTCAGCCAACAATAAAATTAAAGGGGGGATGATTTAATTGTTTTATCTGCCATGCCCCTTAATATCATGGCAACTTATAAGTGTTATCCCTACGCTATTTTAGCTAGCACCTTAAAATAAAATATTTTTTACTTTTTTAATATTATTGCTTTATTCTTGCAATAGTAATTAAACGAACTTCTTCACGTTGTTCACTAGTTAAACCTTCTGTTCTTTCTTTTGCCATCAGAGATGCGAATCTTTCATCAAGTGCAGTAATAAATAAATGCTCCAAAGCATCCTTAAACATTTTTTCCGCTATCTCTTCTATCTTTATATCGTTCCAAGTTACCAGTTTTTCAAGTTGCTTAATAAATTTATTGTTACGATAGCATTCTAATAATTGACCAGTATTTATTCCAGGATGGGATTGACAAAGTTCAACTAACTCTAAAAATAGAGCTAATCCTGGTAACTGTAAGTGTTTAATTCCATCAAGAGTAGGAATTAAGCTAACAAAATTTGGATTTTGTAGCAATAGTGCTATTAATATTCTCATTGTTGTTGATTTAATTTTTGGTATTTGATATTTTTTTTCAGGTAATCCTTTTTGGATCATAGCAAAAATACGCGAAGTATCAGGAATACCAATAAAATTACCCAATTTTTTGGCCAAAAATAACTGTAAAGTATCACTAGGCACCTTTTTAATTAAAGGAATGGCAAGATAATTGAACTTTGCCTTACCTTCATAACTGCTTAAATCAACTTGTGCAACTAATGTATCAAACAAAAATGTAGATAAAGAGTCTGATTTATCCATTCGTTGTTCAAAATTTATTTTGCCTTCTTTACGTATTACTAAATCAGGATCTTCACCATCAGGTAAAAACATAAATTGTAGCTTACGACCATCCCTTAAATAGGGAAGTGCTACTTTAAGAGTTCGCCATGCAGCTTTTCGACCTGCTTTATCCCCATCATAACAACAAATAACTGTATCTGTTGTTCGAAAAAGTAACTGAATATGCTCTGCCGTTATTGATATACCTAATAACGCTACGGCATAATTAATACCAAATTGCGCTAGAGCTACAACATCCATATAACCTTCGACAACTAATAATTTAGAAAGTGCAAGATTATTTTGTGTTGCTTCATATAATCCATATAATTGACGGCCTTTATGAAAAATTTCAGTTTCTGGTGAATTAAGATATTTTGGCAATCTACCATCTAAAACACGCCCACCAAATGCCACGACTCGTCCCCTACGATCTCGTATTGGAAACATTACACGTTCACGAAATCGATCGTAAGTACGGCCATTATTACTGGTAACTAACATACCAGTAGCATCTAGCTGTTTACGACTTTCAGGACATTTAGCGAAATTCTTGAGTAGATTATTATTCCAGCCGATTGGGGAAAAACCGATAGAAAAACGATGAATAACTTCATCACTTAATCCGCGCTGTACTAAATATTGTTTTGCACTCTGTGAATCTAATCTATTCAATAGATATTGATAAAATTGATTAATATCATCCATTAATTGATAAAGATTTTGTCGATGATATCGCTCTATTTGATTTGAATTATTGCCGATTTGATAAGGTATTTCCAGTCCGTGCATGGTAGCCAGTTCTTCAATAGTTTCGACAAAATTAAATTTGTCATAATTCATTATAAAATCAATAGCATTACCATTAGCACCACAACCAAAACAATAATAAAATTGTTTATTTGCATTAACTGTAAATGAAGGTGTTCTTTCATTATGAAATGGACAACACGCAAGATGATTGTTTCCTTGCTTTTTTAGGGGCAGTTTAGTATCAATAAGATCAATGATATTGGTTCTGGCCAATAAATCATTGATAAATGTATGTGGAATTCGTCCAGTCATAAACTCTTAATTGATGAAAGATAATAAGTCGTGCTTTCTGTTAGAAAGCACTATATTTTATAATCACTGTTACTTAATTATTATGATTATTAAATCGTAATAATTAGTGCAAACGAATACGACGTTCGTTTTCGCGAACTAATTTTTTAGCATGGCGCTTTACTGCTGATGCTTTTTCACGTTTACGTACAGTTGTTGGTTTCTCATAAAACTCACGACGACGCACTTCAGCTAGTATCCCTGCTTTTTCACAAGAACGTTTAAAA
>JBQMRQ010000027.1:0-6976 GCA_052174535.1 Arsenophonus sp. NC-WZS1-MAG3 | reverse complement strand
ATACTTTGCTCAAGCAATGATGATTATCACCGGTAACCAAAACCATTGGCTATTTTATGACCTTTTGATTGCTTACCGTTAATGGTCATATTTCCGGATGTGTTCAAAACTGCATCAATGTGCTTGTCATTTTTGCTGGTAAATAGATATTTTACCCTGCGTCTTTAGCATGTCGCGTGATTATATCAGTAATGCTTGTACCTTAACGATTTTATCGTTAATGGAGGTTGTAAACATACCGGAAAACTTGCTAACAGCAAGTGAAATAATAAATACTATAATGCCCATTATCCATCATCATTTCTAGATTTAAAAATTTCTGATCAAGTGTTAACTTTTTTTATATTTTTCTCTTTCATAGTTTTGTGAAAATGCGATTGAATTATTTTATTGCTGCAATCCCAGTAATTTACTTAACAATCATATCTAAATTGCAGCTGAATAATAACAGTAGAAACACATAATCAAGCATCAATAAAAACAAACCGCGGTTAACTAGATTACTTTTCTTAACCTATTTTATGCTAATACCCAATAAACGGTCAGCATAATGCTAAATAGTGTTTTTGCGCTTGTATTTTCAGTTAAGCGTGTCATTTAATTAACATATTTCCATGAAGGAAAGTGATAACCGTTGCTTTTAAAGCCAGCGAAAGATGTTCGCCTTACAAAATATAATGAAGGATTTCATTAATACCTATTCAACCATTGCTTTCAGTTTCGATAAACATATCGACCTGCATTATTGCGGCGATATTTAACAAAAATAACCCTTTTACAGTGAGATATACTGATCACGGTAGAACAGATTGTCGCCAATTTTTCGATTGATCCAATGACTCATTAGATCATACTACGAATTCAAACAACAGTGCCAAGCCAAAATAATAGTAAGGATTCAAAATTAACAATAAATTCAAAAAGCCAAATTAATTGGCTAAGTAGAGAGTTACTCCCATTTATGATATAATATCTAATTTTGCCAATTTAGGAATAAAATTTCTCACACATCATATGCATAATTACTGTGCAATAAGCCAAGCAGAAAATAAGGATAGCCTAATGTGCCTACTAATAGAGCGGATACCCTTGTTTCTTGCTCTTCAAAAATCTGGTTTACCACGATCAAAAAGACAATTGAAAGGTTTCCGTAAAGAGGATGGGGTCCTGAGCCAACCAATGCTGGCTTCCTAAGCGATAGCATTCGTGCAATATTTTTTAAAGGCAGCCCCCATTTATTTTTCATCCAATAATAACAAGAAATCGTCAATGGCATGAGATAATGATGATATTTGCAGCTAAAATCAGTGACAACATTACGCATAATAGATAAAGGCTTCTTGCAAGGATTTGTTGTTATCCAAGAAAAAAGCTAGCATGCATGTAAAAGGAACTTCAATTTTTAGGGAAAAAAGGTTTTTAGTAAATCCATATTAATATTGCGTCAATGAGAGGTTTGATGGTAAAATGGTTTAGGTTAGGTAATGGTAAGATTATTTTCTCTCTTGTATTCCTGGCGCACTTGAAAACGTATTAACTTACCCATATATTTACAGGTAAACCTTAGTGTTAATAATAACCTATTAAATGAGGATACTCTATTGCCTATCATTCTTTTTCTCTTATTCCGGCATTTAGCAATCATCTGTTGTCTGACCGTTTTACTCAGATAGATAATTTATTTAGTTGTTTGACCGGTGAAAATCCGCTGGCTGATACGCCCGCCTATAATCTTCTATAAAAAGATAAAGAACATTATGAAATGGACGATGAGCATACCAGGATATACGCAAGATGAACTTGATATTTCGCTTCTTAATAACCATTTAACCCTTAGCGGTAAACAAAAGATTAAAGAAACGAACACTGTTGAAAAAAAAAGAGGCAGTAAATGGTTGCATCAGGGTATTAAAAAAGTGAGTTTTCTTTAAGTTTTAGTCTTGAGCATCGAATAACAATTCAGAAGGCGAATCTAGATAAAGGACTATTAACCCTGCAATTTACCTACGATATTCCTGAACAGGAATATCCGCAGAAGATTGCTATTAGTGTTTAGAATCAATCAAGCCGCGCGCTTGAACACGATCCCTCTTAAACGTAGCGACGCCCATAGTAAGCGCTTTAATATTCTAACGGCAACACTGTATAACTATCTTTATCAATCATAGAAATAAAATGCACTGTCAGCTGGTCAACTGCTTCAGGACTGATGTAGTGTAATACACGCTAATTGCGACGAGTATATCTCTCACTCAATATTCGATGCCAGTAAGTTTTTACTTACGCGTTGTTTTTAGTCTGATACAATTTAAAAAATTGTGTATCTGAAGGCAATCAATTCAGCCACTACAATGCGTCCGATAATTCCGTAATAACAATATTCGCTGCCGCTAAAATAGCAAATAAATACTTTTTTAAGCTAACAATAATACTTTATCAGATCGTGATCATCTGCCTCAATAATTTACTCGGTGATAGTAGACTTTGCAGTCCGTGTATAAAGATTATATCAGTCATTGGTTTATTAGCTCACAATTAACAATTGAAGATCAGCTAACAGTTTTGCAGATACTTCTTTAATTCCCAGCTGATCAATAATAATTTAGTTCATCATTAACATGAACTCTTGTTATCAGTAGATACTCAGTCATTATTGTTTTAATGATGATTAATGCAGATACTTCATCGAATATTTCAATGTTTGGAATAGCGTTCAAATTAGAACGCAAGGCATAAGGCCATCAATAATAACTACTCGTGTTTGATTTTCTAGATGTTTTTCTTATCGGCGATAATTAGTATCTAAATCTCTACATAAATACGGTATTTTGTGAATCTTCAATGGAACAATTAGTTATATCGGTAAGCTTTTTTAATATAAAGTACAATATGCAAGATAGAGAGAAACATAGGCACTACTAGTGTAGTAAATTTTCGATTCGGATTGGCCAAAAAATTATCATCTCTTGAGCTGAAGAATCAAGAGTTTCAGTATGTGAATTTAATCAAGAAAAAGCTCAATAATTAAAATCTAGTACCGAATCGCTGTTATTCTTAATCAGGCATACATAACTATATATAAGATATAAGCCACCACGAAAAAGGGTGAGATGCATATAGTACACATAAATATCCTAAGCAGCTTTGAAATTATTCAGTAATACGACGATTCTAATGAAAATTGGAGTAAAATTACTCTCGGTAACGTCACACATTAATAGAATAATGGTTAGGGAGATTCGGCTCAAGCGCCGTTTTTTGCCCTTGTCGATATAGTCCAGATAAGTAATCTGCCGTGAATTCGAGTCTCAATATAGGAAACTACCACCATGGTGCTAAACAGAAAATACACCTAGATACCAATAGCGCAATAGCCTTAAAGAAGTAGGATTAATATACTGTTATTGGTTAACACTCTTAGACGGAGTGTCGCTCGATAGAAATATCGCTACGTTGATAATTTTATCCATTAACAGATTAGATCTAACGAGTTGGGGTACCCCACACCTAAAAAAGACTTTCTTGTACCAGGCTGAAAGGTGCTACATCTTGAAATTTTTACGATAATTGTCCGCGATAAAACATGAATCATCTCGTTATAGGGATGTATCAGTCGCACAAAGCGATCGATATCGACATTAGACTGCAGAGAAGTATGTTGATCATCATATTTTCTTCATTTTAATAAAATACAGTATCCATTTATTGTTTTCGTCAGTAATGGAAAACTTCATATAAGCGCTAATCGTTTTAATAAAAACAGTTACCGGAGGATCTGCTTCGCACCCTTCCATATTTCGGTCTGCTTGCTATCGGAGAGTCGATAGTCGTACTATTTTAGTTGCTTAAGTAGCTACCCTAAATTTCTTCAACCTATACTAAGCCTCTGGCACGGGGCGAAATTGCTGCTCAAGCATCTATACCATTATTTTATAGTTCGCGATGAAGATGTGTGTGTGGTCGCTTTATTTATGCAAGTATGACGATTTCGGATTGTATCCGCCCTAACCGTTACAGGGTGTATTCTTTCATTATTAGTATCTAAGGTAGAAATAGTGATAGCATTTCGGAATATCCTACCTCACTTAACCACACCGCAATAAAGAGAGTGTACTTACTGATTCTGCATCTAATTTCCTTTTATCCGGTAACTTAATTTTTCCTGATTAATTATGATGACGTATATGTATAAACTCAGATTATTTAGTTTATTAAACATCAAGGTTAGGAATGCTGGTTTTCAGTGAAAAACTAAAATGACACCACAGAAAATCAGCGTTTCTTCGTTATCACTGACCTGATGCTTATCTTCTTTTCTGTAGGTTAATCAACGGACGAATTTGTTGCGAAAAAGTAGTTAATTCCTTAGATTTATCTATCTATTTCGGAAAAAATCGGATATATCCCCAAAGTGGTAAAGATTAGTGATTTGCTAAAACCCTGGTATCACCTCCTGACCTAGTAAATTGAAATAGGGCGTAGGTTGCTCTTCGTAAACCTGTTTAATCCAGTAAATAAAATTGCCACAGTTTCATGCAAGTAGCTTGCTTTACCCTAATCTTAATGTTTTTCTGCTCTAAACACACTGCCCTTCCTTAAAGCACCAACCAATAAACAACAGGAAATTTTTTGCCACTATTCTTACGCAACCGCTAATAAAGGATATTAATCGGTTGAAGTTATGCTACGGTAAGCGTAGAACATGGGATATTTTGCCGATTGCTGTACTAATAATGCACTAACACGCACAGCTCTTGATGACGTAATGTTTTCTGATGGATAAGAATACCCATTTTCCAAGCTAGACATAACTGCCAATGTCAGGGCATACAGATTCTGAGGAGCACTAACAATTGCCGCTTGCACGAGATTATCTGAAAACAGCCGCTGGCTGAAAGCCTTCTGCGGTCAGCAAATCATCCAAATCAAAAAGCTGACTATTGAGGATGGAAATATTCCATTCTGCCGGGGAAAATCTTCCAGCTCTCTTCAGGATCATGGTTAAACTAAAGAAAGTTTTGTACCTGCATGATTGCGCAATTTGCCACCGACCACATCATTAATCAACACGCTGTCAATGCTGTTGACAAAACCGTAATACGTATCATCTATCGCGACATGGCATAAAAGATACCATCTTTAAGCTCCCTGTCGATGAGCAATGCCAGTCCCCCATAACTATTCTTCCAACCTTTTTGGTAAGATTGATTTGCAAAATTGAACAGCACTTCATCACGCACTGCAAATTTTCTAGCTATCTTGACACCAGTAATTAACTATGTAATTCAAGCCACCTTTCACCATCACTCTTCGTTTTTTGATGTTTTAACTTGCAACGTTACAAAAACCCAGTCTATTCCCAGCAAAAAATACGACGGCATCCGCACAATCTGGGTATCGATAAACAGCGGTGTTGTCATTATAATTATCCTTCCTGTGCTCAAATATAGCTAACTAGGTGTTAGCAACTCAGTTAGCTCTGCTGCTGGCATATTCATGATCTGAATACTGCTTTATACTCTATAATATGTTAATTTTTTAGGAATTCAGTCAGATAGCTTAAAATAAATCTTCTAGAAAGCGTAAACTAGATAAAATCAGTAAGACATCAAGTAACTCACCTATTTATACATTACCTCTTTAATCTAAAGCGTTTTATGATCCCCACTTTTACCGAAATTGATAATGATAGACTAACTTAATTTTTATAACACCTAAAAGAGGGGATATAGTAATGCGTTTGATTTAGTCTTCAATTTTCTCCTGATATATAAGTACTAATCGTCTCTAGTCACGATTATCCGGAGTTTTAGAACGCTCAAGCTAAGCCGATAACGCTGGATATAACTGTGTGAGAAATAATAATTGACAGTATACTTGCTGATGAATTCATCGTGAATTATACTTTCATTCATTATCCCTCTTCAATATAATCGTATACAGCAAGATCGCGCTTGGCTTAGCACGTGTTACTAAAATACCAGATAAGCGTGCGAAGAAGCGAATAATACTTGGCTTTACCTAAAGATTTAAGCGGGCGGTTTCAGGAAAATTATAGAAAGCTAATTTTTAATTTTAAAGCTTCTGTAAATCCTATAACGTCATTATTCCTAAATTTAAATATTAATTTAAGGCATTGAAAATGCGAAAATCGTGTACGGAGAGGCTAGAAAAATTCCTAGCAGTGCAAAATATATAATTAGAATAAATATTCGAGACGGTAAGTTATTATATACTAATAGGGGGTTTGCTTAAGGTATACTCTAAATCAAATTTATGCCTCATAGGAAAACCTGTAGTGATATTTTTTATTTCATATGTAGGAATAAAAAATATAAAAATATTGAAAGTTCAAAAAAATCTCTACTATAGCTTAGTGGAAATTCTAAAAAATAAGATTATTTATTCAAATTTTAGAGGAAAATCCTATGTACTTGACTACATCTCTAATAGGTGTATAGTCGTAAATTAATCGACTAATAGATCCAAAAATTGTTTGTTTCAAAATTAATGGATTATTAGAAAATCTAGTGTATAACAATCAGGCTAACGCTCCGCTTTGATGCTTCGTGAACCTATTCACTATCCTTGAATGGATGTTTTATCATCAGAATTAGTAAGTTAAATCTCTGTAGCCATTTCTAGCTTTTCTTAGTAGATGGGGCAGATTAAATAGTATTGAAATGGTTGTTTTGAACTACAGTACTTCGCGCGGTAGGGATACATAGGTTCACGTCACAAAAGTCGATTCAATCGGAATCGTCGTTCTTATGATGCCCAATGCACTGAGTGGCAGACATTGAATGCTAGTAGTTTTTCTTTATTTTTCCAAACATTTTCATTGCTGCAAGATATACTTCGTTGTTAACCTTATTAACAAAATATTAAGGGCTTTGTTAGTGGCATCATGGTTCTTTGCTGGCCAGACCTCTAGAAACTTACCTTAATTTTTGGTTGGATGTTTTTGGGAAGTAAA
>JBQMRQ010000026.1:0-84954 GCA_052174535.1 Arsenophonus sp. NC-WZS1-MAG3 | reverse complement strand
AATCATCGATAAAGAGTCTATCCTTTCCTCGAATTTAGCAAAATAGTATAAAACTTTTGCTAATAAGCATAAATTAGTTTTTATCTAAATGAATATAGGTAATCAGAGTTATTAGTAAGTAATTCTAAATTCAAAATTTAAACAGTTATATCAGCCAATTAAAAAGATGACTGAGTAGATTTTATGGTGAAAGATTCATTTATTTACCAAATTGTATAGCCTGAAATAAATTATTTAAAACCACAGTAATTAAAATAGAAAGTAGCTACAAAATTACTGTTCGAGGAAAGCAGTAACTTTTGTTAACATAATCTCTGCAATTAACAAAATATTTTGCAAAAAAATAAATAAAACAGAAAATAAAGCTATTTTACGTATTTATTTATTTAGTCGCAGTAGTAGCTTTTGATAAAGCTTTATAATATTGAAGTTATACATCAAGAATGCTTTGTTAGATAAAATACGTTATTTAGTAAACGTATCATTAATTATAATTAGAAAGGCTATATCGGTCAGGTAATAACAGATATTTTAAATATTGGTATTGAAGGTTCTGATCTTTGACCAGTTCTGGTAACCAGAAGTACTCAGATTTTACAAAAAGCATTTAAATATACATTTTTCTAATCTAGATGTGGCAGGCCATATTGCTGAAACATTAAAAAATAAAACCTTAAACTATATTAGTTTAATTGTCTCTTATATCTTGTTTTTTGATAACTAGCACTCTTATCTGAGAGAGTGTGGTCAGATTGTAATCTATCTTATATTTCAAATCTAATAATAGAGCAAGAAAGTAATATCTGGTAGAATTTTTAATAAAAACCATATAAATCAGTTACTTTCTATAATCAACCGATTAATTTGTTTTAACGTAATAAATTAACCTATCAGATCAAGATATAATTAGTTAACTGAATTAAGTTCAATAATTCAGTGTTTTGCACGTTATTTGTCAGCAAGTAACCATAAAATCTTATCAAGAAAGTTTTATTTACTTAGATAGTCAGGACGAAGAAGATAAACTGTTATCTAATTAGGCAAGCTATTGATTACGTGAGATCGTACTATTTAGTAATCCTTGTCCATGGTTTATATGTAATGGGAAGTTATTTAATAAGACACATTAACCGGTCCTGAGTATGATCTAATAAATTTAGGCAATATGCTATGTGGTGAGTTTCCATTTAATGGAAATAGATAGACTCGTGATTATATTGATTTTATATAAAATAATTACTTATTAAACCGTTTATTTTTATAATATGATCTAATCAATTACTATTGATAGAGCTTTTTTCCTAGATTCACCTATTTTTATAAAAATAAAATGGAGATAAATAGATTGACAGGGCAAACAACGTTGAAATTAAATAAATGGCGCGCCTATTTTCATTTAATGCGTATTAATAAACCGATAGGTATTTTGCTATTACTATGGCCTACTTATTGGGCATTATGGTTAGCAAGCCGAGGGCTGCCAGATCTTATTATTTTGTTAGTTTTTACTTTTGGCGTCTTTTTGATGCGCGCTGCTGGTTGTGTTATTAATGATTTTGCGGATCAAAAATTTGATAGTTATGTTGCAAGAACAAAGAAACGTCCTTTGCTAAATGGTGACGTAACAGAAAAAGAAGCTAAGATATTATTTTTTTCATTGATTATTATCGCTTTCATATTAGTTTTGACTTTAAATAAGATGGTAGTTTGGTTATCGGTTATTGGATTATTATTAGCTTATATTTATCCATTTATCAAACGATTTAGCCATTTTCCACAGATTATACTGGGTTCTGCGTTTGGGTGGTCAATTCCAATGGTATATGTAGCAGTTACTGAGTCTTTACCTTTAGAATGCTGGTTATTATTTCTAGTTAATATCATTTGGTCTGTTATTTATGACACCCAGTATGCTATGGTTGATCGCAATGATGATATAAAAATTGCTGTAAAATCAACCGCAATTATTTTTTCTCATTATGATAAATTAATTATTGGTATTTTACAATTAACGATGGTGTTGGTGTTGTTTTATATAGGTCAACAGCTAGATTTAGGTATATTTTATTTTGCTAGTTTGATATTGGTGTTATGCTTATTTACCTATCAACAAAAACTAATTGCTAATCGTCAGCCAGTATTATGTTTTAAAGCATTTATGAATAACAACTATGTTGGATTGATTTTATTTATTGGTATTTTATTAAATTAATATTAAGGATGGTCGATTTTAGTATAAATCTATTTTATGTTTTTATCTTAAATATAAAGATGATTTATTCAGACAATGGCTTATCATGACGTGTTTGATACTTTCAATGGTTAAGTAAACTTCAGGAGATATTAACTTAGTAATAATACGATAAAGTTGTTGTGTATTAGCGATAATAATCACATCTTTTTTTCTATTAAGATAACCTTGCTGTTTTAATGTATTTATTAGCGTCGAGAAAACCGCTTTATCAAAAAATTCAGGTGCGCTGATACCATGTAATACAGATAGACGTTGAGCAAGAATACGGCTCTTTTTTTCAAGTATTTTTTGGCTAATTTTAGGTATTGTACTCATTAGTGAAAGTGTAATCGCATAGCGCTGTAGGATTTCTTTAATTCCAGAAGCTAAAAGCTGAAGAGGGTGAATTCGAGTTGGATTGATAGTTATAAAACCATCTACTATTAATAGTATTAGTTGTTGACGAGCCAATTCATTTAACAGAATATCAATAGATTCAGATAATTCTTCTATACTATATCGCATAAACAGTTCTGCTTTTAGGAATGGATAAATGAGTGAAACTTGATAACCAAGTTCCTTACGTTGAACACTTTCATTATTTAATATTATGTTGGCTACTAAAGAAGGTAAAACTAATAAATGCATAATGTTATTTCGATAGTAAGTCATCAATACGGCATTTTTTCGAGATAAAACAACAATATCGCCCATGCTATCATGTTCAACTTCAAATTTACCTAATTGTAATGCATCTTCTAACAATTGTTTAGCAGTTTTATTGGGGGTTGTGCTATCATTGCTATAAGCCATATTTCTTAATAGTTGGAGATAACATTCGATTTGTTCAATTAATTGTTCACGAGTTAATGCGCGCTGGTGTGAAGCTAATAAAGCTGTTGAACATAAATTGACTGCATTTGCGGCAGCGGCATTGTTAATTCTAACCATGATTTTATGAGCTAGCCGAGTCACAATTGAATTTAGCCATATTGGACGTTGAAGATCAATAGTATTAATAGATTGACGCCACTCTGGAACATGTTTATTTAAATATTGTATTAGCGTAATTGGTTGACTAAAGTTAACATAACCTTGTCCTAGTTTACGCAATTTACATAGACCTCTTAGCATTGAGAGGAGCCCTTCTTTCTCTTTTTCTGCACCTTTTAGTTCTTTAGCGTAGGAATCAACTTCTAATACATGTTCATAACCTATATAGATAGGAACAATAGTAATTGGAGGTGAATCACCTCTTAGCATCGCTTGTAGAGTCATTGACAACGTACCAGTTTTTGGATCCAATAGTCGACCTGTTCGAGATCGGCCACCTTCAATAAAATATTCAATCGAATAACCACGCGCAAATAATTCACTAAGATATTCACGAAATATAGTGGAGTAAAGTTTATTGCCTTTAAAAGAGCGACGAATAAAAAAAGCACCTAAGTGACGAAAAATTGGCCCAGCTGGCCAAAAATTAAGATTGATACCTGCAGCGATATGAGGAGGAACTAAACCTTGATGATAAAGTACATAAGATAATAATAGATAATCCATGTGACTACGATGAGAAGGAATATAGACAATTTCATGACCATCTTCTGCTAGTTGACGTACACGTTCAGCATGTTGCACATTAATTCCTTGATAGAGTTGATTCCATGTATAACTAAGTATGCGATCAGTAATACGGATCGCTTCATAGGAAAAATTAGCGACAATTTCTTCCATCATGATAATCGCATTATGTTTTGCTTTTTTAAGTGAAATTTTTTTAGCTTTAACTTCATCTTCAACTGCTTTCTCAATTGCTTTTGAAGTTAATAGTTTATTAAATAGGTTGTGACGTATAGGGAGTTTTGGTCCAACTGCCGCTAATCGTTGCCGTGAATAGCGAATTCTGGCTACTCGAGAAAGTTTGTTGGCAATAATTTTATCAGTACCATATTCGCAAGCTATTTGTTGTAAAGAGACTGTTGGAGAAAAACGAATAAAACTATCACGTCCTAACCAGATAACAGCAAAGAATTTTTGGATACCATTAAGAAAACGTAGCGGCGGTGCTGAAAAATGGCTTTCTCGACCAGGTGCTCGACCGAACATCACTGACACAGGTAGCATCTGAATATTTAGATCGGGATTATGGAAATGCAGATCAAGATATCTAGTGAATATTTTCATTGAATCTTTACGTGGTTTTGGTGAATAATAATGAAATATATGCGGGGCATCATCAATAAATACATAGGCAGGTAATTTAATTTTATTTAGTTTAATTGGATCGAGTGGATCAGGTAAACCAATATAACAACATTGTTGACGTAATGTTAATAAATCTGCTTTAGAATAATAAGGGAATAAATATAGAAAAGGACGTGTCGTATCAAGACATAATTCTTTAATTGGATCTGCTGGTATGAGTTTACTTTTTACCAAAAATTTCATTGGTAAATTTAATAGATTAAAGTAAATTTTACGCCAAAAAGACATAAATATTCGAATAGCCTCTTGTATGAATTATATAAAGCATATCAGAAATAGTAATTAATATCTCTTTAAAAGATAATAATTATATTAAATATAATAGTTATTTAACTTTTAAAATATATTTTATAGTAAATCAAACAACGAATAACGAGCTTAATCTGCTTTATTAAAGCAATTAGTTATTCCCTGAAGATGTTAAGAGATCAGTTTAAAAGAGTGAAATTGTTTTTACATAAAAAGCAACTAACGATTCGTTTATTGCTATAATTGTAGATTTTTTACTTGATTTGTAATAGATTAAACGATTAATAATTTATTACTTCAATAGTATTGATAGCTATTGTTGAATTATTAACCAGTGTGATTGAAGCTATAGTTAATAGAATTGCTACAGAATTACATGAACTTTCTGCTAATATAAAAGAAAGTAGCTTGCCAGCTGTTTTTTTATTTTAATTTGCTTAGCTATTTTTATTTAATTAATTGTCATTGGTAATCAATATTGCGTGGAGCTGAGGTTATATAAAATAGGTTTTTACGCATTTATTGATATTAAATATTAATAAATTTGTATATTACTTAATTATGTTGCTAAAGGTTATTGCTTTTTTCACAGAAAAATTTATATACATCTATATTTTAATTGATTTTTTTTAAAAATCCTCTCTAGAACAGAGGATTCGGTAAATAAAACAACCCTTTACAATAAAAAATCAACTCAGAGCTACCCTTTTAATTAGCTTAAAAATTCTACATTTTAAATGTGAAATTTCTTATCAATAACTATCTCTAGCATTATTAGGCAATGGTGACTAATTTCATACTTACTGACAAAGGTTTCATAGAATTTTTCTCTATCCAAGTAAAAGATGGACTTTTTATCAATAATCACTTCAAGAAAACAGCTAATTCATTCTGAATTAAACTCTTCAAGAATCTGATCGTTCATGTGATCTATTGAACTTTAGTGATTAAATGTTAAGATTCGTTCTTTTCTTTTATTTCCTTTCTTTTCCGCATTTTCTAATTTTTCTATGTAGAATATAACTCTTATCTTTAAAAAATTTAGAAAAAAATGTTTCGTCGACTTAAAATATTACTTAGTGTACTTATGTTGTCTGTCGCCTATAAAACAAGGAGGTAATGGTATAATCTAAAGGGTGTTTTAAATAAATCTATGTTTGTTTCCTTATGATCTCTCGTAAAGTAAGATATTCAACATGCATCATAGATAACTAAATCATTTTCATCCTTTTGATTTTGATCTTATCAGGGAGCTTTTTAGTTAGTTTATTAAATACTTTCTAGAATTAGGGATTTTACAATAATATCCCTGTGTAACCCTATAATGAATATTATCTCTAGTAGATAAGATGTTCACTGTAATAATATGATTAGAATAAAGTAAAATGAGTTGCTTTAATGTATAAATTGATATCATCCGATAGATTATCACTAAGTCAACTAATAAGATGCAACTTTATGTTGGTAGGAAGTGAAAAAGAGACTCTTTGATCTGTATAATTATTTACTTTTTAGTGTTAACCGCTGTAACGTAAATTATTTACCTTATAAAGGATTTCTACCAATCATCCTTTGCTAATATAGCCTACTATTTTAGCTTAGTACTAATTTTTATTGGGTATTAATTAGAATTTCTATGAAAATATTGGAATTTTAGATAAAAGATTTACTTGCTGTCCATAAAATTCAGCAAGCACCAATAATAGATAAATTGGTGTTGGACGTATTGATAATCAAGTGACGATTAAACATATTGAAATGAGCGAGTAGTAAAATAGAATTAATTACTGAAAATATTGAATTTAAACTAATTATTATAAATTTACGAATACAAACTTTAACTATTAAGAGATTATTTGTTGTAGTGTTACTCATAGCTGTATAACTCATTTTAGTCAAAATTTTAGTTATTTTGTCTCTAATTACTTTTTAAGTAAATTAATTTACTTTATTGGATATAATATTATTTTCTAGGTTGTTTGATTTTTTAACTAATGAGTGTTAAGTAAATTATTTTAAATTTTAATTATTTTTAATAAAGGCCGATTAAATGACCTGTCAGCTTTTATATTTCTATTTAACTCAAATAAAGTTTAGCTTTAACACTGTTTTTTTATTTTTGTAGAAAGCTAAGTATATCACATGGTTTTTAACAACAGTATGAAGCCAACTAGAAACCAGTTTTGTTTAGCTAGGTTTAAAATAATAATTTCTACTACTTAGTTAGTTCTTTTAGAAGAATGTCGTAACTATTCTAAATTAGAATAGTTGAAGTATATTTAAGATCTTAAAAATTATAATAAATAATATAGCTATTTGTTGATTCTATCTTCTGAATAGATACTTCTTTAAAAGAAATTCCAAGTGACGATAAATAGCCGGTAGTTTAAGTTGAGGTTCAAAAATTTTAAGTAGATCAAGTAAATAATAAGCACTAATAGCATTAGGTTTGGATGATATTAGGCGTAATACTTGTTTCTTTCTGGAATTAAACGTACATTGCGCGTTTAGCATATTTTATTTACTTGGAACAGTATTTCCTGGCCTTGCTTTCTCATTAATTATCCTAAAGTGAAGATCATTATAATAATATTAAACTATGCTGGCAAGATTGTTGATAAAAATCCTTTATACAGTATAAAGGATTTTGCTATGGAAGTTAATATGAAAAGCAAACAGTGATACAGATCAAAGAGATTTTTTTCTTACTTTCTACCAACATAAAGCTGTATTTCATTAGTTAACTTGGCGACAATTTATCATATAACATTAATTTATGTATTGAAGCAATTTATTCCACTTTATCCCATCAATATTATCACATTGAATATTTTATTCGTTGGAAACATTCATTAGAATTAGATAGCAATATTGTTGTGAAATGCTTGATCGCAGGAAAAGATTTAATAATCTTACTAGAAGTTCTTTCTGATACTCTATATTACAAGGACAGATGATTTAGCTATCTGCGATATATATTAAATATCTTGATATTATAAGAATCAGCAAAACAAAAAGACATTAATTTTAAAACAGCATTTAGATTTCGTCATTGTTTCCTTACTTCAGGGGGTAGTAGACGATATAAACATATTAAGTGGTTACTGTTGAAGTTGAGGAAAAATTTTTTTATAAATCCCTGAAATGGGGGAAGTGTTATATTATAGATAAGAAAAATAAAAAATGAGGAGGAAGAAGAGTAAAAGAAAAGAGCAAATCTCTCTTAATCCCTAAAGATTAATAGGGTCAATGTGAGCGATGAGATTCTTGAAGAGTTTAATGTAAAAGTGTATTAGCTGTTTATTGAGGAAACTATCAAGAGAGCATATCTTTTTCTCGGATTGAGAAAAATAGTATAAAATCTTTGCCAGCAAGAATAAAAGTAGTCATTATTTAATGCTAAGTAATTAAAGAGTTGTTGATAAGGAATTTCACGTTGAAAACGTGAATAGTTATGTCAGCCAATTAAAAGGATATTTAAGCAGATTCCTCATGCTTGTAAGATCTTTGTTTACTAAATTATCTAGCCTGGAAGTTATTAGCAAGTTTGGCGTATGGCGATAAGGTTAGGTTCTATTCTGATGCTTTGTGAATTTTGTTCTTCATCCTTAAATTAAACATTATTTAGTAGCAGAGGGTTCATCTGCTTAAATCTTATTAGTTGTGATTTTAAGTTTTCTTAGTGGACGAGATTAGATTAGATAGCATTAAGAGGGTTATTTTTGAACTACAGCGCTTTATGCATTTATTTTATAGGCTCACTGTTACAAACCAATTTAAATTGGATTACTCATGCTTATTAGCACCTAGCAGTGTGCTGACAGGAATCCATAGGGAGATGTGTGCCAGCCATTCTTCTCAATTTTTCTCCAGCATCTTCATCGTTTCAGGATACTCGCTAAAAACTTTTCCAACAAAACATCAAAGGTTTTATTAGAGATATCAGGGATCTCTGTTATCTAAATCTCTCTAACCTTATACCATTAACTTTTGGTACTGCATGCCTTTGGCTAAATAAAGGGAACACATGAGATGTTTTGTATACCCGACAGCGTCGGTTCCACATATCCGAGAATATCTTTATCGTTGCATTGCAAAAACAAAGAATATCATCTCCTGTAATAAATATAGAAATACAGTTAAGTAATGCGCTCATCAGTCATTGAAAAGTTTAGATAAGTTCAATTTTGACTATTGATAAACATCTTCGAGCGCAACGATCTCCTTATATCCATGCTGCAATGCTGCTGATTTTACTAGTAGACCATGGTGATTATCTTATCTGACAAACAGCATTATGTCATTAACGACCAAGAAATAAACGTAATGCATATCGTTTAAAATTATACACCTACCATTGCCTATCCTTTTCAAGGCATCATTGCTTCAATTTTCTGATGATTTACAGTAGGATACACCTCATATACTTTTTACCAAGAATCGCCCTAAAGCTTCATGAAAATCATCGAATAATAATGTTTCCTTCCTTGCAAGTACAAGTCAAGGTAAGAACTTTTTAACGTTTTTTACGCTTCAGCTAAGACAGGAATGAGCTATTTAAGTATTTTTTATTGCTGCTGTGATCTATTAATCTTAGCACTTTAATCTTAAAAATTCCAAAATAGCAGTCTGTATGGCTTTTTTTTAACACATAACTGTTACAGGTAATGGCATGAAGATGTGTGCCCATCGACAAGGTAGCGGGTTGAGCATCTTAATAAGTATGGTTTCGAACTCCATTTCAAAAGCGGTACTATCAGTTTCCTAGTAGAATTATAGATGAGCTCATGAAAGGGATTAGAGGTAATATCTA
Organism: Arsenophonus sp. NC-WZS1-MAG3; assembly: GCA_052174535.1. GTDB lineage: Bacteria > Pseudomonadota > Gammaproteobacteria > Enterobacterales > Enterobacteriaceae > Arsenophonus. The sequence goes on along the minus strand of JBQMRQ010000026.1, from coordinate 75,394 downwards.
ATTTTATGAATTACTTGTAGGGTAGATTTTCATGGTATACCATCTCCCTGTTGTTGAAATCATTTACGAAATCAATCAGTAGGATAACCCTACCCACCATCTTTAAAATCCTATATATCAGAAATAATCATAACTCTTTTCTAATAACTGAAAGTTTTCACGAACTAAAAAGTTGATGTAAATTCCTTTCTGTTGTTTATAAGTATCCGATGGATACCTGTGGATGTGCCTTTCGGATTAAAATTACTTAAGAAGCGTAAAGCATTAGCTAGAGGAGGGTACTTTGGACTTTTAAGGATGGATAAAAATCTATCGAATGGCGTGATCTATACTATATCTATAAAAGATGATGTCGTGAAGCTTGGTTTATTATTTATAGAAATATCTTACATTTAGGTGCAGGTATAGAACACCCTAGGCTCATAGCTTTTAAACGCTTTATCCTTCGATTTTGACTTTTATAGGAGTTGTCTTCCTACCTTATTTTATACAAAATCTTCACTCCTAGTCTACATAAATAGGTATTTAGACCAAGTAAAGATATAACAAGGTTTAAGAATTCATATGCAAACTACTAGGAGATTCTCGAGAGGGAGAAAGGTTTTTACAGAAAAACTATGTCTTGTTTGAGCAGGCGAGAGCATCATCGGCAAACGATGGGGAAATATAGCTATAATCATTACGGACAGTAAGTTCAAAGATGTCATAACGCTTAGCTAAAGTAGAGCAAGTTCTTTTCTTTCCTGAAGAGCAACTTTATTTTATATTATTGTAGTTATTTAATGATAAATCTTCATCATCATGAAGATTTTTATCTCATTGAGATCAAACAGTAGCCATTAATTCTATGAATATGAATTGCAATGAGGATCTATATAATAATCTAGAATCAAAGAACTAAATTTGTTATGAAATACTCAATATCGTGCTTGCGATAGTTGTTTTTGATGTTGTTTCTCTATTATCATTTTTTGTTCGTGAGTTAATAACTTATAAAATTGGTTATATATTCGTGCCATCTCAATTTGTTGTTCAATAATGTCTTGTGTTAGCTTTTTAGCTGTTGCTCGAAAAGCGGAAACATCAAAAATATCTGCTGTCATCAAATTATGCAAAATTTCACGTTCTGGTTGCGAAACTTTATTTTTAAAAAGTTGTTGACGTTGTGAAGCCATTAGATCACGCATTTGTTGACGTTGTATTTCGTTTAAGGTAATACCTTTTATTAAAGGTAAAAAAATATCATAGGGATTACATAGCATATTTCTTGTTATATTATGATTAGCAAGATGACTATCGTACTTAACAGTCTGTGTTTTTTCGACGGATTGTAATGTTACTATATTAACATTTGTCGCTTCGGCTAAAGCCGCTGTTGATACAGCAATAAATAGCGATGATGTAAAAGTTATCATTGCCCAGTGACCCATTAATAATTTACTCCCACCCTCTCTAAAAATTAATATTATTATAACTATATCTGTATAGTTGAAAATTAGCGTCAGAGCGTGTAAAAGAATGTAAAGTCATGGCATCTCAGCAATTCTTGTCGTATTTTGGCTCCTGGAGGATATGATTGATGCATAAAATCTTACTTGTTGATGATGACCGCGAACTGACTTCGCTGTTAAAAGAATTACTTGAAATGGAGGGATTTAGTGTGATCATCGCCTATGATGGCGAACAAGCATTAATGCTTCTTGATTCAACAATCGATCTATTATTACTTGATATTATGATGCCTCAGAAAAATGGTATTGATACATTAAAAGAAATACGCCGACAATATCAAATTCCGGTGATTATGTTAACCGCTCGCGGTAGCGATTTTGATCGCGTTCTTGGTTTAGAATTAGGAGCAGATGATTATTTACCTAAACCATTTAATGATCGTGAATTAGTTGCACGTATACGAGCTTTACTAAGACGTTCAAACTGGAGTGAACAAAGTCAAGATAATCTTAATTTGTCAATTTGTCAGATAGATGGCTTACAGTTAAATTCAGGACGACAAGAAGCAAGTTTTAATGGCAAGGTTCTCGATCTTACTGGAACAGAATTTACTTTACTTTATTTATTAGCACAACATCTTGGTCAGGTTGTTTCTCGTGAACATCTTAGCGAGGAGGTTTTAGGAAAACGTTTAACACCGTTCGATCGTGCTATCGATATGCATATCTCAAATTTACGCCGTAAATTACCTGAACGAATAGATGGATTGCCTTGGTTTAAGACTTTACGTGGAAGAGGATATTTGATGGTTTCAGCAACATGATAAATAGTTTGACAGCCAGAATATTTGCTATTTTTTGGTTTACGCTGGCTTTAGTATTAATGTTGGTGTTGATGCTACCTAAACTCGATTCAAGGCAAATTACACCTCTGTTAGAGAGTGAGTATCGTCAAGGTATTATGTTAGAACAGCATATAGAAGCTGAGTTAGCTGGCGATCCAATTAATGATCTTATGTGGTGGCGCCGGCTTTCTAATGCCATTCAAAAGTGGGCTCCTCCAGATCAGCATCTTATCATGGTAACCAGTGAAGGACGGGTTATTGGCGTTATGCCTAATGAAATGCAAGTAATTCGTAATTTTATTGGGCAATCAGATAATACAGATCATCCAAAAAAGAAAAAATATGGCCGGATCGAGATATTAGGGCCATTTTTAATACGTGATGGGGAAGATCATTATCAACTTTATTTAGTTCGTCCAGTCAATAGTTTGCAGTCTAATTTTATTAGTTTACTTTTTGATAGACCTTTTTTGTTGTTAGTTGCAACGATGTTAATTAGTGCTCCTTTGTTGTTATGGTTAGCATGGAGTTTAGCGAAACCTGCTAGAAAATTAAAAATGGCAGCAGATGATGTTGCTAATGGTAATTTACGTCAACACCCTGAACTGGAATCTGGACCTCAAGAGTTTTTAGCTGTAGGAAATAGTTTTAATCAGATGATTAGCGCGTTAGAAGGGATGGTTAGCGCGCAACAACGGATGATTTCTGATATTTCCCATGAATTACGTACTCCGTTAACACGTCTGCAATTAGCAACAGCATTATTGCGCCGTCGACATGGAGAGAGTAAAGAATTAGAACGGATTGAAACTGAAACATTGCGTCTTGATGGTATGATTAATGATTTGCTAGTATTGTCTCATAGCCAACATAAGAATGAAATATTGAGACAAAATATTAAAGTTACTGATCTTTGGAATGACATTTTGGATAATGCCACTTTTGAAGCTGAACAGATAAATAAAACACTGAATGTTATGGCTTCTCCTGGTGCTTGGGCAATTTATTGTAACCCTCCCGCATTAGGTAGTGCACTAGAAAATATTGTTAGAAATGCTTTACGTTATTCCCATAATCGTATTGAAGTTGCATTTAAAGAAGAAAACCAAGGTATTTTAATAACGGTAGATGATGATGGCCCAGGAGTATCAAAGGAAGATAGAGAAAAAATCTTTCGTCCATTTTATAGAACTGATGAAGCGAGAGATAGACAATCCGGTGGTACAGGTTTAGGGTTAGCTATTGCCGAAACTGCAGTTTTTCATCATAAAGGATGGGTAAAAGCTTCTGATAGTTCATTAGGAGGACTAAGATTGCAATTATGGTTGCCGCTTCATGGACGTTAATTATTTTAAATAAAAAGTATGAAGTGGTTAATTGATATTTTCAAAGAAAATGATTTATTCACTAAATGAAAAATATATTTATATAGTTAATAACTAGAAATTATCTTCTTAACTAAGATTAAGATTCTTATGTAGAAGTTTGATCCCGAATTATTTTATATAGCTCTCATCGCATAGCTATATTTAGGGCTATATAAAAACTACTGAGATATAGTTTAGGCTAAAATAGCATGATTATAAAACTCCCTAAAGTCAGATGATTATAACACCAAAAATTAAGTGCTGCTTTAAAGACTAGCACAAGAGGGACGAATCTACTTTGGCTAAGCATTATAGCATATCCGAGCTTACTGTTTTATGGAATAAAACAGTATGATGTTGATGATTGCAACTATATTAACCAATCATTTGCTAGATAATCTTATGTTGCTCGATTAAATAAGCCGTAATTGTTTTATGTGAAAATCTTTTTTCTCCTTCTAGAAAAAGCTGAAGGTAGTAGTGTGGAAGTTCTCCCGTACGCGAATTACCGAACTCTCTTGTATCTTGCCCCGCTATGGATTGCTGTTTATGTAAGAACGGAGTAGAAATTTACGTGAAATAAGGTAGAGATAAGTTTCTGAAAGCCGAAACATAAAGCAGTTGAAAACTACAATCTTTCTTATCTAGTCGTGTAGATTTACAATATCTTTCATAAATAGCAAATAGAATTTCACGACGTTATCTTTTCGTAGGATATAGATTGCGCCACTCGATAGATTTTTATCCATCTTTATAAGTTCAAGACTGCGGTTAATGCTCGACACTTTTTACCTGATCATAACCAAGCATATCCAATAGCTATCTATTGGGTGCTTTATAGATACTTATAAACAATGATAAAGAATTTATAAACTCTTTTTGTATGTAAAATTATTCAACTATTGGAAAATATGAATTGGATTGTTTGTGTGCATAGTTTACTATAGAACACCAGTTTAGTGTATCGATATATCTTCAAATAAATGGTATGGTCGAGCAATTTAACAGCATATAGAAGATAGGTTAAAAGCCTTTATTTTAATTCTGATGAAGAGTTTTAGATCATTCTGCATTGATATATTTAGCTGTATAATCAGGAATTATACCTCATCACTATTAAATAGTATAACTCCATTATAGTCTATGTATAGTCTATGAAGATTTCTTTAATGTTAAACTTGAATTATTCAAAAACCATATTATCTTCTTGAGTTTAAGAAGATAGTACGCTATGATGTGGCGATGTAGAGGTATGTTTCCTTCGAGAATGTTCATGATCTGAGTCCTGCTTTATGCTCTGCTATAAATTAATTTAGCTATTCTTATTTCTGATGTATGAGATTTCAGAAATCCTAACGTGTCCTGCATGATTAATTTCATGAATGATTTCAATAACAGAGAAATCATATATCAGTCCTATCCTATACAGGTATCCCAAAAAATTAAATATTAGCCTCATTCATTATATGAACTCATTTTTGTAATGGTGCCAAAGGTAACTGATAGGCATCGATGTTCAGATGGAGTTCGAATTCATGCTGCAACAACATCCTCATCGTTGCCTTATCGATTGGTCTCAACCTGTAATCTATAATAGTTATTTTTCACAGACACCTACAAGATGGAATATTGATGATATTGAAATTAAAATACTTAAGGTCATGGATAATAGCAGGAATGGAATATCTTTTAACATCCTATTGCTGGGCGTCTTATCTGAAGTATGCAAAAATAGTGAAGAGTTACTATTATGGCTATACACCTATGAATCATCTTCACTAGTAATTTTACAAAACTATTGTATCATTTCTCTCAAAAAAGCATGGGGGCTCCCCTGTCGGTAGATCATCACCAGATTAAAATAACAATGGTTTCAAGAGTATATAAAATGCTATCTTCGTGATTAAAGCGAAGCTACTACGTTTATTTCTGTTCTGATATGGCATATATACTATTCTATAAGGCAAGTTGTTCGCTTTTACCCGCTGCTCATGATTGACATCACTGCACATGAACGTAAGGGAGCTCATTGCGATCGAAGATGGTTATTGAGAGTAGAAGCGCACTATGGGCTGAACTTATTAATATCTTGGTGAGAGCATTTTCTTAATCGTGCCTACCAGGCCTTGCTAGAGAAGTTTTGTCTCTTAGTTTTTGGAAATGTATTGGCCGCTAAAAGAATATCTCTGGATAACCAGCAATAAAGTCATTATCTACACAAAATAGTTAATACAGTAGCTTTACTTTACAAAGTCCATGCAACCGAAAGTTAAAGCTTAATCTTCAGGAGAGATCCCACTCCATAGAAAATGGCTGCGATGCCACTAATAAAGCACTTGATATTTTATTAATAAGGTTTTTAACGTATTTTACAACGATGAAGAAGTTGCAGAAAGATCGAGAAGAATGGTTGGCATTCTATCCATTCCCATTTCAGCGCACCGGGCATCATAAGAACGACGAATTTGAATAAATCGACTTTTTGCAAGAGTTGAGGCTATGAAGCCGAAGCACAAAACACTATGCTTCGAGAAGCAACTATTTCAATGCTATTTAATCTGCTCCCTGTCTGTTTAACCTGATTACTATAGTAACAAATAATGTTTAATTTTAAGATGAGAATAGATTCACTAAGCATTAGTGCAACTTAACTTGATCATAATACATTAGATTTTATAATAATTCTGCGTATTATTGTCTACTTAACATTAGTAGCATCTATTACTGATTAATCATAAATAACTTATCAATAACTATCTTTAATTATAAACGTTAATCATTTTAAATAGTTTGTTTAATATGGTTATATACCATTTAGATAATATTAAGATAATTTTACTACTTAAGATACTCTAATAATAAATACAGTAATGTAAGTTTAGCTATAAACTAGTAGATAGCCATTATTGGAGGGTAAAATATGTCAGAGAAAAATATTATTTAGGATCTTTCTCTTATTCAAAATATTAACTATGCTGTCCTCAGGTATAGTTGTTAGCCTACTATATTACAATTTAATCATTATTATAGTAATAATGATTATATTATTGCCACCAAAATTCCTATCCTGATTGCCTTCTATCTCTTTATGTACACATTCCGTTTTGTCATAAGCTGTATTATTTTTGTGGCTATAATAAGTTTGTAACTCGCTATAAAATATAAAGTAGATAACTATCTACAGGTTTTAGGAAAGGAGATAATAAAATAAGCAAGATTATTTACTAATAGAACTGTTACCAAATGCATTGGGGTGGTGGAACACCGACTTATTGGAATAAATCCCAGATCAGTCATATATTAGTAATGTTAAAATCACATTTTCATTTTTCCGCCAATCCTGAAATATCAATTGAAATTGATCCGCAAGAAATAAAATTGAATGTTATTGATCACTTCCGATACAAGGGTTTTAATCGCTTTAGTATTAGGCGTATAGGATTTTAATAAACAGGTACAATATTTAATCAACCGTCAATAGGATGAAGACGGTATTTTCGTTTTGATTCAACGTGCTAAAGATATGGGATTTAATTCTACTAGAATTGATTTAATTTATGGTTTACCTACACAAACAAAAGAAACTTTTGCTTTTACTTTAGAGTAGAGCGAGTATTAGCACTTTCGTCCGATCATTTAAGTGTGTTTAATTATGCCCATATACCTAATTTATTTGCAACTCAATGCAAAATAAAGTTGCAAAATTTACCGATAGCAGAACAAAACTAGGTATTTTACAGTAAATCATTTTCACTTTGACGAAAAATGGTTATCAATTTATTGGGATGGATCATTTTTCTAAACCTAATGACAAACTGGCTATTCCACAACATAATGTGGTCTCTTACATCGTAATTTCAGAGCTATATCACTCAGCAGAACTGTGATCTACTTGGACTTGGTGTATATCAACAATTAGCATGTTAAATGATGATTATGCGTAAAATCAAAAGGATTTAGGCGCTTACTATGAGACCATTAAAAATTAACAACATGCATTATGGAAAGGTTTATCCTTGACATAGGATCAATAATTAGCTTAAGAAAACGGCTAACACACTCTACATTTAACTTTTAAAAAACTATTGCTCACAATGACTCTATCGATCTTAATCGATTATAAGAAGACGATTCCTTCTTTCTTTTATTTCTTCCCCTCCCGCATTTCTACTTTCCTATATGGGAAATAACGCTTTCATTTATATTATTTTGGAAAAATATTTCTTTTATTTCAATAATATGACTTAGTCGATTTATATTGCCAGGAAGTTAGAAAAGAATTTTTTATCTGTATAACTATTTCCATTTCATGACAACCCATACATCTCTAATCAAAATTTTTGATACCTTAAAAAGGGATTTCTACTAACAACTTTTATGTTAAAATAACTATTTAGTTACATTGCAATTAATTTTAAATATTCATCAATTTTAACAAATTAAATCTTTGTTGGTGGATCTGTATGGAAAAATTTATAATGTAGTTACAGTAAATTAAAAAGTAGAAAATATATAATGAAATACCGTGATCTCAGAGATTTTATATCATTATTAGAACAGAAAAAAGAACTGAAGCGTATAAGTTATGAAGTCGATCCTTATTTAGAAATGACAGAAATAGCAGATAGAACTCTGCGAGCAGGTGGGCCTGTGCTATTATTTGAAAACCCTAAAGGTTTTGCTATGCCAGTTCTATGTAATTTATTTGGAACCGTTGAACGCGTTGCGATGGGTTTGGGGCAAAAAAATATCAAAGCATTGCATGAAATTGGCAAATTATTGACCTTTCTTAAAGAACCGGATCCACCTAAAGGATTCGTTGATTTAATTGAGAAATTACCAAAACTTAAGCAAGTACTTAATATGCCAACTAAAAGATTAAAGTTGGCATCCTGTCAAGAACAAATTTGGCAAGGTGATGATATTGATCTATTTTGTATTCCAATAATGCATTGTTGGCCAGAAGATGTAGCACCACTTATAACATGGGGGTTGACGGTTACTCGAGGGCCTCATAAAACACGACAAAATCTAGGTATTTATCGTCAGCAATTATTAACTAAAAATAAATTGATTATGCGTTGGTTATCTCATCGGGGTGGGGCATTGGATTTTCAAGAATGGTGTAATAAATATCCAGATAAACCTTTTCCTGTTGCAGTAGCTTTGGGAGCTGATCCTGCTACTATTTTAGCTGCGGTAACACCTATTCCGGATACGATTTCCGAATATGCATTTGCTGGATTATTGCGTGGACATCGTTCATCTGTTGTAAAATGTATATCTAATGAGCTTGAAGTCCCGTCAGGTGCAGAAATTATTCTTGAAGGTTATATTGATCCTGAAGAATTTGCACTAGAAGGGCCTTATGGAGATCATACAGGCTATTATAATGAAGGTAATAAATTTCCAGTGTTTACTGTTACACATATTACTAAACGTAGTGATGCTATTTATCATTCAACCTATACTGGCCGCCCCCCTGATGAACCTGCTGTTTTAGGTGCTGCACTGAATGAGATTTTAGTCCCTATGTTACAAAAACAGTTTCCAGAAATTGTTGATTTTTATTTACCTCCTGAAGGGTGCTCTTATCGGCTTGCTGTAGTAACAATAAAAAAACAATATGTTGGACATGCTAAGCGTCTTATGATGGGGGTTTGGTCTTATTTACGGCAATTTATGTATACAAAATTTGTTATTGTCTGTGATGAGGATATTAATGCTCGTGACTGGAATGATGTTATTTGGGCAATAACAACCAGAATGGATCCAGCACGAGATACCATTGTAATGGAAAATACTCCTATTGATTATCTTGATTTTGCATCACCCATTTCAGGTTTAGGTTCAAAAATGGGATTTGATGCAACAAATAAATGGTTGGGTGAAACACAACGAGAGTGGGGTCGTCCAATTGTTATGACAGAAAAAATAAAAAAACGGATAGATGATATTTGGCATGAATTGGATATTTTTAGATTGTAATAGGATCTGAATGACAACCTTAAGTTGTAAGGTAGTTTCTATAGAAACTACCACTGATATAGCTATTACGTTTTATTATTAACTAATAGTTAATTTTTTTGTGTTGGTCAATATTCAATGGTTATTGTAAATAACCGTGATAAACATCTATTTTATCTTCATTTTCTTTTAGAAAAAATAATTGAATTACATATTAGTATGTCGGAATTTAATCTTTTATGCTATGGCGGTTAAATAGTATATTTTCATAGAATAGTATTAATATTTATATACCTCATGGTAAAGCTTGATTTAGTCAAGGAAATAAAACCAACAATTCTTATTGACGGAGAACAGGATTTTCTTAATATCTGTGCTATTATTATATGATGCATTGGAATAAAATTCTGACAGAGATATTATCTTTTATTAGAAATAAAAGAAGGTTAGAACACTTATATGGTTTAGATGAATTGTAGTCTCTTTTAGAGAAATATTGAAACATAAAATTATTCCTGTTATTTAATAATCTAAACTAGATTATTAAAGATGAATAGATATGGTTTTGAGTGCTGTATTGGATGATTTGATTCTTTTAAAAAGAATGAAATTTATATTGCTTTCTGGATATTTTGAAATGGCGAAAATAGATAGGGAATCTCTCTTTCTAGTAAAAGAGAGAACAGTTCTGAATATCTTTATGGTAATGCGTTTGAATTTATTTAAATGTAATAAAAAATAAAACGGTCATTTTAGACGAAAAATAGCAAAATATACAATAAAAGCGTATATTAGTTATTTAGTTTTAGGTCATTATATAGACCTTCCTCGTATATACATATTCATAGGAATATGTATACTAATAGATATAATTGAGAAAAAATATTATGATGATTAGACTCCATTATTTAAGAACTAAATATACCTAAAATCAGAGTAATATTCAAGAAAAAAGAGAGACTTCATCTATTTTTAGATGAACGTTATGATACCTCCGAATTTAGCATTTCTAAAAGGTAAAAACCAGACAATGTTAATTCTTACAACTGATATCACAATCGTTTTCTGATGATATTGTTGCCTGTTCAGGCAACGCCGTTGTCGTTTTCATACAAAAGTAATTTTTCTCTACTCAATAATTTTTCTAACACTGGAAGTCCAGACGCGAATTCATAAACTTCGTTTTATCCTAATCTCTACTGGATATTGCTATTTACATAGATTATGAAGTGAGAAATCTAACTGAAATAAGATAAGGGAAAAGTTATAAATCCAAACATAAAGGATATAAGATCACGAGCATGATTTTTGCACATAATAGATGTGAATATTTTCTACAAATGTAGAAAAAACTTTACGACGTTATCATTTCATAAAAAATGATCGCGCCACTCAATAAATTTTATTCGTCTACTCAAGACCGAGACCGTGAGTTAATACTCAACTCTTTTTACGTGATTTTAGTTAAACAGCTATACAATAGCTGTCCATCGGACATTACTATATTACAGAATATAAGAAAGAGAATTTGCAGATTGCCTTTTTAGGATGTAAAAACATTTATTCACCGAAAAACATAATTTACCGATTTAATATGGAGAGCTTGGTTATAGAACATCGACTTAGCCTATCGATGCATCCATAAATACTATACTTAAGCGATTCAATGGGCGTATAGAAGATGCCCTGCAAAGCCATCATTTTAATTCTAGTTAAGAATTAAGAATTAGTTTACAATATGTTTTATTGTATAAACAGAGATTATATCAATCAAGTAATAAGTAGTAAACTATACTTTAGTCTTATGAAAGATTGATTCAAAATTAAACCTGAATTATTTAAAAAATTACCATGTCAAAATATTTTTGATAGAAATCTTTTATACTGTAAGAAGAATTTTCGCTATAGAGATTGCTTTGAAAAAGCAATCATATAGATCAAGAGATTTTTTCTCGCTCTATATCAATATGAAGATATAAAACTTGCATCTCATTAGTTGGCTTAGTGAGATAAGCTGTCGAGGGATGGATATCGATTCATGCATTAAATAAACTCATTCCCATTTTAAATTACGCTCATATTGTATCACGCTGAGTATGTTTTATCTACTATGGATATTCATTAGGATTACAGCGATATTTATTCTAAAATTCACGATTGTAGGAAAACATTTAATAATCTTACTGGAAGTCTCTGCCGAAACTATATCAAAAGGATAAATAGTTTAGTTATATACGATGTATGTTAAATAGTTTAAATTTACGGAAGTTAGAAAAACAAGCAAATATTGATTTAAAACAATGTTTAAATAGATGGGGGGTTCCCTTGCTTTTTTCCTTCAGCAGTAACAGCCAACATAAATACATTAAGTTGTATTGTTGAAATCTACGAAACATTTTCCCATAAAGTTTTTAAATGGAAGCGTTATATTCCATATAGGAAAGCTAGAAAACCTTAGATAAGAAGGAAATAAAAGGAAAGAACAAGTTGCGGTCTTAATCTCTAAAGAATAGAGGCTTATGTAAGCGATGAGATTCTTCAAGAGTTTAATACAGAAATATGAGCTCGTTTTCTTGAACCGATCATCGATAAGAGTCCATCTTTTATTTAGATGAGAAAAATCATATGAAACTTGTTCCTAACAAGCCTAAAATTAGGTGCCATCGACTAATAAGGTTGAGTAATCAGAAAGTTATTGGTAAAAAATTCCAGATTTAAAATGTGAATAGTTATATTAGCCGATTAAAGAAATGGCTGAGTAGATTTTTTGATATGGGATTGTTTTATTTATTAAATTGTCTAGCTTGAAGTAGATTATTTAAAACCACAACAATTAAAATATAGATCTATCTACACAAATTATTCTGCAATTAAAGCAACAACCTTTGCTAGTATAGTAAAAAAAACCCTACTCTTTTCCAAAATATGACAACTATTTTAAGGAAAAATAAGGTGGATATTCAGTTATTATATGCAATTATTGCATTTCTTATCGGCATATTCTTTGGTGGTAGTATTATCTGGCTGCTTGTCGCGAAAAAAATAAATAAAAAAGAATCTGAATTACAAGATTTTTATAGTATCCAGGGTAGCTATGAGGAAAAAATCACCCATCTTGAATATTGGAAAGATGAGTGTGAGAAGCGGGATCAAGAATTAAGATCACAGAGGGAAATTAATCATAATCAAGAAGTTGAACTATGTGAAGTGATGGCGCGGATTGAAGAGATACGGTTGGCTTTTGAGGAGAAACATCAGTTATTACTTAATAGCGAGCAACGGTTAAATGTTCAGTTTGAGAATTTAGCCAATCGTATTTTTGAGCAAAATGAGCGTCGAGCTTTAGAGCAGAATCGTCAAAGTTTAATTTCATTATTAACACCTTTTCGTGAACAATTGGACGGTTTTAGTCGTCAAGTACATGAGAGTTTTAGTCAGGAAGCGCGTGAGCGTCATACTCTAGCTCATGAAATTCGTCAGCTTCAGGAATTAAATGGAGCAATGGCAAAAGAAACAATTAATTTGACTAAAGCCTTAAAAGGGGATAATAAAATTCAGGGAAATTGGGGTGAGACAATTTTATCTCGTATATTAGAAGCTTCTGGGTTAAGGCAGGGGTATGAATTTGAAACTCAAGTTAGTATTAATACCTCTAATAATCGTTATCAACCAGATGTGGTTATTCGTTTACCACAAGGTAAAGATGTTATTATCGACGCTAAAATGTCATTAACAGCTTATGAGCAGTATTTTAATAGCGAAGATGAAAAACAGCAAACAAGGGCATTGCGAGGGCATGTTAATTCAGTGCGTAATCATATAAAAGAGCTTGGACAAAAAGATTATCATCAATTAAATGGATTAAGATCGCTGGATTATGTATTAATGTTTATTCCTCTTGAACCAGCTTATTTGATTGCTTTACGTGAAGCACCTGAACTTATTGATGAAGGTTTGCGAAATAATATTTTACTCGTTTGTCCTTCAACCTTATTGGTGGCAGTACGTATTATTAATAATTTGTGGCGTTATGAACGACAAAGTCAAAATGCACAAGTAATTGCTGAGCGTGCTGCTAGGATATATGACAAAATGCGATTATTTATCGATGATATACAGATTTTAGGTCAGAGTTTGAGCAAAGCACAGGTTAACTATCAATCGGCGATCAAAAAATTAGCGGAAGGAAAAGGTAATTTAATTAGCCAGGCGGAAAGTTTAAAAGAATTAGGTATAGAAGTTAAACGTCCGATTGATATTGAATTTAGTAGACAGACAGATAAATTCATGATTAAGAAGAATCGTTATATCAAAAATAATATTTTGCGATAAATATGATTATACTTCGATTATTTAATGAGCATAAATAAAATGGTAGATTCAATTAAAGAAACCACTGATTTTGGTTTTCATAAAGTAAACAAGGATGAAAAAGAGGATTTGGTTGCTGCTGTTTTTCATTCTGTAGCTCCGAAATATGATCTTATGAACGATCTTATATCATTTGGGATCCATCGAATCTGGAAGCGTTTTACGATAGAAGCTAGTGGGGCACGCCGCGGGCAATTTATTTTAGATCTGGCTTGTGGTACCGGAGATTTAACTGTTAAATTTGCTAAAATAGTTGGCGAAAAAGGTGAGGTTGTATTAGTCGATATCAATGATTCTATGTTGAAAATTGGGCGTAAAAAGCTTCGAGATCAGGGTATCATTGGTAATGTTAATTATGTTCAGGCTAATGCTGAAAAGTTGCCTTTCCCTGATAATTACTTCGATTGTATTACTATTTCTTTTGGACTTCGCAATGTTACTGATAAAGATGAAGCACTTAAATCTATGTTTAGAGTATTAAAGCCTGGTGGTCGTTTATTAGTATTAGAATTTTCAAAACCCATTTCCCCAGCATTAATTAAAGTTTATGATGCATACTCTTTTAATATTTTACCACTGCTTGCTCAAATGATAGTTAATGATTCCGATAGTTATCGTTATCTAGTTGAATCTATTCGTATGCATCCTAATCAGGATACGTTAAAGAAAATGATGAGATTAGTTGGTTTTGAACAAGTTTCCTATATCAATATAAGTGGCGGAATCGTTGCCTTACATAAAGGATTTAAATTTTAAAATGGATATTCCATCAATTAAAAGGTATTCAAAAATCCCATTATTACATTTCGGAATAGCTTCTTTTTTACAGCATATATTAAATAAATTTTTCTATCAGGAAGTTGCTTTGAAATCAATTAGAGTAAGGTTAATTGGTAAAGTTTTGTCGATTGATTTAAAAGAATTATCTCAACCGTTGATATTTATATGCTCTGAGAAACAAGTTAATGTGGTAAATCAGTGTTCTACACCGGAAGATTGTATGATAAAAACTAGATTAGTAACCTTACTATATATTAAAAATATACAACAGTTTTTAGCATTGATCAACGATGGTACGATTGTTATTGTAGGGGATATGGAAGTTGTGCAGAATTGGTATGCATTGCTTGATGCAGCTGAATGGAATTTTCCTCACTACTTTGCTCCTTATGTTGGTGATTTTATTGCCGAAGTCATGAGTTGTTTGGTTGAAAAAAGTATTTTTAGAGTAAATAGGTTATTAAAACAACAAAAAAAACATTTTAAAAATGCATTGGTAGAAGAATGGCAAATGTTTCCTAATAGATTGGAAGTACTAAGTTTTATTAATAAGATTGATCGGGTAGTAGTAGATATTTCAGGACTAGAACAGCGTTTATCTAAATTGGAGGAAAAATATGAGACTGGGAGAAATTAAACGTCTCTATTTTATTGTTGGAGTATTTTTAAATTATGGTTTAGATGAATTCATTCCTAAAATTAAATTTACCTTATTCTTAAGAATTGGGCGCCGTTGTTTATTTTGGTTATTAAATAAGCATAAAGGTAAAGCTATTGGTGAACGTTTACGTTTAACTTTACAAGATTTAGGTCCAGTTTGGATTAAATTTGGACAAATGTTGTCTACCCGTCGCGATCTTTTTCCAGCAATAATTTCTGATCAGTTAGCCTTATTACAAGATAAGGTAGCTATTTTTGATGGGCAACTGGCTCGTCAACATATAGAGCAGTCATTAGGTGGTTCTCTTGAAACCTGGTTTGATGATTTTAATGAGGTACCTTTAGCCTCGGCATCAATTTCTCAAGTACATACTGCAAAATTAAAGAAAAATAATAAACAAATTGTAATTAAAGTTATTCGCCCTGATATATTGCCAGTTATTGAATCCGATATAGGCTTGATGTATTGGTTGGCTAATTGCATCCCACTTTTACCGGATGGACGACGCTTACGTTTACGGGAAGTTGTTCGAGAATATGAAAAAACATTAATTGATGAATTAAATTTGTTGCGTGAAGCGGCAAATACAATCCAGTTAAGGCGTAATTTTGAAAATAGTTCCATGCTTTATATTCCTGAAGTTTATTCAGACTACTGTCGAGAGAATGTGATGGTTATGGAACGTATTTATGGTATTCCTATTTCTGATATTAATGAATTAAAGAAACAGGGAATTAATATGAAGTTATTAGCTGAACGTGGAGTAAAAGTTTTTTTTACTCAAGTTTTTCGCGATAGCTTCTTTCATGCTGATATGCATCCTGGAAATATTTTTATTAGTCGAGAACATCCTGAAGATCCACAATATATTGGTATTGATTGTGGTATTGTCGGTTCACTAAATAAAAAAGATAAACGTTATTTGGCAGAAAATTTTATTGCTTTTTTTAATCGTGATTACCGTAAGATAGCTGAATTACATGTTAATTCTGGCTGGATACCACCAGAGACTAATCTAGAAGATTTTGAATTTGCTATTAGAACCGTTTGTGAGCCAATTTTTGAGAAATCACTGGCTGAGATTTCTTTTGGTCATGTTTTATTTAATTTATTCAATACTGCACGTCGTTTTAATATGGAGGTTCAGCCTCAGTTAGTT
This sequence comes from Arsenophonus sp. NC-WZS1-MAG3, assembly GCA_052174535.1. Lineage (GTDB taxonomy): Bacteria > Pseudomonadota > Gammaproteobacteria > Enterobacterales > Enterobacteriaceae > Arsenophonus. The sequence continues at coordinate 58,793 of JBQMRQ010000026.1, read as the reverse complement.
TTACTGCAAAAAACCTTGCTCTATATTGAAGGATTGGGAAGGCAGCTTTATCCAGAATTAGATTTATGGAAGACAGCTAAACCTTTTCTTGAAGATTGGTTACATCGGCAAATGGAGTTACTAACTATTATTAGTGTATTTAAGGAAAAAGTACCTTATTTGCTGGAAAAGATGCCAGAAATTCCTGATCTTATTTACGGGTTGCTTAAGCAGCATAAATCTTTACAAGATAGTTTTGATAAATTTACTATTTTGCTACAAGAACAGGAACTAAAGAAGAGACAAGGCCAGTATTTACTAGGAATTGGAGCAACTTGCTTATTATGTAGTACTTTATTACAAATTTTTGATTCAAAAATTGCTGCTATTGGTTTTATATTTTTCGGTATAATTTCATGGACAGCAGGGATAGCATCAAACAAATGAAATTGGATAAAGTTTGTTTGAGTAAATTTATATTAGATTTTATCTGTGTTTAGATAAAAGTTAATTGTATATAATGGAATTATATATAGTTGAATTTAATTTATAGAGGTATACATCAATGCCAACAAGAATTGCTATGTTTTATATTAGTAAAAGCTCCACTCAGATTCTTATTATTAGTTAGTATTTTACTAATTATTTTAATTTTTATACTAAGAAACTACTTTCACTCAGCTCAGATTTCAGAGAGTCATTAAAATTTTAAAAAACAATGAGTGATGATAATAGTAAAATTGAATGATAGTAGCAAACCAGAAAATAGTATACTAATGTTGATTTTTTGAACTCAAAAACTTACTTAAAGAAGTAGTAGTAGTAAGCTAGATAAAACGACTGAAAGCAAAAAATTAGGTATAAACCGTATTTGATATTAGTTTTAGTTAATTGTTATTAGTTATGATTTTTGCCTAATGGTATTCTGATCTAGAGCGTTTGCTGGTAGCCGTCAGAAAAGTTGCTAGTTAGATATATACGTTGCGTTTATTGATTGCTAATGTTCAAGATTAACTCTCATAATAATTTAAATTGCAGGAATTGCAGGAAAGATAAAAAAGAAAGAAGAAGTGCAGTTATAAACCTTTTGGCTATAATTTAAGAAATCAATGGAAGAATTGAGAGAATCTACTGAATTATTAAAGAAAAATAAAACGGATGAAGAAATACTTATAACATAATCAATAAACAAAATCAACAATAAAGATTAATTAGTTGATAACTAGATAAATAATCCTACTAAAAGTAAAAATGCGATTAAATTTCCTTCATAGAAAGTAAAAACGCTCTGATCAAACTAATATTGAAAATTGATTAATGTTTATTTTATAGTCTTAAACTACTTATTAATAATTTTATTGAATTACGTAGACGTAATTCATAGCTTATTTTTGTTCTAGTAGTTTTTTTTGCTCTGCTTATTTCTAATAATATCTGTTATTTTTTTGCTATATTGTTGATAGCATGCTTACTGATAGATGAACGAATAAGAATAATCAAATGGTATCAACTTTTATCCAGATTAAACTAGCATTTATTATGACAGAATTTATTTCTGTTCACTGATCTTATATCAGTTATGGATTATTTATCATGTCAACACTTTAAAACATGAATAGCGATTAATATTACCTTTTGCTGATCTCTCTAGCAAAGTACTTTTTATTTTTGGATGATTTTCATATTTTTTGTTTTTCCTTTGGCTGTTGGTTTTTGTGAAAACTAAACAAAAAGTCTTAATATCATTCAGATTTTAGTAAACATCTTAATTTATCATAATACTTTTATGGCCTTTGGCGCAATCTTTGAAGGTTCCTCTTTCTAGTATTATACGGTGCCTGACCAGTTATTATAACTCCCTGATTATTTAAAACGTAAGCGTCCATATATTATTGTAGGTGTTTTCTTATAAGTATATTTTGACTATACCAGATGTGTTTTTCAAGCATTATTGGCGGTAGCAATATAATTTATTATTTGAATTAGGCTTGTTATTATCAGAATTCTATGTTGCTAATGGCCACGAGAGAGACAGTAAATGATAAAAATTTAAATGAAATAATAGAAAAATGCTATTTTAATTACAATTAATTATTTTTCTTAAATTATTTATTAGCTTAGTAGCTAAGTTATATTTTGATTTAGGATCTTAATAAGAATAATTGAAGGATTTTTATCATTTAGTCTCCGAATAAATCGTTTTTAAGTTTTTTTTAAATATCATTTATCATTAATAGTGATAACTAAATCGCCTGATATTGACCTCTTTTGTGGTGAAATTTCTTTTTTAAATATGCATTTTAGTTTATTAATGATATTATCTTGTATGATCATAGGATTGATGAGAGGGTAGTCTATATCGAATAAAATAACTAATCCATTACACTTGAATGAATTAGTATGGTATACATTTTTTTAGATTAAATTTAATGAAAAAGTAATTTAGAAATATTGCTTAAATAGTTAAAATTCGTTTTTCCATCACGCACTATTTTTTATATTTGAACTTTTTGGATTAAGCAGAAAGTTTCTATCTTTTTAGATTTTTTATTGATTTATCTATTTCCCTGTCTTTAGGGAAAATAAGATGCAAATCTTCTATGTTATGATTTATAGATAACATCATATTTTATTAGTATATCAAATTATAAATTATTAAGATATGTAATCAGAACTATTATGATTAATTCTTTGTGATTCAACTAATTTAATTTTAGATATTACCTAATAAAATGGATGTGTTTAGTTTAAAACTATTATATATAGATGCTCATCGTAAAAGCCATATTCGTCACAAGATATCCATTAAGGAATATAGTTGATAGTAAAATACTATGATGATGAAAGCTCCATCCCCAGCTAAATAAAAAGCCCGCATCTACTTTAGCTAGATAATTATGATATCTCTAAACTCACTAATTGGTAAAGGGTAAAAACAAAATGATGTTTATAATTATACATATCTTCCCATTATTTGCTGAATGCTATTGCCAGATCAAGAAATCGTAGTCCTTTTGTTTCAAAATAACGGTTTCTTTCTTGCCGAGCTGCGCTGCCATTTGTACACAAATTTCCTGAACCCTGTTTTTATATCTTAATATGATCTGAATATTGTTGTTTACGCAGACAACGAAGTGTGAAATTTATGCGAAATGAGGCAGGAAGGATCCGAATCTGAAGCATAAAACTTTAAATCTGGTATTTTGATTATCTGTACGTATATATAAATTTATTTCGAAAATTCCAAATAAAACTTCATGATGTTATTTTTCTAAAAAAATATTGCGCAACTCTATAGGAGAGAGTTTTTGTGTATTTTATAAGGCAATACTGCGGACAATTTTTACGTTTTTTACGTGATCTTAACCCGAGCACGCATTCCATAGTTATTTATCGTCTATTTATATACAATGGCAAAGAATTTACAGAGCGTATTTTGATATTCGAAAACGTCATGGTTAGCAAATTAAATCACTCTTTAAGTTAAGAGTGAAAGCCATTTATTTTCCTAAAAAATAGAATAATTGGTTGCTTGATCTATTCTATATTTTTAATTTAATACTTTAATTTTAGAGATATTAACCATATTAATTAGGCTTAATAGCTATCGTTTTTTATTCTATGTATTTTTTCTGATAATAATTTCGTTATCTGCTTGCTTATGGCTAAACGTTGATAAAAGTAGCCTTTTGCCACATAAAATACATTTTATAGATTTATTCGCAGCAATCTTTTTATCAGAAAAAGCAAACCTTCATTTTTTGCGAGCTGTCATCATTTTTAGCATATTTATGTATATTGGTTCTTATATATATTCGGTATAATTTGCTTCCTTTTAAGAATTCGATAAAAATTATAGTAACGTAACATCTTAAATGCTTTGCTAGAATTATAGCTAATATATAACGCCAGATCATCTCTTTCTATCTCAAGGGAGTCTTGTTGCCAATACTCTAGTAAGCTTATCTCTAGCAATAATTTGTAACCCCCTCATTAATGTCAGAGTTTTGATACGAATACTGAGACGTTTAAGGTAGCGCTAGAGCTATTTCATAATATGCCACTCTTTTTTGTCTTTTTAGTAAAGTTCACTTTTTAGTAACATCTGTCTGTACTGTGACTTTTAGGTAACCCTGTCACTGCTTCCTAGTGCAGATATTTACAAAAGACTAGAAAGATACTAATATTTATCAACTCATAGCTCTAACGCATTACACCTGAATGATATCGTATTTTCAGATTTCTTCGATTGCTATTTTTTAAAACAGATTACCACATATACAGGATGTTTAATATCTAGATCGTAATAGATAATATTCGTATAAACATGTAGATATTGATTAAGTTGTTGAACATAAGTGTAAAATGCACAGAAGATATCAATTTCAATACTCTATTTACGTGTCCACTGCAGCATATAGTATAGGGTTAATTAGTCAAAATATAGCGTTGAGTCTTATAAGCTAGTTATGTTGAAAAGACTAAAGAAGATGGAATATAGTAAAAATAATGTATTGCTAGTTGCAATCGAGTAAAATATGAACCTGTTGTGCTAATCAACACTATATAGCTTTGACATTGCATAAACTGCAGACTTTTGCTTACATTTTTAGCAGAAAAATACTATGGGAACCATTCAGGATAGGTATAATAAGTAGCCGTTCAAGATAGGGAAACTTAATGATACAAGTGCTGCAAGCAAAAGCACTTTCTCTACAGATAAATGCGTTCACGGAGTGATACTTTTATCGTCTTTTTTAAGAAAGTTATTCAGTCCTCATTAATAGTAAAAATAATTTAGTTTGGCGGAAGATATATATATCTAGATGAATTACTCTTTAGTATTTTTTCAGAGAAAAATACTAGTTATCCTGTCTGTATTCGTCTGTTCTATTATCCCAGTTATTTTATGTTTGTTGAGTGGAAAGTAGACTGAGATTATCCCCATTCCCTATAGGTGAGGAGATCCATCGAGAAGCATACTTTTAGTAATTGTTCTTAATAAGTTATATCCAGTATTATCGGCTTGACTTATGCGTTTCTTGAAACTCTAGATAATAATGAATAGAGGCAGCTAATACTTATTCATGTCAAGAGAACAATTAAGGGGGGATCAAGAGGAGTTAGATGCATTGCTATATGATCTATTTTTGGAATCATAAAAAAAATCAGTCAGTCTATCATAATTTATTTTGTAATGTAAATCATAAAACCGCTTCGGATAAATAAACGATATCACAATATGAAGTTATATATTGTTTTTCTGATTTATTCAGTTTTTTCTTCTAGAAGATTTATTCTGAACAATCTAATTTTTTTCTAAAAATTAATATTTTGTAGAATAAAAATAGTACTCATATCATCAATTGCTTCAAAGTAGCGTAGCTACTCTGGTCAAATTATACTGTATTAGCTCAATTGATCGAGGAGTTAAGTGATTCTATATCCAGCGCGTCCGGTTATCGAAACTTTCTGGATGTCTGGACCGGCTACCTAATAGCGCAGAGAGATTCCTACCCACGGGAAATATGATCATTGCTATCCCTAGGAAAGCCTATTCTTTAGGATAATGGGAAACGGATTTATCGGGCGTGTTGTTAGAGTACAAGGGATCTTTAGTTTTCATGTGTCCATTAATACCAATATTCATCCATATTGTTAGGTTGACGATCGCGTCCGAAAAGCAGTCATCTCTTTGCTCTCCATTGTATTAAACACTAGGTGTTTATTCCTGCCTAGCCGGCTGCGGTTAATCTCGACGGGTTATTCAGCGCCAGGAGAGGATAAATGACATTGTTGTTAGAGTCCACATAAATAGTTGACGTAAATCAACGTTGCAGATCTATTTGGACACCGCATTACGTAACTCATCTGCAAATTCCACAGATAATCATTTTTATGAAAGGGGGTACCCAGGATTGAGCATTAGCAGCAGCCTAAAAACTACAGGCTTATACAACTAGTAGTCAATATTTATCACCGCCGCTCGCATTATAGCGGTTTCTTATTTAATAACTCACTTAGCTGGGATATTTACCTACCAGCAGCAGCATCCATAAATTTCCAGAAATTTGGCAAAATTCCGTATACTGCGTAATTCTTAAAGATAAAGCAGCTAAATTAGAATAGGTACCACCTCCTGTATGGTGCTGGGTAAGTACCCCAAACACAGGGATAGTCTATTTTTTGTCCTCATAAAAAATCTATCCATATAGCTGCAATTTCTTCCTGAAATAGCTGCCATTACGTAACTGCCGGCTAGCGTGTTAGTTGTCGAAACTGATGCAGAATATAGCACCGGGATAATTCCCAGGTAGTAAATGGTAGTCAGGAAAAACTTGCTTTAACCTTTTTCCAAATAATCTTCTGTATTGTATAGCTTTTGAACGGGCATTAATATGTCAAACAGAGGTCGCATTATATAAACACGCTGAGTCAGTAAGCTGTTTTTATAGCGCTATTCATATGTCTAGGATTTTTTAGCTATTGTGGAGTTTATCTGTGACGGCTGAATACGTTTTATTCTGCGTTTTGCAGTGCGAGACGGCGTTTGTTTAATTTAGAAAATATAATGAATGTCTTTTTTCAAAATTAGTGGTCATGTTACCCGCGGGGCTATCTGGCGACTGAAAATAGAATGCGCGGCGCGGGTTAGAGATGAATATCCAGAATGCTAAATGTTTTGGCATATCGCTTACCATCACCTGGGAATATCGATCTGTTGTCTGACTATCTTTTAAAAATACCAGAAATTACCTATGAATATTACAAAACGTTTTATTAGCAGGATTCTCGCTTATCAGGTTATAGTTATCATATATCTGATGTTATCAGTATATTCCATTCCTAGGAATATGAATAGGAAATGCCTAATAGGCTGATATTATCCAGCATATTAAAACTGTCCAGCATAGTCGATGTCATACATGCCTCGAACGCTTGATTGTATATTCTTTATGAGGTCATTGTCATTTTGTAGTATATTATACACTACTTTGATATACAGAAAGTATCAAATATGAACTGATTGGCAGTTAGAATCAGACTTTATGCTTTCAGTTCACCTTTAAGTCTTAGCATTCATTCGGGATACTATTTCCATGAGTGTAATATAATCCACAATGTCCGAGCCAGAAATGTACTCAGCTAACCTTGGCCAGATACCTGTCGTTGGCTGATGCAGTTAAAGGTTTAACCTTATCAGATAGGGTTAGCCAGATAAGTATGTAGAGGATTATATGCTTTTGTTGATCATAACATGACGTTATGCTACTCTACGTGCAACGCCTCGCGCTTGTTTAAACCCGGCGAGATAGCTAAATACATAAATACTGACAGGATTGCTCTTGTGAGTGAAGTCTTCGTTAAAACAGTAACGATAGTTGAGTTAAATGGCCTCCAGAACCGTTGTAAGATGCGTCTGATATAGGTCAATATTTTAGTTTTAGCGCTGCATTTCACAGTTTGAATATCTGGTTAAGGCTTAAAATTTCAAGAAGGGGCCGCACAAGTCTGCTCATATTGTATTTTGTCTAAAAATCATTTGGTGTGATAGATACCACCACCATCGCTATAACTTAGACGGTACGTAAAAATATTTCTATGGGCGCATTCGTTTATTGGTGGTCTTTTATAACTATGTTAGTAAAGGTTGTTGCTAAAAATCTCTTATGCTGTATAAAAGATCTTTACTACAATTAGTTGTCATGAAAAACAAACAGTCATATATATCAAGGAAACTATTTCTTTACTCACTGTTAACATAAATTTTTATCTTATTAGATGGCTTGGCGAGAATCCATCCTATCAGATGATATAAATCACGGATTTAAGTAACTATTCTACTTTATCTTATCCATATTATTACACTTAACATAATACCCCAACTGGGGGAATATTCATTTTAGAGGGTTACAGCGATATCGTTGTAAAATCCCCGATTACATAAAAAGATTTAACAATCTTATTGAAAGTCTCTAGCAAAATTATATCACAAGAATAGATGATTTAATTATCTGCTATATATATGTTGAATAGCTTAACTTTACGTAAGTCAGCAAAAGAAAGAGGTGTTAATTTAAAACAGTCTTTAAATGTAGGCATTACTTTTTTGCTTTAGTAGGAACACTTAATTTAAGTCTATTAAGTGATATTATTGAAGTAAATAAAATATTTTCTTAATTCTTTAAAGAAAAGTGTGATTCCCAATATGGGAAAGCTATAAAACGTGGGAGAGTAAAAAATAAAAGGAAATAGTGAATCTTGTTCTTAATCACTTGAGATTAAGAAGGTCATGTAAACAATATGATTCTTGAAGAGTTTAATCTAGAGTGTTGTGATCAGCCGCTTTCTTTAGTTGATCATTGATCAGAGTTTATCTTTTTCTGAAATGGAGCTAAATAGTATAAAACATTTTCTAGTAAGTATGAAATTAGTTACTATAACTAATAATATTGCATAATCAAATAGTTATTAGTAAGGAATTTTAAATTTAAAATTTGAGCAATTATATTAGCTGACTAAAAGAATGGCTGAGTAAATTTTATAGTGTAAGAGGGTTCTCTTATTTAAGAATTATCTAATCTGGAAAAGATTGCTTAAAATCATAACAATTTAATACAGGCGTGACTATGAATTTCTCTCCGATCAAAGTAACAACCTTTTTTAACATAGCTATCTTACTACAGGTCTCAATGTCACGCTTATTGATATCAAGCGTTCTATCCTGCTTGGTAAAATAAGAGAGATGCTAATACAGTTTTTCTTCTAATCGCTTCATCCAGCGTAATGAGATGCAAGAGGTTGTCTAATCTTTGAGTTCCACTTTAAAGAAGTATTCTGAATGTAGGTATTAAACAGATGTATAGAAATCGTTTTATAGATAAAAATCAGCCATCTGAGAGTAAAACTCCAGATGTTGAGTATTAACGCTGCCTTGAGCAATTCTCTTTAAACGATTCACAGAAATCGATCTTATCATAATATCTCCACATCTCTCTGCAAGCTGCGAGATGTAGGTGGGAAAGAGAGATTAATATATAAATTTAAATCCCCTGCAGTTGAAAAGGAGATCATGTACTGAAAGATTTTTTTGTGCTTCTACTGTCCAAAGAAGTGGATTTATAAATATCAGATTGAGAAAGATAATTTAAAGCACTAACAAACAGGGTGCAGGCGAATAATATATTCCAGTAGTATCTATTTTTTTTAAAATAGAACGCATTGCACATCTATCATTTCATCACAAAACTTGCATTGGTAGTAATGATATTACGCGCACCATTTTAGTCTAGCTCAGTGGTGGCTGGTATAGTAGAATTTTTCGGTAATGTACATTATAAAGGTTGTTGTCAAAAAACCTAGCGTTATTAATAAGTATATCACTTCTCGGAAAATAATATGAATTTTGAATAATTCAGGTTATTTTTTTAATAAATCTTTTTGATAATGCTGCAATAGAATTTTACTATCTAATAGGGTTATAGTAGTAAATTTAGTGTATGACGGTCAGGAGATAGGCTTCACTTATTATACTTCATAAATCTATTTTCTATCCTTAAATATACTTTATTACAATAAGATAACAATTACGAATCTGCATAATAGACTTCAATGGGTAAGCAATCAATGTTAGTACCTTAATATTTGTTATCTTTACGTTTATGTTTCATGAATTTAGTGTCAGCAAAAACCACTATACTGTGACAGATAATCATGAAATCTCAATTAATTAAGTTACTGATAGAAACATCAGTATAGCAATCATACAGAAATGAGGATACCAGTTGATCAAATATCTTCAGGAGGAATACTAATCGTTTCAGTAATAATGCGTTCATATTTTATAATGGCGATCAAGCATATTTTTAGTAAATCAGGTTTCAGTTCTGCTAGCATGAATAATTCACATAGTATGAATTTCTTTACATTCACTGTTGTAACAATATATTATCTACACTAATATTATCATGCTTTATAATTTTTTTTTAAATATTATTTCTTTACTCTTAAAGAATAAACTTATATCTAATAATAGAGTTTATTGCTTTTAATAGACTATTGTTTTAAAAAATAAAGTTAATAAAAATTTAATTCTTTTAAATTATGCGCAAGTTTTATATATATTCTGCTTTAAAAGGAATAACATGAAAGAAAAATAAACTATGGATAAAAAAGAATTAGATTTTTTTCTTAAAATAAGGCATAAATAAACAGTTACCGCGCGACTAAAATGCTAATAGGCTCAATATCTATACAAAAATATCAAAGGAATATGGAATTAATTATTCAACGATTAATGATTATCTTAAGAGAAGCTCGAGACCTAATATTAATCTTTTTAAGAATTGAATTAGCAAAAACATAGGCAAAAACATAGGCATTGAATAACTATAAGTAGTTTTATTGAATCATTTGAACTATTAAATCAGAAAACAACACTATTTTCATGTGGATCTCCTATACATAAAATATTTCAATAATCTTGGAGATATTATAACCCCAAGAACGTGTTTAATTATCTAAATTTATCAGTTATAATGATGATGTATACTTTTAGTGAAACTAAGTAATTCAGAAAATTAATTCATTTTAAGCTTGAAAATACATGGAAAATGAGAAGTTTAGATATAATCTATGTCATGAAGAGCAATTTAGAGGGATTTTATCCAAAATTGTAATCAGTACTACTGAAACCAGTTCAGAAACAGATTGCTCTAATGTTAACATACGATCCAGAAGTTGAATTAGTGTTGATCCAAGAAAACTATTTAAGGGATATTAAAGCTTAATTTTTAATTTTATTAAAAATTTATTTTTAGATGGAATAATTGTTTGTTTTTTAATCTATTATATCAAATAATAAAATCACTTCTAATATCAAGAAATCTTCTCCATAGAATCTCACAATTTTCATAAGTATCAAATAAGTTATTTCTCTATAGCTAACTAGCAAGCAATAATTTACAAATTTTAGCTATTTGCTCTTTTTCAAAAAAAAGAAATAGCTATTTTTTAATTAAATTTTTATTTAAGTAAATTAAATTCACGCGCAAAGTATTCAACTTTTTTCCAATCAGTATATTCAACTTCTTTATTTATATTAGTTTCTCCCCCCGTTATTTTCATAATAAATTGAATCATGATACGATCAAACCAGTTATATTGAGGATAACGTAGCGCTCCAGCAAATACATTAGTAATATTTGGTTTCCACGGAGTTTTAGATAAAAATTTACAGACATAAATATTTGTTTCAGATGTATCTTTTCCTTTTTTTCTGGCCGTTAAATTAACGCTAAAAAATGCACTTGGCATAGTATTTAACTCTTTTTGGTAATTTTTCGCAAAATTTAATACCGTAGAATTAAAATGACCATAACGGATTGATGCACCAACTAATACTTTTTGGTAAACAGAAAGATTAAAATCTTTATCCATATTTAAATTTCTGACATCACATTGCTTACCTTCTTTACGTAAATAATCAGTAATTTTAAGTATTATCTTTTTAGTCTGACCATTTTCGCCAGAATAAAGTAGCAAATAGCTCATATATTACCTTTATATTATATATAAGGATTAGTCCCGCCAAAAGGTTGGTGTAAAAAGAACAAGTAAAGTGAATACTTCCAATCGACCAAATAACATGGTGACAATTAGGATCCATTTTCCCGTTGGATTCATGGTAGTGAAGTTTTCAGCTACAGAGCCTAATCCTGTCCCTAAATTATTCAGTGTTGCTGCAATTGAGGCAAAAGCAGAAAATTCATCTATACCGGTAGCAATTAACAATAATAAGCTTATAATAAAAACCAATGTATAAGCAGAAAAAAATCCCCAAACGGCTTCAATAATACGTTCAGGTAATGCTCTAGAGCCTAATTTTATTGTGTAAACAGCATTTGGATGTACTAAACGTTTCAACTCTCGTGAACCCTGTAAGAATAATAATAAAATTCGAATAATTTTTAATCCACCTCCGGTTGATCCGGCACACCCGCCTAAAAAAGCAGCGAAAAGTAACAATATAGGTAGAAAAAGCGGCCAATTTGCAAATCCATCTGTACTAAATCCGGCTGTTGTTGCTACAGAAACAACCTGAAAAAAGGCTTGATTAAATGTTTTTAACACTGAGTTATAAACTGAATGATATAAAAGTACTAACGTACAAGTGAGTATTAAAACTAATTGAAAACCAATAAATACTCTAAATTCAGGATCACGCCAGTAAAGTACCAAACTACGCCCAGATAAAACGGAGAAATGAAGAGCAAAATTACAACCAGAAATCAGTAAAAAAATAGCAATAATGGTATTGATAGCAGGGCTATTAAAGTAACCAATACTTTGGTCATGAGTAGAAAATCCACCAATAGCAACAGTAGAAAAACTGTGAGAGATAGCATCAAAAATATTCATACCAGCGCTCCATAATGCTATCGCGCAAACTATCGTGAGCAAAACATAAATTAACCAAAGTGTTTTTGCTGTTTCCGCAATTCTTGGGCGCATTTTATTGTCTTTAAGAGGGCCAGGCATTTCTGCTCGATAAAGTTGCATTCCACCTACACTTAATAAAGGCAATATGGCTACCGCTAAAACAATGATTCCCATGCCACCTAACCACTGTAGCATTTGTCGATAAAAGAGTATTGCTTTAGGTAAAGTATCTAAACCAACTAATGTAGTTGCTCCAGTTGTGGTTAAACCGGAAAAAGATTCAAAAAAAGCATCGCTAACCGAAATATGAGGCTGATCAGAAAAAATAAAAGGTAATGCTCCAACACTACCTAACACGGTCCAAAAAAGGGCAACAATCAAAAAACCTTCTTTAGGTTTTAGATCATGTCGACTATTTCTGTTTGGTATCCATAGCAGTAAACCTATAATTAATACTACAATAAATGTTTGACTAAAAGCACGTCCTGCTCCATCTCGATAGATCAAGGCTACTATACCTGGAATAATCATAGTAACAGAAAATAAAATAACGAGTAGCCCCACAATTCGGGTTATAGCTCGAAAATGCATGAATAGTTTTTCCTTGTAAATCTAGTTATAACATTAAGATTTAGGTATTAAATAACGAGACTTTACTCAAATTACGTAATTTTTAGTAAACTTTTGTTTAAAAGTTTAGCAGAAAATAAAATTGCTAATGGCATTTTATGCTATTCTATGGCTACGATCTGCCCTGTTGATTGTTGCATTAATTGATTAACCATTTTATATGAGTATATTAACAATGTATTAAACAATATTTTGAAGCATTATTAGCTAGATGTTTAAAAGAGCAAGTACTTGTTAAAAGCTATTAAATGAGTTATAAATAATCTATTAGTTATCAATTTAATGCTATAAAATAAGAATCATAACGGTGGTAATTTCAATAATAATATAGCCAAGTTAACGATTGAATGATCATCAGCATACCTGTCTATTTTTGTTGACTAACCATTATTAAAATGTTTAATTTTGACAATTTCAGACTTACTAACTACATAGTTACAGTAATGATGGCAGAGATTTGGGTATTTATCTTTAATAGTTTGGATAAAATTTTTTGCTTCAGCAATTCTATGAGTATTGTTACCAGATTTGTAACAAAACGGATTTTTTAATCTCTTCAGTAATAATAAATAAACTCTGCTGGTATCAAATAAAGATTTATTATTTTAAATGTAAATTACATGTAATGTTTTCAACTTTATTCTTATAGATGAAGATAGAATCTTCGATGAAAAGATTACCATATGGGCATAAAGCAATATGGAAAAGTAGTATTGTAAGCTATTTTTTATTATTACCTCTTCACTGATATTGAAGATAATGTCATGATTTAACTATAAAGATGCAATATGTTGATGTATCCATTGATGATATTCAATGGAGAGAATACTGATTTTAATTGTATCGATCAATATTTGTTGATTACTATTTAAGTCGCTAATCAACTTAGTAAATTCATCATTATTTTAGTCATATAAGTACAGATAATATTTGAAGATAACCGTATATTCAGAACCCTCCATCAATTAAAAATTGTATATTTTTTTGATAGTTGATATTCTAATTTACTGAATTGAAGTACTGAATAATTTTTATTGAGTACAAAAAATTACTGTATGAAAGATTAATATCTCTCTAACTGTTGTCTGAAAATAATTAATATTGATATTAAATTCACTTGTTTTTTGATATAATCTCTCACTAGCAGGTTGATGACTAGTGAGAGCTATTTTTTATGTTTCCGTAAGTAACTCAATTTATAGTATACCTTATAAGCACGATAAAAATAAAAATAATCTAATACCGATTTGTGATTAAAATTAACTACTGAAATGCTAATTCTTTATTTTAATAAATAGATTAATCAATATAACCAGTATTAGTATCTTATTGAAGTAATTATTTTTAATATTATTAGCATTTTAAATAAAACATCTTAATTTTTATTAAAAATTATGCGGCAAATAATTAATTCTATGCTAATAGTTAATTAGTGAATTAAATCCTAATTTAGTATTACTAGCTTCATCAACTAATAACCAACAGTGAGAAATTTAAGTAATAGATGATAGTCATGATTTAAAATATGAATTAGCTTTAATAGATAATGATAATCATTAAGAAAAAGGCCTTACGGCTTTCCAAAAATAGAAAAATAAGGAATTTAATTTATTTATTTTTAATACATTCTGCGTAGGTTTCCATGTAATATTTTTAATATGTTATTGCTATTAAATAGAAAAACCTTTATTTTAGTTCGCCTATTATTTTTATTTCTAGTATTCAGAAATAATATTAAATTAAATATAATTATTAATTTAATAAATACTTTTCCTCAACTAAAGTATTCATTTTAAATGAAAATAAATAAGTAAGTATTAATTTTTTTAAAATCCATATAAATTATTTTAATTACAGTATCATATTTTATATATAATTATGCTTTAATAAAAGCATACTTTTAACTACTGGTATTAGCAAATATAAATAACAGGAGAACAGTATTCTCTATTAAAGTAATGCTATTTAGATAAATAGATAAAAACTTAATATCAAAAAATTAATATTTAACTCATCAAATGTTATTATGAATTTGAATTAAAAATCATTTATTCAGTAAGTAATACTATTATTTTACTAGAAAATAAAATACCTTAAATTAACTAAAAGAGATTATTTTAATTTTAAAAACCTATTTTTATTGTTTATGCAGATATTAAACAATTTCTCTCCTTGTTTAAGGCGCCAAGCTTATAATTTTGGAAATGGTTTCATTTCGAATAGTATCTTTAATTGTAATCGAAGACCTAGATTTAAATCATTAACCACATTAATAGTTACGTTTTATGAAAGGTTGTGAATGTGCATTAGAAACAGATTAACGTTATATCCCCTCCTACACCAGATATTAAAATTAGTTTACTTGAAGTTAAGTTAGATATTATGTTAGGATTTGCTAGTTCAATATTGGCTTGATCTCGAATCATCATATAAACTTTAATCGTGTATCCTTTTATTCATGACAAAATACTCTTACTAAGAGATATAATTGAGGATAAAATATAATGATGGATTTTGTATTCATAGTCAGTAGAACTAATACTTAAATCCAGATTACTCTTCAGGTCAGTAAAAACACTGCGTCTACTTTAGCTGGACGCTGTAGCATATCCGAACTTGCTTTTGCTAAATGGTAAAAATTAGATTATTTTGATGATGAGCTCTATGTTGGCAAAGATTATCGCTTTGCTCACAGAGAAATTTATATCCTTTTAATCAACTTATGTAATTGTTTACAGTTTAAATATGGAAAACCTTACTAATGATTCTCTAATTACCAATTAGATTCGGATGTGGCGGCTAATTTTATGCTCTCTAAAAAAGATTCGTATTATTTCTTCCATATCGCTAAGAGAATCGATTCCGATTGATCATCGGGTTAAGAAAATAACTAACATACTCTATAGTAGACTCTTTATAATCTCATAGTTCAAATGAACCCGTCAATCTCGAGCGATTAAGATCACGATTCTTTCTTTTTGTTTCTTCCTCTCCCGCGTTTTAGCCTACTTATTGTAGAATTTAAGGCTTCTCTTTAAAGGATTCAGGGAAAATATTTTATTGATTTCAACAAATAATATTCAGTGTATTTAAATTGGCTCTCACCGCTGGATCAAGAAGTCAGTAACGCAATCTAAACGTTGTCTTAAATCAATGTTTGTTTCTCTGACTTCCGTAAAGTCAAGTTATTTAAGATGCATCGCATATAAATAAACTATTTATTCTTATTATGTAGTTTCTAGGATAGAGAGGAGCGGGGCTCCCCCTCAGTAATATTGTTAAACATTTTTTTTGCAATCATGGATTTTACAATGATATCTCTGTAATATTAATGAATGTTTCACAGCAGATAACATATTTACTGTGATAACATGAGTAGGATAAAGTTGAATTAGTTGCTTCAATGTTATAGATTGATATCATCTAACATATTGTTTCCGAGACAACTCATGATATCCAGATTTATCTGGGACTGGGAGTAAGGAAAAGTCCATTTAATCTGTAGTACTATTTTTTCATGGTAACCACCATACTGAAAATTCTTCATATAGTAGAAGAAATTTCTACTAATAATCTTTTTAAGATGATCTTGATGATCACAGTCATATTCTCCATTGTTTGCAGATGATTCCGTTGTCCGATCAGAAGAGTATCCTAGTGTTTCCTGAGAAAATAGTTTTCTTCTTCTCAAAGATTTGCATTTGTTGCTAGGTCTATTATATTCGAATTATTTAATACAGTTGCATCTCGATTTGTCATGAATCGCTGTTTAAAGATACAGGATAGGAAGTTTAAGTGATAATGAAGCAGGAATTTGCTTTCCTAGAAGATGAAGCATAACGTCTTTAAAAGATACAAACCTGCTTATATTGTGCGTATATTAAAATATCTTCTGAAAATATCAAACAAATTTTAGAAGACATTATCTTTTTAGGTATATATAGTGTATTACTTGATGGATTTTATCCATCTTTATAAAGAAAAGATAGCTCATCATGATATGAATAGGATAGGCTCTGCGTCGTCCGTAAAATAGCGTGTTACGTTCTGATAAATCTGAAGGTTCAAGTATAAGATAGTGAAATATCTTATAAATCAAAGATAGAATGTGACTCCTGTTATTCTAACATTAGTTAGTAACAAATTACTTGGTCATAAAGTTTATAGCTATTTAGTTGGTATAATATTTTATTAATATGGTAAATGTTTTTAGAAAATTAGCTTTTGATTTTTGAGGTTATGGAACATAGACAATCTTAATTAAGACAAAAGTACTTTCATTACAATTAAGTGTTTTTAATGAAGAAGTTAAGAAATCGCGGAGCAATTGGAATTACTAGTTCTGATGAACGTTTGCCAAAAAATAGTGATAATTCAATTAGGTTTAATAAATAGATCAAGAAAGATGATAAAGTAATCATCTTTCTTGATTGTGTTTTAAATTAGTTTAATTACGCAATTGTGGTGCTCTAAGTTGAGTTTTAATTGATCTTGATAACTCATCTAAAGATGACTGTTCTGGATGTTCATCAGAAATTTCATAAGTAATCTGAGCTTCAGCTAGATAAGTGTGAATAGGTTCACCATTATTATCTTCCATAACGACATGATACCATGGAGCAGAACGTATAGCTGCATTAGCTGAAATATCATCATCTTGTGGTTTATCAAGAGAGTATTCAGCATCAACATCTACTATTACTCCAAGATAACCTAGGAGTTTGTGCCTTACTTGTTGCCCAATACTAAATTTACTGGTAGTCATCATTGCTACCTCCTAGAAGCTTGCCTATTCTATAGGCAATGATATGTGGGTAATAATATAAATTTCAAGCAGGTCACTCTGTTACGTTAGTTTCTAATAACTCTACTAAATAGATTAGAATCTTCTATTCTAGAAATAATATCTTTTTTTTATACAAAAAACAATATGTTGAAGTTATTCTTATTAGTTATTTTTATTATAAAAGAGAACTAAAATGCGAAATATAAGCAGAAATTACTATATATATTATTAGCAAGTTAAAAAGGTGTAGAATTTTGTTATCATACCTTACTTTAAAAAATAAATAGACTATATGCTTATCATTGCTAGATGGTAGTTTAAACATAAAAGCTTTTTACTATATTATAATAAGTTGAATAATTAGAAAATTGATTAAAATTGCTGAGATAGAATAGACGGTAAAATTAAATATCATAAAAATAAATAGTTTCATCTTGAAAAGATGAAATATATTTTATATTCAACATTTACCGCAATAACTCAAATACATTTTACTGGTTTAGGTAAACCAGCAAATTTTGTTGCTTGTTTCGCAGGCCCTTTTGGAAAAAGGTGATAAAGATAACGGCTATTACCAATATCCTCACCATATTTTTTAATAATTGCCTTTACTAACATACGAATAGACGGAGAAATATTGAATTCAAGATAAAATTCACGAATGAAGTAAATAATTTCCCAATGTTGTTCTGTTAAAATAATATTTTCTTGTTTAGCCAAGAAAAATACCATAGATTCACACCATTCTTGGCTATTTTTAAGGTAACCATCGGCATCAGTGTTAATTTCACGATCTTTAAATATAAACATATAATGTTTTAAGAAAAAATTAAATTTATGGCTAATTTAGCAAAATTAAAATTATTAGACAAGTAAATTAATAAAATGCTGATAAATTAAGAAAATAATCACTTAATAGGATAAATATAAAGCGATTAAATTATATAAGGCTTTACAAGCATTCAAGCTATGTTTATAGTTTTAGACATTGTGGAGGGGTGGCCGAGCGGTTGAAGGCAGCGGTCTTGAAAACCGCCGATGGGAAACCATTCGAGAGTTCGAATCTCTCCTCCTCCATTTTTAAGTTGTTACAAAATCTGGTGCATAACAGATTTGCCACGCTTTTGCTCTCTGATTCTTCAGGAATCTCTCTATCCTTAAATTATACTTTGTTATCACTAATAGTATAAAGGTCAACTCCCATTAGAGAGTTATGCTTATTTTTAGTGTTATGGTATTTAGAGATGCTGTCATATCCTACTAATTGATTTTTATAAATGATTTTAACAAGATAAATATAATATGCAATGGTAAAATTTACTATACAAGTATCCGCTAAACTAAATCTTACTATAATCCTTTGTATGAACTCATCCGTAATAGTACGTGCAGGCAGCTGATAGCACCGTTAGTTTAGACTGTGCTCGAAATTATGCTACGATAACGTGTATCGCCTTTGCCTTTCTGAACGAAGAAAATAATAGTTTTTATCATAGTAAACTATACAGACTAATATTGGTGATCTTGAGATTAAAGTAACTAAGGGTTATTGGGATTTTAGCAATAACGGAATATTCTTTAACAGCTCATTATTACCACCTTATCTAAAATGTATAAAACATTGAAGAGTTGTTATCCCATACTTTTCTACCTGAAAGCTATGAAGCATCTACACCGGTGATTTTTATGATCCTGGGGTTGATTCTCAGTAAAAAGCACATGAGTCCCCTATTTGGGAAATTTATCAAGAGATTGAATAGCAATACCTTTAAGGGCGCAGTTGATGCTATCTGCGTGATTTAAGTGGAAGATACAATGACGTTATAATTTATTTCTTGGCTAATGTATGTCTGGGCTATAGCGTCCTTGTTAGAGGTAAGCTGATGCCTTTACCTGATGCTCATTATCGATAGCAGGAGTGTACATTGAGGTAAGGAGCTAACTGAAGTCAAAAATTCTTATAAAGAGTAGAAGCAAACTGAGCCAAACTTCTCAATACTCTGCCGACTGTATAGCTTAATTATATCTCTTAGAGTTGTTATAGAAGACTCTGCTATTGGTTTTTAGAATCTAATAGCAAAGATATTTATGAATATATAGCACTAACGCCATTAACTATACAAAATAGCTAATTCACTAGTTTAATTCCCCAAAGGGATGTAACTGAAAGTTAAGAGTGAGTTACGAGAGCTCTAGATACACTACCATAGAGGCCTTATGCCACTAAATAAAGCTATTGATATTTTGTTGACAAAAGGGGTTTTTTAGGGAATATCATCCAGCAATGAAGAACTTGTAGATAGAAAGAGCGAGAAGAATGCTAGGATTTTACGGCTTCTCATAAAATTCATTAGACGTGAATAAGAACGACGAATTCGATTTAATCTAATTTTGTGACAGTAATGCTATGAGAAGCAGCCTTGCTGAAGCACTTGTGGTTTAAGACAACTTTTTCAATGGTATTTTGAGTTTCTCTCGTCTGCTTAGAAAGCTAGAGCTGGCTAAATGTAGATTTTATCTACTGTAATTCTGATGGTAAATAACATTTAATTTAAGGATCAAGAACAGATTCATGAAGTATTAAAGCAGAATTTTAGCCTAATCATTATACACCAGATTTACTAATAACTCAGCTATTTAATATACATCGCAAATAACTAAACTATTTATCCTTGTGATATGATTTTTCCAGAAGACTTTCCAGTAAGATTGTTAAATGTTTTTCTGTAATCAGAGATTTTACAGCGATATCGTTGTAAGTCTATAACGAATCTTTACAGTGAATAACATGTTCCAGTGACAGTATAAGTATTATAAAGTTAATGAGTTTATTTAATGCGTTAATCGAGATCATCTAATAGATTATCATCGAGCCAATTAATGAGATGCAACTTTATGCTAGTATAGAATAAAAAAGATTTTTTTTGATTTATAAACTATTTACTTTTTTATGGGAATCGATCGCTATAGCGAAATTTCTTCTATAAGAAGAAATTTCTACAAAAACCTTTGCTAACATAGCTAGTTAGCAATATCTTGTTTTTATTGTATAAAAGACATAAATTTAATAATACTGAGACTTCACAATAGAATTTTAATGATAGTACTTCATGTAAGCCTTGATATTGACAACTTTCATCATTGTTTGAATTATTTGTATCTTTACTGAAAGAAGCGTGACATGTATTAGACATCTAATAATGATTAACTGCTTAGAGGAAAAAGAGTTCAATAATCATTTTATTATATTGATTTTATTGGAAAATATTTATACATAAAATTTTAAAATGATGAATTATATGTTCAACTGGATATTGATATTTAGAATTAACAGTAAAACATTTAAGTACAGTAATGTAGAATAAGGGAAGGAAAAGAATCAAAATAAAGAAAATAAAGAATAAGAATTGAATAAAAATATTAATGGATTTAATCCTGTTCAAGGCTATTTTAATAGCCTACACTTATTGGATATGTGTATATTCTTGTATCTAGGTATTCTTCATGGTTTTCAGATAAGTAATACACTTTCTTTTCTGTTATCGCTTCTTCTTTTTTTATTTGTTTTGATAGAGATAATGATAGTTGTTTTTAGTGATAAAGCACACTTCATCGGATGTTTTTAATGCTTTATAAAGCTATCTCGTATATGTATCAGAAAGCAAGTAACATTATAATTGAGTATATCATGATTTTCAGTTAAAAAATCTTGGAATAGTAGGTTGTTTTTATTAGCAGCATAGCGTCCAGTTTAAAACTAAATTTTGCACATCTAGTGCTTTAAATATTTCAATAGGTGTTTTCGCCACCCTATATATTTATAAGCTTTAGATTTTATTGTTGACTATCATCATATTTAAATCTGTATAGGATTTTTGTATATGAAAAGAATTCCAGACTTTTCTAATTATGCAAAGTGATAGGTTGCTTGTTTTACTCTCTTTGAGTTTTAGAGCTAAATATTAGAGTTTAAAATCAATGTAAGTCTTTTCTGAATAGAAAATTCCTTATCGTATATTCCTTAATTAGCCTATTAACTGGGTACTGTTTATAGGCTTCGTATTAAAAGGACCTTTTTTGTGAATATTTTTATTAAGTGTGTTACTTTGAAAATTTAATAAATTCTATATATGCTACACTATGAGCGTATTATAGATAGATTTTTGGGATGTTGTGTCGGATAAAAATTCCGTTATAGGCGTTATAGCATTTTCTAAATTAATTTCTGATTGATGCCTGAGTTATTCAAATATCCGAATGACTAGTAAACTTCCCAACATAAATTCCAGAGTATAACCGTAACCATCATTCATGCAATTAATCATAATCTCCTAGATAAATTGAGGTAGCTTATAAAGGAATGGATTGCTGATAAAATCGGCGATTTCATCGCCTCATAGACGTACATTAATGATCTTGAACAAGATAAGCTTTTTTTGATTTGCGGTCAAATCGAATCCCTGACTTCATTGAAGGTAATAAACTCAAGTTAAGTATAATATTAATAACTTTAACCTATTATCAATTTGTCTTTTTATTTCAGATTAATTTGAATGCCATCGCAATTTGTAAGGATGTCGTGAATAAGTGCAAAATTTTAGTATGCGTTGATAAAGTATTTTGTAATGAGACTAACGCTAAAAGATTTTTTCTTATATCGAATTTTACTACATTACTAAACCGTCAAAACACGATTTAAGGGTTCAAGTTAATAGCATAGATGTTACAAAGTTTAAGCAATGTGCTGTATCTGAATTCTGTCCCTTCTAGTTATTCATGGTAATATCGGCAAAGTATTTAATAAGATTTCAATTCTCTATAAGGGTTTTAATTTTTACTCCGTTTGTATTAATTTTCTATCAGGCAAGTAGGGGGATTTATTTTTCGTTTAAATTTCTTTGCTGTGAAGTAATGTGTCCTGCGATAGCAGTGTCTGAACATACCGTTTTGTTACAGATTTCATCTCTTTTCTCGAAACCGCTGTTGTGCTACAGCAGTTTAGATAAAAACATTCAAGTTTGCTAGTTTTTACGCACGATTGTGATTTTTGTGCTATAGGTCATAGATAGTTCATAGGCAGATGAAGTATTTGGGTTATCTCATAATTTTGCTAGAAAATTATTTGTAACAAGATTGGAGGTTTTGTTTTCTGAGTTCTTATGGTTTATTAGAATTGAAGAATTTTTGCCAGCTATTTGCAATGCTGATATTAATGATTTCTTCTGATTGATATTCATTTTCACAATACTTACTTATCAGCTTGTATAGTCTGAATCACTGTTATTTAGGATTTAATTGAGTTATTGATTTTCTTGCTACAGTACTGAGTCAGTAATTCAGGTTGGTTTTGGTAGTTAAGTAGAGTAATTTAATATCGAAAGTATTAACTTTAGATCGTAAGGGGGACTCCCCCAAAAAAACTATTAAAACACCGTTTTGTAAAAAAATTTGGTGTATGGGTTTGCGCAATAAATTATTCCTAATTTTATTTCTACCAATTTAGTAAATGATTTTTCTCATAGAGAAGTTAAATCTATTTCAATCTCAGATTGCTTTTCATGATGGTCATTTACAAGTAAATCAACTTTGCAGAGCACAGTTATTACTACGTTCTAGTATTTAAAATACTCTAATATACTTTAAGTCAAAATTAATAATTTTCTTCAATTAACTTATGAAGTTTTTCAGTTAATTTATTCGTGAATCACTAAAATTTACCTATAAGTGGATTAATAAGAAATATTCTCAGGTGATTATTTATAGTCATTAACAAATCAGACTATCTGATAGTCTGAATACTTCCACTCTGATGCTTCAGAAATCTATGCTCTATTTTTAAATGGAAGGTTATTACCAGTAGAGTCAAGTAGGTTAAATTTCCCATTTAGTTGACTCCAGATTTATGTGAGCATATTGTAGTAGCTTAAATATCATTTAAAGGGTTATTTTATTGAACTATACAGTGCTTGGTACGTCGGCTTTGTAACTTCAGGATTTAATCGGATCGTCGTTTTTATTAACACCCTATTCTCGTTGATAGAAAGTCATAAAATGATACCGTTCTTATTGATCTTTCCTCACCTTCTTCAGCGCTACAGGATAATATTTTGTTGAAAACCTTACTAACAAAACGTTAAGGGTTTTATTAGTGGCATTATTAGAGATTTCTAATTAGCTAAATCTCCAGCAGCTTAAGTTTCAACTTTTAGTTACATGCCTTTAAGGCATTAAGTTAGCACATCAGCTATTTTATGCACTCAATGATATTGATACTACGCATCCAGAAATATCTTTGCCATTGCATTCCAAGAAACCAATCACCGCGTCTCGTCCAAGTCTTATGAGACATAATTAAGTCACGTGCTTACAGGTTCCCCTATCCAGAAGTTCAGTTGAGTTCGTTTATAATTATCAATAAGCATCTTTAACCGCAACTTAGCCTAGCTCTTTACGTTCAGGTAAGAGTTCAGCCAATAATGACCATAAAGTAAAGGCGATCAGCTTGACTAACAAAAGGGTATACGCCTTACAACAAGAAATAAATGTAACACGTATCACTAAAATCACATAATCGCCATTACCTGCGTTCTTAAAATCATTACTATTTCAATCTGCTGATGATGTCCAGAGAGATCATGCACTTCTCATCGAGAAGTTGGCTTCATATGACTTCGTGAAATAACTGGTGGGGGATATATACCCAATCTGATCACAGACATCTAACCTCTTTAGGTTTTTATAGAATTTGAATAAAGTGATAGCAACGAGTTGTTGAGGCATATTACGTTGTCGTTGCAATTTCATTGACCTTAAGGCACTTTAATTTTAACATCACTAATAGCAGTCTGTATGATTCGCTGTGGCATATAATTGTTACGATCGAAGCTATGAACGCGATCAACAAAGAGGCGTTCAGCATATTGGTACAGCATGACTTCGATCTTCATCCTTAATAGCTATATTATCAGCTAATGACATCACTTATGGATGAATTCATGTAATGGGATCAAGGTAATATCTAGTTTCGCTGATACCTGTTAGGATAGATTTTTTATGACATATCATCTCTATATTGTTTAAATCATTTACGAAATCAATCAACATGGATGCACGCCACTACCATATCCGAAATCCCATAGATTAGAAATGAATATAATTCTTTTCTTGCTTTGTATCTATTTAAAATGAGTACGGATCGATCATTATCCTGTTTACTATTATTTTATTTCATTTATATGTGATATCACTGATAAAATATCTTGATATATGATATTCCATAATCTATGGCCAACTATTGTACTGCAAGTCCATATAAAATAGAAATTCATCACTTCATCAGTGGAATATATAGTAATGCTGTTGAAATAAAGAAAATATAAAAAATAAATGGTAAGCAATATTGCTATGTTAGAATAGGTTATCAGTAGAAACCTTTTATACTGTAAAAGAAGGATTTCACTCCATAGCTTACCATAAAAGTAAATAGTCATGCAAATATAGAGATTCGTTTCTCGCTCCCTACTAAATAAAGCTGCATTTCATTAATTAGCTCGTCAACTATCTCTCTCAGATAATATTAATTCATGTATTAAATTAATTTATTCCTAACCTGTCAATATTATTACAGTGAATATAAATATTCACTGAGGACATTGATTAGAGTTAGAGGAATATTGTTATAAATTCCAGATTGCACGAAAAGATTGATAATTTATTGAAAGTCCTCTAGCGAAACTATATCAGAAAGATAGATAATTTAGTTATCTGCTATGTATGTTGAATATCTTGACTTTATGAAATTCATCAAAACAAACAGGCATTAATTTTTTAAATAGTGTTAGATGGGGTGTTCCTCCTGCTTCCTTTGTTTCAGCAGAAATAGTCAACTTAAGTGCATTAAATGCTATTTGTTGAAGTTAATAAAATATCCTCTCTAAATCCATGAAAAGAAGCGTTCTATTTCATATAGAAAAAGATGAAAACATGGAAGAGAAGGAGATAAATGAAAAGAACGAATCACGATCTTGATCGCCTGAGATTAAAATGGTCATATGAACAATGAGATTCTTGAAGAGTTTAATGCCGGAGTGTGTTAGCGTTTTTTAGACGATTATCAATAAGGGTTCATACTTACTTTAAATGGAGGTAAATAATAAAATCTTTTCAGAGAGTATAAATTAGTCATCATTTCCTAATAAGATTAGATAATTAGAGAGTTATTGATAAGAAATTCTAGTTTTAAATTATGAACAGTTATAGCAACTGATCAAAAAATAGGTAAGAAAATTCAATGATGTAAAGGTCATTTTATTTACTAAATTATTTAGGCTGGAGAAGATTGTTTAAAAGTATAAAAATTGAAATACAGATATAGCTATATAAATTGCTCTGCGAGAAAAGTAAGAGCTTTTGCTAAAATAGCCATGTTAATCTAATTAAATAAAACCTAGATGATAAAAATATCTCCTTTTAAAATTTTATATTTACATCCCAAATATTGGCTAACATGGTTAGGTATTGGCCTCCTTTATTTGCTAGTTTTACTACCTTATCCAGTTATCTATTGCTTAGGAACTTACCTTGGACGGTTATCCAGATACTTCTTAAAAAAACGCCTACAAATTGTAAAACGTAATTTAGAACTTTGTTTTCCTATTATGAGTTCACAGCAACGCCAGCATATGATCAATAAAAATTTTGAATCAGTTGGTATGGGATTATTTGAGACAGGTATGGCATGGTTCTGGTCTGATAGACGTGTACAACGTTGGTTTACAATTAAAGGACAAAAAAATATTAAAAAAATTCAGCTGACAGGACAAGGGATCATTGTAGTAGGAATTCATTTTTTAACGCTTGAATTAGGCGCTCGTATCTTTGGTATATTAAATCCTGGTATTGGTGTATATCGTCAAAATAACAATCCGGTAATGGACTGGTTGCAAATCCGAGGACGATTGCGTTCTAATAAATTTATGCTTGATCGAAGAGATATAAAAGGTATGATACGTAGTCTTAAACAAGGAGAAATCTTATGGTATGCACCAGATCATGACTACGGACCAAGAAAAAGTGTTTTTGTACCTTTTTTTGCAGTCAAAAATACTGCTACTACCATAGGTACCCATATTCTAACTAAACTTACTAATCCTGCCATAATACCTTTTACCCCAAAGCGGTTAGCTAATGCAAAGGGTTATGAATTACTCATTCAACCTGCAATAATCAACTTTGTACAGCAGGATGAAATTTCTACTGCAGTTTTTATGAATGAACTAATTGAAAAACAAATTATGGAAGCACCTGAACAATATATGTGGTTACATCGTCGCTTTAAAACTAGACCCATAGGTATGCCATCGCTTTATGGTGATCTTGATAACATACACGATTAAGAAAAATCATGGGCTGTGTTATAAAACTAGTCACTAGGCTTATCTATTATAAGCTAAGCTTTTTGTTAATCAATTGATAGTTATTAGCAAATCTGGTATATGGCGATCAAGCTACACTCTGATACTTCATGAGTCTATTATGCATTTTTAAATTGGATGTCGGTTATCATGAATGGTCAGTAGGTAAAATTTCATTACCTAATTCCTGCTTTTTAAAGCAGATGGATAGCAGCTTAAATACTATTGAAAGAGTTGTTTCTTTAAGCAACAGTAACTTTGCACGCGTCAGGTTCATAACCTCACTATCGCAAAATTAGATTCAATTGAATTTTTTATTCTTATTGATCTCCAGTGTATTGATAAGCACTGACAAAAATCGTATTAATTTTTAGTGCACTGACAAAAAATCGTAGAATCTTAATCGTTCTTCTTGCTCTTTACTTCAGATTTTCATCGCTGCAGAATACTTTGCTAAAAATCTTACCAATAAAATATCAAAGGATTTATTAGCAGTATCGCGATCTCTTTGCTAGTCCAGACCTTCCTGTTGAAGCTCAACTTAACTTTCCGGTTACATACCTTTTAGAAGTGAATCTAGCGAATCAGCTATTTTATGCACTTAAGAATATTGATTGCTGCATATCCAGAAATATCTTTGCCATTGCATTCCAAAAAACTAAGCACTGTATCTCAGGTATACAAGTCTAGTAAATACTGTTAAGCTCCGCCTTACAGGCAATTAAGAAGTTCGCCTAAGTTTTTCTATCTATTGATAAGCATCTTATACTGTAACGATCCTCCCTTAGCATCCATCATATGTCGCTGATAATGAGTGGCAGGTAAAGGCGATCAGCTATTCTGATAGAAAACGGCATATGCTTTCCGCCAAAAAATAAACGTAACGCGTATCGCTTGAATCACATAGCTACTATTGGTTGCTACTCTTCAAGGCCATCACTATTTCAGTCTGCTGGTAGGCAGTAATAAAAAGATCACGTGTTTTGACCGTGAATCGACATAATAATTTCGTAAAAATCATTAGTGGAGATGATTCGTAGGTATACAGGTATGGTTACCAATTCTTCTGCATTTTCTATAATTCTGGATAAGACAGTAGTAATAAGCTACTGAATTATATCTCGTTACCGATACGATTCCTGATTTTAGGCATTTTAAATATAAACAGTAACCAATTACAAGTCTATAATGGTTCACGTGGTAAATAACTGTTATGTCGTCCATAAGGGTCATTCAGTATTTGTTAGTAAGATGGCTTCAAAATTTTGCCTTAATAGTACAATATCTAATCAGCGTTTGTCATTCCATTATTACTTACAGATGCGTTCATATAAGAGATTAGAGGTAATCTCTAGTTTTGCATCTATCTGTAGGATAAACTTTTACGCCATATCATTTCTATATTATTGAGATGATTCACCGAAATTAATTCGCAGGTTTGATATACCAGTATCTCCTCTTCAGGAAACTACAACACTAGAAATATAAACTTAATTTACTTTTAACAGGTTAAGTGCAATTTAGTTAGAAAATTATTTTTTTGCTAAAAATGACTATAAAAATATTCACCACAAAAGTGAATATTAATAAAAAACAGCGTTAACTTCACGCTGCTTTTTATTTAATTTAATCAATATTAACTTTTTTTAATTTAAAGCTTCTTGCATGCCTTTTTCAAAATCATCCCAGTTGCATAAGTTATTTTCATTAATTGGGCAATTTTGAAGCGATAAAGTTACCTGTTTAGGTGGGTTATTCAATGTTAATGGCGTCTTATCTCGTAATTGATTTGCTGACTGATAAATATATTCAATTTTTAGATAATCTTTGTTAGTTTTCTTATTATGCCAACGCTGAAACACTAATTTTCCACCAATTGGCGTATGTTCATATTGTTCAGGCAATTGATAAGGGGCGAAATCTAAAGCAGACATGACTGACGCAATATTTGAATCATGACCAAACATAATAAGTAATTTTGACTTTTCTTTATTAGTTTGGTTAACAAAATGTAAGTTAATATAATTTAATAAAGGCTTAGCTACATTCTTAGCAATAATTTTAGTTCTAAATGCAACTGAATAATAGCTATTTTTAATTTTATTAAGTGTTTTCCATTGTTCTGGTGTATTAATAGTTCCCCATGCTACATCTTTTGTAGCAAACCCTTCGTAATATTGCAGATCAAATATATCTACAATATTTGTTGTTAATCCTAACGGCCCAAACACAACGGGTTGTTTATCGGGATTAATGATGATCGTATTAGGGGAACTAACCAGATCGCACAACTTATCTTTTTTACACAGCGGTGAATTCTTAAAGTCCAGTATCGTTGAAATTTGTTTATAAGCTTCAGCCAAATCTAAATGTGCTAATTTTTCTGTCATAGCGTTTGTGGCTTGTCGTTTAAATTCTGCACTATTGTCAGTGACAACTGGATCAAAAATAGGATCAAACTTTCCTTCGCTCATATCTGAGCGATAAAAAGCTTTAACTGAGCAATCAGGAAATGCGCCTCTAATAAAAGATTGAGCTGTAGCAATAGTGCGTTGTTGATTATTTGCATAAATATAAACATTATTTGAGTCTGGACATTGATTTCTGCGCAATAGGCCTACCCTATGAAACCAATATTTAAAATAGTTTCCCATATAAATCTCTAACTGCTCACCTTTAGTCGTAAGATTTGCATCTTTAGTATGCCAAATAGGCCAAAGTTTATTTGTTGCACGTGTTAATATATCCTTATATACTATTGGTGCTCTTAAATTATGCCTACTTAAAATTAATACCTGAGTTAATTCATAATCTTGAAGTTTTTCTAATGAAAAACCTACTGGTGATATCAAAATGCAAAGAAGGCATATCATTAGTTTTTTTTTCATTTTTTAACGCTCCTGTTAAAATTTATTATAATTTTCTTATTATATAAGATTTTATCTAGATGTAGTCAATTAAAAATAAATTTCATTTACGATAAAATTCTGACTTTTGCTAGCTTTTAAGAAAATTTGTTAACTTTTATTAATTAAAAGATACAATAATGATATTTTACAATATATATATCTTCTAGTTCTAGTTCTAGTTCTAGTTCTAGTTCTAGATTATGTTTGAGTTATTAGAAAATCTAGTGTATATCGATCAGACTACATTCCGCTTTGATGCTTCAGATAATATGTTCTCCATGATTGAATCGAACGTTGTTTATTGTTATGGATGAAATAAATTAAAATTTCTTTAGGTCCCGCTTCTTCTGCTATTCTGAAAAGATAGAGATAGCTTAAATACCATTGAAATAGTTGTTTTTCTTGAACTACAGTACTTTTGCGTCGCCTTTGTAGCCTCACTATCACGCAAAAGCCGATTCAATCAAATTCATCATTTTTATTTTTAATTGATACTTAGTGTATTTAGGAAGAATTGTAGAATCCCAGCTGTTATTCTCAATCTTTCTGCAGCTTCTTTATCGCTATAGAATACACTGAAAACCTTACCAACAAAAACATAAAGGGATTTATTATCGGCATAATAATAGCTCTAGGTGCTAACCATACCTTCTTGCAACTCACCTTTAGCCTTTAAGTTGCTACTTTTAGGAGAAAAGTTAACACATCAGCTATTTTAGCTACCTAATAACATTAATACTGCGCGTTCAGGAATATTTTTTCCATTGCATTCAAAAAATCAAGTACCCCGTCTCTCCTCTCTTTACCCGTTCAAAGCTTATAGAAGATACGTTTAAGTTATACTCTTACGTCCATCTACAAGTTTGGTTCAGATTGCTTTTAACTCTCGATAAGCATATTCGATCGAAACGATCCCTTATCATCCATGCAGTGTACTCGCTTTAACCAGCAGGTAAAGACGATCAGCTGTTCTGACAGAAGAACAGTATATGCCTTTCATTAAAAATAAACGTAACGCGTATCGTTTAAATCACGCAGCCTACTTATTGCTTGTTCTATTCAAGTTATTGCTATTCAGTCTGCTGATCTTACTACCAGAGAGAGTATCTGCTTTTCACAGAAAAGCGACTTCAGAACCATGAAAATCACTGGTAGATAATCCATTCTTCCTTGTAAAAAAAGAGGAGGGTATAGATCCATGGGTAGCAACTTTTCGCTGATTTTAGACGCTTTAGATAAGTTGGTAGCAATTAGGTGCTGAAGGTATTTTCTGTTACTGATACGATCCCTGGGCCTTAGATATTTTAATTTCAATATCTCCACAATATTAGTTTATATGGTTTTCGGTGGCAATAATTGTTACGGATGAGATCATATTAAGAGAACAAAAGTAATATTGTGTTTTACAATATCTGTCTCTAGGGTAGGCTTTTCATAGCATATCATCTCTTTTTATTGAGAGCATTCATGAAAATCAATCAGCAAGATACACATCATCATCCCATAAACCCTATACACAAAAAATTGAAATAACTCGCTTAATATTAAAAATTTATTTTATGTTCTTTATTAACAGCAATAATATGCGATAGCAAGTAGCTTTTTTTTAAATAAATTTGATAATATCAATCCTTATTTTTTAGTATATATACCAAATATAATCATTTATAAAGTTGTAAGTCAATTACTTTCTTGACGGGTATTGTCATAACATTTGCTATGGTTATTTCAAGGCCTCTAAGAGCTGTCTTTGCTCAATAAGGTACTTTCTGAACGTTATTTTTGCTGAATTATTAGCTAAAGTTTTAAGGTTATTTATAACTTTAAGATATTTTCTATATCATGAATTTTACTTGACGTTATCTTCGTCGGCTAAAATTATAAAGACAAAAAAATCCTTAACCAGTTATTATCAATTTAACTAAATTTTGAGTATATAACCACTGATTTTTAATTGTATACCTATATTTAAAGACATAACAACCAGATCTATGTCGGAGACAGAAGCGTGGTAATTTAACTGAGAGAATTTCAATGAGGCAAATATGCTAATAGCATAGTACTAAACTTGATATTTTACCATTCTATTTCTTTTCTCATTACCTAAATAAAAAGTAATTCACCTTTAAGTTCATCATAAAAATATTGATTTAGCATATAAAAAGTTATACATCATTTCTGATGTATAAAATTTTTAAAATGCTGACATCTATCCTAAATTAATTTCATGAATGATTATAACAAAAAAGAGATGATATGCCATGAAATCTACCCACTAGGATATATCTACGAAATTAGATATTACCATAATCCATTTCATAAACTCATCCGTAATATTGACAGCTATCTGATAGCATAGCTGTTGTCAGTAATTCTTATTTTCTACAGTAAACTTGTACAGGTAGATATTGGCTATATTGAGATTAAAATGCTCAATATCGAGCTTATTATACAACGGTAACGAAATATGCCTCAACAGCTCGTTGCATCATCATCTTATCTAAAACGTACAAAAAACGTTAAAGAATTTCTATCATGGCTTAACGGAAAAGCATCTATATTGGTGATTTTTACAAAGCTATGAGCTTCTCTATGAAGGCACATGATCTCTCGTTTCAAGAGCCACATCAAAAAAGACTAAATAGTAATGGCTTAAAGAGCGTAGGCAACGGGTGCCTGTGTGATTTAAGTGATACGAGTTACGTTTATTTCTTATAGAAATGCATATGTTATTCTATTAGGAAAGATAATCGTCTTTACCTGCTGCTCATTTTATCACGTAAACTTATATAAATATATAAGAGCTCATTGCAGTCGAAATGATTATTAAAAGTTAGAAGCGCACTGGGTTTAATTTTTAATCCTTTGCAAGTGTCTAGCTTAATCATATCTCTCGAATTTGCTACGTAAAATTTACCCTTGGTTTTCAATGTAACAGCAAAAATATGTCCAGACACCACACACTCAACGCCATTTGGGTAGTACGCAAGATAGCTAATATATTGCCTTTCACTATCTAAAGGTATGTAATCAAAAGTTAAGAGTGAGCTGCGGCAAATCTGGTTAACAGAGACTCACGATGTCGCTAAAAAGCTTTTGATACTTTGTTAGGCAGGTTATCAGGGAAGTGTATTTTCAGCGATGAAGAAACTAGAAAATATCAAGAAGAACAGCTGGTATCTATGCCTTCCAATTAAGTGTATTTGTGTCTAAGAACAACAAATCTGGTTGAATCAGCTTGTCAGAAGTGAGGATATGAAGCCGATGTCGAAACACTGTAGTTTAAGAAAAGCAACTCTTTTATGGTATTAAACTGTCTCCATCTACTATATCTACTAAAATAAACTAGAATCTGCTAAGTAGTGTTAAGCAGATTTAAGCTTTTAACTCTCTTGTAGTAAATAACATACAATTCAAAAATGAAGAATAGATTTATAAAATATCATAATGAAGCGATATCCTAATCGTATCATACATTAGACTTACTGATAACTCACTTTGACATTAAATTTTAAAAAATCTTATTATTCACATGATCTTTTTCTATCTTGTACAATTAAGAGTGCGATTCGTTTTTCCTTTTATCTCCTTAATCCTCTCGCGTTTTCTACTTTTCTATGTCGAAAATAACTCTTTTTTCTTTAAATAATTTAGAGAAAATATTTTGTCGACTTCAACAGTAGTATTTAGATATTTATATTGGCTGTCAACGCTAAAGCAAGGAAGCAGTGCTGTCATTTAAATGCTGTTTTAAAATCAATGCCTTTTATTTTTCTGATTCCAGTAAAATTAAGTTATTAAATATATATTGCAGATAACTAAAGTATTTATCTTTATGATGTAGTTTTGCCAGAGGACTTCTAGTAAGATTATTAAATCTTTTTCTATAATCGCAAATTTTATAATGATATCGCTGT
Source organism: Arsenophonus sp. NC-WZS1-MAG3 (assembly GCA_052174535.1). Lineage (GTDB taxonomy): Bacteria > Pseudomonadota > Gammaproteobacteria > Enterobacterales > Enterobacteriaceae > Arsenophonus. The sequence continues at coordinate 24,718 of JBQMRQ010000026.1, read as the reverse complement.
AATTCTAATTAGTTAATGCTTACCCTTAACGGATAACATATTCACTGTGATAATATAGTCAAGTAGTCAAGATAAAGTAAAATAAGTTGCTTCAATGCATGCATTGATATTATCTGATAGATAATCGTAAAATCAACTAATAACGACATGCATCTTTATGTTAACAGGGAGTAAAAAATACTCTTTCACCTGTATAACTGTTTGCTTTGTTATAACAAGCTCTTCTCTAATAGAAGAGCAAAAATCCTTCATGTAGTAGTTAAGGAGTTTCTACTAGTAATGTTTCTAATATAGCTTTTAATATAATGCTACTACTTTGATAGTAAGAATATATAGTGAAAGAAAAATGGGATTTCTATTAAAAGCTTAATAGAAAGACAGGGGGAAGAAATAGGCCAGTAGAGGAAGCTCCCAGCCACCCCTACAGGAAAAAATAAAATTTGTCTACTAAAAATTTGTCTACTATCTAAAGTAGACAAAAGAAGTTTTATTATGATATTTCCATTATAAATGGGTCGCGTAAAATAGTTTAATGTGAAATAGGATTATAGATTATCTTCCTTATCAATGAAAGTCAAGATATCTATCTTAATCATCAAACCATTACGAACAGTAAAAATAAATAGCTTAAGAAGGTTATTGTATTAAATTTTAGTTACGCGTGTAATGCTTATGGATATTAAGCTGTTGCTTATGTTATAGCTTATGAATTTTAGATTACTATTTTCTGTCAATTTATCAGATTACTAATAAATACATATTATAGCAGATAATAAAGTTAACGATGATGGATGCTTATGCTATTCTAGTTTTATTTTAAATTATGTTTTGATGAGGAATATCATGGATTACCGTCTACTTGATATCATTGCTTGCCCTATTTGCCATGGAAAATTAGTTTATGATAAACAAAATTTAGAACTTATCTGTAAATTCGATCATCTTGCTTATCCTGTTCGTAATAACATACCGGTTCTATTAAAAGAACAAGCTCGTGAGTTACTTTTAGATGAAGAAAAATAATATATTCACAGTTATTATTCCTGCGCGTTTTGCTTCTAATCGTTTACCAGGTAAGTTGTTAGCTGATATTCATGGAAAACCTATGATTATTAGAGTAATGGAAAGAGCGCTAATGTCAGATGCTACGCGCGTTATTGTAGCGACTGATCATCAGGCAGTATTTGATGTGGTGAAAGCGGCAAATGGTGAAGTCTGTATGACTAATGTTTCACATCAATCAGGGACTGAAAGATTAGCAGAAGTTATTGAAAAATATAAATTTTCTGATAAAGAAATTATTATTAATGTTCAAGGTGATGAACCTTTAATTCCACCGGAGATAATTAATCAGTTAGCTAGTAATCTTATACTAAATAACGTCGATATGGCAACATTAGCGACACCAATAAATGATCCTCATGAAGTATTTGATCCCGCTATTGTAAAAGTCGTGACGGATAAACAGAGTAACGCCTTATATTTTTCTAGAGCTGCTATTCCATGGGAACGTGATAATTTTGCAATTAGTAAAGTAAAAATTAACCAGAATTTTTTACGTCATATTGGTATTTATGCTTATCGAGCTAGTTTTATTCGTCGTTATATCGGATGGCCGATAAGTTCGTTAGAAACTATAGAAATGCTTGAGCAGTTGCGTGTATTGTGGTATGGCAATAAAATTCATGTTGCCATAGCAGTTAAAACACCAAGGCCTGGTATTGATAATCAACAGGATCTCGATGCTGTTCGAGAAGTTTTTTTTTCTACTTAAAATTATCTTGATATCACCAGTTTTTAAACTATCTATAGTTACTAGATTAAAACTAAGCATTAAATATTAGATATTATTAATTTTTATTAACTGTTATTTTAAGTAAATAAATTCATACTAAATGCGTTCTGAGTAGGAAAAGTAAATCGATAAGAAGAATTTTCCCAAAGGTTATAATGACATGAAGTAATGATAAGTTAATTAGTAGGTACAGTAATAGGATGTATATTTACAGAAATGAATATATTCAGTCTGTGCTATATGGTTAGCTGAGATCAGTAATAGAAGAAAAGATTTGTCGATCAACAATTTTCTACTTTGAGAAGTTATTTTGGATTTCTAGCTTTGATTAATATAAAATATCTGTTTTTGGAACCTTAATGATAGCATGAGTTAAACTGCAACTTTAGCATTGTTTAATAAATTATTACTGAGCTCGTCAGTAAAAATTAATCTAACTTTTGAATATTGAGAATAGAGGTAATTATTTCGTCATTCTATCTATGCTATTATTAATAATAGCTGACGCTTCGTAATTAATTAGGATTATAAATAAAATCCTATCCAAGTATAACCATATATTAGATATTTTAAGATGTAAAAGTTCATAACGTTTATTAAGTGCACTTTTTATCGATAAGAATAATTATCAACGAGAAGTTGAAAACTTACTAATAAAATAGTTAATTAACTCAAAGTTACTAAATATTTGGAAATTTTTACTAGTGAATGAAAATAATAATCAGCGATAAAACTTATTAAAATAAAGATAGATAATGGGATTAAAGTACACTAATATAAATTATTAATATAATCAGAATTTTTCAATCCTAGTTAATATATTAATATTTTTATTAAACTGTTTTGTCCAGAATTATTATATACTACTCGGCATATAGCTCTGTTCATGACAAGATAGCTACTGATAGATATAATTGATAACAAAATATTATGGTTATAAACCTCAATCGTCATAGTAACTACAACACGTAAAATCAGAACTGCCATTCAGGCTAATAAAGAGCCTGAATCTACTTTAACTAAGTACTAAAGCATATTTGTATTTAATTTACTAAAATGATAAAAACGAAATCATGTTAATGATCAGCTATATTGGGAAAGGTTCTAGCTTTGCTCGCAGAGCAATTTGTAGTCATGATTGTATATTCGATTGTTATGATTTAAAACAATCTTTTTCAGCCAGAAAATTTGATAGATAAAACGACTTTATCCCCATGAGAGTATCTAATTACTTATTCTTTTAATCGGCTGGTATAATATTGCATTTTGCATGTGGAATTTATTACTAATAAATCATTAATAATAAACGTTATTTAATGATACCGAGTAATTTTATGCCTCCCTAGCAAAGGTTTTACACCATTTATCTCAATACGAGCATAAGGATGCATTATTTATCTATAAATTGGCTAAAGAATACAGATAATACACTCTGCATTAAACTCTTTAGTAATCTCATCTCTTACATGACCTTTTCAATCTAGGATCAATTAAGATCTCGATTTGTTCTTTTCTTTTATCTCCTACTCTCCTCCCGCATTTTCTATTTTTCCTATGTGGGAAATAACCACTCCCCTTTAAAGGGTTTATGGAAAAATGATTTCGATGTCAAAGAATACAACATAAATACACTCATGTTTGCTCTCGCTAGCTCACAGGAAGTCGTAATACCATTTTAATGTTGTTTCAAAATTAATTAGTTATTAACAAATTTAGTATATGACATGAACCTGTACTCTGACACTTCATGAATCTCTTATCCATCCTTAAATTGAACATTATTTACCTATAGAGTCAGCAGTTTAATTCCATTAGCCAGTTTTACTTTTCTACGCAAACTATAGCATCTCTTAAATATCATTAAAGGGTTATTTTTAACTACAGTGCTTCGCGCGTCAGCTTCGTATCCTCACTATCACAAAATCCGACTCAATCGAATTTCTCGTTCTTATTGACTCCCCAGCGCGCTGACTAGAAGCATAGAATGCCAGCCATTCTTCTCAAATCTTTCTGCAGCTTCTTTATCACTCCAGAATACGCTAAAACCTTGCCAACAAAATATCAAGAGCTTTATTAGTATTATTATAGCTTATGCTAGCCAGATCTTCTTGCAAGCTTACACAGTCTTAACTTTTAGTTACATGGATTTATGAAGTTAAGGAGGATGTTAGTTATTTTATGATACCTAATAAGTTCGTTAGTGCTTGTATGCTAAGAATATTTTTCTATTGAATTCAAAAAACTAATAGCGCCGTGCCATCCTTAGCAAGAGTCTATGAGGTATGGTTAATCTACGGAATTCCAAGTCATTGAAAAGTTATTCTCAGCTTGTTTCTAATTTTGATAACCATCTTTGACTACAATAAGCTCCTTATGTTCATATTAACTGACTTAATAATTAATAAACAGATAAAGGTATTCAGCTGTATAACAGAATAACATATGTCTTAAGACAAGAAATAAACATAGCGTATATTGTTAAATCATGCAGCTACCATTATCTGTATTCTTTAAGCTATTGCTGTTTCAGTCTTCTGATGTTACTAACAGAGAAATAATGCGTTTTTACCAAGAAATCGCCCAAAAGCTTCATAAAAATTTTTGGTGGAGGATGACTTGCCGGTAAGGTATAGTAGAAGCTTTTTAACGTTTTTTATACACTTTAAATAAGATGTTATCAATGAGTTGTCAAAGATATTCTCCCGTTGCCGCTGCGATTCCCTGATCTTAGATTTTAATCTTAACATTCTAAAATACTCGTCTGTATAGTTTGTTGTATTACATAATCGTTACGGATAATGGTAAGGATAGCGCGTCAGTATCTTGTCGTAGCATAGATTTTAAGCTTCCCCCTCAACAGTAGTACTATCAGCTATCTACCACTATTACGACTAAGTTGATGTAAAAATTAGAAGTGATATCTAATTTTATGAATATCTGTAGGATAAATTTTATGGCATATCATATCTTTTTTTATTAAAATTATTTACAAAATCAATTATAAGGAAGACATTCCTTATTTTCTTTGAAACTTCATGCACTAGAAATAACCATAATTTTAAATTAATGACTGTTTGTTTTGATTACCCTGTATAGTCAAGATACTCAACGTACATTGAAGATAACTAAAGCATTTATCCTTATGATGTAGTTTTGCTATAAGACTTCTAGTAAGATTGTTAAATATTTTTCTATAATTGGAGATTTTTAATGAGATCGCTCTAACCCTAATCAATGTTCCCCAGAAGATAATATGCTTACTGTGACAATATGAGTGGTGATAAAAATGGAATGAGTTGATTCAATGCATAGATCGATATCATCTAATATATTGTCACCGAGCCAACTAATGAGATGCAGCTTTATCTTGGATAGGGGTAAAGGAAAGTTTCTTTAATCTTTCATGACTGCTTGTTTTTCATGCTAACCGCTATAGCGAAAATCTTTTATATAGTATAGATGGATCCATCAATAACTGTTACAAACATAGCTTAATGATCACATATCATATTTCTAATTGGTTTCTGACGATGCTGTTACCAGTGCATTAGAGCGTAGTTATTTTTTGTGAAAAATAGTTTTCTTTCATTTATTTATCTGTTAGTAGATAAATAAGAATTTTGAATTCCGTTCTATCTCGACCTAGCTTGCATCGTTCTTTATGCAGGCGCCATTTTCTCATACCACAATAGGAAATTTTTGTAAAACTAGACAGGAAAAGAAGCGCAGAATCTGAAATATAAAGTGTTTAAAGCTATGCATTTGATTATCTGCACGTAGATATAAATATCTTCCGTAAATTCTAAACAAAACTTCATGATGTTATCTTTTTATAGGTATGAAGCTATCGATGAGTTTTTATTATCTTTACAATAACAAGATCATAATTAACGCTTGACCTTTATTACGTGATCTTAGCCAACCATGTCTCATCTCTATGGTTATCTATCGGGTACTTATAAACAATAGCAAAAATTTATAGACTGCCTTTTTGATCTGAAAGGTGTCAACTACTAGAAAATATGAATTCGATCATTTGTGTATAGTTTGATATAGAATATCGAATTATCCCCGCCGATGCATCCTAAAGTAAATGATGTGGTTTAATAATTTTAATGGGTGTTATAGAATATAACTGCAAATTCATTATTTCAATTTTGATTAAAGATTTAAGATCACTCTATATCAATATGTTTGGGTATAAAATTAATAATTATTATAATTAGTATTAGATAGTCAAAATCTATTGCAGTCTATGAAAGATTGGTTTTAGATTAAACCTAAATTATTTAAAAAACATACTATCTTTCAGGATGATGTGATATTTAATAAATCTATTTATTAAATAGATATTTATATCGTCAATGTTGATTAAGTTTTATAATAGTAGTATCAGGATATTTCATGGTAAATCGTAATTTAATGATATTGCAGATAAGTTTATGCAGAATATTTATTCTATAACAAAAGGGAATATACGTGTATCTGATATATTTGTTAGGATCTAAAGCTTTTATTTAATTTTTTGCTTAATAAGTCTTTAAAACTATTTAGACACGGGTGGGTTAGAAAAGGTTTTTGCTAATAAGTTTTCTGCGATGGAGCTTTAAGTTATTATTTATGCTATGTCAGTGACAATGCTTGAACACGCTAAATTCTTGTCTGAAAATAAGATAAAATATGCAATTTATTCACTCTCCTGTTCAAGAGATTGATTAATATTTAATAGGAATAAGAACCGTTGATTTAGTGTTGTTTTATGAAGTTATTAAATAAATCAGTTAACAAAAATTTGCAATAAAACTCTAGTGGATATGAGTAATTTAAGTGGCATATTTCTGTCATGTTTTATTTTTATAATTAGAATGAGTTAGTGATAATAATTTTCTATTAGATAGCTTTTATATTAGGGATGCACCTAATATTCAACAACACTACAAACGTTAACTTACACCTGTAAATTCATTATTATCAGAAAAAATATATCAATAACTAGAAAATTTAATTTTTAAATAGTTAGTAAAAGAAATATACAGATTTTTCATGATTATATACAAAACTGTCAGTTACAAAATAAAGATTTTCTAGCGTTATTTATTTTAGAGTATACTTATTGTTGATAATAACACCCTATGCTGATCTGGAATGCTATATTTACGTTATGGTATGTTAAGTCTATCTGAAAGGATGAATTATGAATAAATTTTTAGACTGTTCTGAAATTAGTACCTAGCGCGGAGAAATAATTTTCAATAACATTCCTTTTGAGCGTCTGATCTTTTATTGGCTGTTACTGTTCTCAACACTGAGCGCTTAATGGTGAAATAAGCTAAGGTAAATTAGTTGATGCTTTTCGTGAAGTTAGTATTTATAAGCTCGAAAAGATTTTTCAATTAGGATATTTTACTCTGAAGGGAGGAGAGTATTTGAATAACTATTTCACTAGCAGATCAAAGTAAATTATTTAAATTTGTTAATAATCCCACTTGACAAGGTGGGTTGATTTGAATAATTAAAAATTAAAAAAAGATTCGTATTTCGCTTAATTGTCTACATCGATTAAGAATAATTCATTTTTACAAAATGATAATCATCATTTTATGAGCACCAAATCTGTTTTTTGTTTTAGTTGTGATGGGGGGTGTACTGCCAATGATCTATGGAAAGCTAAATTACGTATGATCCATAATTGTGAAGCTTTGTCATTAAAGATAATTTACCATTAACTGATAGAGAAATAATAATAGTAATAAAGATTAAGCAGAAGATGAATAGCTATATTAAAATGAAGAAATTTTGCTAACTTAAACTTATCAACTAGAACGGCTTTTGTCAGAATATTTGATTTGATAAGTTAGTAACAACGTTCTTTAGCGACAACGATTCTGATAAGTCGCCAATTATGGCGATATTTACTATTTTATAATTCCTGATTTAATCTTGTTGTATTTTAGTAAATCTACTGAAACGGTTGGTACCTTTATGCATAGCGGTAGAGAAGGGGGTTGGATCAAAAATTACTCCAAAGATTTCTTATTTAATTTTTGACGTAATTAATTTTTGTCATCAGTGTATTTTAGTGGTTATTGACTTACAATAAATTGCGGGACGTAGTAAAAAGTTGATATAAATCTTTTATATCTGAAGGATTATTAACGTTAATTTTATTAACTTATATTTGACTGAATAAGTTGAATAAGGTCAAACGCAGTAATTAATTTAAATAATTTAAAAGATTAAGTAAATGCAATTGAAAATATGCAATTTAAATAATTTAATTTAATCACCGATTATTATGCCTAGTTATTTGATCTAGGTATTTTTAAAATGATTGAGATCATTAACTAACAGAAGTAAATTTATAGCTTAATTAAAGATTATTATACGGTATAATCTCTAGCGCTATTACGCCATTCATTACGTAATTATCTTTTGTTTGAAAAGAGTGGTATTCGAATAACCTCTTAGGAGGTAGAGATAGCTTTGCGTCAAAATAAGTTAATGTATGAAAAATAATTCGCGTTAATCAATTTGATCGCGATTATTATATATTTACTTAAATAAAGCAACAGATTATGTTTTGTTGGTTATATACAGCATAGTAATAAATGCCGGATGCATCTAGAGATAGTGTACTTATTGTTTAAGAAGCGTAATTATTTAATGGCTGTATACAACTAATAACTGTTCAGAGTTGTCATGTTAAAATGGTATGTGAACTGGATTAAAATAGTTCTTTATTAAATTTAGGTCCGTAATGTAAAACTATTCAGCATACATCCGAAGATAACTAAACCATTTATTCTTATGATGTAGTTTCGTCAGAGAACTTCTAATACGATTGTTAAATATTTTTCTATAATCTGGAATTATGCAATGATATCATTGTAACATTAATGAATGTCCTTAGCACAAATAACATGTTCATTATGACAATACGGTAGAACATAAAGCGAAATAAGTTGTTTTAATACATGAATCAGCGTCATCTGATAGATTGTAATTAAGCTAACTAATAAGATTGAACTTTATCTTAGAATGGAATTAGGAAGAATCTCTTTGATCTTTATAACTGTTTATTTTTTATGGAAACCGCTTTAGCGAAAATTCTTCTTACAGTATAAAAGATTTCTATAATAACCTTTGCCAATATAGCCTCAAAACCTAACCCCCTACTCGTTCCGAAGTGGGGGGATATTATTAATGTTATTTATGACAATACTGATGTGATCATGCTATATATTGCAAAGTGTAATATGCAAATATCCTATTGAACCGATAAATTATGATGACTATTTATGATTGTCCTGATTCTCTCTTTAAGAACTTAATTAAAAAATTTCCAATCAATTTTTTATTTAAAGGCGTTATATTCCAAAATTAGTCAAAGAAATTGCATCTGTTGATAATTTCTATCATGTATTTATAAGTAATTTGCTTTAGAAAATAATTTTGATAAAAAAGTGATGTTGTTGCTATAGTTTCAGGCGTATTAGTGCTAAAAGAGATACAAAATATTTATATATCTATATATTATAATTTTATTAATAATAACATAGTTATCTATATAAAATAACTGGAAATTTATTTTTAAATAAAGCGCTAATATCTATAATATTTATAGTTTACAATCAAAAACTTATTAATCATTTTTCTATTGAGTATTTATTTAAGTGAATTCTACTATCTCAAAATTAATATTTTCAGCTAAAAAGATCATAATCTGTATATTTATAAAAATAACTATTATATATCGTTAATTTTATTTATACCTGGCGTAAAATAATTAATAAAATAACGCAATGAAATAATTAAAAGTTGTTAACTGCTTAACTAAAACGAAGAAAAACAAATAAATTATTATCTTTTTTTAATTTTATTAAAATCTTATAAATTTTAAGTAAAAATATACTATTAAGTACTAGTATAAGAATAAGTAAGAATTCTTTTAGAATTTAAAAAGATCTAATAATTTAAAATTAAAGATAGAAATTTATTATATGTATTGCCAGGAATGTGTAATACTTATCTTGTTATTTGAAGATTAACTAATCTAGAGGGTAATATAATGAAGCGTACTAAAATTGTACTGGGCTCTATCGTTCTAGCTTCTGGTTTATTAGCAGGTTGTTCAACCAGTAGCCAAATTAACAAAGTGTCTTCAGATTTACAAACGTTAAACGATAAAGTTGATCAATTATCCAATGACGTTCAGTCATTACATATTGATGTTCAGACTGCTAAAGATGAAGCTGATCGTGCTAATCAACGTTTGGATAATCAAGTTCATAACTATAAAAAGTAATCCAATTATATTTATAACGGATCTCGATATACTAATAAGGCACCCAATTGGTGCCTTATATTTAATATATGTAACTAATTTTTAGTATTACTATTATCTTTTTTTAGTAAAATACTTTTTATATAAAATATAGTAAATTTACTCATAATTTATGGCATTTAATATTAATTAAGTCTTATTTACCTTTATCGGTATTCCTGAGCGACGTGCTATGGCGTTAGAAACTAATTTTTGACTAATACCAGGTTCTTGCAAAAACGCCTTAAACTCATTACTATATACTAACGGTATTGTTTGCGGATTTTCAGACTTCCTTTTAGATAAAGGTTGATGAACTTCGATGTAATAGCTCTCATCTGGCTCTTTAGAGTACTTAATAGGTTCATTAATTACCTGTACACGAGTTCCTATCGATATAGAAGAAAATAATGCTGATATATGCTCAGGTCTTAAACGAATACATCCGGAACTAACACGTAATCCAATACCAAAATTTGCATTAGTACCATGGATAAAATATTGTCCTTTATCATAAGATAAGCGTAAGGCATAAAGACCCATAGGATTATCAGGTCCGGCTGGATATACTGTCGGTAAAATAATACCATTGGCAGCATAACGTTTACGAATACTCGGTGTCGGTGTCCAGGTTGGATTTTTAATTAATTGACTAACTGTTGTTATCATTTTAGGCGTATTGGCACCTAATTGCCCTATACCAATAGGATAAACAATGACTTTATTGCTTCCTTTTGGAAAATAATACAGTCGTAATTCGGGTAAATTAACGATGATCCCATCACGCTTAGTTGCAGGTAATAACATTTGTGATGGAATAATCAATGTTTTACCAGATTTAGGTAAATAAGGATCGGTACCTGGATTAGCTTCTAACATGCTAAGCAAACCTATCTGAAATTCACTTGCAATAGCTTCCAGTGGACGCCCATCATTAGTTACTAAATAATGACTATTTTCTCCAATTAGGCGTGCTGTAGTAGTGGATGGTAATGAGTATTCAATAGCACTGACATTAAAAGTCAGCCAGCTTAAAAACAACAAGCTGATAAAAAATAGAATTTTCTTCATACTTTTTCTCCTAAGGAACGTATAAAATTCATCGGATAAATAAAGGTCACTTTAATATATCAATAGTTAACTATTTGGTTCCAGATCATTATATAGACCTTAATCTTCTAACACTATTCATTGTAATATGGGTAACTTAGAGATATAGTTGAAAGCAAAATATAATGATAATTAAAATCTATCTTTAACAACTACAACATTTAAATTAGTATTACTCTTTAAGCCAGTAAAGAGTAGGGTTTTATCTACTTTTGCTGAGTGTTATTCATATTTGAACTTATCGTTTCTAAAGAAGAAAAACGAGATCATATTAATGATTACAATTACACTTCTCATGGTTTTCCGATGACGCTGTCGATCAATCAAGAAGTTGCAGTCGGTTTCTCTGGAAAAATACTTTTTCTATGGTTAATCTACTGTGCTAGTGGAGATCCTATACATCCATGCGAATTTTTAAATCTAGTTATATCTTGATTTTTTATCTATCGTTTTATGCAGATACAGAAGAGAATTTGCGTGAAATATGAGTTAGCAAAGAACCGAATCCGAAACCATAAAGCATTTAAAAATCTACGATCCTGATTATCATGTAGATATGAAATATCTTCCTTAAATGCTAAAAAACTTTAAGTGTTATCTTTCTGTAAGTATAGAGTGTCTGACTTGATAGGTTTTATTTATCTTAGAGCGAGCACTATGATATAAGTGTCAGTGCTACGCTACTTTGGGGATTTTCATTGTCTGGTACTATTTTTATTTTACTATATGTTAATTTTTAGAAATTCATTTAGACTACTAGATACTTTGAAGTAAATCTTATAAAAAGTATAAATTTATTAAATCAAAAAAATAACACGGTATTTTACGTATTACACCGCCTGTTTACTTAAATTACTTTAAATCTTCTCTTCTTGAAATAAATAATGACAGATCGATTAAATTTTATGGTATCTAAACAAAAGGCCAGATAGCAATGCGTCCAACTCATTCCTTAATTTTTTGATACGAAAACATTATCCGTTTTAGTCACAATTATCCTGGATTTTGAGCGGTGCACAAGACTAAGTCGATGATACTGCATACAATGCAGTGAGTGGCAATGCATAAAAGTATAATTTCTAATGAATTCATCACCTATAAGGAAATTAGGATAATCACTGTCTTCTTCACTCCTAGAACAAACACAAAGATAACTGGACCAATAAATCTGACGAATTCTGACAGGATAACAATTTCTACTTATTTTATAAAATACCTAGAGGCTAATTTAGTTAGGATGTATACCACTAAACTAAATTAGTTTTTATCATTCATGATAGTTGGGAATAAATTTCTTTAAAATCAGGATGAAAGTGTTAACGTGTGAACAACGTCTATCTGTATTGAGCAGATCTTTGCCTGCAGCACTTGTGCTATGGGTGTTTGGTGGCTAACTACTATACCCCCTCTTAAATCTTCTCATAGCTGGTTTTTACTAAATCTGTAAGTTAAAACTCTACAGTTTATGCGGCGTTAAAACTACCGAGCAATAGTTAGAGCATATCAGTTTCATGTTTTATTCAATTGCGACTGGGAATATTATTTTCACTATGCCCATCTTCTTTAGTCTTTTTTAATAAAAACTCGTCGCTATTCAAGTGCTCTGTTTCGCATCGCTATCCGTGCTATATCAGAATAGGCGATCAAATAGGGTATCGAAATTACTTCTTTCTACGCTTTGTATATTTGTGATCGACAATTTCATTAACATCTGCATCTTCCATATCTTTATTACTAATGGCAGTATGGATATTAACATGCTGTAGAGTATGAGTTATTTTTAAAAGAAAGAGTGGTCGAATAAATCTGGCAAGGCGCTATCATCCGGGTGTTATATCACAGAGATGACCTGATAAATCTTCAGGTTTCCTGTGGTCTTTGGCAATCTGCCTCAGGAAGCAGTGACGGCGTTATTTAGGAGTCACAGTACGGATGTTACTGTGAGTACATTTCACTAAAAATATGAAATGAATTTAGTATAGCATAAAATACCTCTAGCGTTACACCTTAAATGAGCTCAGTATCGGCATCAAAATTTCAGCATTACTGAGGTAGAGAATGTTTATAGATATAACTATGTCTACTAGACTAAGTAGGTTGGTACACCGGCAAAGATCTTGTCTAGGAAAAATGATTAGCTACTATATATTAGCCATATTCCGACGAGAGATTTAAGATGGGTGCATTACCATGGTTTCTTATCAAATCATAAACAAGGACGCATTATTACCGAAGGTATATAAAGAGTTATAGATGATGGAGGGTTCACAAAAAACGGGGGTTCGTTGTTCTGATGAAAAAATTCCTGTGTATAGATTCATATAAATATATTCTGCGTGTTGACCCACCCGGGTTATTTTATTAATGCGTAGTTAGTAAATAGGTAACAAAATTATTATAAAAAATAATAGATAAAATGGAAAATAATTGTTATGTAAGATAAAAATATGGTTAATTTATCTAAATAGTGTATTATATCAAATAATACAGATTCCAATGAAATTTTAATTTACACTAGAGATTTAGTAAACCAATTTTATCACCTTTTAGGTAAAAGGTGGCTTTTAACCTCTCTTAAGGAGTAATTAAATTTATTAAGCAATAAATCTAAGGATCGACACTTCTTATCTGATCTTAATTGGTATATTCTATAGCTATTTATTAGGTACTTATAAATAATGGTAAAGAATTTACAGACCATCTTTTGATCTGAGAAAACATTAAGCACAGGAAAACAAAAAATTGCCTGTTTGTGTAAAGAACTTGGTATAGAATACCAAGTTACCCGTCGATATTATTCTCATATCAATTGTATGATTAAGTGATTTAATGGGCGCATAAAAAGAGGGACCGAAAAGGTATATTTTAATTTTTAGTCAAGAGCTTGAGATTACCTTGCATCGATATATTTTCCTGTGCAAAACACAGGCATTACTCTTAATCAGTAATGAGTAGTAAAGCTCTATTACGGGTTTATAAAGGGGATTTAAAAGTTAAATCTGAGTTATTCAAAAACCATACTATCTTCTTGGAAGATACAGTTAATTAAATGTTTAAATTATTAACTGATAATTTTTTTGACTCTCTGATGGATTGTTTTGATCATATAATGCAATCCCTGGCTTCTTGATGGTGTTAAATGCTGTTCCAATGACAACTTTTGAAAAAATGCTTTACTATCTGTAGTTAAAATTTCTTGTCCGGTTTTATTTTGAAAATTAATTATTACTAATGCAATCAGACCCTTAACTATAGCTGCATCGCTGTCACCAGAAAACTGTATTTTTCCATCACTATTCGGCTCCATAACAAGCCAAACTTGGCTTTGACAACCTGAAACTTGGTTTTTTACTTGTTTTTGCTTATCACTAAGAGGTAATAATTTTTCTCCTAATTCAATTAAATAAAGATATCGTTCCTCCCAGTTTTGACAACGTGAAAAATTACGTAATAATTTATTTGTATCAGGTAAAACTGACATTATTCTATCCTTAGATATATTTAAAAACAAATTAATTAAGTAATTTTTCAATATATTGAAGTTTTTCAACCAAAATATCAATCTCTTCTTTAGTAGAATAAACTGCTAAAGAAGCTCGACACATGGCGGGTACTTGATAAAAATCCATTAATGGTAACGCACAATGGTGGCCTGTTCGTATTGCAATCGCATAATTATCTAAAAAAATACCAACATCATAAGCATGATGATCACTTAAATTAAAGGCAATAATCCCTTGACGCTCATCTGATCCGTAAAGACGCAAAGAGTTTACGGTACTTAAACGTTGATTAGCATACTGCATTAATGTGGTTTCATGGGTAGATATTTGTTGATAACCAATATTAGTAACATACCGTAGTGCTTCACCTAAACCAATAATACCAACAATATTTGGCGTACCTGCTTCAAATCGCCATGGTACCTTTTCATAAGTGATATTTATTATTGCTGGTTTAGTTAATGTCATACTTACTTTATCAATCATGGCTCCACCACCTTGCCATGGAGGCAAGGAATTTAATAATGCCTTTTTACCATATAAAACACCAATACCAGTTGGTCCATACAGTTTGTGGCCGGAAAAAACATAAAAATCACAATCAAGATCTTGAACATTAATCATTTGATGCATAATACTTTGCGCACCATCCAGTAAAGTATGTAATTGCGTTCCTTTTTTATCTGCACATTGATGGGCATAGGCAATAATCTGTTTTGCTGGATTAACGGTTCCCAAAACATTTGACATATGAGTAAAAGAGAGTAATCGAGTTCGGCTATCGATTAGCTTATTTAATTGTTCAAAAATTAATTTTCCAGTATCATCAATAGGCAATATACGAATATTAAAACCAATCTGGCCTGCAAGGAAATGCCAAGGAACGATGTTAGCGTGATGCTCCATTTGGGTAATAATAATATTATCACCTGGTTTGATAAAACTAGGCCCATAACTATTAGCAATTAAATTTATACCTTCCGTTGTACCTTTAACAAAAATAATTTCTTCAGAAGAAGAAGCATGAATAAAATCTGCTACTTGCTGACGAACATTTTCTATCATCGTTGTTGCTTCACTACTCAAGTAATGGATCCCTCTATGTACTGCAGCATAATGATGACAAAGAAACTGCTTTTCTTTTTCTATCACTTGCATCGGTTTTTGTACGCTAGCAGCACTATCTAAATAAATCAACGGTTGATCATTGATTGTTTTTTCTAGTATAGGAAAATCCTTTCGAATTGATGCTACTGAAAATGTCATATTAAATCCCTGTTAAGCTCTTTTGAATAATCTCCATTACCTTATTACTTATACCTTCACTATCAATAGCTTCGATGACTTCAGTCGCAAAAGTAACTATAATCATATGTTTTGCATTATTGAGATGAATACCCCGTGAACGTAGATAAAACAACTGTTCATCATCAATACAGCCTACTGTCGCGCCATGACTACATTTAACATCATCAGCATAAATTTCCAACTGTGGTTTGGTGTTAATTTCGGCTTGTTTGGCTAATAATAAATTGTTATTTATCATTTGACCATTAGTTTTAAGTGCTGCTGGTGCAACTTTAATCATACCATTAAAAATAACTTTACTTTCATCCAATGCAATTGTTTTATGTAATTGTCGACTTTTACAACATGGTTGATTATGTTCAAGATAAGTTCTGATATCGACAGTTTCTCTATTTTGTGCTAACAAAAAGCTATTCAGTGATAATCTACTACCTGCTCCATTTAACTTCACATTAGTATGATGGCGAAGTAATGCTGAGCCAATAAAAATACCGATACTATTTATTTCACAGTCTCGTCCTGAGAAGATGTCATTATGGGCAAAATGGTTACTTTGGTTATTTTCAATGCTAAGTTTGATATGACTAAAATAACTATTATCACCAATATTAGCGGTCAATCGACTGCCAGTTAAATGCGATTTATCATCAACAGAAATAAAATGTTCAATAACTTGCGATTTGCAATTAGCACCAATATCTAAATGATAGCGATAGTGACTGGTATTAATATAATCGCGGTGATTTGAACCAGAAGTAATATTTAATATATAAAGGGGTTTTTCTACCTGTTGATTAGCAGCTAATTTAATTAATAGTGGTTGAGCAGCTAGACTCTCGGTTAAATATAGGAATATCTCATCATTTACAATAGGCGCTGTAAGCTGTATCAATGTATTCATCATTTGAATTTGATAAAGACCAAAGTTATCGCTACTTAGCGCAGGAATAAAATGTCCATTAAACAAAACAATTTGCCAACCATCAAAGGAGAGTGCTAACTGTTTTAATTGCTTAGTGGTAATTGAATTAACTTTACCACTATTTAATTGGTATTGAGCGTTAAGTACTCTTGTAAACGGCATATAATGGCACTCTTCATAACGAAATAGTGGAAAGCCAATTTTTTCTGCCTGCTGCCAATAGGCCTGAGCTTGTTTTTCTTTTGCTCTTTTGCTGGAATAAAAGAGCGCTGCAAAACCTTTTAGCGCCTGTTGATTTAATTTTGTAACTTGATGCTGCTTTTCTGTTCTTTTATTATTGGGCAATAATCCAGCCATAGCCTTGTACCTCTAGTTTTTTAGCTAATGTAAAATCACCAGATTGAATAATTTTCCCTTGATGGAGGACATGAATAAAGTTAGGTTGTACATAATCTAAAATGCGCTGATAGTGAGTGACTATGATAAAAGCTCTTTTAGCAGTACGTAGTGAGTTAACGCCATTGGTCACTATTTTTAAGGCATCAATATCAAGACCTGAATCCGTTTCATCTAGAATACATAATTCAGGCTCTAACGTTGCCATCTGCAAAATATCATTGCGTTTTTTTTCTCCACCAGAAAAACCGACATTGACTGATCGAGTAAGTAAATCTTTCGGCATATCAAGTAGTTCAATTTTATCTTTAATAAAATCCTGAAAATCAAATCTATCTAACGGTGACTGCTTACGATACTCTCTAATGGCATTAACAGAAGTTTGTAAGAAAAATTGATTACTAACACCAGGAATTTCTATTGGATACTGAAAGGCTAAAAATATACCTTCACCTGCACGTTCTTCTGGCGATAACTTAAGCAAGTTTTTATTTTTGAATAGGATTTCACCTTGCTCTATTTGACATTCTTTACGTCCTGCCAGTGTTGCTGATAAGGTACTTTTGCCTGATCCATTAGGTCCCATAATTGCATGCACTTCACCTGCTTTTACTGTTAAGTTTAATCCGTTAAGAATTTGATTACCTTCAATACTGACATTTAAATTTTTAATACTTAACATTTAATTGGCCTTTGAATAACTGAATATTCATTTAATAGAAACCATTAACCCACACTACGTTCCAAGCTAATTGCTAACAATTTTTGTGCTTCAACGACAAACTCTAATGGTAATTCAGAAAAGACATCTTTACAGAAACCATTTACGATCATAGAAATGGCATTTTCTTCACTAATACCACGTTGTAAACAATAAAAAAGTTGATCCTCACCAATACGAGATGTCGTAGCTTCATGTTCTAACTTTGCGCTATTATTTTTTACCTTAATAGAAGGAAAAGTATGCGCGCCGCATTTAGTACCAATTAACATAGAATCACATTGGGTATAATTTCTAGCATTTTCGGCAGTTGGTAAAATCTTTACTAAACCGCGATAACTATTTTGACTGCGACCTGCTGAAATCCCTTTGGAAATGATGATGGAATGTGTGTTCTTACCAATATGGATCATTTTTGTACCGGTATCAGCTTGTTGGTTACCATTGGTTAATGCCACTGAAAAAAATTCCCCAACCGAATTATCCCCTTGCAGAATAACACTAGGATATTTCCAAGTAATAGCCGATCCTGTTTCAGACTGGGTCCAGGACATTTTGGCATTCTCACCCTTACATAAGGCACGTTTGGTGACAAAGTTTAAAATACCAGCATGTTCATTTTTAGCACCTGAAAACCAATTTTGTACGGTAGAGTATTTTACTTCAGCATCTTTATGAATAATAACTTCAACTACAGCAGCATGTAGTTGATAGCTATCACGTACTGGAGCAGAACATCCTTCAATATAACTAACATAACTACCTTCATCAGCAATCAAGATAGTGCGCTCAAACTGACCGGTTTTCGCTGCATTAATCCGAAAATAGGTTGACAAGTCCATTGGACAACGAACTCCCTTTGGTACATAAACAAATGTTCCATCAGAAGCGACAGCAGAATTCAATGTAGCAAAAAAGTTATCCCGATTAGAAACGACCGTACCAATATATTTTTTTACTAATTCAGGGTATTGTTGGATTGCTTCACCGAAAGAACAAAAAATAATATTCAGTTTTGCTAATTCAACACGATAAGTTGTTGAAACAGAAACAGAATCAAAAATAGCATCTACCGCAACTAATTTTTCATCACGTACTGGTACGCCAAGTTTATTAAACGTTTCTTCAACTTCTGCAGTCAGATAATTATTGTTATTCTTATTCCTAACCTCTGTTGCTGAATCGGATTTAATGTGGCGATTATCATCGCAACTATTGCATGATGGTGCGGAATAATAACTATATTCCTGATAGTTTAAATTAGGGTAATAGCCTTTAAGCCAGTGAGGTTCTTCCATATCCAACCAATGTTGATAAGCTTCTAAGCGAAATTGCAACATCCAATCAGGTTCATTACGTTTAGTTGAAATGGCTTTAATAACTTCTTCATTAAGACCTTTAGGTAATTCATCCGTTGCAATCTTAGTGAAAAATCCCTCTTTATAGCGATGTTCCTCTAACCATTGTTGAACATCATGATCAATTTCTATATTATATTGTAACATAATTTAATTCACTTAAATACTAAAGCTTTCACCGCAACCACAAGCGTATTGAGCCTTAGGATTATTAAATTTAAATATTTGATTAAGTCCATCATGAACATAATCAACCTCAATACCATCAATAAATGGCATTGCTTTTAGAGGAACAAAAAGCTTAGCGCCATTGTGCTCAAACAGCAAATATTCTTGGGTTGGATTATCTATTAATGTAATAACATAACTAAATCCTGCACAACCTGATCGTTTAATCTTAAGAGATAGTCCTTGACTATCAGGATTTTTTTTCATTAATTTATTAATTTGAGCAGCCGCCTTATCAGTCATGGTAAGGCCTTGCCAAATTACTTTATTTAAAGAAGAAGTATCGACGGGCTCTGTCATTAGTGACCTCATTAAACTAATTTTTTGACTAAATACACTATGAATATAACTAGATTTTTTTTTGCTTAATATTATATATATTAATAATAACATCTTTCACTTTGACTACTTATTTAAGTGAATATTTTTATTAGAGTGTTTTTTAGCAAAAGTAGTATTTATTTTACTATTAGTTCAGAGCAGTTAATTTATTAACTATATTAACTTATTAATTGATAAAATTAACTTATAAATTCAATAATATTTAAAATTTGACAAACAAAATATGGATAAACTATCGATTTATTGTCTTTTATTTATCTTTAATTAATAATAAAATTATGATTGTTTTCAATCGGAAAACACAACTTAGTTTAATTATTCATTTAAAGATTTTTTATTAATAAAATTTTTGCCAATGACCAAGATAAATTGCATTATATAATCTACGTATTTTTTTTGAATATACCAGTTTAATAGGCTAGCTACTTAATTCAAAATCATTATATAGATACTCGACGTACAAGCCTGTTCATGAGATGATAGCTATTGAGAGATATAGTTAAAAGAAATTAGCGAAATTTCACTATTATCTGTTACCATTGATAAATATTCAGTTTAACTGATCGTTAAATTACCGTTAAAACCTTAGTCTTTTAATATAGTTAAATACTTTGTTAATTTGCTAACTTATTTAATAAGTGCGTCCTATAATATGAGATCATTATGCTAGTAATTTTTTAATTAATGTTCACTTTACATTTTATCTACTGTCCTTGACAAGGGAGCATACAAAATAAAACTTGGTAATTAATTTTTAATAAACAATACAATTTCGTTGTTACCCTATTTTATTAGTTAAAATATCATTAATCATGTAATAGATCATTAATAATATCCCATTCGTAATTTTTTATAATTAGGCCAATTTATGGAAAAAGCACAATCCCTTAATGATTTACCTAAATTTATTTTAAGCATAATTGCTATTTTATTGATGATAACAGCATGTTTTTTGGTATTAAAACCGTTCATACTTGGTTTTCTCTGGGCTGGCATGCTGGTTATTGCAACTTGGCCATTATTCAAAAAAATTGAAAGCAAACTGTGGTATAAAAAATGGCTAGCAAGTATAGCGATGACATTATTAGTAATCTTATTATTCGTTATTCCTTTTACAATGCTAATTAGTGGCATTATACAAAATAGTGGACCACTAATTGAATGGGCAAAATCACCGTCTGAAATTAGATTACCAGAGCTGTTATGGTTAAAAAATTTACCATTTATAGATAATAAACTTTTTTATGGTTGGCATACATTGCTATCTAATGGTAGTAATACATTAATTTCTAAACTACAACCGTATATTGGAGAAGCAACTAGCTGGTTTTTAGCGCAAGCTATTAATGCTGGGCGCTTTATGTTTCATCTTATCGTAATGTTACTATTTACTGCATTACTTTATCTAAAAGGAGAAAGTGTTATATTAAGTATTCGACATTTCGCCATTCGGCTAGCAGGTGCGCAGGGTGATATCGCCATTCTACTTGCTGGTCAATCAATTCGCGCTGTTGCATTAGGTGTAGTTGTAACTTCATTAATACAAGCAATTACCAGTGGAATTGGTTTAGCTTTAGTAGATATTCCTTATGCTGAAATATTAACAATTCTTGTCTTTGTATGTTGTGTTGTCCAACTTGGCCCATTATTGATTATGGTGCCCTCTATAATATGGTTATTCTGGTCAGGCAATACTAGTTATGCCATTATAATAATTATATGGAGCATAATTGTAGCAACAATGGATGGCGTATTACGTCCTTTTTTAATAAAAAAGGGAGTAAATTTATCAATGATACTTATTTTTATTGGTGTAATTGGTGGAATTTTATCATTTGGCGTAATTGGTCTTTTTATTGGTCCAGTTGTTTTAGCTGTCTCACATAATTTACTATCCGCTTGGATGAATGAAGTTTCGAAACCAGCTAAATTAGCTATCACTTCTCCTGAAATATAGTATATTATTTTAAATAATTAAGGTTTAACTTTTAACCAATCTTTATAGATTATAATGAAGTTTTGCTAGTCAATAGTGATTGAATAATTTATATTTATAAGTATAAAATTAAATATATAGATGCAGAGTGATTTTTAAGCTCTTGACAAGAATTAAAATTAAAACTTTCTAGCCTATCTTCTAATCATACGCTTATTAGATTTTTCAATCATACTATTCGTTTCAGAATGAATGAGCGTAGTAGAACACTAAGTTATTGTTCTATACAAAGCTTTGTATGCAAATGGTTGAATTCCTATTTTCCGATGAATGAACGTTTTCGAAAAGCAAAACGGTACTCTGAAATTATTGTTATTGTTTATAAATACTATATTAACAAGGTGTGGATATATTTGGTTAAGATTAAGTAAAAAATATCAATCATTAATTGCGGTATTTGGCTTATAAAGCCAAAGAAAACTCATCGAGTTATGGTGATCTATACCTACGAAAATATAACATCGTAAAGTTTATTTAGCATTTATGGAAGAGATATTTATAGCTAAGTGTAATTATAAACAGACGCGTAGCTTTTAAATACTTTATGCTTACGCTTCTGGAATTTTATTCTTCATTTAACGAAAATCCTCACTTCTGGTTTGCATAAACAGCGATTCAAGCCAGATTAAGATATAATGGGATTCAGGAAATTCGCTTATGGAGTGCTACCAGATAGATCAGCAAGAAGTAGAAAACGGTTTTTCGAAATAAAATGACTATATATTACTGAGTGTAAGCGACAGCATTATTGGTAAACAATGGGAAAATATGATTCTGATTATCAACATCATTTTGTTTTTGCTATTTAGCAAAAGTAGTTTAGATATGCTATAATGATTAGCTAAAATAGCTGTAGGTATATTTGATGTTCGAGAGAGCATCGCTAATTTTGGGTGTTGTAGTTCCATGACGATAAAACCTTATCATTATAAGGTTTATCCTTAACTATATCATGCACGCTAGCCATCATTGCCATGAATATAGCTTCTGTGAGGAAGGTCTATATAATGATTTTGGACCAAATAATTATAAAATAATTTAACTAAACATAAATTATATGGAGTTATTAGTAAATCTAGTATATAGCATAAGCCTACGTTCTACTTTGATGCTTCGTAAATTTGTTTTCCACCATTAAATGGGCATCATTTATTACCACAGGATCAACAGGTCAACTTCCCTAAAGAGTGGTCCAGATTTTTGAGAATACGGAAGCAGTTTCAATACCATTAAGGGTTGTTTTTGAACTACAGTGCTTTGTGCATTAGTTTCATAAGTTCACTATTGCCATTGCCAAAAATCCGACTTAATCAAGATTCTTTATTCTTATTAAAGCCAGGAACACTAATTATAAGCTGTAGAATGCCAACGTTCTTTTTGCTCTTTTCTTCAACTTTTCTTCGCTGCAGAATACTACAGAAAATCTTACTAACAAAACATTAAAGGTTTTATTAGCAATATTACGGCTCTTTGCTATCCAAATCTCTTGAAGTTCAAGTTTTAACCTTCTATTACCTGTCTTTAGTGAGTAAAAAGTAGTACATGAGTTATTTTGTGTACTTCAAATAACGTTGGTAATGCGTATTTGGAAATATCTCTTTCCATTTTATTTCAAAACCAAGGTAGGCGGCACTCTGTATTCCTGTAATAAGTCTGGTATATACGGTTAAGTCACGTGTTTACAGCAGGCCATTGAAAAGTTATAAAAAGTTTTTTTGATGCTTGATAAGGATATTTTACCGTAATTGGTTTCTTTATGTCTATATATTCAGTTATGTCAATAAAAGAAAAGTAGGGAAAGGCGATCAACTTTCCTGATAGAATAGCATTATATATGTCATCGATTCAGAAATAAACGTAACGCGTATCGTTTAAATCACGCAACATTACCATTGCCAATGCTCTTCAAGTTATTGCTGTTTCAGTTTGTTTATGTACTGGCAGAGAGATTATCTTTTTTCTAAAAAGTGCTCTAAAGATTCATAAAAATCAATTGTGTAAATGTCTCGCCGTATACCACATAGTAGCAACTATTTGCCGCTTTTGTACGCTTAGATAAGGAAGTATAAGCAAGCTGTTGAATAATATTCTGTTTCCGCTGAAAATTTTTTAACCTTAGTCACTTTAATCTTAATATCACCAATATATTCTTATAGGTTTCGCTATGACGAATAATCGTTACGGACGACGCATAGTTCCCATCAACAAAGCACCCTTAAGCAGGTTATCACAGCATCGCTTCGTCTTAACTTCAACAACAGTGCTATTAGCTCTCTCCCTGAT
Organism: Arsenophonus sp. NC-WZS1-MAG3; assembly: GCA_052174535.1. Taxonomy (GTDB): domain Bacteria; phylum Pseudomonadota; class Gammaproteobacteria; order Enterobacterales; family Enterobacteriaceae; genus Arsenophonus. Next base: position 433 of record JBQMRQ010000026.1, on the reverse strand, counting down.
AGCATTACGGATGCATTATGCAATGAATTACAGATAATATCTAGTTTGGCAGATACCTATATAAGGTAGGTTTTTGTAGCATATAATTTCTTTTTGATTAAAATCATTCATGAAATTAATCATCAGCAGAATACGCCACCATTTCTGAAACTCTATACACTAAAATGAGCTATGCTTATTTATATAAGAAAAATCCTTAAATTAAAATGATTGATTTAATTAATTTTTGTTAATCATTACAATTAAATTAATTTAATATTCTTGTATTAAGAATATTAAATATATCGATTAATAAAATAAAGTTAAATTTTATTAATTTTAATTTTTATTAAAATAATTATTAGCAATAATCTATTATAGTTATATTAATATAATACTTATAGAGCAAGCTTTTTATAAATTGAAAGTTTTAATATTTCTAATATAATTATTT
>JBQMRQ010000025.1:0-4066 GCA_052174535.1 Arsenophonus sp. NC-WZS1-MAG3 | reverse complement strand
TTATCTTAAAGATAAGGAAAGTACACAAATAAATAATTGTATGTTTTTTAATTTAAATAAAAATTATTAGTTATCTCCTGATTCTTCTACTTTTAAAGTTTTTATATGTAAAATTTTATTTCTGTACCATTTTTTATAAAAAACTTAGTTTTTATTAAGAACTCCTCTAAATGATTTTTATCATCGAGTAATTTTATAGTGTTGTTGATGGGCTTGCCATTGCCTGACCATATTTGAATATCGCCATTTTCATTGAAAAATTGATATTTTGGCTTTCCTGCATTAATAATATTTTTCTTTGTATTAATTTTACTAGTGGTGCGTATAGCTTAATAGTAAATCAAGGCTAAGTTCACTGTCTTCAATTAGTTTAATCAACTGAAGACATTGTTTTTCTTTTTTTTAAGCTTCTTCTTGTCTGTTCAAGGAGCTCTCTATTTTCCTAAATATTTGCCTCCAGCTTACTTTTAACTTCCTGTAGCTAGTTAAAATCTTTTGTTAATGAAAACTTTTGTATAGTGGTAATGCTACTAAATATTTATAGATAATTTGATATTCATCTTTGCTTTTTAGCGTCTTACTGGATGTTTCACTTATATTAATTTACCTCTTATTTTAGAATTAAAATCTTACTTGCCCTTTGGCTTTATCCTTTAATATCAACTCTGCATCTAAGTTTTTCTCACTTTATTTTTAAAACCTTTTATAACATTTGTTTTTCCTTTTTTGATCAGTGCTTAATCTGTTTTATGGTGAAAGTTTATCAGATACTGTTTGCCATATTTTATGGCTATATTGAGATTGATAAACAACAAGTTTAGGCTTATCCAATAATATCTTCCTGCAATTAGGGCACGACATAGCACTGTTTGTCTGATGATTTATTTGGGGTATTCATTTTTATAGTTTTTCTAATAATTATTAGATATATAGATGATTTAATATTACAATACAATTGTTCAATAAATTCATCAACAGTGAATTTCCTTATTTAATCTGTTCCTGTTTTTCTGCTAAATAGCGATTATGTCTGGGATTTATAGCAATATCCAATACCACCTAGAAAAGATTAAATCATTTTTGCGTAGAAATAAGGTTTTTTTATTAAAAAAATAAATTCACGCGTCTTAAGTTTTTTTATCATACTATAATTAGGTTGCAGGTGTATTAATTACACCGTTTTCATTTTTTATCTCTATTTTTTCGTTGAGTAGAGTTTTAATTCTATTTTCAATGATAGAATCTTCCACTATCACCAAAGTCGCGAGCAAATTTACTTCGGTAAAAAGTATGGGGGGTTATTACAAAATCTGGTATATGCATGGTTATGTCACATCGCTAAGTGCTGATGCTTTGTGAATCTATTCTTCATTTTTAATTAAACGTTATTACCAACCACAGAGTTATGAGGCTAGTTCTTTGTTATTGAAGAATATTAAATTTAAGAATGAAAATAGGTTTACGGAGCATCAGAGTGGCAACCCTAGCCTGACTGTTATATACAATATTTGCTAATAACTCGTTTAAAAGCTACGCGTCTGCTTAGCTGCACGCGTAGATGTAAATATCTTCCGAAAATGTTAAACAAAAATTCATGACATTATCTTTTTGTAGGCATAAATCTCGTGTCTCTCTATGATTTTTATCTATCTTTATAAAAACTCAAGACGACCGGTAATATTCGACCCTTCTTTACGTTATTTTAATCTTGCATATCCATGGCTATTTAACGGGTACTTATAGAGAATGATAAAGAATTTACAAACTACTTTTGGCCTGTAATAACATTGAAGCATCGAAATAGGAATTTACCTGCTTATATATGATTCTCTTATATAACATCAACTTATCTATTCAATGGGTTATGATAATTAATTTAATATTGCAATTAAGTTTTTTTGTAAACATAAAATAAATTTTTAATGGATAAATAATATTATATTTGAATTAGTTTTTAACTATTAATTGAATATAAAGCTAATTTAATTAATACTTTATTTTAATAAAATTAATTATAAAAATATGCGGGTCTTTTTATAATTTTAATGAGTTATTTAACTAAATAATACCATGCTGCCAACCGCGGCAATAATGATGACGATATAGTTCAATAATCGATTCAAGAATCTTTCTTTCTCTAATTGCTTATTTCACTGCAAGCAGATGTTTATTAATCAACTAATCGTTTAAAAAGAAATTAATTGTCCCTACACCTCACTTTTACTTAAAAGTGCTTTGAGATAATCTTAGTTCAAGTTATAATCGCTTCTAGGTTTTATTCTCTTTCTTTCAAGATGGTTATTGCTACATCTTTTCATTTTCCAATAAAACCGTAGACTGATTATTATATCTTTTCAGTAGTAAATGCCTCATATGCCGTTATAGTAATAATCATGCTATAAAAACGAAATCTCCAATTTAGTAGCGTTTCACTTTTGGTAAAACGAATGTGATCATTCTATATGTCAAACACAATTAAGAATCAATCGCATCTTGCCATTCGTTGCTGATATAATAAGATTATAGGAAGTCATACTGGTCTAGTCTTATTTAACCAAATCCACCTATAAGTTATTGCTATACAATAAACGATGACGATTAAATTGCTTAATTTTAGTGTAAAACTACTCTTTCACCATGAAAGAGTTACTCATTAAGTACATCTCTAATTAATGTCTGGGCTAATAGCCATTTATCATAAGCAGTGCTAAATTAACCTTCTAAATCTAAGTTGTTTACGGTTTTAAAATTGATATTTTAATTCTAGTGAAGCAATATATTGATTTATTAGGTCGATAAAAACAGTTTAATTACATGCGACGTAATTTGTCAATAAAATACAAACATGATTACTAGATTGAATGACAATACCACGATTTAAATCCATCACTGAAATCATATCTTTGGATTTTAAAACATTTAAAAGATCCTTTCAAAACAGGATTACCGATTACCCAAACATCGTATTTAAGGATGACAAAATTATTAACGCTAATTTTACCCGATTTAATTATTTGCCACCACATAACTAGTTTTAATTTTTATTAAACTAGGAGGACCTAAACGTTCATCTAGGTTATCATCTGTTAAAATTTTGCCCATGCGCTAATCCATTAGCACATAAGCTTTTACATTAAACTGCAGTATAATCTGTAATTTATCACCATAAACTTCATCAAGGAAAGAAAAAATAAATAATAGACTCTTAATTCACACGTAAAATAATTAATTTTCATTGAGATTTCTCTAATCATTAATCTACCGGATTTCTAATTAAATCTATTAAACATGCTACTATAAATAGCTTATAATGATTAAAGTTAGCCAAAAAATTTAAATAATATCTCTATGTCTTATTTGCTAAGAGTTATTAGCAAATCTAGTGTATGGCGCTGGTAAGGTTACATTTCACTCTGATACTTCGTGAATTCGTTTTATATCCTTAAATTCCCATTGTTTATCAACCCATGTTCAAGATTAAAATTTTATCAGCTAGTTACAGCTTTTTTGAGTAGAATGGAGCAACTTAAATACAATTGAAGAGGTTATTTTAAACCACCAGTACTTTCTTGCGTCAGGTCATAACCTGACTGTCAATGAACTTGATTCCACAATCAGATTTCTTGTTTTTATTGGATGCGCCCGGTTTGCTGACAGGAGACAAAGCAAACCAGCAGTTCTTTTTGATTACTCTCCAGCATCCTCATCGCCGAATAATACACTGAAAACCTTGCCAATAAAACATTAAAGGTTTTATTAGTGGCATCACAACTCTCTGCTACCAAAATCTTCTGCAGCTTACCATTAAACTTTCTATTTCTATATTTTTAGAAGTGAAGTTAGCACATTAGCTATTTTGTGTAGCTAATTGTTCGTTGGTGCTATATGTCCAGGAATATCTTTGCCATTGCATCCTAAAAATCAATGGCAAAGTCTCCTCCGTAGCAATCCTAGAAATATAGTTAAATCACGCACTCGCAGAGCATTGAAGAGTTAAACACAGTTTACTTCTTACTCTCGATAAGCATCTTTGAGCTCAATGAACTCCTTACGTTGATGTGTAGTG
>JBQMRQ010000024.1:0-8938 GCA_052174535.1 Arsenophonus sp. NC-WZS1-MAG3 | reverse complement strand
TAAAGATGCCTGGATCGATAGACCTAACAAATGCGGACAGAATAATAATTTCTATTTTTCTGGCAAAATACCTAAAAGGGTAATTATCCAAACATATATCCTAAAACTAAACTGATTTTAGTATTGATGACGTCTGAAATAAATTTCTTAAAGATACAGTGAAAGTATCAACTTGTGGATTCTTTATTTATATAGCGAAGCTTGCCTGTAGACACTTGTATCATGGGGTTTATCTGGTCGCTATTACTGCGCCTATCCTGAATGTTTCTACCGCAGTTTTTCTACCAAATCTATAAGTTAAAAGTCTGCAGTTTATTTGACTTCAAAACTATCGAGGTAGTACTTAGTACAGTAGGTTTATATCTTACCGGACCGTAACTAGCAACACATTACTTTCACTATATGCCTATCTTCTTTCTCTTTTTTTAAAAATAACTAGCAGCGACTTAACGCTCTATTCCTTCCCCCCAGACTTATGCTACGGTGTGCACGGAAATAAATATATTGTATGGCGTAATCTGTTTTAAAAAGAGCGGTCGAAGAAATCTAGCGAGGTGCTATCAGCTATCCAGCTAATACATGACAACAATGACCTAATAAATCTCACTGTTTTCCTGGTTTGGAATATATCCGCGCCAGGAATCATCAGCAGCATACCTTGAGCTACAGTACGGACGTTATTAGAAAACGCACTTTGTTAAAAAGACGGAAAAGGTGGATAGTATAGCGTAAAATGCCTCAGATCTACTATCTTAAACATCACTTTAAATTGTATCTGTCTTAAAACAGCAGTATTAATGAGAGAGAAGAGTGCTTGTACATATAATTACAAGCATCGAATTTAAACAGTACTAGCAGTAGACCCTGACGCAAGAAAGATGATCAAGCACTATATTAGTTATATTCGGATAAATATTTTAAGATGGTACGTTACTATCGTTTCTTATTGAATTGCAAATGAGGTAGACTATTACTGAAGATGTATATAAAAGGCGTTGAAGATAATGATTCGCAAAACCTGGTTTTGCCGTTCTTATAAAAGAATTTATCCCTACAGATTCATGGAAGTGTATCCTGTATAGCAACATGCTACTTTTACCGATACTTAGATTAGTATACAGGCAACGGAATTATTATCAAAAAGAATGCATAAAATAGAAAAACAAGTATTTATTAAATTATTAACCTAGGCTAATTTTTTAAATTAGTGCATTTTAGATTAAAGACTACATACTAAAGTCACAGTAGTATAAATACTTCTGTGCTTCCAACTCCAGCACATAATCATTAATCAATCGGCAAGCTCACTTCCTAACGCGACCAAAAGATCACATTCAGAATTCTAACATCAGGTAAACGTAACGAAGGACCTAATCTATTCGCCGTCATAATGATAACTGGCTCCTTTATCATATCAGTCGGCTGCTTGGGCCTATTGTAATTGTTGTTCAAAATAACTCATCGGTTTTTGCGGTTCAACATGCAGATCGGGTAATTAAATCTTAGAAAGGTTAGATAGTCCTACACTTCCAGCGAGATAATAAACGAATAATCGATTGGTAGATCGACCACCTGACCGGGATAAAACATTACATCCTGAGTACAATCAATCGGCTAAACGCAGGGATTACTTTCATTCTGGGATTTACCGTTGTAGCGAAACTTCGCTATGCAGCACTTTGTTAATATCACTCATCGTTATCGTTTCCTGCGTGCGTGGTAAAAAATCCTACGGTCAAACCCCTGCACAAACTAAGTTTTGGTCGCCACTATCAACACGTATTGCCAAAACACTCGGATTTTCCAAGAAAGATCTCATCTATCAGCCACAGTGAACGGCGACAGTCCGGCGGCATAAAACCCCACGTCCTAACGTAAGGTATCGAGGTTAGCTAGTAATCGTCCCTCTCGTTACTATTAAGCTGGCGCATCACCCAGAGTCAGCGTGAAATGCAGCACCCGCGGCTAAAATACCATGCCCATATCTTAAATGTCACTAAAACGCGAGTGGGAAAAACTGAGCACCACCACACCGAGTGGATGATTGAGATAAAAGCGTTAGGGCTGCTCAAAAAAAGGTGACCTAAATCTGCAGCAAACATTTTGTCAACAGACCCATAAAGAGCTGTCAATAATATCGAGTATCACTTAAAGTCCTAAGTAAGTCGCTAAGGCTCGCTAAAGCGCGCCAGACGGGCATGAACATGAAAGGCCCAGGCTCCGTGGTATCGTTTCACGCTACCTTCGATTTTACGGATGGCCAGACCACATACGTCTGATAATACTTTTTGATCCCCTTCTTGCATCGCTTCTTTGTCCTATCATTCACCGTGCGAGATAGTCAGTCAGAGAGTACGACAACCAGCACGGATCTCAGTCTTAAAATAATCGTCAACCAGCTCCCAAGCATGGTGGTAAAGATTTTGCCGGTTTAGCGAACAAACTGACTGACTTTAAAGCCCGATCGCTCGAGGCAGCACCAGTGCTGTTGGTAAGGGTAAAGAAGCGGGGAAGGATTTATTGCATGATCCTGTAAATCTGTTGATAAACATGCTGGACGATTTCCATGCTCACGCGACTGTCGTTGTTTTTGACTTCCTGCTCTCCAGCTAATCCAGATGGGCAGGGATTTTCTGATGAACCTCCGCCTGATAGCGTTTTAGACTCACTAATGAATAGGTCATAGTGGCAATACTTTTGTCTACCTTTCCTAATAGAGAAGTGCGCTCTACTAACTCCATCTCTTCATCATTTGCCTCACACAGATCAATCATCACAGTCAGAATATTGATCTAGTATCGATATTTACCTCCGAGCATTTGCCCTGCTCGTCTTTCAACTCTTCGTAATGACGCCTACCATTTCTGTGGCTTCACAGATAGCAGCAAAGCGGCGTTGTACCTTCTGGCTGTAGCATGAAATCTGCGTTCAACTGATGCTGGACCCTTTATCCCGCAGCAACGTCTCTAGCTCCCCCCCCCGGTAGCCACTGAAATTACGCTCAGGTCAGCGCGCCAGGTCTAGCTATTAACGCACGGATATAGGTAAGACTTTGATATGACTATGCAGTGGTATCGTCACTCACTCTAGTATTTAGGCAGCTTGACAATGCTCTGGTATATCATCCGTCACATATTCCAGTAGATTTACCCATTTCAGCGTTAGTATGATCGTCCATGAGCGTGCGTGGAGCGGGTCTGACGACCTAAGACTTAAGTCCTTAAGGAACAGCAACTTTTTTGGAGCTCTAGCATGATAATGTCCTGGTAGAGAAAGAACGGCTCACATACTACAGTAGCTGGTCATTAGCCAGATAGAGCGGCGCCTTGTTGATAACCTGCAGTAACACCCAGCCGAAACCCCTTCCGGCGTTCCGTTTAGTCTCTATCATCCTTATCCTCCTGCTAACTGATGCAGCTGTATGCTTTCCAACTTCTGGTAAATCGCGTCAAGTCGTAACTCTACCACCTGCTGATAATAAATAAATTCGTTACGCCAAACATAACGCTCCGCTACCTCCATTTTAAATTCCGGCACCTCACCGCTCAAATATGAGCCTTTATCGGACACCCTTCGCATCAACCGCTCCAGTGACGAAAACCGTTCGACCTGATACTTTTCGGTCTCCCGGATAAACTAGGGGTAGCCCGGCTTGGAAATATACAGCCCAAACAAATAGCTGACTAGTACCATAAAATCGACTTGTAATGTCATGATTGTGATCCTTTAATATAATCAAATAATCTACTTATCTGTGCCCGCCAGACCTGGCATTGTTAGCCTTTGTCGGTGACATTAGCAAGGATATCATGATGGATAACCGAATTCAGTCGGCGTTGTTCATCATCGGATGCAGAGAGCCAAGGCGATGTTCTAATACTGCACAAAGCCAGGAATAAATATGCAGACAACAAGTATGTGCCTGGCCTTTTTCATCTCGGCAGTGTTGGATAATGTCATCTATATTCCTAGTTAAGTGTTAGGTTTTCTCACAAATCTGTGCAATGCGATTAAGAGTCCTGTTCAGTCTGGATACGCACCTTCAACTTGATGGGAAAACGCTACTGTAGGGGATTTAGAGCTTATACGGCCTGCTCAGCACGCTATTTGTTAAATTGTAAACGTTTTTGTGGAACTGACTGATTCTTGCCGACTACCGTTCGTTGAGCGAGACCCTACCGCCTTACGTGTAAGCCATGCCACACCAGATGCCAGACAACAGTACATTATCAGAACCCCCAACGAGGGTTTCCAGCCTGACTGAACTAAATACAGCTTGTTCTACATAGATCAAGTAACGCGGTGCCAGGGTTTTTAAAATATGGCTTGGATAATAGCGATTCTCACGCCAGGGCCACTCACGCAACGTCTGGAATTCATCCATTTAATGCCGCAAAACTAGCGATCACTATCAAACCCCTGCGCCATTTTGGCAGGCGTCGGTCACGCTGTACTTAAACCCAGTGGCACCATTGTAGGCCGATAGAGGGTCATATCGCCATGCGCTAATAGCGATTCACCGCTAATAAGCGTTTCTATATTCAGTTATCGAAACTCACACTACCGTACATAAACTCCAGCCGGGATTGAGTAGCGTTTTGACTGCCAGTGCCGGCATTACCTCTCCAATCTATACCGTAGTTTCAGGCATAAACTGCCACATCCCCCCTCCATCTCGATGAAGTTGGTGAGATATCCGTAGCTGTCAGCTACTTTCGTGGTCAAATCTGATCGGTAAAATCTGCTACAGACGCATCAAGACCTTACGCTAGAGAGGAGCGTTTGCGATATCAGGTCAGTTCATTACGGGAGTCTGCGGGTTGCGGAAGGACGGAGTAGACGGCATCAAACGCGCCACAAATGAGCAATATCAATAAGCACAATCATATTCATCTGAGGTCGTACTATGGATATTGATAGCGATTCATAGTCATAACACACTCCATCAATATACTAAGTTAGACAGGAGTAACAATCACCATCAGACGCAACTGGCGGCGATAAAGGAGATGACAACTGCCGCACTAGATATCGGCCATCTGCGCTACCTCCGGGTGGTCATGATGCAGGTATTGAACGGGTCCGTTACCTTGTGGAACAGCGAACTGTCAAGTCAGTAACCGATCACCGATGCCAGTCTGGGAATTAAGGCCAGCTTATAGAGCACCACCGGTAATTGCTGCGGCAAGAGCAAGCTAATATCACTAGCAATAAACCAGCTTCAGTGAGGAACAAACTGCTAAGGTGCAGGGGTTTTAAGTGGATCAAGGTCAATTTTTTGGATTTTCATCACCATCTCCTTAAGAATCAAGCAGATAGTATAAAAAGACAGTGCGCTAGCCGCTTTTAAAGCGCTTTATTAGTAGGGATAACAGTGAAGAGTCATTAGATTAGTATCTGTAATTGTGCCAAGATAGGAACAAGGAAAAAAGCGTCATCCGCGTGGTACAGGAACACCGAATAGGCTGTCAATACACAGAAGAGATCTGCATGAGGTCAACTGTGGCGCTTTTCGTTCTCGAAAACAGGAAAGAGTTTATACAAATTTTCATTAGTGAAATAAGCTTATAGACAATTACGTAACATTTTTTACCGATACTGCCTTAAATAGATGATAAACGGCGGCTAGCAAAATAGACTTTACCGAACTTTCTTGAGAATGCCTGCTACATGGAGCCATTTTATGGCGCAATTGCGCTCTTCTTTTATGAAGTTACCCAGCAAAGCAGAAGTGATTAACGATATCAACGGTAAGCCGGTTAATCTCTATCGAGTGCTGAAACACAATCTAGAAGAGTTTATGTGCCAGTTTAAATAGGCATTAGTCAACCTGGCAATATATCAATAGTTAACTATCACGTCAACCGAGACATTAACCAATATACGGCGGAGTAGCCCAGCTTCTATTACCTCCAAAAACAAGTGTTTGACGGCAAAATGCCGTAGCACACACCTTTAGTGTGACCAGCACGTTACCACCCCTGAATCTGTTACAAATGCAAAAAGAGCTATCGCTCACTCATCTGCAATTATCAGGCACCACCATTGAACAAGCTGGATTAGTCCCAGCTGTATTGCCAGGTATGATGGTCTTCATACGCTGTTTCTACTGCGTCCCACCGTACTGTAGGACAGATGGCTATGGCGCGAATCTTGTCATTTGAGCTGATTGATCATACCAGAGGCTGGATTTACGCTAAGTACCATTTCGGCAACGAAATGACACAAAACTTTACCGATGTACTGATTAATACCATGCAAGAACGCGGTTGGAGCCAACGTACTACATAAGCCTGCCACGCATTCTTTATACCGACCCTGGTTACGCGTTTGTTTCATCCACCATGCACAATTTGTATAAAACACTTAGTATTCAACTTATCGCACATAAAGCCCAGAATTCCAGCGTTACTAACTCAGTGCAAAAGATACACAACATTCTAAAATGCCATTTTGAATCCGGCCTGTGGTTTTTAGAAGTCCATAATATTGATGAACTGAATCACCTTGGCGGGTTATAGAGTAAAAAGTATAACCCGCACCCACTGTTAGCTGCGTATTACCCCCTAGACAGTTAATTAAGGCCATTAACGCTTACTTGACGTATGCGCGAACTGGCGGTGAATCTGCTGGAAACCTGTAAGATTAACACTAATCTTCGCGTCTTATTCAGGGGAAGTGAATACGATGTATGGCAAGTCCCCGGTGCTTACGTGAGCAGATACCGTATAGATAGTCGTAACCCATAGTGTGACAGTGAAGGAGCTGATCATGATTAATCAGGACGGGCTGGAAAGCTTCTGCCGGATACGGAAGTGGCAAAAACAACTACAGATTTGCCATGAATAGTCCGACATTTAGGAAATCGTTAAATGGATTACCTCACACTACAGCACGCAGCATCTGGCTGAAGTTAAACAGAGACTGTATGCCACTACAACGCCAAGCAAAATTGCTACGCGCAAAAACCAACACCTTACTCTTTGGTGGTCGCTTTAACCCTTATCTGGACAATGAAAGCGATACCACACCAATTTATCTGGCTAAACAGAGCCAGGACCCCTCTACAGTTTACATGCTAAGTTTTGAAGAGCGTTTAACCCGGTCGTGGTTGTACAACGCCTACGGCACGTTTTAGGCACCAGGTAAGACCCTGGTGCAATGAATTTTACACTACGATAACCTAGAGCTTCCCGGATAGTATTCCGGATGACCAGCTTGACGCGCTGAGTGATGAGTTAATAGCGCTGATGGGAGATGTAATAGTCAGTCTAGCTAGTCACAGTTAATCGGATGTCATCATATTAAAACTCAAAATCCTATTATAACAGTACAATCTGAATCAGGCGGCCATTTCCGTACGTTTGACTTTTCCAAGGCGACGCTGCCGAAGATAGCCAACTACTACCAGTTGGCCACGAAATACGGCACCGATGCACTAAAACAAAGTATTCGGGGTCTGGCTGTGTAACCAGAGAATCGCAACAAATGACAGCTTTGACGGGTAACCTCTAAGAGCAATGAAAACGAACACTATTTAGTAATGAGTAGACACAATGTTACTCAAAAAACAGGTATTACTGCTTGCAGTAAAAAGCATTTTAGCTGTTTCATGCCCTATTTGATGAGCAGGGCATACAGGGGAATGAAGATGTTTTTAACCGCCTGAAAGCCGTTATGTGCGCTACGAGTTGCACTAGAACCCCGACCACTATAGCAGTTTTATCGCCGTTATCGTTGAATCCAGATTGAGTAAAAGCACTATAAGACGTAATCTGACTAAGCGCATCTATCGGAAAAACGATCCGTATGGTGATGATTGAACCTTACGTGCTGGCGATGAAAATAATGACCATCAGGGTAAAAGCCTAAAAGCCGTTAGTATCACCGAGGCTATTGTCCATACGCTGCCCCACTAAAAAAATTCAAACGCTCACCCTAGCCTCGATTCCGTAAGCTAGACCGACTATTAAAAGAGAGCAGCCGTGCCAGATAGAGCCATCTACTGCTGATTGAAGAAGTCCATTGCCTGCTCATCCTAACCTTAAAACACCTTAAACACTTCTTTGAGCTGGAATATTGCTTTTAAAAACTACTGTCCATTGTCCTTGCTGGGACAACCCGAATTGATCCAAAAATTATCTGAGCTCCTGTTAAAGGTGATGGAATTAGTACAGTGCTGCAAAAGTAATTGACCTTCCGTCGCTAAATGAACACATAACGACTTTCTTAATTTCAAATTCAAACAGGTCTATGGCGACATGAACACAGTCTTTACCCCATATGTGATACCCGACACTGCGTGAACGCCTAAACTAACTGCAACTAAAAAAAAATATGCCAGTTTGTCTGCTATAACCTGCTAGCTATCGGCAATCTAGTGACTTCTGCCATAAACCTGGTCGTGCAAAATGCCATCCTCTCTTATCGACGCCAATATTATTTACAGTGTATATTAAAAGGAAGTTTTTATTCTAAACCCTGCCGTGACAATTAAAAACACGGAAGTGATGGCTTATCAGGTCATTCAGCAATAGTTCAGATAAATCCACCCTGTCGGTAATGGACAAACTAAGCCAGGAAGGCTTTACAGTCAATCAGTTTACCGTCGATGGCTATAGTTGCCGACCATTACCATGCTGTATCACCGAGGATGTAATGTGCCTTACATCAAAATCCCCATGCCGTTCGCTATTCCCTGGTACCGATCGTTAGGGGGAACCCCCCTACGAGAAATATCAATTCCTGGAAGATAACTCCCGAATAACCTGAGAGGTACGTTAATCATGAAAACACATCCTGCCCATATTAGCGCACGATAATGGATTTATCTAGCAAAAACCATCTATATTCCGGAACAGGACTATGAAACCTATTTATCGATTTGCAAAAACTGCCTGATTTTAATGAACAGGATTGCTGTCTTGGTGAAATTGCG
>JBQMRQ010000023.1:0-31189 GCA_052174535.1 Arsenophonus sp. NC-WZS1-MAG3 | reverse complement strand
AACAAAAACGATTTCTCTGATATTGGCGCAACATTTACACACACAACTTCAGTTTTTGGTTATTTTAAAATCCTGCTAATCATTATTTCAAATTTTAATATCTTTTACCAACCTATATTTAATTCATTAAATCATCTTTAGTTATTATCCAACCAGGCAGGTAAATTTAGGAATTTTGTGGGTATTAAGCTAACTTCTGGAAATAGCACAAATCAATTAGATACCCGCTTACACCTTTAATATTGTAGCTTCAATAACAATTCTATTTTGGTCTTTAGACAGAAAATTATAGTTTAGTAAATATGAATATACTGTCATCACTTTTTTAAAGATTTTCATGCCCTCTTCAATTAGTTTTTGATCCAACTAATTCAAATATTAATTGAATGTATTACTATTTAATACATTATTATAGCTAGATAAATTAATTCAACAGAGTACTGATGGATTTATTTTTATAATCAATTAAATATTTTCACTAATCTTTATTAAAACTCTTACCAAGAGTAGTGTACTCAATACATCATCCATATTTACAACAATATATTCTTCTTATCTTTTAATACACTAGTGTTAATACAATTGAAGCTAAAAGCTTTATCATTAGCATAGATTTAACGAAACTAACCCTCAATATCAAATCCGGTTATATCAGATAGTTTATATCCAACAAAATGAAATCCATAACTACCAATTTTAAATATCTCTAATTCTCCTTTCCCATTGATAGTAAAATTAACGATATGGATTAATTTTCTAAAAAAATTGCGTAACGCTAATATTTAATTTAATATATCCCTCTAAAAGAATATACAATTTAAATTGTAAAACAGTTTTATATGTTGCTACATCAATTATTTATTGCAATAATTAGCCATATAAGTGACATAGTAAAACAAGAATCCACTCCTACAAGAGATAGGGTACCTATCAACTTATATATCTCTCCCATCCCCCCCTGTTTATAATCGTTTAGAAACAGAAAATCCAATTCTTCAGTACCCATTTCTGACTTACCATCAGCACTACTATGTACCTGATAATACATAGTAAATATTTTGTGCTTCTTTATGGGATATTAATACCACTATCGATAACCTGAATAAAAAATTGCTCATCTCCTTCATACCAAATATAAACTTTAATCTCACCTCTTATTGAATAAATTTTCGGCATTACTAATTAAATTCTATAGTATTTATCGTAGCGAACGCTCTTGAATCAGTAATGATCTTGCTGGGTAAATTCTCTTTTACTTCTAGCTAGTAAAATTTTAATATTTAGGTTTTACTAAAAGCTCGGTAAGCTTTCAAGACCAAAAATAAATTACTTAAAATCAATTTATTGACTATCTAAACTAACTTTGTGTGATTCAATATTATCCATTTCAATAATATCATTGAATATTATTTAATATAATAGCGCTGACGTGAATAGTTTTTAACTAATTTGCTTATTTATTAGTTAATTCTGTATTGAGTAATATACGACTCAGTTTGATATTTCCATTAATCGGAATAGAAAACTTATAGCTGATTGATTGGAATGAATGTTATCTTATTTGTAGCATTTTCTAACGATTACTATTATTATTTAAGTTTGGTAAAATCACATCCAAATCCTACTAACCTATGATGGGTTTCAACCTGATCATAAAAAGAGACTGTACATATTTCAAATCATACTTTTCGTTTATCACCATATACAACCATTGTTTATATATCAACAATAAATTATAAAAATACTTTTCCATCAGTTTCAATCTTTTTTTCTGAAACTTACTCACCATAAATTTTACAATACAATAAGTTAGTTCAACTAAGCTGTTTTAATTACGACTTGTCAGCAATTCTATTACTCGATTATAAAAAATTATTATGTTTATTACGGTAATAAACAAGATCAGGTGATGCATCTAAAAATGATTGTAATAATACAAACTTCTGTTCGAACTCAAGTTAAGCCCATTCTCTCTCAACGATTTATCTCTTTTTACAATTTTTTAATAATTCTAAATGCATCTTCTATATTTTTTTACTCTCTGCAATTTTCAAATAATGATGACAAGACTCTTCAAATTGCTCGACAACAAATAGGGGAGAGTAGACCACCAAAGACCGTAATAATTAATCTAAAAAAATGGAATAAACAAAATCAACATTTTGAATGCTGACACATATGATAAAAAATCAAAATCACTATTTGTAAAATGATGATTAATCCGGATAAGTGCTGCAATAGAAAATTTAATCAATCCAAGCTTCATCATTAAATTAACATAATACTGAATAAATTCTTTAATCATCTTTATAGATGAATTCGCCATACTATATAGAAAATCAGCTAAAACAATAACTTATATATATAAAAACAGAGAGATATAATCTAGTCTAGATTATATTGGATAATTTATATTTAGGTTTTCATAAAAAATAAATTAACTTATAAAAAATTTTATATCAGATAAATATAAATTTATAACTAAAAATTTTAACTTAAAAAAGTAATATTAATAATTTCCTCTTAATCATGACATACCTTATTTAATAACACGTAACATTGGGCGTCTTTTTGGTGGCATTGGCGGCTCATCATCAGAAGATAAAATCGATATTATTTTTTGCGATTTCTTCGATAATTTAAAGTCACTAACAAGCACTAAATTTTTACTTTTAGTGATAAAATTATCTATACTACTCTCATATTTTGGCTCAGGTTCAAATATCATTCCTGCTCCATTTTCGCGCCCATAGATACCAATGATAGCACTCATAGGTATCTCAACATAGCGAGGAACACCACCAAAACGGGCATTGAAGCTGACAATTTCGTTAGTTAACCTTAAATTTTCGACGGAAGAAGGTGTAATATTTAAAATAATCTGTTCTTTATACGCATATTCCATCGGAATATTTACACCAAAAATATTAACATCCACAACTAAATGTGGCGTCATATTATTATCGAGAAGCCATTCATAATAAGCCCTAAGAAGGTAAGGACGACGTGGCGACATTTCTAACAATTCCATAATAAATTAACCTATAGTAAATAAACGCATATCACGCTCAGCTTCAGTTAATGAAGCAAGAAAAGAGTCTCGCTTAAATAGACGTTCCATATAAGAACGAATACCCTCTGTTTCTTTCCTTTTAGGGAAATCAATATTCCAGAAAGGTAAACGCCACAAAAGAGGAGCTAAATAACAATCAACTAAACTAAATTCTTCACTCATAAAAAACGGGATCTCTTTAAAAATTGGTGAGATTGATATCAGCTCCTCTCTTAACCGCTTACGAGCAATATCAGCTTGAGGATCTTTATTTTCAATCTTATTAATCAAAGAATACCAATCTTTGTCTATCCGATGCATCATTAAACGACTACCACCACGAGCAACTGGATAAACAGGCATCAATGGTGGATGCGGAAAACGTTCATCAAGATATTCCATAACAACGCGAGAATTATATAATGTTAATTCTCTATCAACCAGAGTTGGTACTGTTTGGTAAGGATTTAAATCAATTAAATCTTGAGGCAAATTACCTGCTTCAACATTTTCAATCTCAACACTTACATCCTTTTCTGCCAATACGATCCTCACTTGATGGCTAAATATGTCGGTCTGGCCGGAAAACAGTGTCATTACCGAACGTTTATTGGCGGCGACAGCCATGAAAACCTCCAAGTTTTATTAAAAATAATAAACAGCTCTGATAGTCAATCAGGCCATTTTCATATGTTTAAAATGCTAGTAAACTAATTCAATAGGTTAACAGACATTTGATATTTATTCATTGGACTACAATTAATACATATTATTTCTATTAAACTGTTAAGAACAGATAAGAAATTAATGACCTATTAGTCTATCAAATTTTATTGAACATGGTGGAGGAAGTTTGAGAAGATTTTATGATTAATGTATAAAATTAAAACGTTTTTATTGAAAAATTAACAATAAAAAATTAAATTATTAATCACAAGAAAATATAAGTTTCTAAGATATATAAAGCCCACCTAAAGGCGGGATTTATATTAATAATTTATTAAAAAACCAAGAAATTAACGTTTAGAGTATTGTGGGCGACGACGTGCTTTACGTAATCCCACTTTCTTACGCTCAACAGAACGCGCATCGCGAGTAACAAACCCAGCTTTGCGTAGTTCTAAACGTAGTGTTTCGTCATATCCTATCAATGCACGTGTAATACCATGACGAATTGCACCTGCTTGACCAGAAATACCACCACCTTTAACGGTAATGTATAAATCTAGTTTCTGCAACATATCAACCAATTCTAATGGTTGTCGAACAACCATTCGCGCTGTTTTGCGGCCAAAATATTCCTCTAAGCTACGTTGATTGATAATAATATTACCACTACCTGCCTTAATGAAGACACGTGCGGAAGAGCTTTTACGTCGACCAGTGCCGTAGTATTGATTTTCTGCCATTGTCTAATCCATCTTGATTAAATATCAAGAACTTGCGGCTTCTGTGCCGCGTGGTTATGATTACTACCCGCATAAACTTTCATCTTACGGTACATCGCACGACCAAGAGGTCCTTTTGGTAGCATACCTTTAACCGCAATTTCAATCACTCGTTCAGAGTGCCTAGCAATCATTTCTTTAAAAGTCGCTTGTTTGATACCACCGATATAACCAGTATGTCGATAGTAGATTTTATCTTCACGCTTATTACCAGTAACAACAACTTTTTTTGCATTAATAATAATAATGTAATCGCCAGTATCGACATGCGGAGTATATTCTACTTTATGTTTGCCGCGCAAACGATGAGCAACTTCAGTTGCAAGACGGCCTAAAGTTTTTCCATCTGCGTCAATAACATACCAGTTGCGCTTTACGGTTTCTGGTTTAGCTGTAAAAGTTTTCATTAAAGCTTACCATATATAAGTTATATGTTGGAGAATACTCATATTTTATAAAAAATATTTCTGCATATTCACACTAAATTATGTCTAGTGAATCCTTTACCCACTTTAAATAGTTAAAACTGATATTAATGCAAAATTTTTAGGAAAAAATAGCTTATTTAACGTGGGGTTGGTAAATATTATAGAGAAATTTTTGCCAAAAATCGACCCAAAAATAAATTTTCTAGCTAATTAAGTTATGTAAGGTAATTTTATATATTATTCATTCTGTATTTCTTGCAATCTTGATAAACAGCATTCATATTAAAAACGTAATAAATGCCATTATAAAGTTTATCCATTGCTACCTTAGTATTAATAATCAACTTAATTTTTGCTGATAAAGTTCATCAATCAGAACGAGAAAACATCTAACACATCTTCATGGATCTCTGATATAATTAGTAATATATAGTAAATACTGTA
Source organism: Arsenophonus sp. NC-WZS1-MAG3 (assembly GCA_052174535.1). GTDB lineage: Bacteria > Pseudomonadota > Gammaproteobacteria > Enterobacterales > Enterobacteriaceae > Arsenophonus. Next base: position 25,817 of record JBQMRQ010000023.1, on the reverse strand, counting down.
TGATAATTTTTCACTAAAATAGTTATTTAACTATGCACATCTTCATATGATGCTTTAAATTTAATCTAAAAGATACTTTTTGTGGCACGAATGAATTGTTTGTATAGTACAATAGTTACTAGTAAATCTACTGTATAACGATCAAGCTACGGTTTCACTCTAATGCTTCCTAAATCTCTTCTCCATTCTTAAATTGGGGCTGGTTTACCCACCAAGGTTAGCAGATCAACTTCCATTAGCCAGTTACAGCTTTTTTAAAAAGACAACTGTAGGAACATAGATACCATTAAAAAGATTGCTTTCCTCAAAAAATAGTGCTTAGCGCGTCAATTTCATAGCTTTAACTATCGCAAAAGCCAATTTAATTGGATTTATCGTTTTATTTGCTCTTAATGTGCTGGTGAGAAGGTGTAGGATGTACCAGCTATTCTTTTTAATCTTTCTCCAACTTTTTCATCGCTGTAGGATGCTCGCTAAAACCCATTGATAAGAAAGCAATATTCCTAGGCATGCCAACTAACAACGATATTAGTGGTGGTATATAAAACAGCTAATATCTTAACGATTCACTTTTAAAAAGTATTCAACCAAAAATTAAAGTTAAGCTGCGGGAGCTCTGAGTAGTAGAGAGCTGTGATGCCGATAACAAATCCCTTAATACTCTTATTGTATTCCAAAATCAATGCAGCCTGTCTTTCTGATAGTACAAACTTTAGAGTACTGTTAAGCTTTGTGCTTGAAAGAGGTTAGAAGTTAAGTTAAGTGGCTTCTAACTATCGATGAGCATCTTTGAGCGCAATGATCTCCTTATGTCCATGATCAGTGGACACTATAAGAAAAGTAGGCTAAAGATAATTAGCTTGCTTGACAGGACGAAATATGTCTTTACTAAAGAAATATAAACGTTAGGCATATCGCGCTAAATCACGCAATTAGCCTTTGGCTGATGATCTTCAAGGGGAATTGCTGTTTTAGTCTACTGATAGGAATATTCCAGAGAGATCATCTGCTTTTTATTAAGAAACGCAACCAGATAAGAGTTTCATAAAATCACCGGTTAATAATATCTCTTTCCTTCCAGATACAACCATGGCAGAACTCTTCAATGTTTTTACTCTTCAAGATAAGTCAGTAAGTAATGAGTGTTTAAGAATATTCTGTTGTCGCTGCGATCCTCTTTTAACCTTAAACACTTTAATCTCAACATCATCCATATCAATGCATAACTTGCTGTGGCAAAAACCGTTATGGTCGACGATATCCCCGCCTATATATAAGGAAGGCGGCGTTGAGCATCATCTTCTTGCAGCCATAGCTTCGAGCTCCACCTCTTAATAGTGGTCCCTATAAGCTATCTGGCATATGATTACCGATGAGTTCATCTAATGGGATCAGGTTAATATCTAGTTTTACGGATACATGTAGAGCATACTTTTAATGGCATATTATCTATATTGATGTTAAAATCATCCAATCAATCAGGCAGGATACACCACGTCAGTATCTTTAAAATCTCATACGTCAAAATAAGCATAACTCATAGTACGATAATTAATCTCAAGATAGGAATTTATTAGTTATATTATGAAAAGTTTCCGCTTCTCTTATAGAGAAATTTATAGCTACATCTGTATTTCAATTGTTGTGGTTTCAAATAAATTTCTCCAGGATAAATAATTCGCTAAATAAAACGCGATTTCATACCATGAAATCTACTTAGCCATTCTTTTAATCAACTGATATAATTGTCTATATTTTAAATATAGAATTCCTTACCAATAATTCTCTGATTACTCAGCCTTATTAGATGATGCTGATTAATTTTAATATCGCTGGTAAACAATTTCATACCATTTATCATTTATCCAAAATAAAATAGACTCTTATCGATGATCGGCTCAAAATAGTTAATACACTCTATATTAAAGTTTTCAAGAATCTGATCGCTCACATGATACTCCTCCATTAATCTCTGCAAATTAATACCAAAATTCGTTCTTTTCTTTTATCTTCTACTTTATCGCATTTTTAGCTTTTTTATGTAAGATGCAATGGTTCTCTTTAAAGAACTAATGGGAAATGTTTCGTTGACTTTAACAATACCACTTAGTGTATTTATCTTGTGGCTGTCGCCACTTTAAGCAAGAAAATAGTGACTTAATTTAAATGCTGGTTTAAATCAATATCTATTTATTTCGCTTATTCCTATAAAGTCAAGCTATTTAATATATATTGCAGATAACTAAACCATTTATTCTTATGATGTACTTTCTGCAAGATACTGCCCAGTAAGATTATTAAACATTTTCTGTAATCGGGGATTTTATAACGATATTGCTGAACCCTAATGAATTTTCTCAGGGGAAATATGCTAATTATGATAATATGGAGAGAATAAGTAAAATTAGTTATTTAACTACATAAATCGAAATTATCTAACAGATTATCACCGAAATAACTAATAAGATGAAAATTTATGTTACCATGGAATGAGGAAAGAATTTTTTGATCTGTATAATTATTTTCTTTTTCATGTTAACCGCTGTAGGCTGCAGAAAGAATCCTTCTACAATAGAATAAATTTCTATCAACAACCTTTGGCAACATAGCCTGAATTTTTCAGGAATTTATCGAAATTACTCAGAATAAATCTTACAGAAAGGAGAGACCGGGTAAGTAGAAAGACAGATGCAACTTCACGTGTTAATTTACCTGTTTACCCAAATCACTTTATGATCTTAATACTGAAATTAATAATTATAGAATAACTGAATTTTATGATACCAAAAATGGGATATAGTAATGCGTCCGATTTTAATCTCCAATTATTCTTAACATATGAGCATTTTAATTTTATCTGCCTTTAGTTACAATTATCTAAGATTTAGAGCAGATGCTCAGTCTAATCAACTATTAGACTGGATAGAACTGTATGTAATAAGGTAATACTGCAAGTAATTACCTATTACTTGCGGATAATTTCATCACCTATAAGGAAATAAGGATAGTCCTTGTCTCATTCACTCTCTGAGATAAACATAAAGATAACTAGGCCAATCATCTTGACGAATGCGGACAAGATGACGATTTCTAGTTTATGCTAAAATATTCAGAGAATAATTTACGCAGTTATACAGTTATACATTCCTACGTATAATTAAATTGCTTTTACTATTGATCACAACTGAAATATAATTTTCTAAAAATACGATTAAAGTGATCATCTCGTAGATTCATTTATCTGTTGAGAAAATCCTTAACTACGGCACTTATGTCACTGAGTGCTACCCAGTAGCACTACTACAATATCTATCCTGAATATTCCTAACAGCCTTTTTTGCCAAAATTCTAAGTTCAAAATCTGTAGCTTTTGCGATTTTAAAGCTACTGAGCAATTAGTTCAGGTTTATATTTTATCGAGTGCAACTGATAAACATTACTTTCACTATACTCATCTTCTTGGCTTTTTTTACAATACCTCATCGCTATTTAACGTTTTATTTCACGTTTTTCATACACTCCATCCTGGAGTGAACAGACAAACAAGGTATCGAAATTGGTATCTTCTATATCTTTAATACTTAATTAAGAACTCAATCAACATCTACATCTACATATCTCCATTACCTGTAGCCGTTTGGATATTAAATTTATGTATAATATTAATTGTTTATGGTTAAGAAATTAATTCTCTCTTTATAGAGAAGAGTGAAAGCATCTTTTCTGCTAAAAGCAGATAGAATCAGTTTATTTGATCTATTTTAAGTTAAAACTACATACTACGATATAAATTTTCATTTATAAATAAACCTACTAGATCCACTAGATCGATTATTTTTGCTTTTAGAAAAATAAATGGCTTTTTTAGCTTAAAAAGAGATTCAGTTTCTTAACTATTAAGACCAAGATCGCGATAAATATTCTATCTTTCTTCTTAACATAACTTAATCGAACATATCCATGATTATCTATTATATTTTACAAATAAAAGCAAAAAATTACAGATCATCTCTTTGATCTTCAAAACATTTCATTTCAGAAAACAGAAATTCGACTCTTTTATATAAAAAATTTGCTAAAAAACTGACTTAGTGCACACCGATTTATCCTCAAATAAATACTATATGGTTAAGCGATTTAATTAGCGTATGAAAGATAGATTGCAAAGTAATCATTTTAATTTTAATCAAGAGTTTGATGTTACTCTGCATCAATATATTTGATTGCACAATCTCAAAATTACCTCAATCAGTATTGATTAGTAAAACTTTATTTTAGTCTATGAAAGATTCATTTAAAATTAAATCTGATTATTTAAAAAACATTCCATTTCCTGAGATGTGATACCTAAAATCAATATTAAAAAAGTACTCCTTATTTCATTAATATAAGAATTTTATTTAAAATGAAAGAAATTTATAAATTTAGTTATAAGAAAAATGAATCGTAATTAATAGACTGTATTATGAATAACGTATGATAATACGTTAAAAATTTTTAAAGTATTCGAAGTGTTACATATAAAGGAGTATTAACATGAAATTAGTTATTCTCGGGGCAGCAGGCGGTATTGGACAAGCACTTGCACTCCTTCTTAAAAACCAGCTTCCATCAGGCTCAGACCTTTCTCTTTATGATATAGCTCCTATGACTCCTGGTGTTGCTAAAGATTTAAGCCATATTCCAACGGATGTAAAAGTAATTGGTTTTACTGGTAAAAATCCAACACCAGCACTTAACGGTGCTGATGTAGTGTTAATTTCGGCAGGTGTTCCTAGAAAACTGGGTATGAATCGCTCAGATTTGTTTAATATCAATGCTGATATCGTTCGCAATCTGATTGAAAAAGTTTCTCAGACCTGTCCTAAGGCGTTAATTGGCATTATAACTAATCCGATTAATAGCACAGTTCCAATAGCAGCAGAAGTATTAAAAAAGGCCGGCGTGTATGATAGAAATCGACTATTTGGAATAACAACTTTAGATATCATTCGCTCTAATACTTTTGTTGCAGAATTAAAAGGTAAAAAACCTCAAGAAATTGAAGTGATGGTTATTGGGGGTCATTCTAGCGTAACAATCCTACCGTTACTTTTTCAAATTCCAAATGTTAATTTTACCGAGATAGAAGCCGAGAATTTAACTAAGCGTATTCAAAATGCAGGTACTGAAGTTCTTGAAGAGAAAGCTTCTGGCGGATCTGCGACACTTTCTATGGGTCAAGCCGCTGCACGATTTGGTTTATCATTAATTAGCGCTTTAAATGGTAAAGAAAATATAATTGAATGTGCATATGTGGAAAGTGATGGTGAATATGCTCCTTTTTTTTCTCAGCCAATACGTTTAAGTAAAAACGGAATTGAAGAAAGATTACCTATTAATATCATTAATAAATTTGAAAAAAATAAATTAAAAAATATGTTAGAGATACTCAATAAAGATATTAAATTAGGCGAAGATTTTATTAAAAAAAATATTTTTAATTTCATTAAATAATAAACCCAGATATGCGTTTACAGTTTATTTATCATTTATTTGTTATTTTTAGTAGGCTGATAAATATTTTATTCTAATAATTCTAAATTATCCTAATTTCTCGTGCATGGAGTTTTCGAAGATAGTGGTGGTATCCTGTCTGATTGATTTTCTAGATGATTTTAATAAAAGAGAGATGATATATGCAATTAAAAGTATATTCTGAAAATATTTGCAAAATCAGATATTATCCTGATCCATTGTATCAACGAATTCATAATGCTTCTGGAAGTTGATAGAACCGCTGTTTTAGGCTTAGCTCAACTCAAAATTACGGTTACGACAACATCTTCAACGCCATTTATCAGCAAGTGTCAAAAGACCCGTCACCGTAATGCTTATTTGCTACCATAAACTATGCAGATGGATATTGATAATATTAAGATTAAAGTGACTAAGGTTATAAACCGCAGCAGAAACATAATACCTTCAAGAGCTCGTTATTGCCTTATCTGAAACGTATAAAAAACAAAGAAGGGTTGTTACCATGGTTATATAGCTCTGAAGCATCTCTACTGGTGATTTTTACGAAACCATGATGCCACTTCTAGATAAAAATACATGATCTCTCTCTTCTAGGTTTACTCATCAGTATGTTGAAACAGGAATAATTTGAAAATACAGGCAATGGTAGCTTGGTGATTTAAGCGATACCGCTATGTTTATTTCTTGCCTGAAGGCATTATGCTGTCCTATCAAGAAAGCTGATTACTTTTGCCTGCTTGATTTATTATCTGCGGGACTGCCTATTGATGTAAGGAGCTAAGTTACGATAGAAGATCGTTATTGAGAGTCAAAAGCGGACTGAGCTGAATTTCTGGATGACTACGGGCACGGAACACTTGACCGCATCTCTTAGCTTGCTATAGGAGGAGACAGGGTGTCATTTGTTTTTATAAAATAATGGAAAAGATATTTCTTTAGAGCGTGCCATCAATATTGTTAGTAAATAAAATAGCTAATATATTAGTTTTACTCCTAAAAGACACTAACAGTAAAAGTTAAAGATGAACTGCTGTAGAATTTTAACTAATAAGAGAATCGCGATGCTGCTGATAAAGCATTGATATTTTATTAGCAAGGTTTTAGCGTATCCTACAGCGATGAAAAAACTTTATAAAGATCAAGAAGAAGAGCTAGTATTCTATGACTTGCCGTCAATGTAGCAGTGAGCATCAAATAAGAATGACAAATCTAATTAAATCGGTTTTTGTAACAATGAGGATATCAAGCCGATGCATGAAGTACTGTTATTCAAGGAAACAATCATTTCGATGGTGTTTAATCTTCTCTCCGTCTACTTAAAAAAGCAGGAACAAGATAAGGAATTTGATCTGCTTAACCCTGCTGGTGGTAAGAAATATCTAATTTAAGGATACAGAACAGATTCATGAAGCATAAAAGTGGAGCGTAGTCTGACCAAGATACATCTAAATTTACTAATATCTCTATTTTTAAAATAGAGAAGTTCTCTTCAATTTATTAGAAAATAAATAATTTTAGTTCTATTTATTCAATATCATTTGAGATTAAAAATAAAAATATCTAATTTATATTGATTCCTTAGAATTAATATTTATTAAATAATTTATCTAATTTTAATAAAAATTAATTAATAAAAATAGTAGAAAGGAAATAATTTTATAAAAAATAAAAAAGAAATAGTCATACGACTTTATTCAAAATTTTATGGTTAGGAGCTTGTAAGCGTTTTAAACGAAAAAATAATTAATATCACACTATTTTTAAAAATTAAATTTTCAGAATTAGATTCTGAATTAATACTAAAAAGTAATATAAGAAATTATAAAAAATGGTACATTGCGAAATAACTCGCTATATTATTGATTTTCTTTCATTACCAGAAGGTATCAATTTTGATGGCTTGCAGAGAGGTTAAGAGCAACGTTAAAAACGTGAGGTTAAGGTAAAGCTATTGATTACTAGATTAGTAATCCACCTGAAGATGCATTTAATATCTTATCGTTAAATGATAAATTAATTGATTTTCGAAGAAAAGTAGAGTGCAAGATGCTTTTTTATTTTAGTTAAAATTTACAAGGAATTAATATAAAAAGAGCGTGAAAGATTATATTCTTCCTTAATAGGAAGAATTAAAAATTTAATTAAAACATATCAATATATTAATTATTATAAAGCGATGCTCATGAAAGCAGATAATTCTAAAACTGGATGAGCTTCTTTCATATAAGTTTTTATTACGAGTGGCGTTGAATAGAAAGACGAGCTAAGCTTATCAGCGCCTCCTTATAAGAGGTATCAGGTAAGATACCGACAGCTTTAATTGCTTTATCAGCTTCCTCTCTAGCTCGGTTGCGAGTATATTTAAAAGAACTACAGCGTTTCATAATAATTAATATAACACTGAGTAAATGCCGCCCATTACCTTTTTCTATTGACTTACGAATAAGTGCAGATTCTTCTGCTGTGCCTTTTTTCATTGCATGAAGTAGAGGTAGCGTTAGTTTTCCTTCATCTAAATCATCACCAATATTTTTGCCAAAAGTAGTATTATTTATGTCATAATCAAGAAGATCATCAATCAGTTGAAAAGCAGTACCAAGATAACGACCATAATCTCTTAAGGCTTTCTGTTGGGCTTTATTAGCACCTGATACGATTGCTGATGCATGTGTCGCTGCTTCAAATAAGCGTGCAGTTTTACTATATATTATTTGCATATAAGTACTTTCGCTGATATCTGGATTATTACAATTGATTAATTGTGAAACTTCACCCTCTGCAATAATATTTGTTGCATCAGACATCAGCTTTAAAACAGGCATAGAATCAAGCTCGATCATCATTTGAAATGATCGTGTATAAATAAAGTCTCCTACTAATACACTGGCGGCATTACCAAAAACAACATTAGCTGTTTTTTTACCGCGTCGCAGAGTAGACTCATCTACTACATCATCATGTAATAATGATGCAATATGAATAAATTCAACTAATGCCGCTATATTAATGTGCCTTTCTCTTTGATATCCTAAAGCTCTTCCGGCCAGAATAACAATAATGGGACGAATTTTTTTCCCACCACCACTAATAATATAGTGGCCTAGTTGATTAATGAGGTAAATATCTGAATTTAATTGATTCAATATTACTTCATTAACTGCTTCCATGTCTTTTGCAGTTAGATTGATAATTGATTTTAAATTCATTATATGCTTTTTATTATACCTAAAAATAATATTTAGTCAAGTGATTTCGTGTTGTTAATCTATCGCTAATTGTACTGTAAAATTAATTACAAATGAACGGATATGGGAATAAATCTACTTTTTCTAAAGTAAATTTCTTATTCTTTATTATTAGATTGAATTTTAGGCTTGTCTTATGATGCTTTTTCGCGTATAGTTTATAACTTATTGTAAATATTTATAAAAATGGCACTCTGAAATTTAAATATGCTAAGGAGGAGTGTGTTAAATGGAGTTTATATGTACGCGGTTTTTCAATGTGGTGGTAAACAACACCGAGTCAGTGAAGGCCAAACAGTTCGCCTGGAAAAATTAAATATTGCGACAGGTGAAACTGTTGAGTTCAATCAAATATTGATGATCGTCAACGGCGATGATATTAAAATTGGCACCCCTGTTGTTGAAGGCATTAAAGTTAAAGCTGAAGTTATTATGCATGGTCGTGGTGAAAAAATTAAAATTATTAAATTTCGACGCCGTAAACATAGCCGTAAACAACAGGGACACCGTCAGTGGTTTACTGATATTAAAATTATTGGTATTGCCTAAGAATTAGGAGAATAGATTAATGGCACATAAAAAGGCTGGCGGCTCAACACGTAACGGTCGTGATTCTGAAGGAAAACGCCTAGGTGTAAAACGTTTTAGTGGTGAATCCGTGCTGGTAGGTAGCATTATTGTTCGTCAACGTGGTACTAAATTCCATGCTAGCAACAATGTTGGTTGTGGTCGCGACCATACCCTATTTGCATTGACTAACGGAAAAGTTAAATTTGAAATTAAAGGACCAAAAAATCGTAAATATGTTAGTATTGAAGCTGAATAATTTTTTGATCTTTGAAGTAACGTCTTAAAAGCCCTGCAATTTTGCGGGGCTTTTAATATTACCTTATTGGATACTATCTCTGAATAAATTACCATCTAGCATATAATTTCTAGTTTGTACGGAGAAAAATAATGAAATTTGTTGATGAAGCAAAAATATTAGTTATAGCTGGCGATGGCGGCAATGGCTGTGTTAGCTTCCGCCGTGAAAAATATATCCCTAAAGGCGGGTCTGATGGTGGAGATGGTGGAGATGGTGGAGATGTTTATCTGTTGGCTGATGAAAATTTTAATACGTTAATTGATTATCGATTTAAAACAATCTTCCAGGGTGAACGCGGACAAAATGGTCAAAGTCGTGATTGTACTGGTAAACGTGGTCAAGATAATACCATTAAAGTTCCAGTTGGCACACGGATATGTGATTTTTTATCTAAAGAAATTATTGGTGATATGACACGTCACGGACAGCGTTTAATGGTTGCGAAAGGTGGATATCATGGTTTAGGTAATACCCGATTTAAATCATCAATTAACCGTGCTCCTCATCAAAAAACGATGGGAACAAAAGGGGAAACAAGAGAATTGCTACTTGAATTGATGTTACTTGCTGATGTAGGTATGCTAGGCATGCCGAACGCGGGTAAATCAACTTTCATTCGCTCAGTCTCAGCGGCAAAACCTAAAGTTGCTGATTATCCATTTACTACTTTAATTCCAAGTTTAGGCGTAGTACGTATGGATAGTGAGCAAAGCTTTATTATTGCTGATATTCCTGGTTTAATTGAAGGAGCGGCAGAAGGAATAGGCCTTGGTATTCGTTTCTTAAAACATTTAGAACGTTGCACAATACTTTTACATCTTATTGATATTTATCCTATTGATGGCTCTAACCCTGTCCAGAATGCTAAAATAATTGATATCGAATTGGAAAAATATAGTAAAAAGTTATCTCAAAAACCACGATGGTTAGTTTTTAATAAAGTTGATCTTTTGACCTCTAAAGAGGCAAATAACCGTGCAAAGTACATTATTAAAGAATTAGGATGGCAAAATAAGTATTATCAAATTTCTGCAGTAAGTCAGCTAGGTATTAAAACACTTTGTTGGGATATTATGACCTTTATAAGAAGTCCATCTTAAAAATATATCCATAGATAACACTGGGTCAAACAAAGCTAAATTTATGTGTAATAGTTATCACAAAGAATAACTTCTTGATAATAAAAAAAATTTAAATTAAGATAATATAGAGAGAACAGATTTATTTATAAACATTAATTAATACGAATTATTTTGTGGGTCTTGTTGAGTAGATACCCTTTATTTATTAGAAATTAAGATAAAGATCTTTTAAAGATGGCTATCCAAAATGGCTAGAAAGAAATACAGCAACTATTGTATAACGCTAACAGCGAGCTATAAAATAAAATAAATTGTACGAAATAGATATATTGACCATATCTCGCATGCTAATTAAAGCCGACAAGCCTTTTCCTCCTTGAAAAGGACTGTTTTTAGCTAAAAACATTATCATTAACGCTTTCGTTATACAACGCTACCAAGATAACATAAAGCGCCATGATGACTAGCTAATTGATACAATCAGTAATAAAATTTTATTAACTGTTATGTTTAACATCATATTTATAGATAGAAATCATAGCCATTAATGTGATTAAATTATTACGAGATGCCACAGATTAAACAATCTACCCCCAATTATATTGGATAAGTTAATATTTATTTTCTGTTTTAAAATTTAGCAGATAGCATCGGAATCAGAAGAATTAGATACCCGAGACATCAATAATATTCACGATACATAGATCTAAAGATCACATCAGTTATCATATTATTATATTTTTAAACTTACCCTGAAAAAGGTTGTTCTTTTGCTCGTATAGCAATTTATAGCCATGTCGTATTTCAATTGTTGTGATTTCAAACAATATTCTCCAGGAGAAATAATTCGGTAAATAAAATAACTCTATACCATGAAATCTACTCAGATATTCCTTAATTAGGTGATATAACTATTCACATTTTAAATATAGAATTTCTTCCCAATAACTCTATAATTACCTAATCTTATTAGATGATAATGATTAATTTTATATTCGCTAACAAAGGTTATTCTGTACTATTATTTAACTTCATCTGAGAAAAGGATAAACTATTATCGATAATTAGCTTAAAAAGCAGATAAAATACTTTGCATCAAACTCTTCAAAGAATCTCATCGATCATATGACCTCTCTCGATCTTTAGCGATTAAGTTCGGAATTCATTCTTTCTATATATCTCTTTACTCGCGCGTTTTCTAGCTTTTCTATCTAGAAAACAATGCTTCCCCTTAAAAGATCAGAGAAAAATATTTAATTAACTTTAACAATAGCACTTAGTACAGTTATATTAACTGTCGTCACTAAAGCAAGAAAACAGTGATCCATCTAAACGCTAGTTTAGAATTAATATCTGTTTATTATCACTGATTCTTTTAAAGTTAAGATATTCAACATATGTCACAAATAACTAAAGCATTTATCCTTCTTATTTGCATTTGCGCCAGAAGAACTTCCAATAAGATTGTTAAATCTTTTCGTGTAATCGGAGATTTCGCAATGATATCGCTGTAACCCTAATTAATGTCTTAGGTGAATATTATGTTCAGTGTAATAATATTGATAAGATAAAATAAAATAAGTTGCTTTAATGCATGAATCAATATCATCCGTTAGATTGTTGCCGATCTAACTAATTAAGATGCAGCTTTATGTTGGCAGGGAATGAGGAAAAATCTCTTTAATCTGTATGACTGTTTACTTTTTTATTCCAATCTTTACTCTGCAGCGAAAATCCTTTATACAGTATAATGGATTTCTACCAATAATCTTTGCTTTAACCATAACTGTTTAACGGATTATACACTCATTTTTATGTATGAACTTTTCGAAAATAACAGTGGTGTCTCTCCATCCTACTGAATTGATTTCGTAAGTGATTTCACTAACAGTGAATATTCTATAAAAATATACCCTAACAGGTATCCCATAAAGCAAAATTACTTGTGATACCTTGCATGAACTTATCTGTAATGGTGTGTCAATCAGGTAATAGGAACTGCTGTTAAGCCTCTGCTCGAAAGGCATAATGCGAGAAGATACTGAATACCGATTTTATCAACAAACTACCTTATAACCTTCTCCATAATGGTTATTTACCATAGTAAACCATATATAGACTGGTAAGGGCGATGTTGAGATTAAAGTGCATAAGGTTTAGGAATTGCAGCGGAAACGGAATATTCTTCAAGAGGAGCTCATTGCTATCTTAGCTGAAGCCTTAAAAATCGGCAAAAAGTTACTAACCTATTACCCTATATATGCGAGGCATCTCCACCAATGATTTGACAAAAGCTCTATAGATTTTCTCTATGAAAGCATGCAGCTCCTCTGGCAGTACCCATCAGCATATTGAAACACTAATGCCTTAAAAACATTGGTAATGGTGCCAGCATGATCTAATCCATACACGCTACGTTATTTATTGACTAAAGCCATATGTTATTCTGTTAGGTAACCTGATCGACTTTGCTTCAACTTATTATCGGCAATACTGCGCATGAACGTAATGAGCTTGTTCCGCCTGAAAAGAATTATTAAAAGTCAGAATGAAGATGAGCATAATTTCAATGTTTGGTGAGCACGTTGCTTAACCATCTTCTCACAGGCGTGTTACGGAGATAGTACCTTTAGTTTTTAGAATACAATGACAAAATATTCCTAGCTAAACAGGCAGTATCGACACTGATGGTATACAAAATAGCTAATACACTAGTTTGCTCCCACAAAAGCATGTAACTAAATTAAGAGTAAGCTGCTGAAGATTTGGTTAGCAGAGATCTGTGATGCCGCTAATATAAATCTCTTGGTATTTTATTAACAAAGTTTTTAGCACATTTTCCAATGCGATGAGGAAATTGGATAATAATCAAAAAACTACTGGCATTCTACGATTTTTTGTCAGTGGACTCTGTGTAAGAGGTTTTTCCTGTTAATGAGAACGCTGAATACTATTGAATCGGATTTTGTAATAGTGAAGATGCAAAGCTGACAGACGCAAACACTCTAATTCAAGAAATAATCATTTTAAGGTATTTAAGATTGTTACAGTCTGCTAAGAAAAAATTAGAACCAGCTAAAGGAATTTGACCTGTTGACTCTGGTGATAAACAACGTTCATTTTAAGGATGAAGAACAGCTTTATGAAGCATGAAAGTAGAATGTAACCTGACTACCATATACTAAATTTACTGATAATTCTTTTTTAATATTACTATAGAAAATAATGTAGTAGTTTAGATTTTATTCTAGACAGAATATTTGCTATATTATAGCAAGAAAATAGGTAATCCACCGTTTAATGCGGCCGATAATCTTGATTTTAGAATCTATATCAAGATTCAAAGATCATTTTTAATAAAAGCTTCTACTATAGATTTCCCAGTTTCAAATGAAAAATACTAATAGTAGCGACTTAGAGCGAGTTAAGTTAAAGCAACTTGTTAAGTATATAATAATTTAGTTCGCCTACTATAAGATCTAATTTCACAATAATATGCATCAGTTTAACCTTTTGCTAGCATAATAACTTGACTGAATATTTTAATAGAGTAAAAGGAATAGTATGAACATATGTGATATGCAATATCGCCAGGTTTTTAGCTACTATGTAAAAAGTTACTGAGAAACAGTTTTTATCTATAATAACAGGATAGCAACGCTTAATGGAAAAACTAAAAGATTGTATCATAGCATTTCATACCATCATGAGCCTATCTCTTAACCAACGAAAGTTGATATATATCGATATTAAATCGCCTTCAACTTGTTCAATAGCAAATTGCTTTAATTCAGCTACCATATTCCAAGTTTGTTGACGCGTTAAAATTGAATTGCTAGTTAAGCGTACAACTAAATCACCTTTTAAAAAAAAGACCAATAATTTTACTTCAGTTTTTAAATGATTAAAAAATTAATGATCAATACCTAATTGAAGTAATGTGCTGGTGCTATAATAATTTTTTGAGTACTTGAAGGTAAGTGGGATTTGTTGACTATCTAATCGCATTAATGGATGTATCACACTCAATATTTTTTTAAAGAAGTCATAAGTGCTGTATGTAAAATATACATAATAGAGATAGTAAAGTGTAATGCAAAAAAGTAAACAATGATCCAGTATCAAGTGTGCGTTAGCTCTCTCTATTAAATAGAGAGTCATAAAGTTTTAAACTAATAGTTAACGAGGTTTACCTTTTTTGTTTGCCAAAAATGTTGTTTTATTAGAAGTATTCATTTTTTTAAAAACAGAAAATCAAGAAGATATTTATTTTTTATTTAAAAAAGAATCAGAGGCATTTATTAATGAAACAGATTCCAATGACAGTACATGGTATAGAAAAGTTGCGTAAAGAATTAGAATTTTTAAAGAATATTCACCGTCCTAAAATTATTACTGCTATTGCAGAAGCCCGTGAACATGGTGATTTAAAAGAAAATTCGGAATACCTTGCAGCACGTGAGCAGCAAGGGTTTTGCGAAGGGCGTATCCAAGATATTGAATCTAAATTATCTAATGCGCAAATTATTGATGTAACAAAAATAAAACATGATGGTCGTGTAATATTTGGCGCGACAGTTACTGTATTTAATGTAACGACAAATGAAGATCAGATTTACCGCATTGTAGGTGATGATGAAGCTGATATTAAAGAAAACCTTATTTCTGTTAATTCACCAATAGCTCAAGGTTTAATTGGTAAGACTATGAATGATGTAGCAATTATCACCACCCCTGGTGGGGAAGTTGAATATGAAATTTTACAAGTGGAATATATTTAATTTTCATTAAATCTTAAGGTGTTATATTTTTAGTTAACTTTAAAATAAAAGAGGCAAAATGGCCTTTTTACCATGAAACAAGATAATGGAATTTTGTATAAATGTAGAAAACTTTTTAGGTAAAATGATCTTATCTACTTCAGTAGTGCGATAGTGTATAAAATTTTATCAATAATTTTCATATTGATATCATCAATTTTTCGAACAATAACGTAATTATCAATTTTTCTACTGCGATCTTAATTCGCTATTTTGATTTATTATATTCATTATATGACAAGAATTATTAGATTTTAGCTAAAACACATTTAGTTAAACTGTTGCTATCTATCATTACAGCATAGTTCAAATAATGAGTGAGGCTTTTTAAATACTATATTTACTTTTTATTAAGTGTTATTGTTTTTTGTTTTAGTGGATTGAAAAGAATATATTCTACCGCCATTTTTAATATGTATAATCATAAATTCTATAATTTCTCTATATCAAAAATGCTAAAGATAGGTGTTATTTATAAATATAGTTGGAAACAATGACTAATAGAAAGCGTTCACCAAATTCTAATCGTTGGTTGCAGGAACATTTTAGTGATAAATATGTTCTTCAAGCACAAAAAAAAAGGTTTTACTCACGTGCATGGTTTAAATTAGATGAGATCCAACAAAGTGATAAAATATTTAAACCTGGTATAACCGTTGTTGATTTGGGTGCAGCGCCTGGAGGTTGGTCTCAATATGTAGCAAGGAAAATTAGTCAGACAGGACGAGTTATTGCATGCGACTTATTATTAATGAATCCCATCGTTGGTGTTGATTTCTTACAAGGAGATTTTAGAAATAAGCAGATATTAAAAGCATTACTTGAACGAGTTGGTGATAAAAAAGTTCAGGTTGTTATGTCGGATATGGCTCCTAATATGAGTGGGATACATACGATCGATATTCCTCGATCCATGCATCTAGTTGAGTTAGCATTGAATATGTGTCGCAACGTACTAGCTACTAATGGAAGTTTTATTGTTAAAGTGTTTCATGGAGAAGGCTTTGATGAATATCTGAGGGAAATTTGCTCTTTATTTTTAAAAGTTAAAATTCGTAAACCAAATGCTTCACGATCACGATCACGTGAAGTATATATTGTAGCAACAGGACGCAAAATATAGTACCCTGTACGTTATTATTTAATATAGTTGTAATGAAGAGGTTCATTCCTTGAGTGACATGGCGAAAAACCTGATTCTCTGGATAGTCATTGCAGTAGTTCTAATGTCTTTATTCCAAAGTTTTGGTCCTAGCGATTCGAATAGTCGCAGGGTAGATTATTCTACCTTTATGAATGAGTTAACTCAAGATCAGATACGTGAAGTGCGAATTTCTGATCGTGAAATTAGTGTTAAAAAAACAGATAACAGTCGTTATACGACTTATATTCCAATGAGAGAAGATCCAAGATTGTTGGATACCTTGCTTGAAAGACATGTCACCATTATTGGTGAACCACCTCAAGAGCAAAGCTTCTTAGCAACTATTTTTATTTCCTGGTTCCCAATGTTATTACTAATTGGGGTTTGGATCTTTTTTATGCGTCAGATGCAAGGAGGAGGTAGCAAAGGAGCTATGTCCTTTGGTAAAAGTAAGGCGCGCATGCTGACAGAAGATCAAGTTAAAACAACTTTTGCTGATGTTGCCGGTTGTGATGAAGCAAAAGAAGAGGTTGCTGAATTAGTTGAATATTTGCGTGAACCTGGACGTTTTCAAAAATTAGGTGGTAAAATTCCTAAAGGAATTTTGATGGTAGGGCCACCGGGAACTGGTAAAACTTTATTGGCAAAAGCAATCGCTGGTGAAGCAAAAGTTCCTTTCTTTACTATCTCTGGTTCAGATTTTGTAGAAATGTTCGTTGGGATTGGTGCTTCTCGAGTTCGTGATATGTTTGAACAAGCAAAAAAAGCAGCACCTTGTATTATCTTTATTGACGAAATAGATGCTGTTGGTCGCCAACGGGGTGCGGGTTTGGGAGGAGGTCACGATGAACGTGAACAAACTCTTAATCAAATGTTGGTAGAAATGGATGGATTTGAAGGTAATGAAGGTATTATTGTTATTGCAGCTACCAATCGTCCTGATGTGTTAGATCCAGCATTATTGCGTCCTGGACGTTTTGATCGGCAAGTTGTTGTGGGTTTACCTGATGTACGTGGTCGTGAACAAATTTTGAAAGTTCATATGCGCCGTGTGCCTTTAGATCCTAGTGTTGATACTTCAGTATTAGCACGAGGTACACCAGGTTTTTCTGGTGCTGATTTAGCTAATTTAGTTAATGAAGCAGCTCTTTTTGCAGCGCGTGGAAATAAGCGTGTTGTCAGCATGGTGGAATTCGAAAAAGCAAAAGACAAGATCATGATGGGTGCTGAACGTCGCTCTATGGTTATGACAGAAGAACAAAAAGAATCTACTGCTTATCATGAGGCTGGTCATGCGATTATAGGACGTATTGTTCCAGAGCATGATCCTGTTCATAAAGTAACAATTATCCCGCGTGGTCGTGCGTTAGGTGTCACATTCTTCTTGCCAAAATGTGATCAAATTACTACCAGTCGCCAAAAGCTAGAAAGTCAAATTTCTACGCTTTATGGTGGAAGGTTAGCAGAAGAAATTATTTATGGTTCAGAAAAGGTATCTACAGGCGCGTCAAACGATATTAAAATAGCAACTAATCTTGCTCGTAATATGGTGACACAATGGGGTTTTTCTGAGAAATTAGGGCCATTGCTATATGCTGAAGAGGAAGGTGAGATCTTCTTGGGCCGTTCGGTTGCAAAAGCTAATCATATGTCAGACGACACCGCACGAGCAATTGATGAAGAAATCAAAGCAATTATTGATTCTAATTATAAACGTGCTCGTCAGATTTTGAATGATAATATGGATATTCTTCATGCAATGAAGGATGCATTAATGAAATACGAAACTATTGATGCCCCTCAAATTGAGGATTTAATGAATCGCCGACCAATTAGAACACCAGCTGGCTGGGATGATAATGATAGTAATCCTACTTCAACTTTCTCATCAGAAGGAGAGTCAGAAAAGAATATTTCTCCCACTACTCATAGTTAAAGATAAAGATAGTGTGCATGAAAATAATAATGATAGTAATACAGAGAATAGTTAATGATCATTGGTTCTCTAGTAAAATGAATAAATAATCAAAACCCCAGAGACTATTTCCTGGGGGTTTTATTTAGTTGAATATAAGTTGCTTATGAAAATTTCTTCCAAAAAAATAGAGCTTAATCTTAATCGTCCTATCGTTATGGGAATATTAAATGTTACTCCAGATTCTTTTTTTGATGGTGGTATATACAGTCATTATGACTATGCTCTAAAACATGTAGCTACCATGGTTAACCATGGTGCAGAAATTATCGATATTGGTGGTGAATCAACCCGTCCAGGCGCTAGTGAAGTTAGCCTACAGCAAGAACTTGATCGGGTTATCCCTATAGTTGAAGCAGTAACTGATCGTTTTGATGTTTGGATTTCTATTGATACATCTAAAGCTGTTATTATGACAGAAGCTGCTAGAGCAGGTGCTCATATTATTAATGATATTAGATCGTTACATGAAGCTGGCGCATTAGAGGCTGCAGCTAAAACAGAGTTACTGATCTGTATCATGCATATGATAGGTCAACCTAAGACAATGCAACAAGCACCTAATTATAAAAATGTAGTTACAGAAGTAAAACAGTATTTATCGGATGAAATTGAACGCTGTGAAGCAGCTGGGATTACAAAAAATTCTCTGATTATTGACCCAGGTTTTGGTTTTGGTAAAAACCTGTCGCATAATTATCAATTATTAGCGAAATTGAATGAATTTCATACTTTAGGAGTACCGCTACTAGTTGGTATGTCACGTAAATCTATGATTGGTGAATTATTAGATGTACCACTAAAAGAACGGCTTATTGGCGGTATTGCGTGCGCAGTTATCGCAGCTATACAAGGAGCACAGATTATTCGTGCTCATGATGTTAAAGAAACTGTACAGGCTATGAAGATTATT
The DNA here is from genome assembly GCA_052174535.1 of Arsenophonus sp. NC-WZS1-MAG3. Taxonomy (GTDB): domain Bacteria; phylum Pseudomonadota; class Gammaproteobacteria; order Enterobacterales; family Enterobacteriaceae; genus Arsenophonus. Next base: position 6,250 of record JBQMRQ010000023.1, on the reverse strand, counting down.
CAAGAAACCTTTTTAATAAGGGAAACAAATAATTATGAATAAGCGAAAATATTTTCGCACCGATGGTATTCGTGGTAAAGTAGGAGAAAATCCAATTACCCCTGATTTTGTTTTGAAATTGGGTTGGGCAGCTGGCAAGGTTTTATCTCGCCATGGTTCTCGTAAAATAATCATAGGTAAAGATACACGTATTTCAGGTTATATGTTGGAATCTTCTTTAGAAGCGGGTCTTGCTGCAGCTGGATTATCCGCTGCATTTACAGGACCTATGCCTACGCCAGCGATTGCTTATTTAACACGCACATACCGTGCAGAAGCTGGTATTGTTATTTCTGCTTCCCATAATCCATATTATGATAATGGAATTAAATTCTTTTCGATTAATGGAACTAAATTACCTGATGACGTAGAAGAAGCAATTGAATCTGAGATGGAGAAACCACTTACTTGTGTTGAATCTGCCGCATTAGGACGAGCGAGTCGTATTGTTGATGCTGCTGGACGTTATATAGAGTATTGCAAAGGGACATTTCCCAGTGACCAAAATTTAAATAGATTAAAAATAGTTTTAGATTGTGCTAATGGTGCAACATATCATATTGCACCGAATGTTTTAACTGAGCTTGGTGCAGAGGTTATTGCAATTAGCTGTGAACCAAATGGACTAAATATTAATCAGGATTGTGGGGCGACTGACGTTTTTCTGTTGCAAAAACGTGTAGTAACAGAAAAAGCGGACATTGGTCTTGCTTTTGATGGTGATGGTGATCGGGTAATAATGGTTGATCATCACGGTAATAAAATAGATGGGGATCAAATTCTTTATATTATTGCACGTGATGCACTTCGACAAGGTCAATTGCACGGTGGTGTTGTTGGCACCTTAATGAGTAATACTGGGTTAAAATTAGCCCTACAACAATTGGATATACCTTTTATTCGGGCAAAAGTCGGTGACCGTTATATTCTCGAAAAATTACAAGAGCAAGGATGGCGACTAGGTGCTGAAAATTCAGGGCACATTATTTTATTAGATAAAAGTACAACAGGTGATGGTATTATTGCTGCCTTACAAGTTCTAAGTGCGATGATCCGTAATCATATGAGTCTTTATGATCTCTGCAGAGAAATTAAATTGATGCCTCAGGCATTGGTAAATGTAAGTTTTTCCGGTGATCATAATCCATTGGATAAAAAAGATGTTTTAAATATAGTAAATCAAGTAAAAAATAAACTAGCAGGTAGAGGACGAGTTTTATTACGTAAATCAGGTACTGAGCCTTTAATTCGCGTTATGGTGGAAGGTGAGAATGAAAACCAGGTTACGGCAATGGCTAATTGCATCGCCAATGCAATCAAATAAGTAAAATACACTATTTTTATAAAAAATCTAATACTTAAGTAAGTATTAAATTATTTTTCCAACTGAATTCGGAAAATAATGTTTTTTATTTTTTAAAAATAAAGTGCAAAAATAAGATAAAAATAATCTTGCTTTTTAACTAAAATTTAGTTAATGTTCAAAACTACTTTTTTAAAGTAACTACTTATGGAATAAGTAGTAGTAAATGGGTTATTCCAAATTTTATTCTCAAACAGGTAGTTAACTATGTACATAATCCTTTTAGTTATCTTTTTGTTAGTCTCAATTACGCTGATTGGTATGGTCTTACTGCAGCAAGGAAAAGGTGCTGATACAGGAGCTTCATTCGGTGCAGGTGCTTCTACAACATTATTTGGTTCATCAGGATCAGGTAATTTTATGACACAGATGACGGCTATCTTTGCAACATTATTCTTTATTATCAGCTTAATTTTAGGTAATTTAAGCATTAATAAAAGTGTGACTAGAAGTAAATGGGAAAACATTAGTAAACCTGTTAAAGCTGAGAAATCAACAGGAAGAGAAGTCCCTACAGCGCCTGTAGCAGCAACAAACGATATTCCTCATTAATTAAACAAAAGCTTGTGTAGTGAGGTAGTATTAAAAAATTTTCCTTACTGGTGTATATTGCCGAGGTGGTGAAATTGGTATACACGCTACCTTGAGGTGGTAGTACCTATCAAAACAAGGTATACGGGTTCAAATCCCGTTCTCGGCACCATATATCAAAGATAACTTGCATTTCATATATTATCAGCGTAATATTGCAAAATTTCCGAACGCGGGATGGAGCAGCTTGGTAGCTCATCGGGCTCATAACCCGAAGGTCGTCGGTTCAAATCCGGCTCCCGCAACCACTTTTTAGATTATGAAGTATTTCAGCGTTTTATTGAATTATCTTCGTATTAAAAGAGTACTGAGTCAGGGGGGTTAACACCTAAACCTACTAGCAGTATTATAGGGTCCAGTTGATAAAACCCCGGTTTTCGGGGTTTTCTGTTATTTAAAACAGAATTACTGGGCTTTTAACCTTTTTTATATCTGGAAATGGGATTTTATCCACATTAAAAATTAATATCGATGATTTCACAGGTACCAGTAGAAAGCTCTAGATTTTGAATTTGTTTATCTGAAGTTTTATTCCAACACGATTTTCGACGTTAGGCATTTATATTGATAATAAAAATGATATTACTGTTGATGATTGTGGTGATGTTAGCCGCCATGTCAATGCAGTACTAAATATTAAAAATCCGGTCTCAAAACTATATAACCTCTGGAAATATCTTCACTAGGACTTGATCATTCGCTCTTTATTGTTACACGCTATCAGCGTTTTATTTTTTAAATAAGTGAATTTAACATTAAGAATAGCAATATAGAATCGTTGTAAATGGCAAGTATAATTAAAGCTGTTGATGACAACATAATTATGGTTACTGTGGATGGCAAGGACAAAATGTTTGCACTAAAAACATCCAGAAAGCTAACCTGGTACCCCCACTTTTAATAAAGCTAATGAGGCAACTAGGATGAATAAAGAAATTCTGGCTGTTGTGGAAGCGGTTTCTAATGAAAAATCGCTTCCTCGCGAAAAAATCTTTGAGGCACTTGAAACAGCATTAGCAACAGCTACTAAAAAAAAATATGAACAAGAAATTGATATTCGCGTTAACATTGATCGTAAAACTGGAGATTTTGATACATTTCGACGTTGGTTGGTAGTTGAAGAAGTCATAAAGCCAACACGTGAAATTACTTTAGATGCAGCAAAATTTGAAGATTCAGAGATAAAATCAGGCGATTATGTAGAGGATCAAATAGAGTCTGTAACGTTTGACCGTATTACCACTCAAACTGCAAAACAGGTTATTGTTCAAAAGATACGTGAAGCTGAAAGAGCAATGGTTGTTGAGCAATTTCGTGAACAACAAGGTGAGATTATTACCGGGGTAGTAAAAAAAGTTAACCGTGAAAATATTACATTGGATTTAAGTAATAATGCCGAAGCAGTAATTTTACGGGAAGATATGTTACCACGTGAAAACTTTCGACTAGGTGACCGTGTACGTGGTCTATTATACAATGTACGCCCAGAAGCGCGTGGAGCACAACTGTTTGTTAGCCGTTCTTGTCCTGAAATGTTAGTGAAATTATTTCACATAGAAGTACCTGAAATCGGTGAAGAAATTATTGAAATTAAAGCTGCCGTTCGTGACCCAGGATCTCGGGCAAAAATTGCTGTAAAGACAAATGATAAACGTATTGATCCAGTAGGCGCTTGTGTTGGGATGCGTGGCGCAAGAGTGCAAGCAGTATCAAACGAACTTGGTGGTGAGCGTATTGATATTATTCTATGGGATGATAATCCTGCACAATTTGTAATTAATGCGATGGCACCAGCTGATGTTGTTTCTATTGTTGTTGATGAAGATAAATGTACGATGGATGTTGCCGTTGAAAGTAGTAATTTGGCTCAGGCAATTGGCCGCAATGGACAAAATGTTCGCTTAGCTTCTCAGTTACTGAAGAAACATCGTAGAGATGACAGATGGGAATTAAATACAATGACAGCAGAAGAACTTGAGGCTAAACATCAAGAAGAAGCAGATGCATCTATTAATACTTTTGTTAAGCATCTTGATCTTGATGAGGAATTTGCTACTTCTTTAGTTGAAGAAGGTTTTTCTACATTAGAAGAATTAGCTTATGTACCAATCAACGAACTATTAGAAATTAAAGGTCTTGATGAAACAACGATTGAAGTTTTGCGTAAAAAAGCGAAAGCGGCGCTGACAACATTAAAATTAGCTCAAAAAGAAAGTATGGCTAATAATAAGCCAACTGAGGATCTGTTAAATCTACTAGGTATGAATTATGTTTTAGGAAAGAACCTAGCTTCTCATGGTATATCTACATTAGAAGATCTTGCTGAGCAGGGAATCGATGATCTGAGAGATATTGAAGAAGGGCTAAATGATAAACAGGCTGGTGAAATTATTATGGCTGCACGCAATATTTGCTGGTTTGGCAACGATCCAAAATAATTTGTAGCAGGAAGGAACAGAATGGCAGATGAAACTGTAAAATCATTGGCAGCAGAGGTTCAAACTTCAGTTGAACGCTTGGTACAGCAGTTTGCTGATGCTGGAATAAAAAAAACTGAAAATGATCCTGTTTTTCAAAATGAGAAAGAAACTTTACTTGCACACTTAAATCGTGAGGATGGAACGATAGGTAATCAAACTGGCAAATTAACACTACAGCGAAAAACTCGTACCATATTAAGTGTACCGAGTGCTGGCGGGAAAAGTAAATCAGTCAATATTGAAGTTCGTAAAAAACACATATATATTGATCGCTTTTCCTTAGAAAACACGAAAGCTAAAGAACAAGTGAAGCATGAAACAGAAAAAAAAGAAAAATATGAAGTAGCTGAAAAAGAGAAAATAAAGCAAAATAAAAATAAGCAAAAAACAGCTAAAGCTAATCAATATTTAACTGCTTATACTAAAAAACAGTGTCGTGAAACTGAGGCAATAGAGCTTAAACGTAAAGCTGAAGAAGAAATGCAACGTAAAATCGAAGCTGAAGCTAAACGGGTTGCTGAAGAAGCTCGTCGTATGGCAGAGGAAAACTCCAAGAGTTGGAGTAGTGATGATGAAGTGGAAGATAATATAGATTATCATACCACAACTTCTCGTCATGCTCGTGAAGCAGAAGATGAAAATGATGCTCAAGAAGAAGGCCGTCGAGTTCGAAATCGAGGAGGGAAGGCTACTCGGCAGAAAAAAAATAATAAACATTCTGAGAAAGCTGATCGCGAAGCAGAGCGAGCAGTTGGCCGCACCAATAAAATCAAAGGTAAACAGAAAAAATCCAGTTTATTACATCAAAGTTTTACAAAACCGGTCACGGTTATTAACCGTGATGTTGTTATTGGCGAAACTATCTCGGTAGCTGAATTAGCAAATAAGATGGCAGTTAAAGGTTCCCAAGTTATCAAGACCATGATGAAAATGGGTGCGATGGTAACTATTAATCGGATTGTTGATCAAGAAACAGCACAACTTGTAGCAGAAGAGATGGGGCATAAAGTTATTTTATGGCGTGAAAATGAGCTGGAAGAAGCAATTTTAAATGATCGTGATACAGGTGAAGCAATTGCAGAACCTCGAGCGCCAGTTGTTACGATCATGGGGCATGTTGACCATGGTAAAACCTCATTACTTGACTATATTCGTTCAACTAAAGTTGCATCGGATGAAGCCGGTGGTATCACGCAGCACATAGGTGCTTATCATGTTAAAACAGATAAAGGTATGATTACCTTTTTAGATACACCAGGACATGCTGCATTTACTTCGATGCGTGCACGTGGTGCTAAAGCAACGGATATTGTTGTTTTAGTTGTTGCAGCAGATGATGGTGTTATGCCTCAAACGATAGAAGCAATTCAGCATGCCAAAGCTGCTAATGTGCCCGTTGTTGTTGCAGTTAATAAAATTGATAAGCATGAAGCTGATCCTGATCGTATAAAAAATGAGTTGTCGCAATATGGTATTTTGGCTGAAGAGTGGGGTGGTGAAAATCAATTTATCAATGTATCTGCTAAAAAAGGAACAGGCATTGATGAATTATTAGAGGCAATCTTATTGCAAGCTGAAGTATTAGAACTGAAAGCGGTTCGTACTGGTATGGCAAGTGGTGTTGTTATCGAGTCTTATCTAGATAAAGGCCGTGGTTCGGTTGCTACGATTTTAGTTCAAGAAGGCACTCTTAATAAAGGTGATATTGTATTGTGTGGTTTTGAGTATGGCCGTATTCGTGCAATGCGTAATGAATTAGGTAAAGATATTGAATCTG